>NZ_JBVHTN010000004.1:1038093-1090217 GCF_055569495.1 Streptomyces sp. NPDC028305
GGCGCCCCGCCGCCGCCCAGTCCCCGGCTCCTCGGCGGCCCCCGGGGCCCCCCCCCCCCCCCCGGCCGGGGGGGGGGGGGCCCCCGGCCCCCCCCCCCGCCGCCGACCTTTGCGTCACGTGGCGGGGCCGCGCGGCCGCCGCTACAGCAGTTCCGGTGTGAGGTCCGGGGCCGGCATGTGCGGGTCGAGGGGGAACAGGGGGCGCTCCACGCGGCGGTGGCCCAGCCGCCGCAGGTTCTGGTCGACGGCGCCCGGGGTGAGGGCCAGGCGCCAGTCGGCCGCCAGGTCGGACAACTCCGGCGCCGGGCAGCCCGCCTTCACGACGACCAGGTCGTATCCGCGCGGGTCCAGCTCGCCGAAGTCCGCGCGGGAGCGGAACGGTTTGCGGCGGCTGACCAGGACCGCGGTCACCCCGCCGCGCCGCACGGCGGCCACGTCGCCGCCGACCTCGTCGGCCTCGCGGAGGGCCACGACCTCGCCGGAGAGCTCGTACGGCTCGTACGGCTCGTACGGCTCGTACGGCCCGTGCGTACCGCCGACCGACAGCCGCACCCCCGCCCCCACCCCCGCGGCGAAGCACTCCGCGACCGCCGCCGGATCGGTGATGCCGGCGTGCAGGGCGGTGACGCGCCCGGCTGCCAGGTCCTCGTGGGCCAGCAGCCGCCCCAGCATGTACGGGAGGTCGCCCGCGCCGCCCGCCGCCGGGTTGTCGCCGGTGTCGCTGATGAGGAACGGGCGGGCGGGGGAGGCGACGGCCGCCTCGACGCACTCGTCGGCGTCGCCTGCGGGGGCGGCGAACACGAAGTCGTGGCGCAGGTCCCAGTACTCCGTGGCCAGCGAGCGGGCCTGCTCGACGGCGAGTGCGGGGTCGTCGCCGGTGACGACGACGGCCGCCTTGCAGCGCGGCTCGTCGGCCCAGGGCCAGCCGGCCCAGACCGCCGCGTCCACGATGCCGTCCAGCTCCTCGATGGAGGCCGGCCGCCCGTACAGGGATCTGGCGGGCTCCAGGCGCGGGCTGGTCCGTTCGCCGGGCAGCAGCACCGGCACCTGCACCCAGGCCAGGTGGGGGCGGCCCTTGCCGGCGGCGAGGCGTTCGACGAGTTTGCGGGCGGCGCGCTCGCGGGTCCGGGCTGCGTCCTGGCCCGCGGCGGGGCGGTGCGCGGCGTTGCTGTGCGCGGCGGGGCGGTGCGCGGTGACCAGGTCCAGCGCGGTGGCGAGCCGGCGCGAGACATTGCCGTGCGGGTCCATGGCGGCGGAGATCAGCGCGCGAGGGCCGAGGGCCTCCCGTACGGCCTCGGTCAGGTCGGCTTCGGCGTCCTCCAGGCCGACGACGCCCATCGCGCCGTGGAGTTCGTGGACGAGGCCGTCGAGAGGGCCGATCTGCCGTATGCGGTCCACCAGTTCACCCTTGAGGCGCCGGTACGCCTCCGGCTCGACCGGCCCGCCCGGCACCGCCACGGCGTGGACCAGCGGAACCCACTCGACCGGGCCGCTCAGGTCGCCGTCCGGGCGGGTCCAGGCGTCGCGGGCCAGCAGCTCGGCGCCGCGGGTGACGCGGAAGTCGTCGTACGTGGTGCGGTGCGGGCTGAAGGTGGCGGATCGGACGGACATACCGCCGATGCCGATGCGCGGGCGGCGGCCGGTGGGGAACGGCGTGCTCATGCGGATGCGGAATCCTTTCCCGGCTCGCGCGGCGGGCGGGCATGTGACCACGGATCTTATGCGGGTATCGGTCGATGTGGGGGTAATGACCGCCTATGGCGGGCGGGCGGGCTGCTCATGCCCGGACGACGGCTCCGCGCCACCCGCCACGCGGCATCGGCGCCCTGACGGAGCGGCGCCCCCAGCCGTGCTCCGCCGCCCTGGTGAACGGCCGCTGACGGGTGGCGGACCAGTGGCGGACCGCATTCCCGCGGGCGGTGTGGGAAAGTCCACAAAGGGGGCAAAGGATCTTTTCCGGCTGTCAGAGTGCAGGGGGAGTTCGCCGCCGGTCCAGCTTCAGGACGTGCGGCGTTCCTTCACATGTTCATCAGTGCGTTAGCCGCCACGGGTCCGGCCGGTCTCCCTCCGGGCCCGGCGAGTTCGGCGCGTTACCCGGAAAGCAGACCATGGCCGCACTCGCCCGGTGGTGCCTCAGGCGCCGCTTCGTCGTCATCGCGCTGTGGCTGGCCGCTTTCGCGGGGGTGTCGGTGGCGGCCGCGGTCACGGGGTCCGCGTACTCGAACGACTACGGCATCCCGGGGACGGACTCGGCGCGGGTCTCCGAGCTGATGGGGCGGGAGTTCCCGGGGCAGGCCGGGGACAGCGACACCATCGTCTGGCACACGGCGCGCGACGCGGGCACCGTGCGCGCGGTGGACGTGCGGCAGCGCATGGCGGCGGCGCTGGAGCGGGTCGAGAAGCTGCCCGGAGTCGTCTCCGTCACCGGGCCGTACGGCGACAGTGCTGTGGACGCGGCCCGGATCAGCGCCGACGAGCACACCGCCTACGCCACCGTCGCCTTCGACAAGCCCGCCTCCGAACTCGGCGAGGCTCAGGTGCGCGAAGTGGTCGACACCGCCCGCGCCGCGGCGGCCGACGGGCTCGAGGTGGAGATGGGCGGCGCGGGCATCGGCGCGGCCCAAGGGATGGGCTCCGCCCACCTCAGCGAGGTCATCGGGGTCGCCGTGGCCGCCGTCGTCCTCTTCCTGGCCTTCGGTTCGCTCGCGGCGGCGTTCCTGCCGATCGCCACCGCGGTGGTCGGCGTGGGCACCGCGTACGCGGGCGTCGGGCTGCTCGGCCACGCCATGACCGTCGCCGACTTCGCGCCCATGCTCGGCACGCTGATCGGGCTCGGCGTCGGCATCGACTACGCGCTGTTCATCGTCACCCGGCACCGCCAGGGGCTGAAGGCGGGGTTGCCGGTCGACGAGGCCGCCCGGCGCGCGGTGGCCACCTCGGGACGCGCGGTGATCTTCGCCGGGGCGACCGTCTGTGTGGCGCTGCTGGGCATGCTGGTGCTGCGGCTGAGCTTTCTGAACGGGGTCGCGGTCGCGGCGGCGCTGACCGTCCTGCTGACCGTCGCCGCGTCGGTCACCCTGCTGCCCGCGCTGCTCGGGGTGATCGGCACCCGGGCCCTGAGCCGGCGCGAGCGGCGCCGGCTGGCCGAGCGCGGGCCGCGGACCAAGGCGCGTGGCGGGTTCGCGGTCCGGTGGTCGGCCCTGGTCGAGCGGCGCCCGAAGCTGCTCGGCGCCATCGCGGCCGTGCTGATGCTGGTCCTCGCGCTGCCCACGCTCTCGCTCCGGCTGGGTACCTCCGACCAGGGCAACGACCCGGCCTCCTCGACGACCCGGAAGGCCTACGACCTCCTCGCCGAGGGGTTCGGGCCCGGCTTCAACGGCCCGCTGACGCTCGTCGGCCGGATCGACGGCGCCGCCGACCGGCTCGCGTTCGACAAGCTCCCCGAGACCCTGCGCGGCGCCGAGGGCGTCGCCTCGGTGAGCCGGGCCGAGCTGAGCACCAGCGGCGACACGGCCGTGATCACGGTCGTCCCCGAGACCGCCCCGCAGTCGCGCGCCACCTCCGAGCTGGTGTCCCGGCTGCGCCACGAGGTGCTGCCCAGGGCCGCCGAGGCCACCTCGCTCCGGGTGTACGTCGGCGGGCTGACCGCGGGCTACGACGACTTCGCGATGGTGATCGTCGGAAAGCTGCCGCTGTTCGTGGGGGTGGTCGTGGGCCTCGGCTGCGTCCTGCTGCTGCTCGCGTTCCGCAGCATCGGCATTCCGGTCAAGGCGGCCGTGATGAACGTGGCCGCCGTCGCCGCGTCCTTCGGGGTCGTCGTCGCCATCTTCCAGTGGGGGTGGGGGAGCGAGCTGCTGGGGCTCGGCCGGGCCGGCCCGATCGAGCCGTTCCTGCCGGTGATCATGGTGTCGGTGCTCTTCGGGCTGTCCATGGACTATCAGGTCTTCCTGGTCAGCCGGATGTACGAGGAGTGGCGGCAGACCCGGGACAACCGGGTCGCGGTGCGGGTCGGGCTCGCCGAGACCAGCCGGGTCATCAACTCCGCCGCCGTCATCATGATCGCCGTCTTCTCGGCCTTCGTGCTCAGCGGCGACCGCATCATCGCGATGTTCGGCATCGGCCTGGCCGCCGCCGTCGCCCTGGACGCCTTCGTCCTCCGTACGCTCCTGGTGCCCGCCGTCATGCATCTGCTGGGCGGGGCCAACTGGTGGCTGCCGCGCCAGCTGGACCGCTGGCTGCCGAGGATCAGCATCGAGGGGCCGGGCGAGCGCGCGGCGGACGGACCGTCCCTGCTGCCGGGACAGCGCGCACCCGAGGAGGAAGAAGACGCGGGGGCCGTACGGGCAGGCGTGCGCTGAGGGGGACTTCGGGTTACTCGCCGGTCTCCCGCGCCGTCACCAGCACCTCGCCCGCGGCCGTCCGGTAGTAGAGCACGGACCGCCCGGCGCGCCGCCGCCGCACCAGGCCGGCGTCCAGCAGAACCTTGAGGTGGCGGCCCACCGAGCCCAGCCCCTGGCCGGTCAGCGCGACGAGTTGCGTGGTGCTCTTCGGGCTGTCGAGCAGCACGAGGACGGCCGCCCGGCCCGGCCCGAGCAGCCTGCCCAGGGACTCGGGCACCGACGCCCGGTCCGCCTCGGCCAGCGCGCCCGAGCAGGGGTAGACCACGGCGTACCGGCGCGGAGCGTCCCAGGAGACCCAGCCGGTGTGCGGGGTAACCGGGACGAACAGCAGCCGCGCCCCGGAGATCTCCCGCGGCGGGTAGTCGTAAGGGTTGATCTGGAGCCGGCTCTCCCCGAGCCACCGCATCCCCGGCCGCATGGCGTCCACCACCGCGGCCCAGCCGCCCTGGCTCAGCTGCGCCGTGCGCGCCACCACATCGGCCTCGATGATCCGCCGGCGGCGGGGCCAGCTGGGCAGCACGGTCCGCGTCCACACCCACTCCAGGATGTCGGCGGCGCGCTCCGCCGGATCGCAGCGGCGCAGCGGGTCGGGGAGCGGGCCGCGCAGCGAGACGGTCAGATCGGCGCGGGCGGCCTCGGGCGGGGTCGCGCGGACGTACGCCAACTCCTCGGCGAAGCCCGGCTCGCCGTCGCCGGTGGGCGTGGGGGTGAGGAAGTCGGCGAGCCAGCGGTGGCCCACCGCCGCCCGTACGGTCAGCGCGGTGAGCGGGTCGCCGGCCAGCCGCGTCCGGTAGGCGGGCAGATGGGCGTCGAGCCAGGCGCGCTGGCCCGCGTGTTCGGCCACGCCCCGGTGCAGGGAGATCAGGCCCGCGACGGCCTCGGCGAGCGGTGAGACCACGAACCGGCTCCCGGCGAGGGTGTCCGCGTTGACCTGCCACCAGCCCATCAGCTCAGCCCAATCGTTTCGCGTGCGCGCGAAACTGTAACGCCGGCGGGCGGGGGCCGCCGAGACTCCGGGCCATGCGCACCTACCGAGAGCTGTTCGCCGTACCGGAGTTCACTCCGCTCTTCCTCACCGGCACCCTGAAGGCGGCCGCCTCGACGATGAGCGGGCTGGCCCTGGGCACGCTGGTGTACGCGGCGACCGGCTCACCGCTGCTGTCCGCCCTCAGCATGTTCGGCCCCTCCCTGGCCCATGTGATCGGCGCGACCGTGCTGCTGTCGGCCGCCGACCGGCTGCCGCCGCGCGCCGCCCTGTGCGGCCTGGGGCTGCTGTTCGCCCTGGGCACCGCCGCCCAGGCCGTCCCGGGCCTGCCGGTGCCTGCCGTCTTCGCGATCCTCCTGCTCCTGGGAACGACCGCCTCGCTGGGCGGCGGGGTGAGCTACGGGCTGCTCAACGAGATCCTGGTGCGGGACGGCTATCTGCTCGGCCGCTCCGTGCTCAACATGTCCACGGGCACCATGCAGATCTGCGGCTACGCGGCCGGCGGCGTCCTGGTGACCGCGCTGTCGCCGCGCGGCACCCTCCTCGTCGCCGCCGCCCTGTATCTCGTCGGGGCGTTCGTCGCGCTTTTCGGGCTCAGCCGGCGGCCGGCGCGGGCCGCGGGGCGGCCGTCGGTCGCCGAGACCTGGCGGAACAACGCCCGGCTGTGGTCCTCGGTTCCACGCCGCTATGTCTATCTCGCGCTGTGGGTGCCCAACGGGCTGATCGTCGGCTGCGAATCCCTCTTCGTCCCCTACGCTCCCGGGCACGCCGGGCTGCTGCTGGCCTGCGCGGCCCTCGGCATGCTCGTCGGCGACACCCTGACCGGCCGGTTCGTACCGCCGTGGTGGCGCGAGCGGCTCGGCGCCCCGCTGCGGCTGCTGCTCGCCGCCCCGTACCTGGTCTTCGCCCTGCACCCGCCGCTGCCGCTCGCGGCGGCCGCGGTCGCCCTCGCGTCGGTCGGCTTCGCGGCGAGCCTGCTGCTCCAGGAACGGCTGATGGCCCTGACGCCCGACGAGCTGAGCGGGCACGCGCTCGGGCTGCACTCCTCGGGCATGCTCACCATGCAGGGCGTCGGGGCCGCCCTCGCGGGCGCCGTCGCCCAGCACACCTCACCCTTGACCGCGATGGCCCTCATGGCGGCGGCCTCCGTCACGGTCACCCTGGCCCTGGCCCCGGGACTAAGGCCCCTGAGCCGTCCTAAGGACCCGGTGCCGGGTGGGGCTCAGGAGGTCTAAGGCCCCGGCGCGGGCGGAGATCAGGCACTCTCCCGATGTGGTGGACCCCCCTTGCGGACGAAAGTGGAGGGACGTTGAGAACCCCGTCACGACGGGGATCCGTGAACGACCACCCAGGAGAAAACGATGTTCCACCACGAGCTGTACAAGATCCGCCAGGCCGAGGCGCTGCGCGAGGCCGCCGAGTACCGGGTGGCCCGCCAGGCGCGGCGCGAGGGCGGCGGCCGGTCCGGTGTCGAGGAACCCGAAGGGCGGGTGAAGGCCGTGAACCGGCGGGGCGGCGGCCGCCGTACGCCGCGCGCGTACGGCACCGTGGCCTGAGACCGGGCCGCGCCGTGCTGCCCGTACCGCGCACCGCGCCGGTCCCCGGCATCGCCCAGGGCGCCGCCCGGGGCCAGTCCCGGGGCCGGTCCCTCGCCCCCCGGCTGTCGGACCCCTGTGCGATGCTCGACGTCGTGCAGCACACGTCAGTCAGCCCGGTGTTCGTCGGCCGCGCCCAGGAACTCGCCGTTCTCACCGACGCGCTCGCCTGCGCCGCCGGGGGCGAGCCGCAGGTGGTGCTCGTCGGAGGAGAGGCGGGGGTCGGCAAGAGCCGGCTCGTGGACGAGTTCCTGACCGGGGCCACGGCCGCCGGGGCCGCCGCCGCGGTCGGCGGCTGTGTGGAGATCGGGGTCGACGGCCTGCCGTTCGCCCCCGTGTCCACCGTGCTGCGCGCGCTGCGCCGCAAGCTGGGGGACGAACTCGACCGGGCCGCCGCCGGGCAGGAGGGCGAGCTGGCCCGGCTGCTGCCCGAGCTGGGCGAGACCGCCCGCGAGTCGCGTGACGAGGACAGCCGCGCCCGGCTCTTCGAGCTCACCGTCCGGCTGCTGGAGCGGCTGGCCACCGACCGGACGCTGGTCGTCGTGATCGAGGACCTGCACTGGGCCGACCGCTCCACCCGCGAGCTGCTCGGCTATCTCTTCCGCTCCCTGATCGGCGCCCGGCTGCTGGTCGTCGCCACCTACCGCTCCGACGACATCCACCGCCGCCACCCGCTGCGCCCCTTCCTCGCCGAGATCGACCGGATGCGGGCGGTGCGCCGTATCGAGCTGCCCCGCTTCAACCGCTCCGAAGTGCGCGCCCAGATAGCCGGGATCCACGGCGCCCGGCCCGACCGGGCACTGGTCGACCGCATCTTCGAGCGCAGCGACGGAAACGCCTTCTTCGTCGAGGAGATCGCCCGCAGCATCAGCGAGGGCTGCGCCACGGGCCTCAGCGAATCGCTGCGCGATCTGCTGCTGGTGCGGGTCGAGGCGCTGCCCGAGGGGGCCCAGCGGGTGGTGCGCTTCCTCGCCGAGGGCGGCTCCACCGTGGAGTACGAACTGCTGCGCGCGGTCGCCGGGCTCGGCGAGGACGACCTGATCGACGCGCTGCGCGCCGCCGTCGGCGCCAACATCCTGCGGCCCACGGGCGATGACAGCGGCTACCGCTTCCGCCACGCCCTCGTCCGCGAGGCCGTGGCCGACGATCTGCTGCCTGGCGAGCGCTCCCGCATCAACCGGCGCTACGCGGAGACGCTGGAGGACGAGCCCGCGCTGGTGCGGGCCGATGAGCGCGCGGCCCGCCTGGCCAGCTACTGGTACCACGCACACGACCCGGCCAAGGCCCTGCCCGCCGTGTTGCGGGCCTCCGTCGAGGCCCGTCGGCGGTATGCGCACGCCGAGCAGCTGCGGCTGCTGGAGCGCGCCATGGAGCTGTGGGAAGACGTCCCCGAGGGGATCCGCGAGGAGCAGCGCCCCCTCGACTACGCCGAGGCGTATCCCGCGTGCGGCTGTGACGACACGGCGCTGCGCCATCTGGACCTGCTGGCCGAGGTGGTGGTGGCCGCGCTCAGGTCAGGGCAGCGGGAGCGGGCGCTGACCGTCACCAAGCGGGCGCTGCGCAATCTGGACGAGAGCGAGGACCCGCTGCGGGCCGCGTGGTTCTGGACCCAGAAATCCAAGCTGGTGGGGTCTTTGGGGCGGGGCGACGGCTGGGCCGAGCTCGGCCGGGCCCAGGAGCTGGTGCGCGGACTGCCGCCGTCCGCCGTGCACGCCGATGTGCTGGCGGAGGCGGCGAGCTGGAGCATGGTCCGCAAGCACGGGCCGGACGGCTTCGCGGTGGCCGAGCGGGCCGTGGAGCTGGCCCGGCTGGTCGGCGCCCGGAGCACCGAGCTCCACGCCCGGCTGACGCTGGGCTATTTCAAGGCCGAGTCCGGGGACGTGGAGGGCGGCCTCGCCGAGATGCGGGAGGTCTGCGAGGCCGCCATCGAGATGGGCGATGTGAGCATCGTGGGGCGCTGCTTCATCAATCTGGTCTCCGGGCTCGAGGGGCTCGGCCGGTCGGCCGAGGCGGTCGAGGTCGCCGAGAAGGGCGTGCGGATACTGGACCGCTTCGGGCTGCCGGACTCCCTGGCGTGGGTGTTCGGGAACATGGCCGAGTCGCTGCTGTCGCTGGGCCGCTGGGCCGAGGCGGAGGAGGCCGCGGCCACCACCCGGCGCATGGCGATCGGCAACAAGACGGGCCGTATCGCGCTGAACCGCTTCGCCCGGCTGGCGCTGGCCCGGGGCGACTGGGACACCGCGGAGCGCGAGCTGTCGGTGGCCCGGGAGCAGCAGAACCTCATCCCCGAGCCGCAGTTCTCCATTCCGCTGACCCACCTCTCCCTCGAACTCGCGGCGGCCCGCGGCGGGATCCTGGAGGCCCGCGAGCTTCTCGGCCGGACCCTGGAGGACAGCCTCCGCGTCGGCATGCAGCGCTACACCTGGCCGCTGCTGACGGCCGCCGCCGCGGCCGAGGCGGACGCCCGTGGGCTGCCCGCCGCCGAGCCGGGCCGGGGCGAGGCCCTGGCCCGGATCCGGGCGACGGCCAAGCAGGTGGCGCAGCCGGTGCCGGTGTGGCGGGCCTACGGCCTGCTGCTGGACGCCGAACTGGCGCGCGCCGAGGGGCATGACGACGCCGACCGCTGGGCGGAGGCGGTGGCCGCCTTCCAGCGGCTGGACCGCCCGGACCCCCTGGCGCGGGCCCGCTTCCGCTGGGCGGAGGCGCTGCTGGCCTCGGGCGCGGCCCGCGAGCGGGTCGCGGAGCCCCTGGCGGCGGCCCACGCCACAGCGGTCCGGCTGGCGGCGCGCCCGCTACGCGAGGGCATCGAGCTGCTGGCCCGCCGCGCCCGGCTGCCGCTGGCATCCGGCCCGGCGGCCGCCGCGACCACCCCGATCGCCGCCCTTCCCGCGGCCTCCCCCGCGGACCCCGCCGCCGAGCCCGCCGACCCCGCCGCGGCCCTCGGGCTCACCCCCCGGGAGCGCGATGTGCTGCGGCTGGTGGCCCTGGGGCGCAGCAACCGTCAGATCGCCGAGGAGCTGTTCATCTCGCCGAAGACGGCGAGTGTGCATGTGTCCAACATCCTGGCCAAGCTGGAGGTGTCGGGCCGTGGTGAGGCGGCGGCGGTGGCACACCGGTTGAGGTTGGTTGATGGTTTGGGGGATGGGGTGGTGGCGCGTTGAGGGCGTTGGCTGGGGGTACGGGGGTTATCCCCCGGGGGATTGCAGTATCTCGCCGAAGACGGCGAGTGTGCATGTGTCCAACATCCTGGCCAAGCTGGAGGTGTCGGGCCGTGGTGAGGCGGCGGCGGTGGCACATCGACTGCGGCTGGTGGACGGCCTGGTGGACGAGGCCGCGGTGCGCTGAGCCGACGGGCCGCAGGCCGCGGCCCGCCGCCGCGCGCCCGGGCAGGGGCGTGCCCGGCGGATCCCGATGCCTGCGGTGGCCACACGGCGGAGCCGCGTTTCGGCGGGGCCGACCGGAGCCGGGAAGGTGCGGGTGAAGGAAAGATCCGCCGGAGACCCCTGAGCGGTTCGGCCCGCACGGCGGTCTTCGGACCGCGCGGACTCAGCGCCCGCGCGGCGGCTTGCGATCGGCGGGCGGTGGTTCAGCCCGACGGAGCCCAGGCCGCGGGTTCAGCCCTCGCGAGGGCGGACGACCACCCGGCCGGAGTCCAGGTCGATCGGCCCCCGCCACGGCTTGTCGCCATCGCCCACGTCGTCCACGGTCAACTCCAGGCGGTTGCGCTCTTCCTCGGTGTGCTTTCGGCCCGGCGAGAACAGTTCCTCGATGATGTTGAACACGGTGACCCCCAGGGGCAAGCGACTTCTGCCAGTCTAGGCGCTGCCCCGGTGATCTCCCCTGGCGTAGCGGAGACCCTTCCCACCAGGGGATCCGCCCGCCACAAGGGCCTCCCGTCAGGAGATCTCCAGCCGCAGGATCCGGTCGTCCTCCGCGCCCGGCTTCTTGCGCCCGTCCGTATTGCTCGTCGTCACCCACAGCCTGCCGTCGTCCGTGGCCACCACCGTCCGCAGCCGCCCGTACTTCCCATCGAGGAACGACTGAGGCTTCCCCGCCGAGCGGGTGCCGTCCAGGGGGATGCGCCACAGCCGCTCCCCGCGCAGCCCCGCCATCCAGATCGAGCCCTTGGCGTAGGCGATGCCGCTGGGCGAGGCGTCCTCCGGCTTCCACTGCTCGACCGGGTCGACGAACCCCTCCTTGCCGGCCTTGCCCTCGGCATCCGGCCAGCCGTAGTTCTTGCCCGGCTCGATCTGGTTGAGCTCGTCCCAGGTGTCCTGCCCGAACTCGGAGGCCCACAGCCGCTTGTCCGTGTCCCAGGCCAGGCCCTGGACATTGCGATGGCCGTAGGAATAGACCACCGAGTCGGCCTCGGGGTTGCCATGGGCGGGTTCGCCCTCCGGGGTCATCCGTAGGATCTTGCCGCCGAGCGACTCCTGGTCCTGGGCGAGACTTCGGTCCCCGCTGTCGCCCGTGCCCACATAGAGCATCTTGTCGGGGCCGAAGGCGATCCGCCCGCCGTTGTGAATGGCGCCCTTGGGGATGCCCTTGAAGACCGTGTCCGGGGCGCCGAGCTGGGAGCCGGTGGGGCGCTTGTCGTCGTACGACATGCGGGCGATGCGGTTGTCCGAGGCGGTGGTGAAGTACGCGTACACCATCGGGTTCGAGCCGTAGTCGGGGGAGATCGCCAGGCCCAGCAGACCGCCCTCGCCGCCGGGGGAGACACCCGCGACCGAGCCCACCTCCGTCTTCTTGCCGCTGTCCGCGTCGACCTTGAAGACCTTGCCGGTGTCCCGGGAGGAGACCAGCAGATTTCCGTCGGGCAGCGGGGCGATCCCCCACGGAGAGTCCAGCTTGGTGGTGAGCGTGCGGTCCACCTTCACCGAGCCCTTGGCCGGGGCTGCCGGGGCGGAGGACGAGGGAGAGGAGGAAGGACCCCCCTTGGGTGGGGAATCGCCGTCGGACCCGGATTTCTCGGGGCCGGGCGTGCTGGGGCGGCGGTTGAAGGGGCCCTGTCCGTCACCGGACGAGCAGCCCGCCGCGAGCAGCAGCGCGGCAGCGGAGGCGAGCACAGGGATCACACCAGGACGTCGCACCTTCGGTTCCTCTCCGTGGGCACATGTGCCTCGGCACGGCACTGATTCTTATACACCGCAGCCCCGCCGCCGGTTCCCACCGCGGAAACCCCCGCACACAAGCCCGGCCCCCAAGAGCGCGAGGCCCCGAACCCGAGCCGCCCGAGTTCTAGTCCCATGACCCCTGGGCCGGTGGCAGCGCCGCTATCTCCGCGAAGTCCGCGTCCGTCAGCCGGAGCCCGGCGGCGCCGCAGTTCTCCGTCGCCCACCGCTCCCGCTTGGTCCCCGGCACCGGCACCACATGCCGCCCCTGCCCCAGCAGCCACGCCAGCGCGACCTGCGCCGCCGTGACCGACTCCCCGTGCCGCCGCGCCACCCGGCGCAGCCCGGCCACGATCGGCTGGTTCGCCGCCATCATCTCCGCCGTGAAGCGCGGATGTCTGGCCCGTACATCGTCCGGCTCGAAGCCCTGCCCCGGTGTCAGCGTCCCGCTCAGGAAGCCGTTCCCCAGCGGCATCGCGGCCAGGAAACCGACCCCCCGTGAGGCGCACCACGGCACCAGCGCCTCCAGTGCCTCCGGCGACCAGACCGACAGCTCCGCCTGCACACAGCTGACCGGGAAGACCTGCTGCACCCGCTCCAGCTGCCGCACCGTGGCGTCGTGCATCCCGCCCCCGGCCCGCCGCTGTGCCCGCACCCCCAGCGCGCACAGCCCCAGCGCCCGCACCTTTCCGGCCGCGACCAGCTCCGCCATCGCGCCCCAGGTCTCCTCTATCGGCACCTCCGGGTCGGCCCGGTGCAGCTGGTAGAGGTCGATGACGTCGGTCTGGAGTCGGCGCAGCGAGGCGTCGCAGGCCCGCTTCACATAGCCGGGGCGGCCGTTGGCCACGATGTGCGTCTCGCCCACCAGCAGCCCGCACTTGGTGGACACGAAGGCGTCCCGGCGCCGCTCCTTGAGCACCCGCCCCACCAGCCGCTCATTCGTGAACGGCCCGTACATGTCGGCGGTGTCCAGCAGGCTCGCGCCCGCGTCGAGCGCGGCGTGCATGGCGCGCAGCGAGTCCTCACCGCTCCGCTGCGAAGCGGTGTACGCCCAGCTCATGGGCATGCACCCGAGGCCTATCGCGCCCACCTCGAGCGTCGCCGCCCCGATTCTCCTGCGCTCCACCTGGCCAGACCCCTCCCGTTTCCCGCACCAAACTAACGTCTGCGTGCGCCCGGTGATCGCATAGCCTCCAGGCATGAGCGCAGATCACAGCGACAACCCCGACAACCCGGTCCCCGACAACCCGGTTCCCGACGACTCGCGCCCCCTCGCGTGGCTGCCCTACCCCGCGGACGAGATCGACGGGCTGCCCGACGGCCTGGAATACGCCTACTGGGACGGCGAGTCCGACTACCCCACCGACCCCGCCCGCTGCGCGTTCTACTGCCTGCCGTACATGAAGAACAAAGAGGGTGTGCGGCCGCTGCCCGCCATGACCAATCTGAGCGTCGTGCAGACCCTCACCGCCGGCATAGACCATGTGCAGTCGGTCATCGCGGACCTGCCGCCCGGCGTGCGGCTGTGCAATGCGCGCGGGGTGCACGACGCGAGCACCGCGGAGCTGGCCCTGACCCTCATCCTCGCCTCGCTGCGCGGCATCCCCGGCTTTGTGCGCGAGCAGGACGCCGGGCGGTGGAGCCAGGGCTTCCGTCCCGCGCTCGCCGACAAGTCCGTGCTGATCGTGGGCTACGGGTCGATCGGCGCCGCGATCGAGGACCGGCTTGTGCCGTTCGAGTGCGAGCGGGTCCTTCGCGTCGCGCGCTCCCCGCGCACGACCGAGCGCGGTCCGGTGCACCCGATCGACGACTTGCCCCGACTGCTTCCGGACGCCGATGTGGTGGTGCTCGTCACGCCCCTCACCCCTGCCACCCGCGGCCTGGCCGGGGCAGACTTCCTGGCCCGGATGAAGGACGGCGCGTTGCTGGTGAACGTCGCGCGCGGTCCGGTGGTGGACACCGAGGCGCTGCTCGTCGAGTTGGAGAAGGGCCGGCTGCGGGCCGCGCTGGATGTGACCGACCCCGAACCGCTGCCCGCCGGGCATCCGCTGTGGCACGCTCCAGGAGTGCTCATCACCCCGCACGTGGGGGGTCCTTCGTCGGCCTTCCTGCCCCGCGCGAAGCGGCTGCTGCGTGACCAGCTGCGCCGTTTCGCGGCCGGAGAACCGCTGAGTCATATCGTCACAACGACCGGATGAAATGCCCGTGGCACCACATACAGACACGGTATGACTGCACTCCGTATAAACAACGCCGTTGTCGGTTACGGTGCGTAGATGACCTATGTCCCTGAGTGACGGGTCTGGTGTATCGTCCCGAGCGGGGGCTGGCGCCACTGACCGAATGGCGTCAGCGATGGACCGGAACTCAAGGGGGGCGACGGGCGATGCATGGCCGGTGGAGCCAATGGACCGACGACCCGACGCGACTCAGGCGTCGACAGCTAGCTTCCCGCGCCCTCGCGCGGCACTCGAAGGCCGTCCGGTGAGCGCCACCGGAGCGGTGCTCGCCCGGCCGTCGGTCTCCGGCGGCGGGGCGGGGCTGCTGCCTCAGGTCATGCTGGCCCTGGTGTGCGGCGGATACGCGGCGGGCGCGGTGCTCGGCTGGGGCTCGTCCGGACTGGCCGTGTTCATGGGCGACTTCGGGCTCAGCGCCGCCGCCCTGGCCGCCTCCGTCTCCTGCCTGTGGTACGGCCGTACGCGCTCCGGGCGGCTGCGTCCCGCCTGGCTGCTGTTCGCGGCGTCCTCGTTCATGGCCGCGCTGGGCAACGGCGTCTGGGGCTGGTACGAGGTGGTGCTCGGCCGCCCCGTCCCCAGCCCCTCGCCCGCCGACTTCTGCTTCCTGCTCTTCGCCCCGCCCGCGATCGTCGGCATGCTGGTGCTCGCCAAGCGCCCGGTGACCCGCGCCGGCTGGATCTGCCTGGCGCTGGACGCCTGGCTGATCGCCGGTTCGCTGCTGACCCTGTCCTGGAGCCTGGCGCTCGCGCACACCGCCCAGTTCGGCGGGGGCGGCGAGTCCGTGGCGCGCAGGGCTTTCTCGCTCGCCTATCCGCTGCTGGACATCGTGTTGGTCAGCATGGTCGTCGCGGTCCACTTCCGGCGCTCCTCGACCAACCGCTCCGCGATCAACACCGCGATCGCCGCCTTCGCCGTGACCGTGCTGTGCGACGCGCTGTTCACCTCGCCGCTGCTGCGCGAGCACTACCGCTCCGGACAGATCCTTGACGCCGGGTGGTTCGCGGGCTCCATACTGCTCGCGTACGCCCCCTGGGTGGCCCGGCGCGAAGCCGCTCAGGCCCCGCCCACCACGGTCCGCCGCCCCGCGCGCCCCGCGCAGCCCAGCCGCGCCAGCGCGGGCTCCCTCGCCGCCCTGGCGCCGTATTTCGCCGCCGCCGTCTGCACCCTGGGGATCCTCTACAACGTGATGGACGGCCGGCCGATCGACGGGGTGATGCTCTTCACCGCCTGCGCGGTCGTGCTCGCCCTCGTCGTCCGCCAGGCCATCATGCTGCTCGACAACATCTCGCTCACCCAGGAGCTGGCGGAGAAGGAGAACCACTTCCGCTCCCTGGTGCAGAGCTCCAGCGACGTCATCATGATCGCCGCGCCCACCGGGATCCTGCGCTATGTGAGCCCGGCCGCCACCGGGGTCTACGGGCGCGACGCCGACGATCTGGTCGGCTCCGAGCTGGCCTCCCTCATCCACCCCGAGGACCTGGGCTCGGTCGTCCACGAGGTCCGGCGCTTCCTGGCCGCCTCGCCGGGGGAGGAGCCCACCACCCGCATCGAGTGCCGCTTCCGCTCCGGCTCCGGCGACTGGCTCAACGTGGAGTCGACGATCAACCGCCACCACGGCGGCCTCATCTTCAACAGCCGGGACGTCACCGAGCGGGTGCGGCTCCAGGCCCAGCTCCAGCACAGCGCCGAGCACGACCCGCTCACCGACCTGCCCAACCGCTCCCTGTTCACCAAGCGGGTCAGCCACGCGCTCGCCGGGCGGCGCCGCACGGACGCGGGCACCGCCGTGCTCTTCATCGACCTCGACGGCTTCAAGGCGGTCAACGACACCGTCGGCCACCAGGCGGGCGACGAACTGCTGGTCCAGGCGGCCCGCCGGCTCCAGGAGTCCGTGCGGTCCGGGTCCGGCGACTGCGCGGCCCGGCTCGGGGGCGACGAGTTCGCCGCGCTGATCCTCGGCGACGGCGACCGGGACACCGCCGCCCGCGAGTGCCGCATCCTGGAGATCGCCGACCGGCTGCGCGCCCGGCTCTCCCAGCCCTACCAGGTCGTGGGCGGCACCGAGGTCCGGGTGGCCGCCAGCATCGGCGTCGCCTTCGCCGAGCCCGGCACCAGCCCCGGAGAGCTGATGCGCAACGCCGACCTGGCGATGTACCGCGCCAAGGCCGCGGGCAAGAACCGGGTCGAGCTGTACGCGCCGCAGATGCAGGCCGATGTGACGCGCCGCGCCGAGTTCGCCACCCGGCTGCGGACCGCGCTCAACGACGGCGAGTTCGTGCTGCTGAACCAGCCCGTCGTCGAGCTCGCCGGCGGCCGGATCACCGCCGTCGCCGCCCAGCCCCGCTGGCGCTCCGCCCAGGGCATCCTGTTCACCCCGGCCGAGTTCCTGCGGGTCGCCGACAGCGGGCACGACACCGCGCGCGGCGGCCGCGGCGGCGAGGACGCGGCCCGCACCGCCGAGCTGGCCCGCTGGACGCTGGAGGCGGCCGTCGAGCAGGCCGCGGAGCGCCGCCGTGACGGATTCCCGGTTCCGGTGTGCGTACGGCTCCCGGCGAGCCGCCTGGTGGACAGGTCGATGCCGCCGAAGAGCGTCGAGGCTCTGCTGGCCCGGCACGGCCTGCCCTCCGGCGCGCTGATCCTGGAGCTGACCGACAGCGACCCCCGGGTGCCGCTGGACGAGCTGGAGCACCGGCTGAGCGCGCTGCGGCGGCTGGGCGTGCGCGTCGCCCTCGACGGCTTCGGCAGCGGCTATGCCGCGATCCGGGCGCTGCGCAGGCTCCCCATCGACGTGCTCAAGCTGGACCGGGGGCTGGTGGAGGGCGTCGTCGAGTCCTCCCGGCTGCACAAGATCACATCAGGGCTGCTGCGGATCGCCGGAGACCTGGGCATGCAGTCCCTCGCGGAGGGGGTCGACCTGCCTGAGCAGATCGTCGCCCTGCGGGCCATGGGGTGCTCCCATGCCCAGGGGGCGGCCTTCTCCGGGCCGCTGGACGAGCACCGGCTGCGGCGCGCCCTGAACCGCGGCTCGTACCCTGTGTCGCGGTCGGACAGCCCCGTGCTGGTCGGCGGCGCGCTGCCGGTGCGCCACCTGGGCCATGTCGCGCTCCATGGGGCCGGGCACCCGGCGGGACACGCCGCCGGGCATGGCGCGGGTCACGGGCCGCGGCGGGCGGAGCCTCACACCCACCCCCCGTCCCGTTCAAATACTGAGACGCCCGTCCCACCCACTTGACACCCGATATGCGCCGGGGGGAGGGTCGGAGCCATGCGCACCCGAATTCTCGTACTTGGACAGCGCGTCGGCTGAGCAGGGCCACCCCGAAAGCCCTGCGGACCTCTCCGGCGCGCTCCCCTCGCTTGCCTCACGGCACGAGGGGTTTTTTGTTGCACTGGCACAAGTCGTACCGCTCTCCCACTCCCCGCACAGACCCTCATCCGAGAAGAGAATGCCGATGACCGAGCAGGCCACCGGGGCCCACCATCCCCAGCCGCGGCCCCGAAACGGCGGTTCCCACCCCGCCCCCGTCGAGCACGTCACGGGCGCGCAGTCCCTCATCCGCTCGCTCGAGGAGGTCGGCGCCGACACCGTCTTCGGTATCCCCGGCGGCGCGATCCTCCCCGCGTACGACCCGATGATGGACTCCTCGAAGGTCCGGCATGTGCTCGTCCGCCATGAGCAGGGTGCGGGCCACGCCGCCACCGGCTACGCCCAGGCCACCGGCAAGGTCGGCGTCTGCATGGCGACCTCGGGCCCCGGCGCCACCAACCTGGTCACCCCGATCGCCGACGCGCACATGGACTCGGTCCCCATCGTCGCGATCACCGGTCAGGTCGCCTCCAAGGCCATCGGCACGGACGCCTTCCAGGAGGCGGACATCTGCGGCATCACCATGCCGATCACCAAGCACAACTTCCTGGTCACCAAGGCCGAGGACATCCCGCGGACGATCGCCGAGGCGTTCCACATCGCCTCCACCGGCCGCCCCGGCCCGGTCCTGGTCGACATCGCCAAGGACGCCCTCCAGGCGCGGACCACCTTCTCCTGGCCGCCGCAGACCGATCTGCCCGGCTACCGCCCGGTCACCAAGCCGCACGCCAAGCAGATCCGCGAGGCCGCCCGCCTGATCACCCAGGCCGAGCGCCCGGTGCTGTACGTGGGCGGCGGCGTCCTCAAGGCCCAGGCCACCGCCGAGCTGAGGGTGCTGGCCGAGCTGACCGGCGCGCCCGTCACCACCACCCTCATGGCGCTGGGTGCCTTCCCCGACACCCACCGCCAGCACCTGGGCATGCCGGGTATGCATGGCACCGTCGCCGCCGTCACCGCCCTCCAGAAGGCCGACCTGCTCATCACCCTGGGCGCCCGCTTCGACGACCGGGTCACCGGCAAGCTCGACTCCTTCGCCCCGAACGCCAAGGTGGTCCACGCCGATATCGACCCGGCCGAGATCGGCAAGAACCGCGCCGCCGACGTGCCGATCGTCGGCGACGCCCGCGAGGTCATCGCGGACCTGGTCGTCGCGGTCCAGGCCGAGCACGACGCGGGCCACGTCGGCGACTACTCCGGCTGGTGGGAGGACCTGAACCGGTGGCGGGAGACCTACCCGCTGGGCTACGAGCAGCCGGAGGACGGCAGCCTGTCCCCGCAGCAGGTCATCCAGCGGATCGGACAGCTGGCGCCGGAGGACACGATCTTCGCCGCGGGCGTCGGACAGCACCAGATGTGGGCCGCCCACTTCATCGACTACGAGCAGCCGGCGACCTGGCTGAACTCCGGCGGCGCCGGGACCATGGGCTACGCGGTCCCCGCCGCGATGGGCGCCAAGGCCGGCACCCCGGACCGCACGGTCTGGGCGATCGACGGCGACGGCTGCTTCCAGATGACCAACCAGGAGCTGGTCACCTGCGCGCTGAACAACATCCCGATCAAGGTCGCGATCATCAACAACGGCGCGCTGGGCATGGTCCGCCAGTGGCAGACGCTCTTCTACAACCAGCGCTACTCCAACACCGTGCTGCACTCGGGCCCGGACACCCCCGCCCAGCAGAACGCGGGCACCCGCGTCCCCGACTTCGTCAAGCTCGCCGAGGCCATGGGGTGCATCGGGATCCGCTGTGAGGACCCGGCCGACCTCGACGCCGTCATCGAGAAGGCCAACTCGATCAACGACCGGCCGGTGGTCGTGGACTTCATCGTCCACGAGGACGCCATGGTCTGGCCGATGGTCGCGGCCGGCACCTCCAACGACGAGATCCAGGCGGCGCGCGGCGTCCGTCCGGACTTCGGCGACGGCGAAGACGACTGAGGCCAGGACAGCAGAGAGAAGAGAGACCATGTCCACCAAGCACACACTCTCCGTCCTGGTGGAGAACACCCCCGGCATCCTGGCCCGGATCGCCGCGCTGTTCTCCCGCCGCGGCTTCAACATCGACTCGCTCGCGGTCGGCGTCACCGAGCACCCCGACATCTCCCGGATCACCATCGTGGTCAATGTCGACGAGCTCCCGCTGGAGCAGGTCACCAAGCAGCTCAACAAGCTGGTCAACGTTCTGAAGATCGTCGAGCTGGAGGGCAGCCAGGCGATCCAGCGGGAACTCGTCCTGGTGAAGGTCCGCGCCGACAACGAGACCCGCTCCCAGATCGTCGAGATCGTCCAGCTGTTCCGCGCCAAGACCGTGGACGTCTCCCCGGAGGCCGTGACCATCGAGGCCACCGGCAGCAGCGACAAGCTCGAGGCCATGTTCAAGATGCTGGAACCGTACGGCATCAAGGAACTGGTCCAGTCCGGCACCATCGCCATAGGGCGCGGCGCCCGCTCCATCACCGACCGGAGCCTGCGCGCGCTCGACCGAACCGCCTGACGGGCCCTGGGGCGCCGGGCGGCTGATCATGGCCGACCCGGGGCCCGTATGGCGAGACCCCGCAACCTTCATCCGCCCGCCCGTCATACGGTGGGACGCACAACCCGAAAACGCTAGGAGAATCCCGAAGTGGCCGAGCTGTTCTACGACGACGACGCCGACCTGTCCATCATCCAGGGCCGCAAGGTCGCGGTCCTCGGCTACGGCAGCCAGGGCCACGCCCACGCGCTGTCGCTGCGCGACTCGGGCGTCGACGTCCGGGTCGGCCTGCACGAGGGCTCGAAGTCCAAGGCCAAGGCCGAGGAGCAGGGGCTGCGCGTCGTCACCCCGGCCGAGGCCGCCGCCGAGGCCGACGTGATCATGATCCTGGTCCCGGACCCGATCCAGGCCAAGGTGTACGAGGAGTCGGTGAAGGCCAACCTGAAGGACGGCGACGCGCTGTTCTTCGGCCACGGCTTCAACATCCGGTTCGGCTTCATCCAGCCGCCGGCCGGCGTCGACGTTTGCATGGTCGCCCCCAAGGGCCCGGGCCACCTGGTCCGCCGCCAGTACGAGGAGGGCCGCGGCGTGCCGTGTATCGCGGCCGTCGAGCAGGACGCCACCGGCAACGCCTTCGCGCTCGCCCTGTCGTACGCCAAGGGCATCGGCGGCACCCGCGCCGGCGTCATCAAGACCACCTTCACCGAGGAGACCGAGACCGACCTCTTCGGCGAGCAGGCGGTGCTGTGCGGTGGCACCTCCGCGCTGGTCAAGGCCGGATTCGAGACCCTGGTCGAGGCCGGCTACCAGCCGGAGATCGCGTACTTCGAGTGCCTCCACGAGCTGAAGCTGATCGTGGACCTCATGTACGAGGGCGGCCTGGAGAAGATGCGCTGGTCGATCTCCGAGACCGCGGAGTGGGGCGACTACGTCACCGGCCCGCGGATCATCAACGACCAGACCAAGGCCGAGATGAAGAAGGTCCTCGCCGAGATCCAGGACGGCACCTTCGCCAAGAACTGGATGGACGAGTACCACGCGGGTCTGCCGAAGTACAACGAGTACAAGAAGGCCGACGGCGACCACCTGCTGGAGACCACCGGCAAGGAGCTGCGCAAGCTCATGAGCTGGGTCGACGACGAGGCCTGAGCCCTCAGGGACCGGACCCGCGAGCCCGCACCTCGGGGGTCCGGTCCCGGACTTGTCCATCATGCAAGACCACGTGCGGGTGATCCTGCCGCTATGGCGCAAAACGCCTGTGGTACGCCACTACACTGACGGGAACAAGCGCGTCAGGGCTCACAGCGTCGTGTGTCTTTCACGCGGCTGCCCCCCTTCACGCCTGCGGCCGTCGGGACGGCCGTCCGCATAGGACTAGTGAGGACTGAAGACCACGTGAGCACTGCTTCCACGGGTAAACCCGTCGTACTCATCGCCGAAGAGTTGTCGCCCGCCACGGTGGACGCCCTGGGCCCGGACTTCGAGATCCGCAGCTGCAACGGCGGGGACCGGGCCGAGCTGCTGCCCGCCATCGCCGACGTGGACGCGATCCTCGTGCGCAGCGCCACCAAGGTCGATGCCGAGGCCATCGCCGCGGCGAAGAAGCTCAAGGTGATCGCCCGCGCGGGCGTCGGTCTCGACAATGTGGACGTCTCCGCCGCCACCAAGGCCGGTGTGATGGTCGTCAACGCCCCGACGTCCAACATCGTCACCGCCGCCGAGCTGGCCTGTGGTCTGCTGGTCGCCACCGCCCGCAACATCCCGCAGGCGAACGCGGCGCTGAAGAACGGCGAGTGGAAGCGCAGCAAGTACACCGGCGTGGAGCTGAGCGAGAAGACCCTCGGCGTCGTCGGCCTCGGCCGCATCGGCGTGCTGGTCGCCCAGCGGATGTCCGCCTTCGGCATGAAGATCGTCGCGTACGACCCCTACGTCCAGCCCGCGCGCGCCGCCCAGATGGGCGTCAAGCTGCTGTCGCTCGACGAGCTGCTCGAGGTCTCCGACTTCATCACGGTCCACCTCCCCAAGACCCCCGAGACCGTCGGCCTGATCGGCGACGAGGCGCTCCACAAGGTCAAGCCCGAGGTCCGGATCGTCAACGCCGCGCGCGGCGGGATCGTCGACGAGGAGGCGCTGGCGGCGGCCCTCAAGGAGGGCCGGGTCGCGGCCGCCGGCCTGGACGTCTTCTCCAAGGAGCCGTGCACGGACTCCCCGCTCTTCGAGTTCGACAACGTGGTCGCCACCCCGCACCTGGGCGCCTCCACCGGCGAGGCCCAGGAGAAGGCGGGCATCGCGGTCGCCCGCTCGGTGCGCCTGGCGCTTGCGGGCGAGCTGGTCCCGGACGCGGTGAACGTCCAAGGCGGCGTCATCGCCGAGGAGGTGCGCCCCGGGCTGCCGCTGGCCGAGAAGCTCGGGCGGATCTTCACCGCGCTCGCGGGCGAGGTCGCGGTCCGGCTGGACGTCGAGGTGTACGGCGAGATCACCCAGCACGACGTCAAGGTGCTCGAGCTCTCCGCGCTCAAGGGCGTGTTCGAGGACATCGTCGACGAGACCGTGTCGTATGTGAACGCCCCGCTGTTCGCGCAGGAGCGCGGCGTCGAGGTGCGTCTGACCACCAGCTCGGAGTCCTCGGAGCACCGCAATGTGGTGACCGTTCGCGGCACCCTCTCCGGGGGCGACGAGGTCTCGATCTCCGGCACCCTGGCCGGCCCCAAGCACCAGCAGAAGATCGTCGCGGTCGGCGAGTACGACGTCGACCTGGCGCTCGCCGATCACATGGCCTTCCTGCGCTACACCGACCGCCCGGGCGTGGTCGGCACGCTCGGCCGGATCCTCGGCGAGGCGGGCATCAACATCGCCGGTATGCAGGTCTCGCGTTCGGCGGCGGGCGGCGCGGCGCTGGTGGCGCTGACCGTGGACGACACGATCCCGCAGACGGTCCTCACCGAGATCGCCGAGGAGATCGGCGCCACGTCGGCCCGTTCGGTCAACCTGGTCGACTGAGCGAGACCGCAGGGCGGCCTCCGACAGCACAGAGCAGCACAGGGCCCGGCCCCCGCTTCGGCGGGGGCCGGGCTTTGTCGTGCCCGGGGGCCGCGGGTGCGTTCGTGGGTGTGTTCGGGACTCGCCGGGGTTTTTCATCATGTGTTGAATGACGTGCGCTCAGCGGCTACGCTAAAACAGCTAAGTGGAGAAAAAGTCTCCACCTAGCTCGCCATGTGCGCTGCCCGTGGGAGGTCCGCCGTGTCCACCACCCCCGACGCCGACGCGGCCGAGGCCCCCGAAGTGCCCGGTGCCGCCGACCGGCCCGGGCCGCCCCGGATGCGGGCCGACGCCCGCCGCAACCGCGAGCAGATCCTGTGCGCCGCCCGCTCGGTCTTCGCCGAACAGGGCCCCGACGCCCCCCTCGATGAGATCGCGCGCCGGGCCGGCGTGGGCATCGCGACGCTCTACCGGCGGTTTCCCGAGCGCGCCGATCTGATCCGCGCGGTGGCGATAGACGTGTTCACCGCGCTGGTCGAGACCGCGCACCGGGCGGCCGAGGAGGCGTGCGACCCGCTGGACGCGCTGCGCCGCTTCATGCACGCGGCCCTCGATCTCAAGATCGGCTCGGTGGTGCCCTCGCTCCTCGGCCGGGTCACGGTCGACGAGCTCGTGGACGCCGTCAGCCAGGACGCCGCCGACCCCGTGGACGAGCTGCTCCGGCAGGCCCGCGAGGCCGGGCTGGTCCGCTCCGACGTCGTCTTCGGCGACATAACCCTGCTGCTCATCCGGCTGGCCCGCCCGCTGCCGGGCGGCCTCATCCCGGAGGACGAGGCGCTCGCGCACCGCCATCTGGACGTATATCTCGACGGCCTGCGCCCCGACGGCAGCCCCCGGCCCAACACCCCGCTGTCCGGTCCGGCGCTGGACTCCGCCGCGTTCAAGCGGCTCAGAGGACGGGTGATGGGCGGCGGGTCGGACTGACCCGTCCAGTCGCTTCCGGAGGACCCCCGTGCCCGGGCAAACCCCGCCGGGGAAGCCTCTCTAAGCCCGAAATCTTCGCATTCGCCCCAGAAAGGCACCGCTATGGCCCAGCCCCTCGACACGCAGCCCGCGGTCAACCCCCGGCGCTGGCTGGCACTGCTCTTCATCGGCCTGGCCCAGCTGATGATCGTCCTCGATATCACCGTCGTGAACATCGCCCTGCCCTCGGCCCAGCAGGACCTCGGGATCTCCGACGGCGACCGGCAGTGGGTGGTCACCGCCTACACCCTGGCGTTCGGCAGCCTGCTGCTCCTCGGCGGACGGATCGCCGACTACACCGGCCGCCGGCGCACCTTCCTCATCGGTCTGATCGGCTTCGCCGCGTCCTCCGCCCTCGGCGGCGCGGCCTCCGGGTTCGGGATGCTCCTCGCCGCCCGCGCGCTCCAGGGCGTGTTCGCCGCCCTGCTCGCCCCCACGGTGCTGTCCCTGATCTCGGTGAACTTCACCGAACCGCGCGAGCGCGCCAAGGCCTTCGGCGTCTTCGGCGCCATCGCGGCGGGCGGCGGCGCGGTCGGGCTGGTGCTCGGCGGGCTGCTGACCGAGTATCTGAACTGGCGCTGGTGCCTGTATGTGAACGTGCCCGTCGCCGCCGTCGCCGTCTTCAGCTGGTACGTCCTGCCCGCCGACGAGCCCGCCAAGGGCGAGCGCGCCCGCTTCGACGTGCCCGGCGTGCTGCTGGCCGTGTCCGGTCTTGTCGCGCTGGTGTACGGGTGCAGCGAGGCGGAGTCCGAGGGCTGGGGGTCGCTGACCGTGACCGGGCTGCTCACCCTGGGCGTGGTCCTGCTGACGGCGTTCGTCCTGACCGAGCGCGTCGTCCCGCGCCCGCTGCTGCCCCTGCGGGTGATCACGGACCGCACGCGCGGCAGCGCCTATCTCGCGGTCGGGATGGCGGTCGTCGGCATGTTCGCGATGTTCCTCTTCCTCACGTACTACATGCAGCGCGTCAAGGGCTACTCGGCGCTGGTCAGCGGCGTGGCCTTTCTGCCGATGACCGCGGCCGTGCTGGTCTCGGCCGCCGGCGTCGGGTCCCGGCTGCTCCCCAAGGTGGCGCCCCGCGTCCTCATGGTCCCGGGCATGCTCATCGCGGCCCTCGGCGTCGCGCTGCTGGTCCCCCTGGAGCCCGGCAGCTCGTACGCGGCGGGCATCCTGCCCGCCGAACTTCTCGTCGGCTTCGGCATGGGCCTGACGATGGCGCCGTCGATGAACTACTCCACCCACGGCGTCCAGCCCCAGGACGCGGGCATCGCCTCCGCCACCGTCAACACCGCCCAGCAGATCGGCGGCTCGATCGGCACGGCGATGCTCAACACGATCGCCACCAGCGCCACCAACGACTACCTGGCCCCGGCGGTCCGCGCCGGTGAGGTCAGCCCGCAGATGGCCAAGGAAGGCCTGGTCGAGGGGTTCTCCCAGGCCTTCGTCTGGTCCTCGGTCATCCTCGCGGTGTCGGCGGTCGTGGTGGGCCTGCTGATGAACACCCCGCGGCCGAGCCGTCAGCCCGACGCGGAGCAGGTGGCGCCGCTTCCGGCGCACCTGGGATAGCCCCGTCCGGGGTGGAAACATCCGCGCCGGGGCCGCCCCTACCCCCGTCAGGGGCGGCTCCGGCGTCTTCGGATCCCATCAGCACGCGATAGGCGTCCCGCCAGACGCGGGCCTCGTCGAACCCGGGAGACATCCAGGTCGTCACCCTGGTCTCGCCGCGCGTACGGTACTTGCGCATGATCGCGACGTGGTCCGGCAGACCCACGAATCCGTACAGGGCCTGATCGCCGGTCCACACGGACACCGCGCCGCAGCGCCGGGCCCACGGCGCCGTCCACAGCCACAGGCCGACCGCCCCGTCGAGCGTGGGCCAGCCGCGCCGCAGCCGGACGGCCGCGCGGGCGATGCCGGGCAGGTCCAGCCGTCTGGCGAAGGTGAAGTCGGTGACGCTGACCAGCACCGGGCCGTCCGTGCCCGCCTCCGGCCCGGGGCGCCAGCCGGTTCTCAGCATGACCCGCCCGCCCCGCGCGGGGTACGGCCGAGCAGGCCGAGCAGCCGGTGGCACGGCGGTGCGCCGTCCGGGTGCGGGAGGCGCCGGTCGAAGGCGGCGCCGGGGCCGCGGCCCTCCTCCGGCACCCTCTCGGCGATCCGCAGCGCGGCGGCGGTCAGCTCCTCATCGGGTTCCCACGGGACGCCGATCGTCACCGCGACATCCCAGGCGTGGACGACGCAGTCGAGGAAGTGGAAGCCGATCGCGACCCGCCCGGGGAAGGCCCCGCCCTCCCGCACCTCCGGCAGGACGAACGGCCGGTCAAGCACGCCGTCTTCCGTGAACGCCTCGCCGACCAGCGCCGCCGACGCCTCGAACGCGGCGCGAGGGTCGCCGCCGAGGTCGCCCTCGCGCCAGACGGAGAGCGTTCCGCCCGCGCCGCGCGCCGCGGCGGCGAAACCCTCGTTCTGGCTGACGAGATGGCGGATCAGGCCGTGCAGGGTCCAGTCCGGGCACGGCGTCGGGAGCGGCAGCTGATCGTCTTTCATCCTGCCCACGACCTCGCCCAGGAGCGTCAGCGCGCGGCGGTCGAGCTCTTGGACGTCCGCCTTGTGAATTTCCATGGCCCGAGCCTAAAAATGGCAGTGGACCAACACCAGGTCCAATAAACCCTCATACGATTGAGCCAATATGGAGGTCCACGTCAGCCTGGACGGGCATCGCGACCTGTCCGGCCAGATCTATCGACAGGTCCGTGCCGCCATCCTCGACGGGCGGCTGCGACCGGGCGACGCCCTGCCGCCCACCCGGGAGATGGCCCGTCGTCTCGCGGTGGCCCGCAACACGGTCGGCGTCGCCTACGACCGCCTGGCGAGCGAGGGCTATCTGGAGAGCCGGGTCGGCGCGGGGACGTTCGTACGGGCGGTCGGCCGGACGTCGGGCGCCGGGAGCACCCCGTCCGTCCTGCGGCCGCGCCCCGTCTGGGACGGGGTGTCGCTATGGCGGGCCCGGGCCGACGACGAGCCGGCCTCCGTCGCGTACGACCTGCGCGTGGGGCTGCCGGACGCCCGGCTGTTCCCGTATCAGACCTGGCGGCGGCTGGTGGCCCGCGAGCTGCGCCCGTCGGCCTCGGCCGCGCGGGGCCTCGGACATCCGGCGGGCCACGGCGGGCTGCGCGCGGCGATCGCCCGCCACATCGGCCTCTCCCGGGCGGTGCGGGCGTCTGCCGACGATGTGGTGGTGACCAACGGCATCCAGCAGGCCCTCGACCTGATCTGCCGGGTGATGGTCGGGCCGGGCGACGGCGTCGCGGTCGAGGACCCCGGCTATCCGCCGGCCCGGATGCTCTTCCGCTCGCTGGGCGCCACGGTCGTGGAGGTCCCGGTGGACGCCGAGGGGCTGTGCGTCGACGCCCTGCCGGACGGGGTGCGCGTGGTCTATGTGACGCCCTCCCACCAGTTCCCGCTGGGCATGCCGATGTCGCTGCGGCGCCGGATGGCGCTCGTCGAGTGGGCCGAGCGACACGGCGCGGTCGTGATCGAGGACGACTACGACAGCGAGTTCCGGTTCGGCGGGCGGCCGATCGACCCGTTGCAGAGCGTCGACCGGGCCGGACATGTGATCTACGTGGGCTCCTTCTCGAAGGTCATGCTGCCCTCGCTGAGGCTCGGCTTCCTGATCGCGCCGGCCCCGCTGCGGGACGCGCTGCGCGCGGCGAAGTACGTCACCGACTGGAGCACCTCCCTGCCCACTCAGGCGGCGCTGGCCCGGTTCATCGACGACGGCCTGCTGGCCCGCCACATCCGCCGGATGCGGCAGGAGTACGCGGCGCGGCACCAGCGGATCACGACCGCGCTCGCCCAGGACTTCCCGGATCGGCTCGACGTCGTCCCGTCCTCGGCCGGTCTGCATGTCACCGCCTACGCCACGGGCGACCTCGCCGAACTGGTGGGCCGGGCCCGCGCCTCGGGGGTGGCGCTCCACACTCTGTCCGAGGTCGCCATGAGCCCTTCCGTACGCCCGGGTCTCGTCTTCGGCTACGGCGCGATCGCAGCGCCGGACATCGGTCCGGCGCTGCGGCGGCTGGCAGTTGTCTGATCAGTCGGCGGCGGGGATGTCGAGGGCCGTTCCGTACAGGCGGGACACCCGGATCCTGATCACCACGCGCCGGTCCGCCACCACCTGCTCCAGGAAGGCCGCCTCGTCCCGCGGGTCGTCGAAGCCGGGCGTCAGGGAGAGCAGTTCCCGCCCGACCGCGTCGCCGGGCACGGTCGTCACCTCGGAGATCTCCGCGTCGCCCTCGGCGACGGCGAACGACCAGACATCCGGGCCCACGTGCAGGGCGGCGTGCGGGTCGCGGCGCAGCTGACGCACCTTGAGGCGGTCGGCGGTGGTGGAGATCCGGATCACGCGCTCCTCGGGGCTCCAGCGGTAGATCACGGTCGAAAGGTGGGGGTGGCCGCTGCGCCTGACCGTGGCGAGCACCGCGAACTGCCCCTCCCGCAGCACCCGGGACAGTTCCTCGTCCGTGAGCGGCCGGGGCTCGGGTCCGGAACCCGGCTTGTGCTCTTCCTCGTTCGTCGGGCTGGTGTTCTCGACCACGTTCGTGTTCATGGGGCCGGGCCTTTCGGTGGTGGTGAGGGAGGGGGTCAGGCGACGGGGGCGGGGGCGGCGGCCGGGTCGGCGGCCTCCTCGGTCACCGCGGTGGGCCGCGGCCGGGGCTGGGCGAGCACGGTGAACGCGACGACGAAGGCGGCGACGAGCAGCCCGGCACCGACGGTGAAGGCCAGCCGGTAGCCGCCGGTCAGCGCCTCGGCCCGGCTCCGGCCCTGGGCCAGCAGGCTGTCGCTGCGGGACGCCGCCAGGGTGGACAGGACCGCGACGCCCAGGCTCATCCCGATCTGCTGGGTGGTGTTGAACAGCCCGGAGGCGAGACCGGCGTCGTCCTCCTTCGCGCCGGACATGCCGAGGGTGGTCAGCGCCGGGAGCGCGAGGCCGAAGCCGGCGGCGAGCAGCATCACGGGAAGGAGGTCGGTGACGTAGTCCGCGTGCACGGGGACGCGGGTGAGCAGCCCGAGGACCCCGATCAGGAGCACGATCCCCGCCAGCAGCACCTTGCGCTCGCCGAAGCGGGCGTTGAGCCGGGCGGAGACGCCCAGGGAGACGGCGCCGATGACGGCGGCGGCCGGGAGCATGGCCAGGCCGGTCTCGGCGGCGCCGTACTCCAGCACCCGCTGGAGATAGAGGGCGACCAGGATCTGGAAGGAGAACAGGGCGGCGACCATCAGGACCTGGATGACATTGGCCCCCGCGACGCTGCGCGACCGGAGGATCCGCAGCGGCATGAGCGGGGTGCGGGCGGTGGCCTGGCGGGCGACGAACCCGGCGAGCAGAAGCAGCGAGAGGGCTCCCAAGCCGAGGGTGTGAGCCGAAGTCCAGCCGTGTTCCTCGACCTTGACCACGGTGTAGATGCCCAGCATCAGCCCCGCCGTGACGAGGATGGCGCCGATGACATCGGCTCCGGCGCGCAGGCCGAGCCCGCGGTCGGCGGGCAGGACCGGGACGGCGATCGCGAGGGCCACCAGCCCGATCGGCAGGTTGATGAGGAAGATCCAGTGCCAGTTGAGCGCGTCGGTGAGGACCCCGCCGAGCACCTGGCCGATCGAGGCGCCGGCCGCGCCGGTGAAGCTGAACACGGCGATCGCCTTGGCGCGCTCCCTGGGCTCGGTGAACAGCGTGACCAGGATGCCCAGGCTGACCGCGGAGGACATCGCGCTGCCGACCCCCTGGAGGAACCGGGCGGCGATCAGTATCGCGGGGGAGGTGGCGGCGGCCGCCAGCAGGGAGGCCGCGGTGAAGACCCCGACGCCGGCCAGGAACATGCGCTTACGGCCGATCAGGTCGCCGAGCCGTCCCGCGAGCAGGAGCAGGCTGCCGAACGCGATCAGGTAGGCGTTGACGACCCAGCTCAGACCGACGGGGGAGAAGCCCAGGTCGTCCTGGATGGCCGGCATCGCCACGGTCACGATGGAGCCGTCGAGGACGACCATCAGCATCCCCGTCGCGATCACGCCGAGTGCCAGCCAGCGCGAGCGGGAAATGGCGGGAGGGGAAGCGGAAATAGCAGACATAACGTCTCTCCTGTCGATGCCGTCGCGTGATGGCGACAGGAAAGACCGTAGCAGATAGTTCCGTTGCAGACGATCTATTTCAGTTCTATATGTGTCACTGGCGTGCCCGCCGGGCGGGCCGGGGGCTCTCCGCCGGGGTGGCCAGATGCCCTTCGGTCAGCTGGTTCAGGGCCTGGAGCAGGGCGGTCCGGGTGGGCTCGGGGAGCGCCCCCAGGGCATCCCGGTGCACCTGGTCGACGAGCTCCTGGCTCCGCTCGGCGACCTGTGCGCCCTCCTCGGTGACGGCGATGATCCGGGCCCGCCGGTCCTTGCTGGAGGGGCGGCGCTCGGCGAGGCCGGCCGCCTCCAGGGCGTCCACCGTCACCACCATCGTGGTCTTGTCCATGTCTCCGAGCTCGGCGAGCTGGGCCTGGGTGCGCTCCTCCTCCAGGGCGTGGACCAGCACACAGTGCATGCGCGCCGTCAGCCCGATCTCGGAGAGCGCCGCGGCCATGCGGGTGCGCAGAACATGGCTGGTGTGGTCCAGCAGGTACGACAGGTCGGGTTGGGTGCGTGAGGGTGCCATGGCGGTCATGTCCGCCAGGGTAACAATGTCGATCCGTGGCGGATTATCCCGAAGGGGACTTTTTGGCGGCCGGGGACGGCCGTACGGCCTTCCTGGGGCCCGCCTCGCGGAGCACCGTGTGCCGGACGGCCGCCGCCGAGCGCTGCGGGCGGTAGCGGTACACGTCGGCGGGGGACCAGCCGACGTCCGTGGTGAAGGTGCGGGTCGCCCACTCGGGGGGCTGGGTACCCGACGCCTCCGCGTCCGCGCGCGCCCTGGCCGCCGCGGTCTCGAACTTCCGCCGGGCGACGGCGTCGATGTCGAGCGGGCGGCCGCGGTACCAGGACCCGGTGTCATGGAACTGGTGGCCGTGGAAGTTGGCCAGCACGATGTCCGGGGAGGCGCCGGGGCCGGTGTGGTCGAAGGCGTTGTACTCGGAGACGAGCTTGGATTCGAGCCCCACGCCGAGAAAGTACGCGCTGCCGCCGAGCCGTTCGCCGCGCATCGGGTAGTCGGGATCGACGGTGGAGCCGCGGAAGTAGTTGTTGTACGTGTGGACCTGGCCGAAGCGGACGCGCGGGGAGCGCTGGGCGGTGTCGGCGAAGAGGTTGTGGTGGAAGGTGATCCGCAGATGGCCGCGGTCGCGGTCGCCCTTGCCGTCGCCCGAGCCGATGAGGACGGTCTTCTCGTGGTCGGTGAAGCGGCTGTAGGAGACGGTGACGAAGTCGGTGGCGTCCTCCATGTCGAGCAGCCCGTCATGGCGCTCGACGGGCTTGCCGTGGAAGCCGGCCGGGGCCTGGCTGTTGGGGTAGCGGCCGTCACCGAAGGCGCAGTGGTCGATCCAGAGATTGCGGCCGGTGACCACCGACATGGCGTCGAAGCGCGCGTTCCAGGCGCCTTGGTCGCCGTCGCCGGGATCCCAGCTGGGGAAGTGGTCGATGGGCGCCTCGAAGCGGAGATCGCGGACGATGATGTTCTGGCCGGTGTTGACGGTGAGGTCGACGCCGAGGAGGGCCGCGTCGTCGCCCGCCCCGAGGATCGTGGTGTTGCTGGGGACGGTCAGCTGGATCTGCTGCTTCTGGGCGTTCGAGCCGGTGATCCGCAGCGTACGCATCCGCTTGCACCACTCGTAGCGGTCGTCGCTCCAGGATGTGCCGTCGGGGCCGAAGCAGTCCATGTACCGGCGCAGGTCCCAGCCGGGGGCGTAGTCCTGTTCGCCGAGGAGGCGGCCGTCGTCGGTCTGGTTGCCGTGGACGGTGCCGCGAATGGTGATGACCTTGGGTGCGGTGGGGTCGCCGTGGTTGGCCAGGGCGGCCTTGAGCTCGGCCCGGTTCCGCACCGTATGCCTGCTGTCGGGTGCGGCGCCCGCGCCCCCGGTGGTGCCCGGGCCCGCCGTGGCCCAGCCGGTGGGCCGGTCTTGAGGCAGGTCCCGCTGCGCGGCGGCGGCCCCGCCGGGTGCGGCCAGAAGCCCGCACACCAGCGAGGCCGCCAGGGCGTACGACGTACGTCCGAGCACGGCTAACCCGCCAGCTCGTACGCGTAGTCGGGGGAGAAGCTGCCCGCGGCGCCCGCGCAGCCGTCCAGCTCGCCCGGCAGCTTGATCCACAGATAGGCGTCGATGGCCGGGTCGCCGGTGTTCGCGGTCGGGTTCTCGCCCACCTTGCGGCCGTGCGGGTCGCACCAGGCGTTGTCGGGGGCGGGGCCGTTGCCGTTGCGGCTGGTGTCGATGACCGCGGTCAGGCCCGAGCCGCCGAGCTGGCCGAGCACGCTCTTGGCGAAGGCGACCTCGTTCGAGGTGCGGTTGTAGTTGGAGACATTGCTGTAGATGCCGTCGCCGCTGGTCAGCACGGACGCCGAGCGCAGCCGCGAGGCCTGTACGGAGGCGCTGTTCCACGCGGAGTGCCCGGCGTCGAAGTAGACCCGGGCCTTGGGGCTCGCGGCGTGGATGGCGGAGGCGGCCCGGGCGAGCGAGGCGTAGCGGGCGCTCAGCTCGCTCGACGACAGGCAGCTGATGAGCGCGATCGAGTCCGGTTCGAGGATGACGATCGAGGACCCGCTGCCCAGTCCGGCGGCGAAGTTGCGCGCCCACGCGTCGTAGGCGGTGAGGTCGGGGGCGCCGCCGGCGGAGGCGCCGCCGCAGTCGCGGTTGGGGATCATGTACGCGACGAGGACGGGGACCTGGTTCTTGGAGGCGGCCGCGGAGGTCACCTTGCGGACGTCCGCGGTGACGGTGGAGGGGGAGTAGCGGGCGAACCAGACGGCCTGCGGCTGGCTGGCTATCCGCGAGGCTATGCGCGGCTGGCGGGAGTCGCCGGGGTTGGCGGCGACCCACTTGTTGACCTGGGAGTCCGGGTCGGTGAAGAAGCTCGTGTCGGCGGGCAGTTCACCCGCGACGGCTTGGGGCGCATGGCCCGCCCCCACCAGGAATGCGGTGGCGAGCGCGGCGGTCACTAAGGCTCGGGGGAGGCGCACGGTGCATCAGTCCTCTCGGGGGGATTCAGGGGACTTTGGTGTTTTCTGTGACGTCAGTTGGCAGAGAGAAACGAGTAGCTCTCCGTGCCTCTGGTTGCCGCCGCGCGCAGGAAGGTTGCCATCGGATTCGACGAGGATTCGAGTCAAGCTCCAGGAGGCTTACGGCCGTTGGCGGCGCCCGGCATGACGCGACCCCGCCCGGGGTCCCGGGCGGGGTCGCGTCGGTGAGGGGCGCGGGGCCACGGCCTAGCGGCGGCCCGCCACCGTCTCCGGCCGGAGTTCGCCCGGTGCCGTCCCCCGCTCGGCACCGGACGCGAGCGGCTCCCCGTGCTCCCGCGCGCTCTCCTCGGCGGTCTTCGCGGTGTCCTCGGCGTCGCGGGCCGCGGCCCGGATGTGCCGCAGGGCGAAGGCCGCCACGACCGCGGCCGCGACCAGGACCAGCGCCCCAGCCACCGAAGCCACCCGCAAGCCGTGGGTGAACGCCTCGCGCGCCGCGCTCAGCATCTCGTCCCCGGCCGGACCGGTCAGCCGGTCGGCCACCGCCGCCGCGCCGCCCAGCGTCTCGCGGGCCGCGTCCAGCGCGTCGGGCGGCAGGCCGGACGGCAGGTCGGCGGGCAGCTTGTCCGTCATGTCGTGGCGGTAGACGGCGTTGCCGACGACGCCGAGCAGGGCCATCCCGAGCGCCCCGCCGAACTCCTGGCCCGTCTCCAGCAGGGACGAGGCGGAACCGGCCTTCTCCGCCGGGGCCGCGCCCAGCGCCATGTCGGTGATCAGCGACATCACGGTGACGATGCCCGAGGCGAGGACGCCCGCCGCGATCAGCACGAGCCACAGCGAGTCGGTGCCGGCGAGGGTCAGCAGCCCGAAGCCGGCGGCCGCGACGAGGAATCCGCCGCTGATGACGTACGCCCGGTTCACCTTCTGGGCGAGCGCGGCCGATGCCGGGCCGGCGGCGCCCACCAGCACCGAGGGGAGCAGGCTCCACAGCGCGGCTTCCAGCGGGCCCTTGCCGAGCACCGACTGCAGGTACTGGGTGGTGAAGAGGGCGGAGCCCATCATCGCGAACGAGGCCATGAGGTTGAGCCCGATCGAGGAGCCGAAGCCGCGGCGGCGGAACAGCTCGGGGCTGATCATGGGGTGCGCGTGGGTGCGCTGGCAGTGGACGAAGACGAGGCCGATCAGCAGCCCGGCCGCGATCCACAGCGCCCGCGGCCCGCTGAACCCGTGGGCCGCCGACTCCTTCAGACCGTAGATCACCGGCAGCACCGCGCCCATCGACAGCGGAACGCCCAGCAGGTCGAACTTCCCCGGGGCCGGGTCCTTGAACTCGGGCACCAGGACCGGGACGAGGATCAGCAGCAGCGCCATCACCGGGGTGTTGATGAGGAAGACCGAGCCCCACCAGAAGTGGGACAGCATGACCCCGCCCAGCACCGAGCCGAGCGCGACCCCGCCGGCCATGGCGCCGGACCAGATGCCGATCGCGGTGGCGCGCTGCTTCGGGTCCTGGAAGAGATTGCGGCTGAGCGCCATGGTCGAGGGCATCAGGGTCGCCCCGCCGATGCCGAGCAGCGCGCGGGCCGCGATCAGCATCTCGGCGCTGTTCGCGTACGCGGCCGCCACCGAGGCGGCGCCGAAGGCCGTGGCGCCGATCATCAGCAGCTTCCGGCGCCCGATCCGGTCGCCGAGCGACCCCATGGTGATGAGCAGCCCGGCGAGGGCGAAGCCGTAGATGTCGAAGATCCACAGCTGCTGGGTGGAACTGGGGCGCAGCTGCGCGCTGATCTCGGGGAGCGCGAAGTACAGCACCGACACGTCCATGGACACCAGGAGCAGCGGGAGCATCAGCACCGCGAAGGCGGTCCACTCCTTGCGACCGGCCCGGGAATTGGCGGAAGTCGAAGTCATGCCGAGGACTATACGAACGTCTTAAACGCTTGTCTAGTACGGCTGTATAAGACGGATGTCTTGGACGGTTGTATGGGTCTCGGGATAGGGTGGACGGCATGGGACACCGAGAGGATCTGCTGGCGGGGGCCAAGCGCTGCCTGCTGGAAAAGGGCTGGTCACGCACCACCGCGCGGGACATCGTGGCCGCCTCGGGCGCCAATCTGGCGTCCATCGGCTACCACTACGGCTCCAAGGACGCCCTGATGAGGGAGGCCCTGTTCGCGGCCATGGGCGAGTGGGCGGACGACGTGGAGCGGTCCTTGAAGGAAGAGGCCCGCAGCGCCGAGGGCCCGGGCGCCGAGGACTCCGGCGCGGGCCAGGCAGCGCGGTTCGAGGCGGGGTGGACCCGGATGCTCGAACTGTTCGGCAAGCACCAGGCGCTGTGGCGGGTGCAGCTCGAGGCGGTCATGCGGGTCGAGGGCGACCCGGAGCTGCGCGCGGCGTTCGGTCAGGCGCAGCCGGAGGGGCGGAAGGGGCTGGTGGCCCTCTTCCATGGGATCCCGGAGGACGAGGTCGACGAGGAGAGCGCGCGGATCCTGGGCTCGTTCTACATGATGCTGGTGGGCGGCATGGCCGTGCAGATGGCCATCGACCCCGACGCCACGCCCCTCGCCGGGGATCTGACCGAGGCGATGCGCCGCATCCTCACCGGCCCGCCCCTCGGCCCGGCCGGCTGACCCCGCGTCACCCCTGGGCGGGGCGCCGGGCCCGGCGCGGTCGTCCCGCTTGCGGGCGCCGAGGATCTCAGAACTTGCCGCCCTGCTCCTCCGTGCGGTGCCCCAACCGCCTGGAGAACTCGGCGAGGAAGGCGGTGCCGAGCGGTGGCCACCCCCAGAAGTCGAACGCGAGCGCCCCGAGGTCGAAGCCGGAGCCGAACCGCCACTCGGTGACCGGGACGACCGCACCGCACGCGGCGCAGGCCGTGCTTTCCCCGCCGGTCTCCTTCCAGGCGGCGATGGCCTCCCGGAACGGCCGCCAGACCTCGTCGTCCGCCTCGAACTGCTCCGGATAGTCGATGATCACGGTCTTCGTGTCGCACCGCGGGCAGACCGCGGAGTCCGCCTCGTCCTGCCCCTGGCCCCCGACGTAGTAGTCCCGCCCGGTCATGACCGCCACCGGGCCCGGCTGCCACCCCGTCTCCGCGGAACCCTCCACGGCCCGGTCCCAGCGGGGGCCGGGCACATAACCCTCGTCCGCGGTCTGGCTGTACACCCCTTCGCCGGACGTCTCACGGGTGATCACACCCTCGGCGACCAGCCAGCCGACCATCCGCTCCGCGAGCGCCCCGGCCTCGTCGCCGGCCGCCTCCACATCGACGATCCGCTGAAAGTAGTCACCCATCGGCAGCCCCGTCGCCATCGCCCTCGTCGCACGGGCTTCCCCCGCGTCCCCCCACTGTGACACCCGCCACCGACAGCGGGCCGGGCCACCCGGGCGCGGCCCGCCGGTCACAGGCGCGCGGACTTCAGGGCCATGTGCAGCAAAAGCCGGTCCTCACCCGCGTCGAGGTCGAGACCGGTCAGCTGCTCGACGCGGGAGAGCCGGTAGTAGAGCGTCTGCCGGTGGATGCCGAGCGCCTGGGCGGTGCGGCTCGCCTGTCCCGCACAGTCCAGGAACGCCTCCGTGGTACGGGCGAGTTCGGCGTGCGAGGGCTCCAACAGGGCTCGTACCGCGGGGTCGGGGCCGGCCTGGGCGGGCAGCGCGGCCAGCAGCCGGTACGGGCCGATGGCGGACCACTCAGCGACCGGGCCCAGCCGCGGGTCCGCCCGCGCGGCCCGCGCGGCGGCCAGCGCCTCGGGCCAGGCGGCGGGCAGGTCGTCCAGGCCGCGACGCGGCTCGCTGACCCCCGCGAACCCTCCGCCCCGCCCGGTCCCCGCGCCGGAGCCGGGGGCGGCGGCCGGAGCGGCCGCTTCCGGGGAGCGGAGGAGGTGTTCGGCCGCGGTACGGGCCGGGTCCAGGGCCGTCGAGGCGCGCAGCCGGACCAGCGCGGCCAGGCTCGCCATCGGCCCGGCCGGAACAGCGGGACCGGCCCCGGCGAGTACACAGACGGCGGCCACCCCGGGCGGGCTGGGCAGCCGGGCGGAGCGGTAATCCGCGGCGTCCGCGCCGTCCCCCGGGGCCCACGGGGTCACCGCGACGAGCGCCAGCGGCCCGTCGGCCGCCCCGCGCAGCGCGGCGCGCAGGGCCGTGCGCGCGGTGTCGCGGCCGCCCGGCTCCCCGGTGAGCAGATCGCGCAGCATCCGGCCGAGCTCCTCGTCCGCCCTGGCCTCCGCCGCCAGCAGCACCCCGATCCGCGCCGCCGTCTCCATGGCGCGGGCGAGCCGGGGGTCCGGCGGGCCGGCCGGGCCGCCGAGCTCCAGGTCGGACAGATGGCCGTCGTCCAGCAGCCACACATAGCCGTGCACCACGCCCCGGTGGCGCACCGGCAGACAGATCCGGCCCATGAAGACCCCCGCCCCCGGGTCCGGCGGGATTCGCAGCGGCGCCTGGGCCCGCGCGATGCCGAAGCCCTCGAACCAGGCGCGCACCGCGGCGGTGGACCGGCGCCGCAGGATGGAGCGGGTGCGCACCGGATCCAGCGCCGGCTCGTCGGCCCCGTCGGCCTCGTCACTCTCGTCGAGGTCTCTGCCGCCGTCCTGGGCGCCGAAGGCGATCAGCCCGAAGTCGCGGTTCTCGAGCGTCGCGGGCGCTCCGAGTGCCGCCGAGATCTCGTCCACGAGCTGCTGATAGTCGTCCAGCACCGGTCTCTCTCCTCCTCCCGCCGCTCCGGGTTCCGGCCGCTCTCCCATTCTCATACATCTGTCTGAGATCCCGGACACGGATGCGTGACAGCTGTCGATGGCCCGGGATCCGAGCGATCCTTAAGTTTCACGGTGAGTCAACAAAGCCGTCCGACGGCCGTCATCGTGGAGGTGCCCCGTGCTGGGTCCCGTGCTGCTCGCCGCTTCCCGCAGCGCCGCCATCCGGCGCATCGTCTCGGCCGCCCCGGTCACCCGCCCGACGGTGGACCGGTTCGTCGCGGGCGAGCGCCTCGCCGAGGCCGTCCCGGTCGTACGCGCACTGGCGGACCGCGGCCTGGAGGTGACGCTCGACCACCTGGGCGAGGACATCACCGATCCGGCGGAAGCGCTGCGCAACCGGGACGCCTATCTCGCGCTCACCGAGGCGCTGGCCGCCGAGGACCTGGCCGGCCGGGCGGAGATGTCGGTGAAGCTGTCCGCCTTCGGGCAGGCGCTGCCCGGCGGCCACGATCTGGCCCTGGCCCATGTGACCCCGGTGGTGGAGGCCGCGGACGCGGCGGGCACCACGGTCACCCTGGACATGGAGGACCACACCACCGTGGACTCCACTCTCGCGATCCTCGCCGAGCTGCGCCGGCGGTTCCCGAAGACCGGCGCGGTCCTCCAGTCGTATCTCTTCCGCACCGAGGACGACTGCCGGGCGCTGGCCGGGGAGGGCTCGCGGGTGCGGCTGGTGAAGGGCGCGTACAAGGAGCCGGCGAGCGTCGCGCACCAGGACAAGCGCGAGGTCGACCTGGCCTATGTGCGCTGTCTGAAGATCCTCATGGCGGGCGAGGGCTACCCGATGATCGGCTCCCACGACCCCCGCATGGTCGCCATCACCCAGGAGCTGGCGCGCCGCCTCGGCCGCAAGCTCGACGAGTACGAGTTCCAGATGCTGTACGGGATCCGCCCGGCCGAGCAGGAGCGGCTCGCTGCCGAGGGGCACCGTATGCGGGTTTACGTCCCGTATGGAACAGACTGGTACGGGTACTTCATGCGGCGCCTCGCGGAGCGCCCCGCGAATCTGGCGTTCTTCCTGCGCTCGCTGGCCGGCCGTAGTTGAGCGTTGACCGGCTGAACGACATCGTCGTCCAGCTGGTCAACGCTCGGCCCTCTGGGCCTTGTGGCCTATAAGGAGACGAAGGCCACGTGACTCCTCCCCCGACCGAAGCCGGGAGCTTCTCACTTGGCGAACCAGACAACCGCATGACGGACAAGCCCTGCCCGGTGCCTCGCGGCACTCACACAGCGTAGCAGTACCGCCACTCAGGCGAAGGAGAAAATGATGGACGCCGTGACCCAGGTCCCCGTGCCGGTGAACGAGCCGGTGCACACCTACGCCCCCGGCACCCCGGAGCGCGCCCGCCTCGAGACCAAGCTCAAGGAGCTGGCCCAGAACCCCGTCGACCTGCCGATGACCATCGGCGGCGAGAAGCGGATGGGCGGGGGCACGCGCTTCGACGTCGTACAGCCGCACAACCACGCGGCCCGCCTGGGCACCTACGCCAACGCCACCCAGGCCGACGCGCAGGACGCGATCGACGCCGCCCTGGCCGCCGCCCCGGCCTGGCGCGCGCTCGACTTCGACGACCGGGCCGCGATCATCCTCAAGGCCGCCGACCTGCTCTCCGGCCCCTGGCGGGAGACGCTGGCCGCCTCCACCATGCTCGGCCAGTCCAAGACCGCCCAGCAGGCCGAGATCGACACTCCGTGTGAGCTGATCGACTTCTGGCGCTTCAACGTCCACTTCGCCCGCCAGATCCTGGCCGAGCAGCCGGTGACCAACTCCCCGGGGGTCTGGAACCGCAGCGACCACCGGCCGCTGGAGGGGTTCGTCTACGCGATCACGCCCTTCAACTTCACCGCCATCGCGGGCAACCTCCCCACCGCCCCCGCCCTGATGGGCAATGTGGTGGTCTGGAAGCCGTCCCCGACGCAGACCCACGCCGCCGTGCTGCTGATGGAGCTGCTGGAGGAGGCGGGGCTGCCCAAGGGCGTGATCAACCTGGTGACCGGCGACGGCAAGGACGTCTCCGAGGTGGCCCTGGCCCACCCGGACCTCGCGGGCATCCACTTCACCGGCTCGACGCGCACCTTCCAGTACCTGTGGAAGACGGTCGGCACCAACATCGAGGCGTACAAGACCTACCCGCGCCTGGTCGGGGAGACCGGTGGCAAGGACTTCATCGTCGCCCACCCGTCGGCCGACCCGAAGGTGCTGAAGACGGCGATGACCCGCGGCGCCTTCGAGTACCAGGGCCAGAAGTGCTCGGCCGCCTCGCGCGCCTACGTCCCGCGCTCGCTGTGGGAGAGCGGCTTCAAGGAGGAGTTCGCGGCCGAGGTCGAGGGCCTGACCATGGGCGATGTGACCGATCTCGGCAACTTCATCGGCGCCGTCATCGACGAGCGCGCCTTCGCCAAGTCCAAGGCGGCCATCGACCGGGCGAAGTCCGACCCGACCGTCGAGGTCGTGGCGGGCGGCGGCTACGACGACAGCGAGGGTTACTTCGTCCGCCCGACGGTCCTCGTCTCCACCGACCCGGACAACGAGATCTTCAGGGACGAGTACTTCGGCCCGATCCTCGGGGTGTTCGTCTACGAGGACGCCGAGTACGACGCGATGCTGGCGCAGATGGAGTCGGCGTCGCCGTACGGCCTCACCGGCTGCGTCATCGCCCGGGACCGCGCCGCGGCCGCCGCCACCTGTGAGGCGCTGCGCTTCGCGGCCGGCAACTTCTACATCAACGACAAGCCCACCGGGGCCGTCGTCGGCCAGCAGCCCTTCGGTGGCGGGCGGGCCTCCGGCACCAACGACAAGGCGGGCGCCAAGCAGAACCTGATGCGCTGGACCTCCACCCGCTCCATCAAGGAGACCCTGGTCCCGCCGACCGACTACCGCTACCCGCACATGGGCTGACCCGCCCCGGCCGGCCCCGGTCGAACCCGCTGCTCGAAACCCCTGGTCGAGCCGGTCGACGGCCGCCTTCCGCGCCCCGCGCGGACGGCGGCCGTCGCCGTGTGACAAGCCGAAAAGTCATGGACGGGGGAGGCGCGGCGGTGCTAGCGTCTGACAGCCAAGTAGCCGTTATTCACGGCAGTTTACGAAGCTAACCAACGAGTAAGCACCTTCTGAACGGCGCGAATACTGGTTGGTCGAGGCCGAACGGGGGTTGGCCTCGACCACCCATGACTCATGTCTGCGTCTCAGATAGTAGGACGTCCGAGTAATTGTGGGGACAGTCCGGCCCCGAGGCCTTATTTTTGTGGAAGCCGAACGTCTCGCTCCATCGAGCGATGGCGGCCGCGGCCGGTGCGCATGCGCAGGTGACCCCTGCCGCACTCAAGGCCCCCGCCCCTCCGGCATCTTCCGCAGCACCTGCTTGGGACACAGGGAGACGCGATCATGGCTGAGACGGCCCGCCGCAGGACCCGCCGCAAGACCGACAACACCGACCGCAAGAACGCCGCCGCCGCGCTCCAGCGCGCGCTCGACCGCCGCGACAACGGCGGCGCCACCGGGCACTGACGCCGGTCACCGCCCCGGCGTGCGCACCACCTCGAAGTGGTCCACGCGCTCGCCCGACTCGGCGAGCGTGGTGACCTCCAGCTTCGGGTTGGGGCCCGGATCCACCTTCACCACGAGGAACGAGAAGCCGGTGTAGCGCACCCGCGACCACTCCACCGATTCCTTGCTCTTCGACCCGTCCTTCGCCCAGTGGTAGCTGTTCACCTCGTCGAGGTCCTTCACCTGGCCCTCGTAGCTGTCGGGCACCGGGAACTCGTACAGCCGCGCCCCGGCCCCGCCGGCCGTGGCGTAGACGATGCCGTCGCGCACCGCGTCGGCGCTGCCGCCGATCGGGACCTGCTTGGCGGCCTTGCCGCCGCGGATGGCGTCGGTGCGCTCGTAGACGTGGTTGTGGCCGTTGATGACCAGGTCCACCTGGTGCTTCTCGAACAGCGGCACCCAGGCGTCGCGCACCCCGCCGTCCGAGGCGTGGGCGCTGGTGGTCGAGAAGGCGCAGTGGTGGAAGAAGACCACGACGAAGTCGATGCCGGGCTGCGCGCGCAGCTCGCCGAGGATCCGGTCCAGCCAGCGCGTCTGCTCGCCGCCCGTGTAGCCGGTGTTGGGGGTGATCTCGTAGCTGACGTCGTTGGCGTCCAGCGCGACGACGCCCACGTTGGCGTAGGTGAAGGAGTAGGCCCCGGGCGCCTTGCGCGGATCGGGGCCGTTGTCGGGGAGCGTCCAGCGGGCCAGCTGGCCGCCGTAGCCGTCGGGGGAGTACCAGGCCTCCATGTCGTGGTTGCCGGTGGTCACCATCCACGGCACGCTCGCCGCGACCGAGTCGGTCTGGGCGAGGAAGGAGTCCCACACCCGGGCGTCGTACACGTCCGAGGCCGAGCCGTGGCCGCTGGTGTCCGCGTAGCACAGGTCCCCGGCGTGCAGATGGAAGGAGGGGTCCTGGCCGAGCAGCAACTGGTCGTTGGCGAGCGCGTCATAGCTGACGCCCTGGTCGCCGAAGGCGGTGAAGACGAAGGACTCGGCCTTCTCGGGGGCCGTGCGGAACGTCCCGAGGGCCGAGAAGCGGCGCGGGTCGGCCGGGTCGAAGCCGTCGTGGCCGACGCCGTAGTAGTAGGTGACGCCGGGCCGCAGGCCGTCCAGGGCGGCGTGCAGGTAGTACTGGTCGACGGCCGGGAGCTTGGCGCTGAGCGAGGGCGTGTGCAGCGGGCGCACCTCGGCCTCGATCTTCTGGCTCAGCTCCCAGGGCTGGAGGCCGATCCGCACATACGGGGCCTTGACGGCGAGGGGGACCTGCCAGGAGATCCGCATCTGTGTCCTGGGGTCGGCGCCGAAGGCGAGATGGCGGCCGAAGGGCGCGACCAGCGAGCCGTCCACCTTCCGCGACACCGGGCCGGCGAGCAGGGTCGGCGACGGCCTCCTCTCCACGGCGCTCGCCGACCCGGTGAGCAGCCCCGCCCCCGCCACCGTGCCCGCCGCCGCGATGCCGCCGCGCAGCGCCCCGCGCCGGGAGAGCCTGGTCCGCAGATACTCGTGCTGCTCGGCCATCGTCATCCGGCGCGCCAGGCGCTCGGGAATGCCGACCCGCGGGACATCGGAGGAGGTGGGGGGCGTGCCCCGGGAGAAGTCAGCCATGTGCCGGAATCTGCCCCTGAAAGGCGACTTCACGCGGTACACAGGGTGAACGTGAGCCATCCGGATGAGCATCCGTCCACATGTCGGACGTTCAATGTCATTGATTGGGACGAGGGGTAGGGTCCCGGTATGTCTCGTAGCATTCGCCTCGCAGTGATCCCCGGTGACGGTATCGGCCAGGAAGTCGTGCCGCAGGGTCTCAAGGTCCTCTCGGCCGTCCTTCCGCAGGACGTGAAGCTCGAGACCCAGGAGTACGACCTCGGCGCCCGGCGCTGGCACGCGACCGGCGAGACCCTGCCGGACGCGGAGCTCGAGTCGCTGAAGAACCACGACGCGATCCTGCTCGGCGCCATCGGCGACCCGTCGGTGCCCTCGGGCGTACTGGAGCGCGGGCTGCTGCTCAAGCTGCGCTTCGTCTTCGACCACTACGTCAATCTGCGTCCGTCGAAGCTGTTCCCGAACACCGCCACCCCGCTGGCCGGCCGCCCCGACATCGACTTCGTCGTCGTACGCGAGGGCACCGAGGGTCCGTACACGGGCAACGGCGGGTCGCTGCGCACCGGCACCCCGGCCGAGGTGGCCACCGAGGTCAGCGTGAACACGGCGTACGGCGTCGAGCGCGTGGTGCGCGACGCGTACGCCCGGGCCGCCGCCCGGCCGCGCAAGAAGCTCACCCTCGTGCACAAGACCAATGTCCTGGCGCACGCGGGCCACCTGTGGAAGAACATCTTCGACAAGGTCGGCGCGGAGTTCCCCGAGGTCACCACCGACTATCTGCACGTCGACGCCGCGACGATCTTCTTCGTCACCCAGCCCGAGCGGTTCGACGTGATCGTCACCGACAACCTCTTCGGTGACATCCTCACGGACCTGGCCGCCGCCGTCACCGGTGGCATCGGGCTCGCCGCGAGCGGCAACATCAACCCCTCCGGCACCTTCCCGTCGATGTTCGAGCCGGTCCACGGCTCCGCGCCGGACATCGCGGGCACCGGCAAGGCCGACCCGACCGCGACCGTGCTGTCGGTGGCCCTGCTGCTCCAGCACCTCGGATACGAGGCCGAGGCGGCCCGTATCGAGACCGCCGTCGCCCAGGACCTCGCGGAGCGTGGCGACACGCCGCGCACCACCGACGAGATCGGCGACGCGCTCGCCGCACGAGTATCGGGCTGACCCCAGCCTCTGCCGACGCGCGGCTGGGTGCGACCATCGACCTTGGGCCGCGCTGACGCACGCACCTCTTCCCCGGCCCCACTCCGAGCGATAATCGGACGTGGGGCCGTCGCGTGAGAGGAAGCTCGGACGTCCTAGTACCTCCGGGTACCGGGGCGCCGCGGGCGCGGTCCGCTACAACCAACGGTGAAGGACTACCACTCATGACGACGCCCACGATCGAGCTCAAGCCCTCCGCACACCCCCTCTCCGACGATGAGCGGGAGCGGATCCTGGCCAACCCCGGCTTCGGCCGCCACTTCACCGACCACATGGTGACCGTCAAGTGGACCGAGGGGCGCGGCTGGCACGACGCCCAGCTCGTGCCGTACGCGCCCCTCTCGCTCGACCCGGCGAACATGACCCTCCACTACGCCCAGACGATCTTCGAGGGGCTCAAGGCGTACCGCCAGCCCGACGGCGGCGTGGCCACCTTCCGCCCCGAGGAGAACGCCGAGCGCTTCCGCGCCTCCGCGCGCCGCATGGGCATGCCCGAGCTGCCCGTCGAGACCTTCATCGCGGCCTGCGACGCGCTGGTCACCCAGGACCGGGCGTGGGTGCCGGCCAGCGGCGAGGAGTCGCTCTATCTGCGGCCCTTCATGTTCGCGACCGAGGTGGGCCTCGGCGTGCGGCCGGCGAACGAGTACCTCTTCATGGTCATCGCCTCCCCGGCCGGGGCCTACTTCCCCGGCGGGGTCAAGCCGGTCTCCGTGTGGCTCTCCGAGGAGTATGTGCGTGCCGCCCCCGGCGGCACCGGCGCCGCCAAGACGGGCGGCAACTACGCCGCTTCGCTGGTCGCCCAGGCGCAGGCCGCCGAGCAGGGCTGTGACCAGGTGGTCTGGCTGGACGCGATCGAGCGCCGCTGGATCGAGGAGATGGGCGGCATGAACCTGTACTTCGTGTACGGGGACCGCATCCTGACCCCCGAGCTGTCCGGCTCGCTGCTGCCGGGCATCACCCGCGCCTCGCTGCTGCGGATCGCCGCCGACCTGGGATACGAGGTCTCCGAGGGCCGGATCTCCGTCGACGACTGGCGGGAGGGCAACGCGGACGGCAGCCTCACCGAGGTCTTCGCCTGCGGCACGGCCGCCGTCATCACCCCCGTCGGCTCGGTCAAGTCCGCCCGCGCGAGCTGGACGGTGGCGGACGGCCGGCCGGGCGAGGTGACGATGAAGCTGCGCAAGGCGCTGCTGGACATCCAGACCGGCGCCGCCCCGGACACCCATGGCTGGATGCACCGCCTGGGCTGACGCGGGGAGCCGGGCGCCGGGCCCGCCAGAAGGGCCCGCCGGAAGGGTGAGACGGGTCGACGTCGTGTACGGCGTCGGCCCCTCCGAACGCGATTCCGAGCCGCGATCCCGACCCGGGTGCGCGTTCGCGCGCCGGCCCGCATTTTGAGACGGAAGGGAGCGCGGGGGCGGAGTGTGCCAAACTGCCCCCGTGCTCACGTTCGCCATGATTATTGGCAGCAGGCGCGCCGGTCCGCAGTGACCGCCCCGTACGACCATGTACGGCGCGACCACCGTGCCCCCAGACCCGCGCGCAGACCTCTCGCACCCGCGAGGGGTCTTTTCGTTTTCCGGACCACCCCGCCGGACGCGGAGCGCGAGGGATCATAGGAGGGCGCGGAACCGGTTATTCCGGTAGACCGAGATCGATCCCACAGGAGCCAGACCACCATGAAGGACCTGCCCGACGACAGCCTCCATGTCTTCGACACCACGCTGCGCGACGGCGCGCAGCGCGAGGGCATCAACCTCACCGTCGCGGACAAGCTGACCATCGCCCGTCACCTCGACGACTTCGGTGTGGGCTTCATCGAGGGCGGCTGGCCCGGCGCCAACCCGCGCGACACGGAGTTCTTCGCCCGGGCCCGCGCCGAGATCGACTTCAGGCACGCACAGCTGGTCGCGTTCGGCGCCACCCGCAAGGCGGGCGTCCGGGCCGCGGACGACCCCCAGGTCCAGGCGCTGCTCGACTCCCAGGCCCAGGTGATCACGCTGGTGGCCAAGTCCCACGACCGCCATGTGGAACTCGCCCTGCGCACCACGCTGGAGGAGAACCTGGAGATGGTCCGGGACACCGTCTCCCATCTGCGCGCCCAGGGCCGCCGGGTGTTCGTCGACTGCGAGCACTTCTTCGACGGCTACCGCGCCAACCCCGGCTACGCCAAGCAGGTCGTCAGCGCCGCCCATGAGGCGGGCGCCGATGTGGTCGTGCTCTGCGACACCAACGGCGGCATGCTCCCGGCCCAGATCGACGCCGTGGTCCGTACCGTCCTGGCCGACACCGGAGCCCGGCTGGGCATCCACGCCCAGGACGACACCGGCTGCGCCGTCGCCAACACCCTGGCCGCCGTGGACGCGGGCGCCACCCATGTCCAGTGCACCGCCAACGGCTACGGCGAGCGGGTCGGCAACGCCAACCTCTTCCCGGTGGTGGCCGCCCTGGAGCTCAAGTACGGCCGCACGGTCCTGCCTGCCGGCGCGCTGGCCGAGATGACCCGCATCTCGCACGCCATCGCCGAGGTGGTCAATCTCACCCCCTCGACCCACCAGCCCTACGTCGGCGTCTCGGCCTTCGCGCACAAGGCCGGGCTGCACGCCTCCGCGATCAAGGTGGACCCGGACCTCTACCAGCACATCGACCCCGAGCTGGTCGGCAACACCATGCGGATGCTGGTGTCGGACATGGCGGGGCGGGCGTCGGTCGAGCTGAAGGGCAAGGAGCTGGGCATCGACCTCGGCGGCGACCGGGAGCTGGTCGGCCGCGTCGTGGCGCGGGTCAAGGAGCGCGAGCTCGCGGGCTACACCTACGAGGCCGCCGACGCCTCCTTCGAACTGCTGCTGCACGAGGAGGTGGAGGGGCGGCCCCGCCGCTACTTCACCGTCGAGTCCTGGCGGGCCATCGTCGAGGACCGCCCCGACGGCACCCACGCCAACGAGGCGACGGTCAAGCTCCGGGCCAAGGGCGAGCGCATCGTCTCCACGGCCGAGGGCAACGGCCCGGTCAACGCGCTGGACCGGGCGCTGCGCCTGGGCCTGGAGCGCATCTACCCGCAGCTGGCCACGATGGAGCTGGTGGACTACAAGGTGCGCATCCTGGAGGGCAAGGGCGGTACGGAGTCCACGACGCGGGTGCTGGTCTCGACGACGGACGGCAAGGGCGAGTGGTCGACGGTGGGCGTCGGGGAGAACGTGATCGCGGCCTCGTGGCAGGCGCTCGACGACGCGTACGCCTACGGGCTGCTGAAGGCCGGCGTGGAGCCGCAGGAGTAGCCGGGCGGCAGGAGATTCGCGGCCCCGGCAGAGCCTTGGGGGTGTAGCTCTGCCGGGGCCGTTGCGTTGAAGTTATGTTGAATCTTCAACGGGACTAGCCTAACTCCATTCTCCACGAACACAAAATCTTCCGAAAATCGTCACGAGTGTTCACCGGAGAAGGTTGGCGACGCGCGTAGAAGTTCGGCAGGCTGTCTCACTCGCACGGCACGCTCCACCTGCACAGCCGCACCGTCCACAGCACGGCCCACAGCAGGAGGTCCCATGAAGCTCCGGTCCGTCGGCAGCTCCGCCGTCACGGCTCTCGTCCTCGTCCTCGGCGTCCTCTTCGCCCCCGGAGTCGGTGTGATCAGCAGCGCCGGGGAGGCGTTCGCGGTCACCAAGATCAGCCACTCCCAGGCCACCTCGATGTTCCGCTCCAGCGGTATCACCTGGTCCTCCTCCGGAGGCTGCTCGGACCGGAACAACGCCACCTGTACCTCCTTCGAACAGCTCAACCTGCCGACCGCGCAGGGGGCCCAGACCCTCAAGAGCGCCAGCGGCTGCGCCCTGAACATCACCGGCGGCACCGAGACCGGGCACGCGAGCGGCACCTACAGCCACTGGAACGGCTACAAGCTCGACTACGCCCTCAACAGCTGCGTCACCAACTACATCACCGGTAACTTCGCCTACATCGGCCTGCGCAGCGACGGCGCCAAGCAGTACAAGTCCAACTCGGGCAACATCTACGCCCTCGAGGGCAACCACTGGGACGTCATCTACTACAACTGCGGCGGCTGCTGACCCGCGCCCCGGCCGGGCGCGCCCATCCGGGTGGACATGTCCGCCGCCCCCGGGCGTGCCCGATCGGGGTTTGTGGGGTGCCGACAGCGGTGATTGCCCAGGGGCGCGTACAGTGGCAGGAAATCCGCTGTCCAGTTCTGTTCTGCCTACCCACCAAAACGCGCCCGACGTTGTATGGAATTGACATGCGTCTCGGGGGGCCCGGGAACGTACCGTCATTGCATGACCAATCTCGAAGGTGCGCCCGATGAGGCGAGCGACGTCCGCGGGCGTGTCGCCGAGCTGCACGCGATCCGCGAGCAGGCTCGGCGCGGCCCGAGCGAGCGGGCGACCGAGGCCCAGAAGGCCAAGGGGAAGCTGACGGCCCGCGAACGGATCGATCTGCTCCTGGACGAGGGGTCCTTCAACGAGGTCGAGCCGCTGCGGCGGCACCGCGCGAGCGGGTTCGGGCTCGAGGCGAAGCGGCCCTACACCGACGGTGTCGTCACGGGCTGGGGGACCGTACACGGCCGGACCGTGTTCGTGTACGCACACGACTTCCGGATCTTCGGCGGGGCCCTCGGGGAGGCCCACGCCACCAAGATCCACAAGATCATGGACATGGCCATCTCGGCCGGGGCGCCGCTGGTGTCCCTCAACGACGGTGCCGGCGCCCGCATCCAGGAGGGCGTCTCGGCGCTCGCCGGCTACGGCGGCATCTTCCAGCGCAACACCAAGGCGTCCGGCGTCATCCCGCAGATCAGCGTGATGCTCGGCCCGTGCGCGGGCGGCGCGGCCTACTCCCCGGCGCTCACCGACTTCGTCTTCATGGTCCGCGAGACCTCGCAGATGTTCATCACAGGACCGGACGTGGTCCAGGCGGTGACCGGCGAGAAGGTCACCCAGAACGGACTGGGCGGCGCGGATGTGCACGCCGAGACCTCGGGCGTGTGCCACTTCGCGTACGACGACGAGGAGAGCTGCCTGGAGGAGGTGCGCTACCTCCTGTCGCTGCTGCCGCAGAACAACCGCGAGAACCCGCCGGTCGTCGAGTCCGACGACCCGGCCGACCGGCGCGGCGAGACGCTGCTCGACCTCGTCCCGGCCGACGGCAACCGCCCGTACGACATGCGCAAGGTCATCGAGGAGATCGTCGACGACGGCGAGTACCTGGAGGTCCACGAGCGCTGGGCGACCAACATCATCTGCGCCCTGTCCCGGCTGGACGGCCAGGTGGTGGGCATCATCGCCAACCAGCCGCAGTCGCTCGCCGGTGTGCTGGACATCGAGGCGTCGGAGAAGTCCGCCCGCTTCATCCAGATGTGCGACGCCTTCAACATCCCGCTGATCACGCTGCTGGACGTGCCCGGCTTCCTGCCCGGCGTGGACCAGGAGCACGGCGGGATCATCCGGCACGGCGCCAAGATGCTGTACGCGTACTGCAACGCCACCGTGCCGCGGATCTCGGTCATCCTGCGCAAGGCCTACGGCGGCGCCTACATCGTCATGGACTCCCAGTCCATCGGCGCCGACCTGACCTACGCCTGGCCGACGAACGAGATCGCGGTGATGGGCGCCGAGGGCGCCGCCAACGTGATCTTCCGCCGGCAGATCGCCGGGGCCGACGACCCCGAGGCCATGCGCGCCCGCATGGTCAAGGAGTACAAGTCCGAGCTGATGCACCCGTACTACGCCGCCGAGCGCGGCCTGGTCGACGACGTCATCGACCCCGTGGAGACCCGCGAGGTCCTCATCAGGTCCCTGGCGATGCTGCGCAACAAGCACGCCGACCTGCCGTCCCGCAAGCACGGCAACCCGCCGCAGTAGCGCGAGCATTGGAGACGAAGCCACCGTGAGCAGTTCACAGGACATCGCCGATAACCCCGCCGATACCGCCGTCGGCACCGCCACTCTCGTCCGCGTCGAGAAGGGCCACGCCGACGCCGAGGAGCTCGCCGCCGTCACCGCGGTGCTCCTGGCCCGCGCGGCCGCGGGCGCCGTTCACCGCCGCTCGCCGGGCCGCACCGGCCGCAGCGCGGCGGGCTGGCGCCGACTGGAGCGCCAGCGGGGCTTCCGCGCCCCGAACAGCTGGCAGGGCTGAGCCCCCGGCGAAGCGACCCGGCGAGACGCCCCTGGCGAACGCCGCCCCGACCGCGGCCCGAAGCGCACAAATCCCCCGCTCTCCCGGAGAGCGGGGGATTTGTGCGTTCGGCGGCGGGCGCCGCCGACGCTGTACGTCGCTATCGCAAACGCGCCATCAGGGCGTGCTCCACGAGCGTGATGAGTGCGCTCTTGGCCTCGCTGCGGTGGCGGGCGTCGGTGATGATGATCGGCGCGTCCGGGCCGATCTGGAGTGCTTCCCGCACCTCTTCGGGGGTGTAGGGCTGGTGTCCGTCGAAGCCGTTGAGGGCGATGACGAAGGGCAGTCCGGAGTTCTCGAAGTAGTCGACGGCGGGGAAGCAGTCGGCGAGGCGCCGGGTGTCGACGAGGACGACGGCGCCGATGGCGCCGCGGACCAGGTCGTCCCACATGAACCAGAAGCGGTCCTGGCCGGGCGTGCCGAACAGGTACAGGATCAGGTCCTGGTCGAGCGTGATACGGCCGAAGTCCATGGCCACCGTGGTGGTGGTCTTGTCCGGCGCGTGGGTGAGATCGTCGATCCCCGCGGAGGCGGAGGTCATCACGGCTTCGGTGCGCAGCGGGTTGATCTCCGAGACCGCGCCTACAAACGTGGTCTTGCCCACGCCGAAGCCGCCCGCCACCACGATTTTCGCGGAGGTGGTGGAGCGGGCTGCACCGCTAGAGCTTGCGAAGTCCACTGAGCACCCTTTCGAGCAGTGTCACGTCAGGCTGGCCGCCGGCGGACTCGTCGCCGCCGGGCTGATGGATGGCGACGAGCCCGGCCTCGGCCAGGTCGGCTACGAGGATCCGGGCGACGCCGAGGGGAATGGTCAGGAGTGCGGAGATCTCGGCGACCGACTTGATCTCGCGGCACAGGTGGCAGATCCGCTGGTGCTCGGGCAGCTGGCCCTGGAGCTGGGCGGGGTCCGCCGTGGTGGAGACGAGCGCCTCGATGGCGAGCTGGTACCGGGGCCGGGTCCGGCCACCGGTCATGGCGTACGGGCGCACCAGCGGGTTGTGTCCGGTGGCCGGGGAGGACGGCTCCGGGTGTCGCACGGGCGGCGCGGGCCGGTTGCGCGGCTGATGCGACTGGTGCGGCTGAGGTTCGCCGGACAGGCCCGCCGAGCCGACGGGCGGGGCGTAGGAGGGCGCGTACGGCTGCTGGACGGGCTGCGGATGCGGGGTCAGGGGTTGTGCCTCCTGAGCCTGGTGAACGGGCTCCTGAGGCGCCGCAGGGGCCTGCCCGGCCGTACGGGCCTGACGGCTTGGCGTGGAGGGGAAGTTGAAGCGCTTCAACGGGGCGTCGCCGTGCGGCTCTGCCTGTTGCCCATGGCCGTACGGATATCCACCGGGGGGCGTTGCCACGTGTCCTCCTCCAACTCGCCTGTCTGCCGGTCGCGCCACCGCACCCTAACGGCGCGGTGGCGCGAAACGCATCTTTGTGTTTGCTAGTTGAGAAGACTGCCTTGCAGTTCGGCGCGGAGGTCCGGGGTGAGGACGGTGCCCGCGCGGTCGACCAGCAGGGCCATCTCGTAGCCCACGAGGCCGATGTCGCA
>NZ_JBVHTN010000005.1:0-387049 GCF_055569495.1 Streptomyces sp. NPDC028305
CGCCCGGTTACATTCCGAACCCGGAAGCTAAGCCTTTCAGCGCCGATGGTACTGCAGGGGGGACCCTGTGGGAGAGTAGGACGCCGCCGAACAATTTTTACAGAGAGAGCTCTGTCAGGAACTTTGTTTCCCGACAGAGCTCTCTTTTTGTTGCGCTGCGGGCCACTCGGTGTTCATGTTGCCTGGGCACGATGCCAGTCATGGGGACTCCTGCGGACGAGCTGTTGCAAGAGCTCACCAGGTCGGGCGTACGACCGGGTGACGAGGTGGTGGTGCCGTCGTACGGCACCGCCGAGGCCGCGGAAGCGGTGCTGCTGGCCGGGGCCCGGCCGGTGTTCGTGGACATCGAGGCCAATACCTTCTGCATAGACCCGGCCGCGGTCGCGGAGGCGCTCACGCCCCAGACCGTCGCCGTCATCGCGGTGCACACCTTCGGCCACCCCGCCGACATGGTTCGCCTCGGAGAACTCGGCAGGCGGCACGGTCTGGCCGTCATCGAGTACGGGGCGCGGCCCGAGCCGGCCTCGGAGATACTGCGACGGCAGGCGAACGCGGCTTATCTGGACGGGAAATTGCGCGGCGTGGTCATTCCGCGGGTGGCTCCGGGGGCCCAGCACACCTATCAGCAGTACGTGGTGCGTGTGCCGGGCAATGGCAGGCCGGACCGTGACGCCTTCGCCCGTACGCTGCGTTCCCGCGGTGTGGTGTGCCATGTCCCCGTACAGACGCCGGCTCATCGCACCGCGCGGTTCCGGCGGGACTTGTGGCTCGCGGAGACCGAGCGGGCCGCCGATGAATGTCTGGCGCTGCCCGTCGACGCGACAATGTCCCGGCGGGAGTTGCAGCGTGTGGTCTCCGCCTGCAATGCGCTCGGCGGGGTTCTCCAGGTGGCGGCTTAACCGTGGCCGTTGGGGCGGCGGTACGGAGCACCCTGATCTTCGGGGTATGATTTATTCCGTCGACGCGCCCCAATAGCTCAGTCGGCAGAGCGTCTCCATGGTAAGGAGAAGGTCTACGGTTCGATTCCGTATTGGGGCTCTCCATTTCACGGCACAAGGCCCTCGCCGATCGGCGGGGGCCTTAGTCATGTCTCGGATGATTTCTGAGGGTTGCTCAGGAGTCCTGCGGCTCGGGGACGCGCATGGCGAGGATCGCCATGTCGTCGGACGGCGGCTGGGCCGCGAAGCGCTCGACGGCGCGCAGCACTCGGGAGGCCACCGCGCCCGCCGTAAGACCCGTGCAGGTTGTCAGTACGTCGATGAGGCCGTCGTCGCCGAGCATCCGGCCGCCCTCGCGGCGCTCGGTCACGCCGTCGGTGACGCACAGCAGGACATCGCCCGGCGCGAGGGTGACGGTCTGCTCGTACAGTTCGAGGTCGTCCATCACGCCGAGCAGCGGCTGGGGCTCGGCCGCGGCCTCCACGGTGCCGTCCTGGCGGAGCCGCAGCGGCAGCGGATGGCCCGCGCAGACGACCTTCAGCAGGGCGCTGCCGTCCTCCTGGGGCCACAGCTCCCCGTAAAGGAGCGTCAGAAAGCGGCTGCGGGCGCCCTCGTCGAGGATGGCGGCGTTGAGGCGCTCCAGCACCGCCGGGCCGCCGAAGCCCTCGCGGGCGAGGAGGCGCAGGGCGTGCCGGGCGAGGCCGGTGACCGCGGCGGCCTCCGGGCCGGTGCCGCAGACGTCGCCGATGGCGAAGCCGTACGCGCCGTCGCTGATCGGGAAGAGGTCGTAGAAGTCTCCGCCGACCTCGTTGCCCTCGCCCGCCGCGCGGTAGATGACCTCGACCTCCACGCCGGAGACATCGGGCAGTTCGGGCGGCAGCAGGCTGCGCTGGAGGGACTGGCTGATGGCGGTGCGCTCGGAGTACAGCCGGGCGTTGTCGAGAGCGAGGGCCGCCCTGCGGGAGAGGTCTTCGGCGAGCTCCAGGTTCTCCTGGCGGAAGTGGCCGTCGGTGGACTTGCCGAGGGTGAGCATGCCGATGACGCGGTTGCGGGCGACCAGCGGCAGCACCACGGTCTCGCCGCCGACCGCCGAGGCGGTGGCGAGCGAGGCGCTGGGGCCCGAGGACGGGCGGGCGGCGTCGCCGAGGCTGAGGCCGCGCAGTGAGGTCCGCAGCGCCGCGGCGTGGGCGGCCTGGGAGGGGGCGGTCCACAGGCGGGCGCCGCCGGTGCGGACCTGCTCGGGCGGGTCGATCTTCGTCAGCAGGGCCTTGAGGCCGTCGATGCGCTCTTCGTCCTCGTGCAGGACGTAGGAGAGTTCGGGGTCGGAGGCGGGGTCGGCCACGGTGTAGACGGCGCACCAGTTGGCCAGCGTGGGCACGGTCATCTGGGCCATGAGGGCGAGCGTCTGGTCGCGGTCGAGGGTTCCGGCGAGCAGATCGGAGGCCTCGACGAGGAAGGAGAGGGAGTTGCGGCGCAGCCGCTCCAGCTCGGTGAGGCGGGCGCGTTCGACAGCGAGCGCGATGCGGTCGGCGGCGAACTGAAGCCGCAGTGCCTCCTCGTTGCTGTAGCGGGCGGGGGCCTCGGCGGCGACGCCGAGCGAGCCGGTGAGCCGGCCCTCGACCTTCAGCGGGACGGTGACGACCGAGCGCAGGCCGGTGTTGGCGAGGAGCGGGACGGCGCCGGGCACGACGGACAGATCCTCGTGGACGGCGGGCATCCGGGCGGAGCCGTAGCGGCCGGTGCCGGCCTCGACGGGGACGCGGGCGAAGCGCTGGCGTGCCGAGGTGAGCCCGGTGGAGGCGCGGACCTCCAGCTCGGTCTCGTCGTCGGTGGCGAGCAGCAGATAGGCGGCGTCTCCGTCGAGCATGTCGCGGGCGCGCTCGACGGTGCGCTGGAGCAGCCCGTCGAGGTCGTCGGGGGCGGGCGAGCCGAGGGAGACCTCGAAGGCGTCGGCGGCCGTGCCGCGCTCGGCCATGTCGGCGGCGTCGGGCCCGGGGCCGCGCTGCGGGCTCTGGAGCACCGCGCGCTCCCGCTCGCGCACCAGCAGGCAGACGGTGGACGGATCGCCGTCGGCGTCGCGGACGCGGAGGTGGGAGGCGTACACGGGGATGACGCGGCCGTCGGCGCCCCTGATGCCGTACGAGCCCTCCCAGCGGGAGAGCTGAAGGGCCTCGGCGACTCCGGTGCCGGTGCCGGGGGTGTGCGGCCAGGCCGCGAGGTCGGTGAGGGGCTTGCCGACGATCTGTTCCGGGGCGTAGCCGAACAGTTCCTGCGCGTCATCGTTCCAGGCGCTGATGACGCCGGTGCGGTCGATCTGGGTGACCGCGACGCGGATCCGGGTTTCGGTGACGGGCAGGGCGTCGGTGGGCAGGGCGGGGCCGGCCGAGCGGGTGCCGGCCGGGCGGTCCGGGAACTCGAGGTGGAACCAGACCTGCTTGTGGGTGGCCGTGTACTCGACGCCCCAGCGGGAGGCGAGCGCGGCGCACAGGAGCAGGCCGCGGCCGCCCTCGCGGTCGGGGTTGCCGATGGGGGAGCTGGTGGTCTGGAGCGGGAGTTCGCGCTCCGGGTAGCGGTCGGTGACCTCGATGCGGGCGCCGCCGTCGGCGCGGATGCACACGACGTCGGCGGTGGTGCCGGAGTGGACGACCGCGTTGGTGACCAACTCGCTGGTCAGGACGACGGCGTCATCGACGATGTCGGTGAGGCCCCATCCCTGGAGGGTGTCGCGGACAAAGGTACGGGCGGAGGCGACCGAGCGTCCCACCGGCTCGAAGGTGGCGGCTGCCCGCGCGGTGATCACAGGTCTCCTCATGCGTGTTGTCTCGGCGATCTGCTCACCCATGTCGCAGCGCCCCTCCGATGCCTGGCCGGATGCCAGGTTACTTACCTCGACCGCTTCCGCGAACGCCGGTGGGGGTTGATTCCACCCAGAGTGTGCTCTCGGGGGTGTGCGATGGTGCCGAACTGTTATGGCCTGGTTGGGACGGGGTGAAACACTGGGCAAGCTGGAAGAAGAACCCGACGAGGATGGTCGACCCTGCGGGAGGGACACGGTGGAGTCTGGCGCTGCGACGCGAGGCACGAGCACGCGCGCGAAAGGCGGACGGTCCCGGAGCAATGGGACGACTGAAGTGGACACGGCGGCCCTGCACCGCCTGCTGACGGCGATGACGGCCATGCGGGACGGGAACTTCCGCAAGCGTCTGACGGTCTCGGGCGATGGTGTGATGTCCGAGATCGCGGCGGTTTTCAACGAGGTCGCGGACCGAAATCTCCAGCTCACGGGCGAGCTGGCGCGGGTGCGGCGGGTGGTCGGGCGTGAGGGGAAGCTCACGGAGCGGCTGGAGATGGGGGCGTGCGAGGGCTCGTGGGCCGCGGCTATCGATGCCTCCAATGCGCTGGTGGACGATCTCGTGCGCCCCGTCTCCGAGGTCGGCCGGGTGCTGTCGGCGGTCGCCGAGGGCGACTTGGAGCAGCGGATGGATCTGCGCTCGCAGGGGGCGGACGGATCGGCGCATCCGCTGCGCGGGGAGTTCCTCAAGGTGGGCCGTACGGTCAACGGCCTGGTGGATCAGCTGTCCGCGTTCACCGACGAGGTGACGCGGGTGGCCAGCGAGGTGGGCACGGAGGGCAAGCTCGGCGGCCAGGCCCGGGTGCGCGGGATGTCCGGCTCGTGGAAGGACCTCACGGAGTCCGTCAACACGATGGCGTCCCGGCTCACCGCCCAGGTACGTGACATCGCTCTCGTGACCACGGCGGTGGCCAAGGGTGATCTGTCCCGGAAGGTCACGGTTCATGTGGCCGGGGAGATGCTCGAACTGAAGAACACCGTCAACACGATGGTGGATCAGCTCTCGTCCTTCGCCTCGGAGGTGACCCGGGTCGCTCGTGAGGTGGGCACCGAGGGCGAGCTGGGCGGTCAGGCGAAGGTCCCCGGCGTGGCGGGGGTGTGGAAGGACCTGACGGACTCGGTCAACCTGATGGCCGGGAACCTCACCGCCCAGGTGCGCGGGATCGCCCAGGTCACCACGGCGGTCGCCAATGGCGATCTGTCGCAGAAGGTGACGGTGAGCGCGCGCGGCGAGGTCGCCCAGCTCGCCGAGACGATCAACACCATGACCGAGACGCTGCGCACCTTCGCGGACGAGGTGACGCGGGTGGCCAGCGAGGTCGGGGCCGAGGGCCTGCTGGGCGGTCAGGCGCAGGTGCCGGGTGCGGCGGGCACGTGGAAGGATCTCACCGATTCGGTGAACACCGCGTTCCGTAACCTCACCGCGCAGGTGCGGGACATCGCGCAGGTGACGACGGCGGTGGCGAACGGCGATCTGTCGCAGAAGGTCACGGTCGATGTGGCCGGCGAGATGCTGGAGCTGAAGAACACCGTCAACACGATGGTGGACCAGCTCCAGTCCTTCGGCGTCGAGGTGACGCGGGTGGCGCGGGAGATCGGCGTCGAGGGTGAGCTGGGCGGTCAGGCGCAGGTGCCGGGTGTGGCGGGTACGTGGAAGGATCTCACCGATTCGGTGAACACCGCGTTCCGTAACCTCACCGGACAGGTGCGCAACATCGCAGAGGTGACGACGGCGGTCGCCAACGGCGACCTGTCGCAGAAGGTCACCGTGGACGTCTCCGGCGAGATGCTCCAGTTGAAGAACACCGTGAACACGATGGTGGATCAGCTGTCGTCCTTCGCCGACCAGGTCACGCGGATGGCCCGGGACGTGGGCACCGAGGGCCGGCTGGGCGGGCAGGCCCGGGTGGACGGCGTCAGCGGCACCTGGAAGGACCTGACAGACTCCGTCAACTCCATGGCGGGCAACCTGACATCGCAGGTGCGCGGGATCGCGCAGGTGACGACGGCGGTCGCGCGCGGCGATCTGTCGCAGAAGATCGAGGTCGACGCGCGGGGTGAGATCCTCGAACTGAAGAACACCATCAACACGATGGTCGATCAGCTCTCCGACTTCGCCGAGCAGGTGACCAGGGTCGCCCGCGAGGTGGGCACGGAGGGCCGGCTGGGCGGGCAGGCGCGGGTGCCCGGCGTCGCGGGCGTCTGGCGCGATCTGACCGACTCGGTGAACAGCATGGCGGGCAATCTGACCGCTCAGGTCCGCAGCATCGCGCAGGTCGCCACGGCGGTGGCGCGCGGTGACCTGTCGCAGAAGATCGAGGTGGACGCCCGCGGCGAGATCCTGGAGCTGAAGAACACCCTCAACACCATGGTCGACCAGCTGTCCTCCTTCGCCGAGGAGGTCACCAGGGTGGCCCGCGAGGTGGGCACGGAGGGCCAGTTGGGCGGGCAGGCCGAGGTGCAGGGGGTCTCCGGCACCTGGAAGGACCTCACCCAGTCCGTGAACGGCATGGCCGACAATCTGACCTCCCAGGTGCGCAGCATCGCCGAGGTGACCACGGCGGTCGCCAAGGGCGATCTGTCGAAGAAGATCACGGTCGACGCCAAGGGCGAGATCCTGGAGCTCGTCACGACCGTGAACACGATGGTGGACCAGCTGTCGTCGTTCGCCGAGCAGGTCACGCGGGTGGCCCGTGAGGTGGGTACGGAGGGCCAGCTGGGCGGGCAGGCGCGAGTGCCGGGCGTGACCGGCATCTGGAAGGACCTGAGCAACAACGTCAACCTGATGGCGAACAACCTCACCATTCAGGTGCGCAACATCTCCCAGGTCTCGGCCGCGGTCGCCAACGGCGATCTGACGAAGAAGGTGACGGTCGAGGCGCGCGGCGAGGTCGCGGCGCTCGCCGACACCGTCAACACGATGGTGACGACGCTGTCGTCCTTCGCGGACGAGGTCACCCGCGTGGCGCGCGAGGTGGGCACCGACGGCATCCTCGGCGGCCAGGCGCGGGTGCCCGGCGTCTCGGGGACGTGGAAGGACCTCACCGAGTCCGTGAACTCGATGGCGTCCAACCTGACCGGGCAGGTCCGCAACATCGCGATGGTCACCACGGCGATCGCCCAGGGTGACCTGACGAAGAAGATCGACATCGAGGCGCGGGGCGAGATCCTCGAGCTCAAGACGACCATCAACACGATGGTGGACCAGCTGTCGTCGTTCGCCGACCAGGTCACCCGGGTGGCCCGCGAGGTGGGCACCGAGGGGCAGTTGGGCGGCCAGGCGCGGGTGCGGGACGTGGCCGGCACCTGGAAGGACCTGACCGAGTCCGTGAACGAGATGGCGGGCAACCTGACCCGTCAGGTGCGCGCCATCGCCGAGGTCGCGACCGCGGTGACCCGCGGCGACCTCAACCTCAAGATCGATGTGGATGCCGCGGGCGAGATCCAGGTCCTCCAGGACCACATCAACACCATGATCGCCAACCTGCGCGAGACGACGCTCGCCAACGAGGAGCAGGACTGGCTCAAGGGCAACCTGGCCCGTATCTCCGGTCTGATGCAGGGGCGGCGCGACCTGGCGGACGTCGCCCGGCTGATCATGAGCGAGCTGACCCCGGTGGTCTCCGCGCAGCACGGCGCGTTCTTCCTGGCGGTGCCGACCGACGAGGGCGTGGAGGTCGGCGCCGACGGCGACGGGGACGCGTACGAGCTGCGGCTGATCGGCAGTTACGGCTACTCCAAGGGCACCATGCCGACGACCTTCCGGCCGGGCGACTCGCTCATCGGCACGGTCGCGGTCGAGAAGCGCACCGTGCTGATCGAGCGGGTGCCGCCGAACTATCTGAGGATCTCCTCGGGCCTCGGCGAGGCCGCCCCGGCGAATGTGATCGTGCTTCCGGTGCTGTTCGAGGGCCAGCTCCTCGGCGTGATCGAGCTGGCGTCCTTCCAGCCCTTCACCCAGATCCAGAAGGACTTCCTCAGCCAGATCGCCGAGATGATCGGCACCAGCGTCAACACCATCGCCGTCAACACCAAGACGGAGGTGCTGCTCATGCAGTCGCAGGAGCTCACCGAGCAGCTGCGCGAGCGGTCGGCCGAGCTGGAGAACCGGCAGAAGGCGCTCCAGGCCTCCAACGCGGAGCTGGAGGACAAGGCCGCACTGCTGGCCCGGCAGAACCGCGACATCGAGGTCAAGAACACCGAGATCGAAGAGGCCCGGCAGGTGCTGGAGGAGCGCGCCGAGCAGCTCGCCGTCTCGATGCGCTACAAGAGCGAGTTCCTGGCAAACATGTCGCACGAGCTGCGCACCCCGCTCAACTCCCTGCTGATCCTCGCCAAGCTGCTGGCCGACAACGCCGACGGCAATCTCTCGCCCAAGCAGGTGGAGTTCGCCGAGACCATCCACGGCGCGGGCTCGGACCTGCTTCAGCTGATCAACGACATCCTGGACCTGTCGAAGGTCGAGGCGGGCAAGATGGACGTCAGCCCGACGCGTATCGCCCTGATCCAGCTCGTCGACTATGTGGAGGCGACGTTCAGGCCGCTGACCGCGGAGAAGGGCCTGGACTTCTCCGTACGGGTCTCCCCGGAGCTGCCGGCGACGCTGCACACCGACGAGCAGCGGCTGTTGCAGGTGCTGCGCAACCTGCTGTCCAACGCGGTGAAGTTCACCGACACCGGGGCCGTGGAGCTGGTCATCAGGACGGCGGGCCCGGATGTGCCCGACGGCATCCGGGAGCAGCTCCTGGAGCACGGCGCGCTGCGCGACCCGGACGCCGAGATGATCGCGTTCTCGGTCACCGACACCGGTATCGGCATCGCGGCCAGCAAGATGCGGGTCATCTTCGAGGCGTTCAAGCAGGCCGACGGCACCACCAGCCGCAAGTACGGCGGCACCGGCCTCGGACTGTCCATCAGCCGGGAGATCGCCCGGCTGCTCGGCGGTGAGATCCACGCCGCCAGCGAGCCGGGCCGTGGCTCGACCTTCACGCTGTACCTGCCGCTCCACCCGAGCGGGCTGCCGCCCCAGGGCTACCCGCAGCTCGGCCCCGGCGGCGATGGCGCGCTCGCCCTGGAGGCCGTGCTGGACACCGGCGCGGAGGGGGCGGAGGAGCGCGCCCCGGAGGCGCGGGAGGCCATGCGGGACGTCTCGGCGGTCCACGCGGCGCACGCGGCCCATGCCGCTCATGCGGCGCAGCACCGGGCGCGCGGCGGCACGGGGAGCTTCCGGCGCCGTCAGCGGGCCGAGCAGGAGGCGATGGGCGGCGGGGTGCCGGTGAGTCGGCCGGGCCGCCGTCCGGTGGCGCGGCGGCCGGAGGCGCCCGAGCCCTGGCTGCTGGGTGGTCAGGACCTGGTCGCGCCGGAGCCGTCGGGCGGGTTCCACGGCGAGAAGGTGCTCATCGTCGACGACGACATCCGCAATGTGTTCGCGCTCACCAGCGTGCTGGAGCAGCACGGGCTCCAGGTGCTCTACGCCGAGAACGGCCGGGAGGGCATCGAGGTGTTGGAGCAGCACGACGACGTGGTGCTCGTCCTGATGGACATCATGATGCCGGAGATGGACGGTTACGCCACGACGGCCGCGATCCGCCGGATGCCCCAGTTCGCCGGGCTGCCGATCATCGCCCTCACCGCGAAGGCGATGAAGGGCGACCGGGAGAAGAGCATCGAGGCCGGTGCGTCGGATTATGTGACCAAGCCTGTCGACACGGATCATCTCCTCGCCGTTATGGAAGAGTGGATGGGCGCGGAGTGACCGGCGGGAACGGCGCCGCCACAGGGCTGCTGACTGAGTGTCGCCGAACACGTGTGGGAACTCGGTGTCCGGGGAACCTTCTGGTCTCTCGCCGCGTTTCTGCTACGTGCACAGTGACATCGCGGTGACAGGGTGTGGCGAACAGCGGGGTGCGGCTACCATGACCGGCACAAGGACGGGCGGCGCAAGGGAGTCGTCCCCCGGGGCGGCGCCCGGCGCCTCCCCGAGCTCTTTGAGCAGGGGAGGCCCCATGCCGGGGCGAGGAGGACGGGCCATGGTGCAGAAGGCCAAGATCCTCCTGGTCGATGATCGGCCGGAGAATCTGCTGGCGCTGGAGGCCATTCTCTCCGCGCTCGATCAGACACTGGTACGGGCATCGTCAGGGGAGGAAGCGCTCAAGGCGCTGCTGACGGACGACTTCGCGGTGATCCTGCTGGACGTCCAAATGCCGGGGATGGATGGCTTCGAGACCGCCGCGCACATCAAGCGGCGGGAGCGGACCCGCGACATCCCGATCATCTTTCTCACGGCGATCAATCACGGTCCGCACCACACCTTCCGCGGCTATGCCGCGGGCGCGGTCGACTACATCTCCAAGCCGTTCGACCCGTGGGTGCTGCGCGCGAAGGTCTCGGTGTTCGTCGACCTCTACATGAAGAACTGCCAGCTGAGGGAGCAGGCCTCGCTGTTGCGGCTCCAGTTGGAGGGCGGCCAGTCCGGCGGCGAGGACGCGAAGGAGTCGGCGGGGCTGCTGGCCGAGCTGTCCGCGCGGCTGGCCGCGGTGGAGGAGCAGGCCGAGGCGCTGTCGAAGCAGCTGGATGAGTCCGCGGACGCGGCCGCCGTGGCCACCGCCGCCCATCTGGAGCGCAAGCTGACCGGGCTGCGGCGGGCGCTGGACGCGCTGGAGCCCGGCGCGGGCGGTGGGGCGGGCCAGCTGCCGCCGCAGGGCTGAGCGGCCCATCCGTCCCGCGCCCCGGGGTTTGTGACGTCCCGTCGCCCTGACGCGCTGTCACCGCGCACCCGCCGCCCGCCACGGCCGCCGGGGCGGTCACCGGTGTGGCCTGGGTGACGCCTGGCCCCGCGGTATGCGTGCTCCGTACGGCGGACGCGGGTAATCTCGCCTCCATGGCCTCTCGTACGTCCGGCAAGGGTTCCCAGAGCACGGCGGGCACCTCGAAGAAGCGCGCCGGGCAGTCCGGGGGCGCAGCCAAGAAGGCACCCGCGAAGAAGGCGGCTGCCAAGAAGGCGCCCGCCAAGAAGTCCGCCGCGCCCGCGAAGAAGGCCGCGCCGAAGAAGGCCGCCGCCAAGGCCGCGCCGCCCAAGCCGGCGCCGAACCCCACCAGTGGGGTGTTCCGCGCGGCGCGCGCCGTCTGGATGGGCCTGGCGCGTGGCCTCGCGGCGCTGTTCGGTGGCATACGGCGCGGCGCGAAGGGGCTGGACCCGGCCCACCGCAAGGACGGCAGCGCGCTGCTGTTGTTCGCCCTGGCCCTGATCGTCGCGGTCGGCACCTGGTCCAATCTCCAGGGGCCGGTCGGTGACCTGGTCGAGGTGCTGGTCACCGGCGCGTTCGGGCGGCTCGACCTGGTCGTGCCGATACTGCTGGGCGCCATCGCGGTCCGCCTGATCCTCCACCCCGAGAAGCCGGAGGCGAACGGACGGATCGTCATCGGGCTGTCCGCTCTGGTGATCGGCATCCTCGGCCAGGTCCACATCGCCTGCGGGGCGCCGGGGCGCGGCCAGGGCACCCAGGCGATCCAGGACGCGGGCGGCCTCATCGGGTGGGCCGCGTCCCGGCCGCTGATCGTCGCGATGGGCGAGGTGCTGGCCGTACCGCTGCTGGTGCTGCTCACCGTCTTCGGGCTGCTGGTGGTGACCGCGACGCCCGTCGCCGCCATCCCGCAGCGGCTGCGCCTGCTCGCCTCCAAACTCGGCCTGGTGCGGGAGCGTCCCGCCGGCTACCCGGCCGACGACGACGGCTACGCGGCCTACGAGGCCTACGAGTGGGACGACGCCGGGGAGTACGCCGAGGAATGGCGCGAGACGCCCGCCAGACGGCCTCGGCGGGCCTCGCTGGACAAGGGGGGCCCGCAGGGCGCGGGCGACCCGGAGCGGGCCGAGGAGGAGGCGCTGCGCAAGCGCCGCCGTCCGCGCCGCGCGCCGTCCGCGCAGCCGCCGCTCGACCGCCCGATGGACGCCGTGGATGTCGCGGCCGCGGCGGCCGCGGCCCTGGACGGGGCGGTGCTGCACGGCGTCCAGCCCTCACCGCTGGTCGCCGGGCTCAGCAACGGGATCTCCACCGACCGGGGCGCCGACTCCGACACGGGCGGGGTCCCGGGGGCGCGCGACTCCGGGCAGCCCGGCGCACCGGGCGCCCCGGCGGGGAAGCGGAAGCGGTCCGGTCGGGCGGAGGGTGCCGGTGAGGAGCGGGCGGCCGTCGTCCCCGACCTGACCCGGCCCGCGCCCGAGCACTCCGAGCCGCTGCCGCCGCGCGCCGAGCAGCTCCAGCTCTCCGGCGACATCACCTATGCCCTGCCCTCGCTGGAGCTGCTGGAGCGCGGCGGCCCCGGCAAGACCCGCAGCCCGGCCAACGACGCGGTGGTGGCCTCGCTGTCGAACGTCTTCTCCGAGTTCAAGGTGGACGCGTCCGTCACCGGCTTCACCCGCGGCCCGACGGTCACCCGCTACGAGGTGGAGCTGGGCCCGGCCGTGAAGGTCGAGCGGATCACGGCGCTGACCAAGAACATCGCCTACGCGGTCGCCAGCCCCGACGTGCGGATCATCAGCCCGATCCCCGGCAAGTCCGCGGTCGGCATCGAGATCCCCAACAGCGACCGCGAGATGGTCCGGCTGGGGGACGTGCTGCGCTCGGCCGAGGCCTCCGGCGACGACCACCCGATGATCGTCGCGCTCGGCAAGGACGTCGAGGGCGGCTATGTCTCGCACAACCTGGCGGCCATGCCCCATGTGCTGGTGGCCGGCGCCACCGGCTCCGGAAAGTCGTCCTGCATCAACTGTCTGATCACCTCGGTCATGGCGCGCGCCACCCCGGACGACGTGCGGATGGTGCTGGTCGACCCCAAGCGCGTGGAGCTGACCGCGTACGAGGGCATCCCGCACCTGATCACGCCGATCATCACCAACCCCAAGCGCGCCGCCGAGGCCCTCCAGTGGGTCGTACGGGAGATGGACCTGCGCTACGACGACCTCGCGGCGTTCGGCTTCCGGCACCTGGACGACTTCAACGCGGCGGTCCGCGCCGGCAAGGTGAAGCTGCCCGAGGGGAGCGAGCGCGAGCTCAAGCCCTACCCGTATCTGCTGGTGATCGTCGACGAGCTCGCTGACCTGATGATGGTGGCGCCCCGGGACGTCGAGGACTCGATCGTCCGTATCACCCAGCTGGCCCGCGCTGCGGGCATCCATCTGGTGCTGGCCACCCAGCGGCCCTCCGTGGACGTCGTCACCGGCCTGATCAAGGCGAACGTGCCCTCACGGCTCGCCTTCGCCACCTCCTCGCTGGCCGACAGCCGGGTGATCCTGGACCAGGCCGGGGCCGAGAAGCTGATCGGCAAGGGCGACAGCCTGTTCCTGCCGATGGGCGCGAGCAAGCCGGTCCGGATGCAGGGCGCCTTCGTCACGGAGGAGGAGGTCGCCGCCGTCGTCGAGCACTGCAAGGCTCAGATGGCGCCCGTCTTCCGCGAGGACGTCACCGTCGGGACGGCGCAGAAGAAGGAGATCGACGAGGAGATCGGCGATGACCTGGATCTGCTGTGCCAGGCCGCTGAGCTGGTCGTTTCCACACAGTTCGGGTCGACGTCGATGCTCCAGCGCAAGCTGCGGGTGGGTTTCGCCAAGGCGGGGCGGCTGATGGACCTCATGGAGTCGCGGGGGGTCGTCGGCCCGAGCGAGGGTTCCAAGGCGCGCGATGTGCTGGTCAAACCGGATGAATTGGATGGAGTGCTCGCGGTGATCCGCGGGGAGGCTCACCCATAAGGAATCGGAGGGCAACCGTTTCCCCTGCCGATACGTCAAGTTGAGGGAGGTGGCGGAGCGATGTCCCACGATCGCGGTCATACGGCAATCCTGATGGCGGACAAACTCCGTCCTCCCGCTTGCCCGACCCTTTCGCCCCACCCCTAGACTGAACCTCCAGCAGGTGGCTACACGCTCGAAAGGCGCCCCCGTGTCCATCGGCAACTCTCCTGGCAACTCCCCCGAAGACGACCGGCCTTCCGTCGGCCGTGCTCTCCAGCAGGCCCGCATCGCCGCGGGGCTGACCGTCGACGAGGTCAGTACCACCACCCGGGTGCGCGTTCCCATAGTGCAAGGCATCGAGCAGGACGACTACTCGCGATGCGGCGGCGACGTCTACGCCCGGGGGCACATCCGTGTGCTCGCCCGCGCCGTGGGCCTCGACCCGGACGCCCTGGTCGCCCAGTACGACGACGAGCACGGCGGCCGCCCCGTGCCCACCCTGACGGCGCCGGTGTTCGAAGCCGAGCGGATCCGTCCCGAGCCCCGGCGCCCCAACTGGACGGCCGCCATGGTCGCGGCGATCGTCGCGGTCGTCGGATTCGTCGGCTTCACGCTTTTCAGCGGCGAGGACGGGAAGGACGGCTCCACGGTCGCCGAGGAGACCACGACGGCCAAGCCGTCCACCACCCCGCCCAGCACCAAGCCCGCCCCCTCCAAGTCGGCCGACCAGAAGCCGGAGCCCACCGAAGGCGTCGGCGGCGATGACGGCGCCATCGCGGGGGTCCCGGCGGACAAGGTCACGGTCAAGCTGACCGCGCAGGCCGGGCAGAGCTGGATCTCCGCCCAGGACCACAACGGGCGGCTGATCCACGAGGGGCTGCTGCGCCAGGGCGACTCCAAGACCTTCAGCGACAGCAAGCGGATCGACCTGGTGCTCGGCAACGCCCAGGCCATCAAGCTGTTCGTGAACGGCAAGGAAGTCAAGGACCTGGCGGCCAACGGACAGGTCCAGCGGCTGAGCTACACCAAGGGAGATCCCGTGGCGGGCTGAGCGGGAAGCCGGACGGGAGCCCTGGCAGCGGGAGGTGTCAGCGCGACGAAGTAGTCTGAGCCCATGTCCGAACGCCGTACCGTCGCCCTTGTCACTCTTGGCTGCGCCCGTAACGAGGTGGACTCGGAGGAGCTCGCAGGCCGCTTGGCGGCGGACGGCTGGGAGCTCGTCGAGGAAGCCGCCGACGCGGATGTCGCCGTCGTCAACACCTGTGGTTTCGTCGAGGCGGCCAAAAAGGACTCGGTCGACGCCCTGCTGGAGGCCAACGACCTGAAGGACCACGGCCGCACCCAGGCCGTGGTCGCCGTCGGCTGCATGGCCGAGCGGTACGGAAAAGAGCTGGCGGAGGCGCTGCCCGAGGCCGACGGGGTACTCGGCTTCGACGACTACGCCCATATCTCCGACCGGCTGCGGACCATCCTGTCCGGCGGGGTCCATGCCTCGCACACGCCGCGCGACCGGCGCAAGCTGCTGCCGATCAGCCCGGCCGAGCGGCAGGGGGCCGCCGAGGTCGCCCTGCCGGGCCACGCGCAGACCGAGGCCGAGGCCGCGCAGGCCCCCGAGGACCTGCCGGCGGGGGTGGCTCCGGCGTCCGGCCCCCGGGCCCCGCTGCGCCGCAGACTCGGGACCAGCCCGGTGGCCTCCGTCAAGCTGGCCTCCGGCTGCGACCGGCGGTGCTCCTTCTGCGCCATCCCGTCCTTCCGCGGGTCCTTCATCTCGCGCAGACCCTCCGATGTGCTCGGCGAGACGCGCTGGCTGGCGGAACAGGGCGTGAAGGAGATCATGCTGGTCTCCGAGAACAACACCTCCTACGGCAAGGACCTCGGGGACATCCGGCTGCTGGAGACGCTGCTGCCCGAGCTGGCCGCGGTGGACGGCATCGAGCGGATCCGGGTCAGCTATCTACAGCCCGCCGAGATGCGGCCCGGGCTGATCGACGTGCTGACCTCGACCGAGAAGGTCGCGCCGTACTTCGACCTGTCCTTCCAGCACTCCGCCCCCTCGGTGCTGCGCGCGATGCGCCGCTTCGGGGACACCGACCGCTTCCTGGAGCTGCTCGACCGGATCCGGGCCAGGGCGCCGCAGGCGGGCGTCCGGTCCAACTTCATCGTCGGCTTCCCCGGCGAGACCGAGGACGACCTGGCCGAGCTGGAGCGGTTCCTCGGCGCGGCCCGGCTGGATGCCATCGGCGTGTTCGGCTACTCGGATGAGGAAGGCACCGAGGCCGCGACCTACGAGGACAAGCTCGACCCCGACGAGGTCGCCGAGCGGCTGGCGCACATCTCGCGGCTGGCCGAGGAGCTCACCGCGCAGCGGGCGGAGGAGCGGCTGGGCGAGGTGGTCGAGGTGCTGGTCGAGGAGACGACCACAGTCGACGCCGAAGAGCCCGGTGAGGCCGTGGACGCGGATGATGCTGTGGACGGCGAGAGAGCCCTGGTGGGGCGCGCCGCCCACCAGGCGCCGGAGACCGACGGCCAGACGCTGCTGACCCTGCCCGGGGGCGGCCGCGGGCCCGCGGTGGGGCAGCTGGTCACGGCGAAGGTGGTGGCGACGGAGGGTGTGGACCTGGTCGCCGAGGTGCTGGAACAGGGGGAGGCGCTGGAGGGCGGCGCGTGTTCCGAGGAGGCTGGCAGATGAGCGGAGTCCCGGCCTCCGCCGCGGGGGGGCACAGCCGGACGGCCGCGGCCGTCCGGCCCGCCGGGCTGTGGAACATCGCCAACATCCTCACCATGGTCCGGCTGGTCCTCGTGCCCGGGTTCGTGCTGTTGATGCTGCACAACGGCGGGTACGACCCGGTCTGGCGCTCCTTCGCCTGGGCCGCCTTCGCCATCGCCATGATCACCGACCTCTTCGACGGGCACCTGGCCCGCCGGTACAACCTGGTCACCGACTTCGGCAAGATCGCCGATCCGATCGCGGACAAGGCGATCATGGGCGCCGCGCTGATCTGTCTGTCGGCCCTGTCCGACCTCCCGTGGTGGGTCACCGGCGTGATCCTCTTCCGTGAGATCGGGATCACACTGATGCGCTTCTGGGTGATCAAGCACGGCGTGATCCCGGCCAGCCGGGGCGGCAAGATGAAGACGCTCGCGCAGGGCACCGCGGTGGGCATGTACATCCTGGTGATGACCGGGCCGCTGGCCACCCTGAGGTTCTGGATGATGGCCGTGGCGGTGGCGCTCACCGTGCTCACCGGCCTCGACTACGTCCGCCAGGCGGTCGTGCTGCGCCGGGCCGGGCTGGCCGCGGAGCGGGCGGGGCGGGAGTCCGTGGGGTGAACCGGGGGCACGGGGGAAGCGGGGGAGGCGCGGCCGAGGCGCTGGGGCTGCTGGAGGAGCGCGGGCAGACCGTCGCCGTCGCCGAATCGCTGACCGGGGGGCTGCTGGCCGCCGAGCTGACGGATGTGCCGGGTGCGTCCCGCTCCTTCCGCGGCTCGGTCACCGCGTACGCCACCGATCTCAAGCGGGACGTACTGGGCGTCGACGGGCCCCTGCTCGATGCCCGGGGGGCGGTGGACGCGGAGGTCGCCCGGCAGATGGCGGGGGGTGTACGGCGGGCCCTGGGTGCGGACTGGGGCGTGGCGACCACCGGTGTGGCGGGGCCCACACCGCAGGACGGGCAGCCCGTGGGTACGGTCCATGTGGCGGTGGCGGGGCCTTCGGGCGCGGCCGCCGCGGTGGCGCTGCGGCTGTCCGGAGACCGCGCCGGAATCCGTCGACAAACCGTGGAGGCGGCGGTCAAGCTGCTGTTGAGAGAATTGATCGCGACGGCGAGGGCACAGGATACGGAACAACGCGGGGGGATTTGATGTTTGCAGCCCTGAGTGAACACGACATCGCTCCCCGCACGGGCGCAGCAAGAGGCGGTACGGTGGGGCGTGAAGGATCCGGATCCGAGGTCCGAGGAGGGAGCCAGCGATGATTCTGCTCCGTCGCCTGCTGGGTGACGTGCTGCGTCGGCAGCGCCAGCGCCAGGGCCGTACCCTGCGCGAGGTGTCCTCCTCCGCCCGGGTGTCCCTCGGCTATCTCTCAGAGGTGGAGCGCGGCCAGAAGGAGGCGTCCTCCGAGCTGCTGTCCGCGATCTGCGACGCACTGGACGTCAGAATGTCCCAGGTCATGCGAGAGGTGAGCGACGAATTGTCGCTCGCGGAGCTGGCGGAGTCGACGGCGGCGAGCGAGAAGGTGCCCGCACCGATGCGGCCCATGCTCAATTCGGTTTCCGTGACGTCCGTGACGGGTGTCCCGGAGGAGCGGGTGACCATCAAGGCGCCTACGGAGGCTGTGGACGTGGTCGCGGCCTGACCGCCGCACCCTGACAGCGAAGAGCTTTTGAGCCCCGGTCGGTACACACCGACCGGGGCTCGACGTTTGCCCGGTCGCGCACGGGTCACTCTGTAGGGAAGGTAGAAAAAGGAGCAAAAGAGCCCAAATAGTTCAAAACCTATTCAAGAGTCAGTCAACGGGTCGAAAAGGAGGAGATGGATGTCTGTGGTGAAGAGCCCGCTCTCGGAGGAGAACCTCAAGGTCGTCAGCGATGCGCTACAGGGTGCTCTCGTCGACCTCGTCGACCTTGCGCTCGTGGGCAAGCAGGTCCACTGGACCATCGTCGGCCCGCGTTTCCGCTCGGTCCATCTACAGCTCGACGACGTCGTCACCACCGCCAGGCAGCACGCCGACACCGTGGCGGAGCGGGCCTCCGCGCTCGGGGTGCCCCCGGACGGCCGTGCCGCCACCGTGGCCGCGACCAGCGGCATCGACACGGCCAAGAGCGGCTGGACCGAGGACAAGGACGCCGTGCGCGCCCTGGTGGCCGGCCTCCGAGCCGTGATCACCCGCATGCGCGACCGCATCGAGGCCACGGCCGACCCCGATCCGGTGACCCAGGACATCCTCATCGGACTCACGCGCGATCTGGAGAAGCACCACTGGATGTTCCAGGCGGAGAACGTCAACGGCCGGTAGCGCCCTCCGCGGCCCGGCCGCCCGGTGTCGCGGGGGCTCCCCGGCTCTGGGTGCGGGCGGCGGTGAGGCCGGTCAGACTGGAGGGGGCGCGGGATGTCTGACGCGCCCATGAGCCTCCGATGCGCCCTCCCGTCGTGAGTGAGCGGGCGTCTAGCGTCGGCCGAAGGAGGCAGTCGATGGCAGCCGTGGGAGGGGCCGACAAACAGCGCCGCGGACCGGTCCGGTGGGCGGTCGCGCTTGCTCTCGGCGGGGTGTGGTGGTGGGCGGTGCTGCGGATGGCCGCGGCGCCGGAGCAGACGGGGCCGGTCGAGGGGGCGTTCACGGTGGGCGGCTGGGGGCTGAGTCTGCTGCCGGTGCACTGTTGTCCCTCCCGGGGGCGGTCGATGCGCCGGCTCTGGTCGAGGCCGCGGCCGGGGCCGGGGTCACCAGGGCATGGCGAGGCCGCCGTTCGGGCGCAGGATCTGGCCGGTCGTGAAGGATGAGGCGTCGGACGCCAGGTGGAGCACCGCGTGTGCGACGTCCGCCGGCTCGCCCACCCGCCCCAGCGGGCTGTGCCGCACCATCGGTTCCTCCGCGAGGCGCTGCTCCTCGTCGCTGTGGCGGTCTGTCATGGGCGTGCGGATCCACCCGGGGGCGACGGCGTTCACGCGAATGCCGTGGCGGCCCACCTCGGTGGCGAGGGTCTTGGTGAGCTGGACGACGGCGGCCTTCGCGACGCCGTAGCAGAGCAGGCCGGGCGCGCCGGTGTCGATGGCGCCGGAGGCCATGGTGACGATGGCGCCGCCGGTGCCCTGTTCGACCATGGCGCGGGCGGCCTCCTGGCAGCCGTACAGCACCCCTTTGAAGTTGACCGCCAGCACACGGTCGAGATCGGCGTCGTCCGTCTCCAGGACGGGGCTGCTGTGCATGATCCCGGCGATGTTGGCCATGATGTCGAGGCGTCCGTCCGCGCGTGCGGCGGCCACCGCGGCGGCGACCTGGGCGCGGTCGGCGACGTCCAGGGTGTGGGCGTGGGCGCTGCCCCCCGATGCGGTGATGTCGTCGGCCGTCCGCCGCGCGCCATCGCCGTCCAGGTCCGCGATGTGGACGGTGGCGCCGGCCTCGGCCAGCAGGGCGGCGCAGGCCCGGCCGATTCCGCTGGCCGCGCCGGTGACCAGTGCGGTGCGGCCGGTGAGGTCGTACGCGGTGACCGTCATGGCGTGACCGTACGCCCGAATCTGACGGACCGTCAATTAGTCGGTCGGGCCCGGCTGGCAGGCCGGGCACCAGTACGTGGTGCGCTCCTGGCCGGCGCGGCCCTGATCCACCAGACGCACGGGTGTGCCGCAGCGCAGACAGGGCTTGCCCGCCCGGCCGTAGACCCACAGCCGGCGGTCGGCGCGCGGCTCGGCCGTGGTGACGCGCGCGGGGCGGGTCTTGTTGGCCTCCAACAGCCTCTTGGCGAGGGCCACCAGCCGCTCGGGGGACGGCACTTGACCGATGGGGAGCCATGGGGAGACGCGCAGCAGGAAACACAGCTCCGACTTGTACACATTGCCGATCCCCGCGAGGCTGCGCTGGTCGAGCAGGGCCTCGCCGACGGGGCGGGCGGGGTCGGCGAGCAGGCGGCGCACGGCCTCGGACGGGTCCCAGCCGGGGCCGAGGAGATCGGGGCCCAGATGTCCCACGGCCCGGTCCTCATCCGAGGTGCGGAGCAGCTCGAGGACGGGGAGGCGGTAGCCGACGGCCGTGTGGTCGGCGGTGCTGAGCACGGCGCGGACCTGGTGGAGCGGGCCGCCGCGCCACCGCTCGCCGGGGGCGTAGATCTGCCAGGAGCCGTCCATCCGCAGATGGGAGTGGAGGGTCAGGCCGCCCTCCAGACGGGTGAGCAGATGCTTTCCGCGCGCGGTGACATCCGTCACCCGGCGCCCGGCGAGGTCGACCGTGGCCAGCCGGGGGACGCGTAGATCACAGCCGGTGAGCGGCCGGTCCGCCAGGGCCTGGTGCAGGCGCTGGGCCGTCCGCCAGACGGTGTCTCCCTCGGGCATGGATCCATGATGCCCTCCGGCGCGGCGGTGCGGGGCGCGCCCTGTCCGTCACGGGCGAAGCCGCAGGCCGCGGGGGGTGGGATGGAATCCGGCTCCTTCCAGGGCGCGCCCCGTAGGGGAGGACAGCGCGGCCGCCCCGTTGACCCGCTCCACGGTCACCGTGCCCAGCGAGCCCGCGCGCGCGGCCTGGGCGAGCGCCTCGACCGCCGCGTCGAGCCGGGTGTCGTCGTGCCATGCGAGGAGCGTCTTGCCGCCGCGCTCCATATAGAGGGTCAGCTCTCCGTCGACGAGGACGACCAGGGACCCCGCCTTCCGGCCCGGCCGGTGGTTCGCGTCGGCGGGCGGGTCGGGCCAGGGGAGGGCGGCGCCGTACGCGTTGGCCGGGTCGGCCGCGGCGAGGAGGACGGCGCGGCGGGCGGGGTCGCCGGTGTCACGGGCCGTGTTGACCGCGCGGAGCCGGTCGACCGCCCCGTCCATGGCGAACTGGGCGGCGCCGAGCCCCTCGACCACATAGCCGCGGCGGGCCTGGCCGCTGTCCTCGAAGGCGGACAGCACCCGGTAGGCGGCGGAGAACCCGCCCTCGACGCCCTCGGCGGCGACCGCGCCGCGGGTCACCACCCCATGGCGGTCGAGGAGCGTACGGGCCAGAGCGTGGGCGCGGTGGGTGGGCTCCGGCTCGCGCTCGGGCAGCAGGGACCAGCGGCCCGCCACGGTGGGCGGTCCGTTACGGGAGGCGGTGGGGCGGCCGGTGAGGCTGCCGTAGCGGCCCCGGGGGACCGCGCGCCTGGCCCGGTGGGCGGTGGAGCCGGCCGTGCGTCCCGAGCCCATCAGGGCGCGCAGCGGGGCGAGGGTGTCGCCGGTGAGCCGGCCGGACCAGGCCAGGTCCCAGACGGCCTCGGCGAGCTGAGGGTCCTGGACGTCGTGTCCGGCGGCCCGGACCTGCTCGGAGATCTGGCGGAAGAACAGGCCGTAGCCACCGGCCAGTGCGTCCAGCACGGCCTGGTGGAGCGGGCCGATCTCCAGCGGGTGCGGCGGGTGCAGCAGCAGCGGAGCGGCCTCGGAGAGGTGGAGGGTGACCCAGCCGTCCTTGCCGGGCAGCGCGCCCGCCCCGGCCCAGACCACCTCCCCGCTCGCGGTGAGCTCGTCGAGCATGGTGGCGGTGTAGTCGCCGACCCGGGAGGGCAGGACCAGCTTCTCCAGCGCGGAGGCGGGCACCGGGGCGCCCTGGAGCTGCTCGACGGCGCGCACCAGCCCGTCGATCCCGCGCAGGCTGTGGGTGCCCAGGTGCTGCCAGCGGGGGAGGAAGGAGGCGAGCGCGGTCGGCGGGACGGGCTCCAGCTCGTGGCGTAGCGCGGCCAGGGAGCGGCGGCGCAGCCGGCGCAGCACGGTGGCGTCGCACCACTCCTGGCTGACCCCGGCAGGGGCGAACTCGCCCTGGACGATGCGGCCGCCCGCCGCGAGGCTGTGCAGCGCCCCGTCGGTGACGGCGGTGCCCAGGCCGAAGCGGGCCGCGGCCTGGGCGGAGGTGAAGGGGCCGTGGGTGCGGGCGAAGCGGGCCAGGAGATCGCCGAGCGGATCCTTGACCGGCTCGGTGAACGCCTCGGGGACCCCGACGGGCAGCGCCGTGCCCAGCGCGTCCCGCAGCCGCCCCGCGTCCTCGACGGCCGCCCAGTGGTCCTGCCCGGCGATACGGACGCGGATGGCCCGGCGGGCCCCCGACAGCTCCCGCGCCCACTGGGGGTCGGCGCCGCGCTCGGACAGCTCGGCGTCGGTGAGCGGCCCCAGGAGGCGCAGCAGGTCGGCGACGCCCTCGGCGTCCTTGACCCGGCGGTCTTCGGTGAGCCACTGGAGCTCGCGCTCCAGCTCGGCCAGGACGTCGGGGTCGAGCAGCTCGCGCAGCTCGGCCTGGCCGAGGAGCTCGGCCAGGAGCCGGGAGTCGAGGGAGAGCGCGGCGGCCCGGCGCTCGGCCAGGGGGGAGTCGCCCTCGTACAGGAACTGCGCCACATAGCCGAAGAGCAGCGAGCGGGCGAACGGGGACGGCTCCGGGGTGGTCACCTCCACCAGCCGGACCCGGCGGGACTCGAGGTCGCCCATGAGCTCGGTGAGCCCGGGGACGTCGAACACGTCCTGGAGGCATTCGCGGACGGCCTCGAGAACGATCGGGAACGACCCGAACTCGCTCGCCACCTGGAGCAGCTGCGAGGCCCGCTGGCGCTGCTGCCACAGCGGGGTGCGCTTGCCGGGGTTGCGGCGGGGCAGCAGCAGGGCGCGGGCCGCGCACTCGCGGAAGCGCGAGGCGAACAGCGCCGAGCCGCCGACCTGGTCGGTGACGATCTGGCCGACCTCGTCCTTGTCGAAGGCGACATCGGCCGCCCCGACGGGGGACTGCTCGAAGTCGTACTCCCGGCCCTGGGCGGCCGGGTCGGCGTCCAGCAGGTCCAGACCCATCAGGTCCGCGTCGGGCAGCCGCAGCACGATGCCGTCGTCCGCGTGCATCGCCTGCGCGTCCAGCCCGAACCGCTCGGACAGCCGCGCCCCCAGCGCCAGCGCCCAGGGGGCGTGGACCTGCGCGCCGAAGGGGGAGTGGATGACGACGCGCCAGTCGCCCAGCTCGTCCCGGAAGCGCTCCACGACGATGGTGCGGTCGTCCGGCACATGGCCGCAGGCGCGGCGCTGCTCGTCCAGATACGCCAGGACGTTGTCGGCGGCCCAGTCGTCGAGCCCGGCGGCCAGCAGCCGCTCCCGGGCCGCCTCGGGGGTCATGCCGACGATCTCCCGGAGGAAGGCGCCCAGCGCGCGGCCGAGCTCCAGCGGACGGCCCAGCTGGTCGCCCTTCCAGAACGGGAGGCGGCCGGGGACACCGGGGGCGGGGGTGACCACGACCCGGTCGCGGGTGATGTCCTCGATCCGCCATGAGGTGGTGCCGAGGGTGAACACATCGCCCACCCGCGACTCGTAGACCATCTCCTCGTCGAGCTCGCCTACCCTGCCCCCGCCCTTCTTCGGGTCGGCACCCGCCAGGAAGACCCCGAACAGGCCCCGGTCGGGGATCGTGCCGCCCGAGGTGACCGCCAGCCGCTGCGCCCCCGGGCGGCCGGTGACCGTATTGGCCACGCGGTCCCACACCAGGCGCGGCCGCAGCTCCGCGAAGGCGTCGGACGGATAGCGGCCCGCGAGCATGTCGAGGACCGAGACGAAGGCGGACTCGGGGAGCGCGGCGAAGGGGGCGGCGCGGCGGACCAGGGCCAGCAGCTCGTCCACGTCCCAGGTGTCCACGGCCGTCATGGCGACGAGCTGCTGGGCCAGCACGTCCAGCGGGTTGGCGGGCACGCGCAGCGACTCGATGGCCCCCTCGCGCATCCGCTCGGTGACCACCGCGGCCTGCACCAGGTCGCCGCGGTACTTGGGGAAGACCACGCCGGTGGAGACCGCGCCCACCTGATGGCCGGCGCGGCCCACGCGTTGGAGCCCGGAGGCCACCGACGGCGGCGACTCGACCTGGACGACGAGGTCGACCGCGCCCATGTCGATGCCCAGCTCCAGGCTGGAGGTGGCCACCACGGCGGGCAGCCGGCCCGCCTTGAGGTCCTCCTCCACCAGCGCCCGCTGCTCCTTGGACACCGAGCCGTGGTGCGCGCGGGCCAGCAGCGCGGGCGCCCCCTTGGCCGCGCCCGACTCGGCCATCAGCTCGGCGGGGGAGTGGTCCTCGGGCAGGGCCGCCCCCGTGGCCCGCTCGTAGGCGATCTCGTTGAGCCGGTTGCACAGCCGCTCGGCGAGGCGGCGGGAGTTGGCGAAGACGATCGTCGAGCGGTGGGCCTGCACCAGATCGGCGATCCGCTCCTCCACATGGGGCCAGATCGACGGCTTCTCGCCCGTGTCGGTGTCGCCGTCCCGCACGGGCGAGCCGCCCAGCTCGCCCAGGTCCTCGACCGGGACCACCACCGTCAGGTCGAACTCCTTGTCCGACCGCGGCTGGACGATCTCCACCTTGCGTCGCGGCGACAGAAAGCGCGCCACCTCGTCCACCGGCCGCACGGTCGCCGAGAGGCCGATCCGCCGGGCCGGGCGGGTCAGCAGCTCGTCGAGCCGCTCCAGGGAGAGCGCGAGATGCGCGCCGCGCTTGGTCCCGGCGACGGCGTGCACCTCGTCGAGGATCACCGTCTCCACACCGCGCAGCGCCTCCCGCGCGGACGAGGTGAGCATCAGGAACAGCGACTCGGGGGTGGTGATCAGGATGTCCGGCGGGCGGTTGACCAGCGCGCGGCGCTCGGCGGCCGGGGTGTCGCCGGAGCGGACGCCCACCCGGATCTCCGGCTCGGGCAGCCCGAGCCGCACGGACTCCTGGCGGATGCCGGTGAGCGGGCTGCGGAGGTTGCGCTCGACGTCCACCGCCAGGGCCTTGAGCGGCGAGATGTACAACACCCGGCAGCGCTGCCGGGCCTCGGCCGGCGGGGGCGTGCTCGCCAGCCGGTCGAGCGCGGCGAGGAACGCGGCCAGGGTCTTGCCGGAGCCGGTGGGGGCCACGACCAGCACGTCCGAGCCCTCGCCGATCGCCCGCCAGGCGCCCTCCTGCGCCGCTGTGGGCGCGATGAAGGCACCCGCGAACCATCCGCGGGTGGCGGGGGAGAATCCGTCGAGCGCTGGGCCTGCCATGCCCTCCATCGTGCACCGCACCACTGACAACGGGCGGACCCGCAGGTCACGGCCCCGGGCTGGTGGTTCCGCGGCTCGGTTCGCGGCGCACAATGACCCTATGGACACCAGGCGGCGGGCAGGGGAGTGGGCACGGCACTGGCGCTGGACCGCGCTGCCGGGTCTGGACCTGCTGCGGGCCCGCTATGTGCGCCACACCTTCCCCCTGCACTCCCACGACGGATATGTGTTCGGCGCGGTCACCCGCGGGGTGGAGGAGGTCGGGCTGCCGGGCGGCATCGAGCGGGCCGGCCCCGGCACCGTCGTCATGATCAACCCGGAGGTGCCGCACACCGCGCGCGCCGGGGTGCCGGAGGGCTGGGCCTACGCCACGCTCTATCCCTCCGCGTCGGTGATCGCCGACATCGCGGCCGAGACCACCACGGTCCGCGGCACGGTCTGGTTCGCCGAGGCCATGGTCGAGGACGCGCACGCCGCGCGGCTCATCGGCGAGGTGCACCGGGCGGCCGAGGAGGGCGAAGCGCTCGCCGCCGACAGCCTGCTGCGCGTCACTGTCGCCCATCTGCTGCGTCACCACGGCGGCCCGCTCCCCGCGCGCACGGCGCGCAGCGCGGGAGCGTGCTCGGCGGCGCGCGCCCGCGAGCTCCTCGAGGAGCGGATGGCCGACCCGCCCACCCTGGAGCGGCTGGCGGCAGAGCTCGGCACGGGCCCCTTCGCCCTGCTGCGCGCGTTCCGCGCCGCCTACGGGATGCCGCCGCACACCTGGCTCACCGACGCCCGGGTGCGCCGGGCCCGCCGCCTGCTGGACGGCGGGGCCGCCCCCGCCGAGGCCGCCATCGCCGTCGGCTTCACCGACCAGCCCCATCTGAACCGGCACTTCACCCGGATCGTCGGAGTGCCGCCGGGCGCCTACCGGCGCGAGCGCGCCGCCAGGCCGTAGGCAGTAGGCCCCGGCGTGAGCAGGTGCAAGAACGTACAAGACCGGGCGCCATCCGGTCTCCTAACGTGCGGGGCGTGGCAGAACAGATCGACATACGTATCGGCTCCGAGCCCAAGGCGAGCGCGGCCGTGGTCCGTGACGCGCTGGGCGTCGGGGTCGCGGTCGGGCTCTCCGGCTTCGCCTTCGGCGTGACATCGGCGGGCGCCGGCCTCAGCATCGCGCAGAGCTGCGCGCTCAGCCTCCTCGTCTTCACCGGCGCCTCGCAGTTCGCCCTCGTCGGTGCGCTGGCGGCGGGCGGCAACCCGCTCACCGCCGCCGCGGGGGCGTTCTTCCTGGGCGTGCGCAACGCGTTCTACGGGCTGCGGCTGTCCGGCCTCCTCGGACTGCCCCGGCCCGTGCGTCCGCTGGCCGCGCACTGGGTCATCGACGAGACCTCCGCCGTCGCCCTCGCGCAGCCCGACCGGCGCACCGCGCGGCTCGGCTTCACCGTCACCGGCCTGAGCCTGTACGTCCTGTGGAACCTGACCACGCTGGCCGGCGCCGTCGGGGCGAACGCCCTCGGCGACACCGCCGCCTGGGGCCTGGACGCCGCCGGGCCCGCGGTCTTCCTCGCCCTGCTGGCGCCCATGCTCCGCGGCACGGTCGAGCGGGCCGCGGCCGGCCTCGGGGTGCTGCTCGTCCTCGGCTGTCTGCCGCTGCTGCCCGCCGGGGTGCCGGTCCTGGTGGCGGCGCTCGCCGCACCCGCCGTCCTCGCCGCCCAAGGCCTGCGTGCCCGGCGCGCCACCGGGGAGGGCGGGGTCCGTTGAGCACCTGGATCGCCATCGGCGTCACCGCGGCCGGGTGCTACCTGGCCAAACTGCTGGGCCTTTCGGTGCCCGCCGGGGCCCTCGAGCGCCCGGCCGTCCGGCGCCTGGCCGCGTTGCTCCCCGTCGCGCTGCTGGCCGCGCTCACCGCTCAGCAGACCTTCGGCGACGGGCAGCACCTGGTCCTCGACGCGCGCGCGGCCGGGCTCGGCGCGGCGGCGCTCGCCCTGGTGCTGCGCGCCCCCTTTCTGGTGGTGGTCGCCGTCGCGGTGATCGTCACCGCGGGTGTACGGGCGCTCTAGTCCAGAGCGCGGCCGTACGCGCGCAGCGTCAGCAGGGCCTCGATGGTTACGATCGGCCGCCGTTCCAGGGCCGCACCGGGCGGGCCCGGGCGCAGGTGGGGGAGGGGCCAGCCGCCGTCCTCGCCCTGGGAGGCGGCGAGGAAGTCCAGCGACCGCTCCACCTCGGCGTCGGTGAACCACGGACGGGCCGACGAGTCCGGGGTGCGCGCCATCTCGTGTACGAAGATCCGCTCGCCCGGGGCGCGGCCCTCGGCGGGCGGACGGTCCTCGGCGGGCTCGGGGTCCAGCGTCACCAGCCCCAGTTTGCGCACCCGCCGCCCGAGCCGCTCCGCCGCCGCCAGCGCTCGGGGGCGGTCCGGCGCCCCGTCGAGGAAGGCGGCGGCCGCCAGCACCTCGCGCGGACGGGGCGCGGCGCCCTCCGCCAGGGCCGCGACGGCCGCCCAGCAGAAGTCCGTCGCCCGGAACAGCCAGGCGTGCCACACGTCGTTGCGGTGCAGCAGGCCCACCACCGGACCGGTGGCGCGCAGATCGCCGGCCGAGCCGTCCGCCGCGGGATTCCAGGAGGCCACCGCGGCGCCGGGCGGGGCGGGGCGGTGTGCCGGGAGCGCGCCGTCCGGGGTGGTGATCTCCGTCAGATAGCGGCACAGGAGCTCCACGCGCCGCCCCGCGCAGCGGCCGATCCCGTCCAGGACGCGCAGCGCGTGCGCGGCGTGCTGCGGCCTGCTGTGCGGGCCGCGCAGATCCGGCTCCAGGGCGTGGCCGTAGCCCCCGTCGTCGCCCAGGTACGCGGCCAGCGCGGTCTCGACCGGATCGGCGCCGCCGCCCAGGAAGTGGTACGCGAATCTGCGCTGCTCGAGCACCCGGGCGGTCAGCCACACGAACTGCTCGGCGCGGGCGAGCGGGGAGGAGGGGACTGCTGCGGATCGGTCCATGGGCCGACCGTAGGCCGCAAAGCGCTGTCGCACGGCGGCTCGCGTCCGACTGCACTCCCAGGAGCGCGATACTGATCGCATGCGGTTGACGGACTTCTGGCAGCGGATGGCGGACTACTTCGGAGAGGGGTACGCGGACTCCTTCGCACGTGATCATGTGATGTCCGAGCTCGGTGGTCGTACCGTGCACCAGGCGCTGGACGCCGGCTGGGAGGCCAAGGCCGTCTGGCGCGGGGTGTGCGTCGCCCTGGAGATTCCGGCCGACAAGCGCTGATCGGCCGCCGGGCCCGCGGCCCCGGAGTTGCGGGGTGGCCGGAATTCTTCCACGGATGTACGCCACACTTGCCCAGTGGCCCCAGCAGAAGAGACCCTCCCGCCCGACGCCGACGGCGTCCCCGCCAGCCCCGAGGCTGCCGCCGCCCCCGGGGCGCGGCCCGACGCGCGCATGCCGCGCTGGCTGCCGCGCGCCATGGTGCTCGCGCTCGCCCTGGTGGCCTGTTATCGACTGGCCACCTGGGCCTTCGACCAGCTGACCGGACTGCTCCTCAACATCCTGATCGCGTTCTTCCTCGCGCTCGCCGTCGAACCGGCCGTGGACCGGATGGCGGCGCGCGGCATGCGCCGCGGGGCGGCCACCGGGCTGGTCTTCCTCGGCATCCTGATCGGTGTCGCCGGGTTCTTCACCCTGCTCGGCTCGATGCTCGCCGACCAGATCATGACCATGGTCGAGGACTTCCCGAAGTACCTCGACCAGCTGGTCAGCTGGATCAACGAGACGTTCCACACCGAGCTCTCGCGGGTCGAGGTCCAGGACAGCCTGCTCCACTCGGACTGGCTTCAGAACTACGTCAAGAACAGCGCGGACAACGTGCTGGACGTCTCCACGCAGGTCCTCGGGGGGCTCTTCAAGGTCCTGACGGTGGCCCTCTTCGCCTTCTACTTCGCCGCCGACGGCCCCCGGCTGCGCCGCGCCCTGTGCTCGGTCCTGCCGCCGACCCGGCAGACCGAGGTGTTGCGCGCCTGGGAGATCGCGGTCGCCAAGACCGGCGGCTACATCTACTCGCGCGGCCTGATGGCGCTGATCTCCGGCATAGCGCACTACGTCCTGCTGGAGTGGCTGGGCGTGCCCTATGCCCCGGCGCTGGCCGTCTGGGTGGGGCTGATCTCGCAGTTCATCCCGACCATCGGCACCTACATGGCAGGCGCCCTGCCGATGCTGATCGCGTTCACCGTCGAGCCCTGGTACGCGCTGTGGGTGCTGGTCTTCGTCGTGGTCTACCAGCAGTTCGAGAACTATCTGCTTCAGCCGCGCATCACCGCCAGGACGGTGGACATCCACCCGGCGGTCTCCTTCGGCTCGGTGATCGCGGGCACCGCGCTGCTCGGTGCGGTGGGCGCGCTGATCGCGATCCCGGCGACCGCGACGCTCCAGGCGTTCCTCGGCGCGTACATCAAGCGGTATGACGTCACAGACGACCTGCGGGTCAAGGGCCGGACGCGGCGGCAGCGCGGGATGTCGGCCCTGGCACGGGCGCGGGACATGCTGAAGCGGCGTGGTTGACACAAAAATCGAACATCCATTCTCATGGTGGATCTCGCCTGAGTTATCCACAGGCGGAGGACGTCCGGGCCGCTTGTCAGTGGCAGGCGTTAGCGTCGTGGACGTGAAGCGATCGACTCAAGCAAACCGGGTGGAACCCATGGCAGGAACCGACCGCGAGAAGGCGCTCGACGCCGCGCTCGCACAGATTGAACGGCAATTCGGCAAAGGCGCCGTGATGCGGATGGGCGAGCGGCCGAACGAGCCGATCGAGGTGATTCCCACCGGATCGACCGCGCTCGACGTGGCCCTCGGCGTCGGCGGCCTGCCGCGCGGCCGTGTGGTGGAGGTCTTCGGCCCCGAGTCCTCCGGTAAGACCACCCTGACCCTCCACGCGGTGGCGAACGCCCAGCGAGCCGGCGGCGCGGTCGCGTTCGTGGACGCGGAGCACGCCCTCGACCCGGACTACGCGCAGAAGCTGGGCGTGGACACCGACTCCCTCATCCTGTCCCAGCCGGACAACGGCGAGCAGGCGCTCGAGATTGTCGACATGCTGGTCCGCTCCGGCGCGCTCGACCTCATCGTCATCGACTCCGTCGCCGCCCTGGTGCCGCGGGCGGAGATCGAGGGCGAGATGGGCGACTCCCACGTCGGTCTGCAGGCCCGGCTGATGAGCCAGGCGCTCCGTAAGATCACCAGCGCGCTCAACCAGTCCAAGACCACCGCGATCTTCATCAACCAGCTTCGCGAGAAGATCGGCGTCATGTTCGGCTCCCCCGAGACGACGACCGGTGGCCGGGCGCTGAAGTTCTACGCCTCGGTGCGCCTGGACATCCGCCGCATCGAAACCCTCAAGGACGGCACCGACGCGGTCGGCAACCGCACCCGTGTCAAGGTCGTCAAGAACAAGGTCGCGCCGCCCTTCAAGCAGGCCGAGTTCGACATCCTCTACGGCCAGGGCATCAGCCGCGAGGGCGGCCTGATCGACATGGGCGTGGAGCACGGCTTCGTCCGCAAGTCCGGCGCTTGGTACACCTACGAGGGCGACCAGCTCGGCCAGGGCAAGGAGAACGCCCGGAACTTCCTGAAGGACAACCCCGATCTCGCCAACGAGATCGAGCGGAAAATCAAGGAAAAGCTGGGCATCGGCGTCAAGCGGGAGGAGCCGGCCGCCGAGTCCGGCGCCGAGGCGGCCGGAGCTGTCGCGCCCGCCGCCGCGCCCGCCAAGGCGGCGCCCGCTGCGGCGGCCAAGGCCGGAACGAAGGCGGCCAAGACTGCCGCGGCCAAGAGCTGACCGTGACGCGGCGGACCGACTGGCCGGACGGCCAAGGCCGTCCGGCCGGCCCGGACAGCGGCGCCCCCTCCTCGTCGAGGGCCGAGCAGGGGCCGCCGCGCAGCCCGGAGGAGCAGGCGCGGGCGATCTGTCTGCGCCTGCTCACCGGGACCCCGCGCACGCGCAGACAGCTCGCGGACGCGCTGCGCACCCGCGGCATCCCCGACGAGGTGGCGCAGGAGGTGCTGTCCCGGTTCGAGGACGTCGGGCTGATCGACGACGCGGCGTTCGCGGACGCCTGGGTGGAGTCCCGCCACCACAGCCGGGGCCTCGCCCGCCGCGCGCTCGCCCGTGAGCTGCGCACCAAGGGCGTGGACTCGGCCCTGATCGACGAGGCTGTGGGGCAGCTCGACGCCGAGCAGGAGGAGCGCACCGCGCGTGAGCTGGTCGAGCGCAAGCTGAGGGCCACCCGCGGCCTCGACCGGGAGAAGCGGCTGCGCCGCCTGGCGGGGATGCTCGCCCGCAAGGGCTATGCGGAGGGGGTGGCGCTGCGGGTGGTGCGGCGCGCGCTGGAGGAGGAGGGGGAGGACCCGGAACTGCTTGAGCGGCATCTGCCCGACGCGTAGCCGGGGCGGTCGCGGTGATCCCGGGCGAGGGCCTGTACCGGGTGGCCGCCGGTCGTGGGGAAGGGGGGTTAACCCGACGATCAAGAGGCCGGTCGGCAGGAGCGCCCCCGACCCCGGCCCCGTGGAATGGTGCGCTCATGACAGAGCACCCCACGCAGCGGGCCATGATGCTGCGCTACGCGATACGAACCCTGCGCGCCCGCAAGGGCGGATTCATCGGCGCGCTGCTCGCGTTGGTCTGCGCCTCGGCTCTGATCACCGCCTGTGGTGTGCTGCTGGAGACGGGCCTGCGCGGCTCCATTGCCACCGAGCGCTATGCCGCGACCCCTGTCGTCGTCTCGGCCGACCAGAACGTGCACAAGACCACCGTCAAGCACAAGAAGGGCAAGACGAAGGTCAAGCACAAGGCCAAGCCGCTGGCCGAGCATGTCTGGCTGCCGTATGACACGGTGCGCACCGTCCAGCGCGTCCCCGGCGTGCGCCGGGCCGTCCCCGAACTCACCTTCCCCGCCTACGCGGTGACGCCCGACGACCGCGTTCTGACCGGTCCCGGCGACACTCCCTCGTACGGCCACGCCTGGAGCTCCGCGCCGCTCACCCCGTTCGCCCTCACCCGCGGCAGCGCCCCGCGCTCAGCCGGGGATGTCGTCGTCGACCGCGAACTCGCGGCCCGCGCCGGTCTCGAGCCCGGCGACCGGCTCACCGTCCAGTCCACCGCCGCCCCCGCGCCTACCGCGTCACCGGTATCGCCGCGCCCGCCGACGGCGATCTGCGCCGGCAGACCAGCCTGTTCTTCACCGACGCCGAGGCCGACCGGCTCGCCGCCCGCCCCGGCCGGATCGCCGCCATCGGCGTGCTGGCCGAACCGGGCACGGACCCGGCCCGGCTGAAGCAGGACCTCGCCGCGGCCCTGAGCGGCACCAAGGCCCGGGTCCACACCGGCGGCGACCGCGGACCCGCCGAGTTCCCCGACGCGGCGGCCGCCCGTACCCGCCTGGTCAGCATGGGCGGCGCCATGGGCGGCACCTCGCTGCTGGTCGCGATCCTGGTCGTGGTCGGCACCTTCGCCCTCTCCATCCAGCAGCGCCACCGTGAGATCGCCCTGCTCCGCGCCATCGCCGCCACCCCGGGCCAGATCCGCCGCCTCCTCGGCCGGGAGGCCCTCGTCGTCGGCCTGGTGGCGGGCATCCTGGGCTCGCTCGCCGGACTGCCGCTCGCCCACTGGCTGTACGGCCGGTTCGTGGCGACCGGCGCCGTCCCCGCCACCCTGCACCTCGCGGTCGGCCTCTTCCCGATGGCCGCAGCCGTGGGCACCACGCTGTTCGGCGCCTGGGCGGCGGCCCGCATCTCCGCCCGCCGGATCGTCCGCATCCGGCCCGCCGAGGCCCTCTCCGAGGCCGCGGTCGAGCGCCCCCGCCCGGCCCTGGGGCGGGTGCTGGCCGGGCTGGCGCTGCTGGCCGGGGGCGTGGTCCTGGTCGTACTCCTCGGCCATCTGCACACCGAGCCCGCCTCGACGCCCGTCACCTACCTCGCCGTCGTCGTCCTCGCCGGGGCCGTCGCGCTGCTCGGCCCGCTGATCGTCCGCATGGCGGTGGCCATCCTGGCGCTGCCGCTGCGCATGGCCCGGCCCTGGGGCCGGCTGGCCGCCGCCAACCTGCGCGGCAACGCCACCCGGATGGCCACCGCCGTCACCCCGCTCGTGCTGCTGATCGGCATGGCCGCCACGGTCCTCTTCCTCCACCCCACGCTCGACGACGCCGCCCGCCGCCAGGCCAGGGACGGCAACCGCGCCGACTGGACGCTCGCCTCCCAGGGGCCGGGCGTGCCCGGGGCGGCGGCCACCGCGGTCCGCGGGACGCCGGGCGTCACGGCGGCGACCGAGGTGGTGCGGACTACCGTGCGCGTCGGCCTCGACAAGTACCCGGCTCAGGGCGTCACCCCCGAGGGGCTGACCCGGACCTGGGACCCGGACGTGACCCGCGGCTCCCTGGCCCGCTTCGGCGACGGCACGGTGGCCGTCAGCGAGGTCGCGGCCGACGGCCTGGGCCTGGCTCCCGGCGACACGTTGAAGCTCACGCTCGGGGACGGCACCCGCGCCGCCCTCACGGTCGTCGCCGTCTACGCCCGCGGACTGGGCTTCGGCGATCTGACCATGCCCCATGACCTGGTGGCGCGGCATGTCGACAATCCGCTGGCCTCGTCGGTACTCGTGGCCGCGGACCACGCCACGCGGGCCGGCCTGGCGAAGGCCGTGCGGGACTTTCCGGGGGTACGGGTCCTGGCCCCGGACCGGGTCGAGGAGCTGCGGGCCGCGACCGCGCGGTCGAACGCGGAGGTCGACTACATCGCGATGGGCCTCATCGTGGCCTTCACCGCCATCGCCGTCGTCAACACCCTGGCCATGTCCACCGCCGAGCGCGGCCGGGAGTTCGCGATGCTCAGGCTGGCCGGGGCCACCCGGCGCCAGGTGCTGCGGATGCTGCGGATCGAGACGGCGGGCCTGCTGCTGATCGCGGCCGTCCTGGGGACCGGCACGGCGCTGGCCGTCCTGACCGCGTTCAGCGTCGGCATGACGGGCGGCGCGGCGCCCACCGTCGTCCCGCTCGCCTACGGGCTCGTGCTGGGCCTCGCGGCCCTGCTGGCCTTCGCGGCGACGGTGCTGCCCGGGCGGCTGGCGCTGACGGCCCGTCCGGTGGACCTGGCCTCGGCCAAGGAGTGAGCGGGCGGCCGACGGGCCTGGAGCGCAGGTTTCACGGGGTTCACAGGTTTCACGGGTGAGGACTCACCGGCAGGCCCGCCGCGCGCCACGCCTGGAAGCCGCCCACCAGGTCTGTGGCGCGCGACAGCCCGAGCTGCCGCAGCGAGACCGCCGCGAGGCTGGACGCGTACCCCTCGTTGCACACGACCACGATCCGCAGATCGTGGTCCGTGGCCTCGGGCAGCCGGTGGTCGCACAGCGGGTCGAGCCGCCACTCCAGTTCGTTCCGCTCGACGATCAGCGCGCCCGGGATGGTCCCGTCGCGCTCCCGCAGGGCGGCGTACCGTATGTCCACGAGCAGCCCGCCCTCGGCCTGTGCCGCCGCGGCCTCCGCGGGCCCGAGGCGGTCCAGGCCCGTACGGGCCTCGGCCAGCAGTTCGTCGATGCTCCGCTTCGCGCTCATCGGATCACTCCCACTCACCCGGCAGCTCGACCTGTTCCAGCCGCAGCACCTGTCCGGTGCGGCTGTAGCGGCGCATCAGCGGCAGCGGCGGGTAATAGGCGTGTACCGAGACCGCGTGCCGCTCCGTGGAGGTGTTGAGCACCTCGTGGACGTGGTGCGGTCCGAAGGCCCGCCCCTGTCCGGCGGGAAGCGACCGCTCACGGTCGACGTCGTCGGCCAGCTCAAGGGTCTTCCAGCCCTCGGTGGGCAGGCGCGCGGCGAGCGACTGCTCGCGCAGCTGACCGGCCGCCGTGACGAACGCGCCGTGCGAGCCGCCGTGGTCGTGCCAGCCGGTGCCGGTGCCGGGAGGCCAGCCGATCAGCCACGCCTCGCTGCCGCCCGGCCCCTCGAGCCGCAGCCAGGTGCGGCCCTCCGGGTCGAGGGGGAGGGAGTCGACGAGCGCGGCGTCGGCGGCGGTACGGCGGGCGAACTCGAGGAGCTCGGCCGGGCCGGGCGAGGCGTCGGCGGGGGACCCGGCGGGTGCCGAGGGCCGGGCGGGGGAGGATGTGCTTACGTCGGGCACTGAGACCGTCCTGAGTGATCGCGAAAGGGGCGCGGCCCTGGCCGCGCGGGAAAAAGCCGATCAACAGGAGGGGCGACAGACGCAGCCCGCGTAGCGGACGAGGTCCACATGGACTCTCCGCCAGAAGCGCGGCAGCTGAGTGTCGGTCACGAGGCGTACTCAACCACGGGGCGGAAAGCAAGGTCAACTACTGCTGTCCACTCCGCGGACGCCCCCTGCCACGCACCCCGGCGCGCACACTGCCGCGCGCCGCCCTACCGGTGCGCCGTCGTTCCCGCCTCCGCCTCCGCCGACGCCTCCTCTGCGCCGCCGCCCCGCGCGGCCCTCCCGCCCAGCGCCGCGTCCGCGCACGCGTACAGCTCGGCCGGGCGCACCCCGGACAGCGCCGCGACCAGGTGCCCGTCGGGCCGCACCAGCAGCACGGTGTGGGCCGGGGCACCCGGGTACTCCTCGGCGACCAGCAGCTCGGCCCGCATCGGCAGCGCCGCGACGGCCGCCGCCAGCCGGGGCATCAGCCCCGCGCGCAGCCAGTGACGGCGGTCCCACACGCCCGTGCCGGGGGCGACGAGGACGACCAGCAGCTCCCGCCCCAGCCGCGCCCACAGCCGGGTGAGCGATCCGTCCGACGCGGTCACCGGCACATCGGCGGCGAGCGCGCCGATCTCGGTGTCGACTGTGATCGACCCCTCGGGGGCCGCCGCGGGCGTGAGGGGCGAGCGGCGGTGGACCGGTGGCTCGCCCAGGGGACCGCGCCCCAGATGGCCGTCGGTGAGCAGCTCGTCGTGGGCACGGACCGCGCCGGGCAGCACGGAGCGCCGCATCGCGTGCCAGCCGCCGGAGGCCCGCACCAGCGGCAGCGCCTGGTCCGCGGCGCGCAGCCGGGCGCTCACGGCGCCGCGCCGCTCGGCCTGATAGCTGTCGAGCAGCGCGTCCGACGCCCCGTGATGCCAGGCGAGGGCCAGCTTCCAGGAGAGGTTGCCGACGTCCCGCATGCCCTCGTCGAGCCCCTGGGTGCCGAGCGCGCCGAGCAGATGGGCGGCGTCCCCGGCGAGGAAGGCCCGGCCGGCGCGCCAGCGGAGCGCGAGCCGGTGGTGCACGGTGTGCACGCCGGTGTCCAGAAGCTCGTAGGGGAGCGCGGGGTCGCCGGACCACCCCGTGAGGGTGTCGCGCACCCGCGCGACCAGCGCGTCCGGCGTGACCAGGTCGCGGCCCGGCGGCAGCAGCCAGTCCAGCCGCCAGACGCCGCGCGGCAGCGGGCGGGCGGTCACCTCCGCGTCGAGGGTGCGCCACGGCGGGGAGCGGTGCAGCACGGCCTCGCCGGGCCAGGGGAGTTCGGCGCGCAGCGCGGCGACCGCGTGCCGCTCCACCGCGGTGCGCCCCGGGAAGCGCACGCCCAGGAGCTTGCGGATGGTGGACCGGGGCCCGTCGCAGCCGATCACATAACTGCCCCGCCACCAGGTGCTCTGGGCGCCCCGTGTGCGGATGCTGACGCCCCGGGGATCCTGTTCCAGGGTGTCCAGGCGGGTGCCCGGGACGATCCGGACCAGGTCCTCGCCGGGGATGGTGGCCAGCGCGGCGCGCAGGGCGCCGGTGAGCTCGTGCTGGGGCAGGTGCAGCGGCGAGGGCAGCTCCGCCTCCGGCTCGTCGCCCACCGTCCCGGCGTCGGGGCCGACGTCATAGCCATAGCCGTTACCGCCGGGGCTGTCCCTCCGGCCGGGCAGGAACGGCCGACCGGGCACCAGGGACACATGCCGGACCAGCTGCCGCCGCCGCAGGGTGCGCCAGCCGGTCCACGGCTCGGCCGCGTGGGCGGCCCGGCAGCCCAGCCGCTCCAGCAGGGCGGCGGTGTCGGGGCGCAGCACGGCCGTACGGGCGGGGCGGCGCTCGTCGCCGCCCTGGCTCTCGTCGAGCAGGATGACGGGCACCTCGGCGCGCGCGAGCGCGAGGGTCAGGGCGAGGCCGACCGGGCCCGCCCCGGCGACGATCACCGGGTCCACGGCGCGGTTCCGGTGACCCTGCGGGACGTACGTGAGTTGAGGAAACTGGCAGTTGAAACCCGGTGCGCGATCACACAAAGTATGCAACCCACTGCGGGTCCCCGCGTCAAGCGACGGGGGCGGTGGCGCGTACGCCACCGCCCCCGTCGGACCGGATATCGGACCGGGTATACGGTCAGTTCTTCGCCGCCGTGTCGGCCGGTCCGGCCACCTCGGCCTGGTCGACGACGTCCAGAGCGTCTCCCGCCGCGACCGGCTGCTCGGCCGGTGCGACCGCTATACCGCTCTTGGCGCGCCGACCGCGCCGCTCGATCCAGGTGGCCAGGGCGGACAGCGCCAGACACAGGGCCACATAGATCACACCGCCGACGATGATCACCGGAACGTAGGGGCTCTCGTCGTTGACGACGGTCACCTCGGCGATGTGCTGCATCTTGTACAGCAGTTCCTGGTACGTGATGACATAGCCGAGCGAGGTGTCCTTCAAGGTGACCACCAGCTGGCTGATGATGGTCGGCAGCATCGCGCGGACACCCTGCGGAATCAGGATGGTCATCATGACCTGGGTCTTGCGCATACCCAGGGCGTAGGCGGCCTCACGCTGCCCCTTGGGCACCGAGTTGATGCCCGCCCGCAACACCTCGGCCTGCACCGAGCCGTTGTAGACCGTCAGGCCGACGACCAGGGCCCAGAACTCCGTCCCGTCGCCGGTGAACCCCAGATCGTTCTTGTAGGTGAGGAAGAGCACCCACAGGGCGTAGATGGTGATCAGCAGCGGGACGGCCCGGAACAGCTCGATGAATCCGGTCGTGAACACTCGGACCCACTTGTGGTCCGAGAGCCGGCCGACGGCGAGCACCACGCCGAGCGCCACCGACAGCACCGCGGCCACGGCGAACACCTGGAGGGTGGTCAGCAGGCCGTCGATGATGTCGTTCTGGACACCCGCGTAGTTGAAGATGTCCCACATCTCCGGCGCGAACTGACCCTTGTCGTTCAGCCGTATGGCGATGAAGGCGATCAGGCCGATCACGGCGAGAGTGCCGATGACCGAGTACACGCGGTTGCGGATACGGGCCTTGGGACCGGGCGAGTCGTACAGGACGCTTGCGCTCATCGGGCCACCTCCATGCGGCGCTCCAGCAGCCGGAAGAGCCCGCTGATGGTGAAGGTGATGACCAGGTAGCTGAGCGCGATCCACAGGAAGATCCAGGCGATCGCGTACCCCTTGTCACTCAGCAGCTTCGAGACGCTGAACAGCTCGGTGTTGCTGAAGGCGCCCGCGATCGCGGAGTTCTTGGTGAGGGCGATGAATATGCTGCTCAGCGGCGGGATCACGGTCCGGGTGGCCTGCGGCAGGACGATCATCCGCAGGGTCTGGAAGAAGGTCATCCCCAGGCTTCGGGCCGCCTCGGCCTGCCCGATCGGCACCGTGCCGATGCCGGAGCGCACCGCCTCGCAGACGAACGTCGAGGTGTAGCAGCCCAGCGCCCCCACCGCGAGCTTGTAGGGGCTCGTCCCGGGGAAGAGGATCTGGGGGATCACGAAGAACGTGATCAGGAACAGCAGGGTCAGCGGGGTGTTCCGCAGCAGCGTGACCCAGGCGGTGCCGAAGGCACGCAGCGGCGGTATGGGGGACACCCTGAAGCCGGCCATGATGATGCCGAGGATGAGGGCGAGCGCCGCGCTGGCCGCGGTCAGCGACAGGGTGCCGAGGAACCCGTCGCGGAACTCAGGGAAGTAATCGAAGAGTAGGTTCATCTGTTCTCCGCGCTAGCGGTCAGGGCAGCACGACGGATCGCACCGGCTTCAGGGCGTACGGGGAGAACCGGCTCAGTAGCGCGGCAGGGGGGTCTTCGGGGCGACGTAGGCGGAGCCGGACTTGCCGAGCGTGCCCTCGTACGCCTTCTTGTAGTCGCCGTTCCCGATGTGCTTCTCGAGCGCGTCGGAGATCGCGTCGCGCAGCACCTTGTCGTCCTTGTTCATGCCGACGCCGTAGGGCTCCTCGGTGAACGGCTTGCCGACGACCTTGAGCTTGCTCGGACGCTGGGCCGCGTAGCCCTTGAGGATCGCGTCATCGGTGGTGACCGCGTCCACCTGGCCGTCCAGCAGCTGCTTGACGCACAGCGAGTACTTGCCGAGCTCGGTGGTCTTGGCGCCGTACTTCGGCTTCTTGATCTCCTGGAGCGGAGTGGAGCCGACGATGGAACAGACCTTCTTGCCCTTGACGGCGTCCGGGCCGGTGATGTCCTTGTCGTCCTTGCGCACCAGCAGGTCCGCGCCGGCCACGTAGTACGGGCCTGCGAAGCCGACCTGCTTCTTGCGCTCGTCGTTGATCGTGTAGGTGCCGACGTAGTAGTCGACCTGGCCCTTGGAGATGGAGGTCTCGCGGACGTTGGAGTCGACCGTCTTGAACTCGATCTGGTCCTCGGAGAAGCCCAGGTCGGCGGCGACCATCTTGGCGATCTCGATGTCGAAGCCGGAGCGCTTGCCGGTGGTGTCCTCGAAGCCGAGGTAGGGCTGGTCGGCCTTGGCGCCGATGATGAGCTTGCCGCGCTTCTGGGCCGCCTTGAGGGTCGGCGAGTCCAGCTTCACGTCCTTGGCGACGGTGTAGTCGCCGCTGACGACCTCGCCGCCCTTGGGCTTGTCGCCGGCCGTGCCTTCCTTGCCACCGCAGGCAGCGGTCGCCGCCAGAGCCAGAACCACCGAAGCCGCTGCGGCCGTCTTACGAATTCTCATCGTGCATCCCTCAGGTTTTGTTGTGCGTGCGTGCAGAAGGTGAGCCGTGCGGGGCTCAGTGGTGAAGCCAGGTGCGGGGGACCCGGGTATGGGCCTCAGTGGTGCCTCAGTGGTGAAGGATCTTCGACAGGAAGTCCTTGGCCCGGTCGCTGCGGGGGTTGTTGAAGAACTCCTCGGGCTCGGCCTCTTCGACGATCCGGCCGTCGGCCATGAAGACCACCCGGTTCGCGGCGGAGCGCGCGAAGCCCATCTCGTGGGTGACGACGACCATCGTCATACCGTCCCGGGCGAGCTGCTGCATGACGTCCAGCACCTCGTTGATCATCTCCGGGTCGAGCGCGGAGGTCGGCTCGTCGAACAGGATCGCCTTGGGGTCCATGGCCAGCGCTCGGGCGATGGCCACGCGCTGCTGCTGACCACCGGACATCTGCGCGGGGTACTTGTCCGCCTGCTTGCCCACGCCCACTCGGTCGAGCAGCGTGCGGGCCTTCTCCTCGGCGGTCTTCTTGTCTGTCTTGCGCACCTTCTGCTGGCCCAGCATCACGTTTTCGAGCACCGTCTTGTGCGCGAAAAGGTTGAAAGACTGGAAGACCATGCCGACGTCGGCGCGCAGCCGGGCGAGCTCCTTGCCCTCTTGAGGCAGTGGCTTGCCGTCGATCGTGATGGTGCCGGAGTCGATTGTCTCCAGGCGGTTGATGGTGCGGCAGAGGGTCGACTTGCCGGACCCGGAAGGGCCGATCACAACGACCACTTCGCCCCGTGCGATGTTCAGGTTGATGTCCTGGAGCACATGCAGCGCGCCGAAGTGCTTGTTGACTCCTGACAGCGCAACCAACGCGTCCGCAACGGGAGTTGCGTCCTTGGTCACCGGTACTTCGCTCATTCGGCGTTTCGCTCCGTCCTCCTCGGTTGGGAGGACCTTAGGGGGCCGCCGAGACCAGCGTCATTACATCTGAGCGGAAATTGAGGATAACGATCCGGCAGCGGAGCGGCACTCTGTGTGAACGCGGTCCGAGGCTGCCGTACCGGCTACATAACGGAAACCTAAGTGTGACTAGATGCGTCTTGACGAGCACGCGTCTACTGGGCGTGGATGCCCTGTGGCCATGTTGGCGAAACGCATGCGCCACTCTGTGGAAAGGTGGTGGAAGGCTCGGTGAGGCTGCTGCTCGTCGAGGACGACAACCATGTCGCCGCGGCTCTCTCCGCGGTGCTCGCGAGGCACGGTTTCGAAGTTACGCACGCCAGAAGCGGTGAGGAGGCGCTCAGAGCGCTGCTGCCCGACTCGGGGCCGCCGTTCGGCGTTGTGCTCCTCGACCTCGGGCTGCCGGACCAGGACGGCTTCCAGGTGTGCGGCAAAATCCGCAAGCGGACCACCACTCCCGTGATCATGGTGACCGCGCGGGCGGATGTAAGATCCCGCATCCATGGTCTCCACCTCGGTGCCGACGACTATGTGGTCAAACCCTACGACACCATGGAGCTGCTCGCCCGGATCCACGCTGTGAGTCGGCGCACGCTTCCGGCCGACCCCGCCCCGGCCTCCGAGGAGGGCACCGAGAGCCGCAACGCACCCCTGCGGATCGGCCCCGTCACCCTCGATCTGGCCACCCGGCAGGTCGCGGTGGAGGGTACGACCATCTCGCTCACCCGTAAGGAGTTCGACTTGCTGGCGCTGCTCGCCCAGCGCCCCGGCGTCGTCTTCCGGCGGGAGCAGATCATCAGCGAGGTGTGGCGGACCAGTTGGGAGGGGACCGGGCGCACCCTGGAGGTGCACGTCGCCTCGCTCCGCTCCAAGCTGCGCATGCCCGCGCTGATCGAGACGGTTCGCGGCGTCGGGTACCGCCTGGTGTCACCGGCGAGCTGAGGACCCGAGAGACTTCTCCCCGTGCGCACCCGACTTCTCCCGCTCCTCATCGTCCTCATGGCCGGCGTGCTGCTCGCGCTCGGCTTCCCGCTCGCGGGCAGCGTGGCCGCCCGCGAGCAGCAGCGCGTGGTCGTCGACCGGATCGACGACACCGCGCGGTTCGCCGCGCTCGCGCAGTTCGTCACGGCCGGGCCGGCCGCGGCCGCCAGCGCGGAGGACGACGAACGGCTCAGCACCCTGAAGGCTGAACTCCGGCGCTACCACGCCCTGTACGGCATCCGGGCCGGCGTCTTCTACCGGAGCGGCAAGCCCATGGCCCAGGCGCCCGACGGCTGGCGGCTCCCCAAGGCCGGGGACGGCGCCGAGGCGTTCGAGGAGGCCCTCCAGGGCCGTCGCAGCCATGACCCGGACCAGGTCTGGCCCTGGCAGCGGGGCCGGCTCACCGTCGCCTCCCCCGTGGTGCGCGACGGCGACGTGGTGGCCGTCGTGGTCACCGACTCGCCCACCGGGCAGATGCGGTCGCGCACCCTGCACGGGTGGCTGGTGATCGCCGCGGGGGAGGCCGCCGCGATGCTCCTGGCGGTCGGGGCGGCCTTCCGGCTCACCGGCTGGGTGCTGAGGCCCGTACGGATCCTCGACACCGCCACCCACGACATCGCCACCGGGCGTATGCAGTCGCGCGTCGCGGCCGCCTCCGGGCCGCCCGAGCTGCGCCGCCTGGCCCGCTCCTTCAACGAGATGGCCGACAACGTCGAGGAAGTCCTCGAACAGCAGCGTGCGTTCGTCGCCGACGCCTCCCACCAGCTGCGCAACCCGCTGTCCGCGCTGCTGCTGCGCATCGAGCTGCTGGCCCTCGACCTGCCCGACGGCCACGAGGAGATCGCCTCGGTGCGCACCGAGGGCAAGCGCCTCGCCCAGGTCCTGGACGACCTCCTGGACCTGGCCCTGGCCGAGCACTCCACCACCGACCTCAAGCTCACCGACATCGCCGAGCTCGCCGCCGACCGGGTCGACGCCTGGCTCCCGCTCGCCGAGCGGGAAGGCGTCCGCCTCTCCTACGAGGGCCCGTCGGCCGTGGCCGGCTGGGCCGACCCGGTGGCGCTGTCCAGCGCGCTGGACGCCGTCGTGGACAACGCGCTGAAGTTCACTCCGGCGGGCGCGGACGTGCGGGTCTCCGCCCAGCCGGACGGGGACACGGTCGCCATAGTCGTCGCCGACGGCGGCCCCGGCCTCACCGAGGACGAGCTCGCGCGCATCGGCGACCGCTTCTGGCGCAGCGGCCGCCATCAGAACATCAACGGCTCCGGCCTGGGGCTGTCGATCTCCCGGGCGCTGCTCGCCGCGGGTGGCGCCTCCATCGAGTACGCCCCCAACGAGCCGTGCGGGCTGCGCGTGACGATCACCGTGCCGCGCACCGGGCCGCACTAGGCGGGCCCCGGTACGGCGTCGCGGTAGGGGGTCGCAGTAGAGGGTCGCAGTAGGGGCGGGCCGGGTGTGGGCGGTGGGCCCTACGGCTTGACCGAGCGGTAGTAGCGCGCCGCGCCCGCGTGGAGTTCCAGCGGGTCGGTGAAGATCGCGGTGCGAAGGTCCACCTTCTGCGCCGCGTGCACCTTGGAGCCGATGCGGTCCCGGTTCTCTATCACGGTCCGGGTGACGGCCTCCGCGAGCGCGGGGTCCACCCGGTCCGTGGTGACCAGGAGGTTCGGCACCGCGATGGTCTTGATGGCGTCCTTCTGGCGCATGTCCGCGTACGCGTCGGCGGGCACGGCCGCCGCCCTGTAGTAGCGGGTCACGCCGCCCTGGCTGTGCAGCGGGCCGATGAGGTCGCCGAGCTGGACCAGCCGGATCGGGAAGTCCTCGGCCAGGGTGCGCACGGCGGTCGTCGGCAGTCCGCCGGACCAGAAGAAGGCATCCAGCTTGTCCTCCTTCAGGAGGGCAGGCATCCGGTCGATGCCCTCGCGCACGGCCGTGACGTTCTTGTCCATGTCGAGCCCGGCGGCCTTGAGCAGCGACTTGGCGATCAGCTGTACACCCGAGTCGTCCTCGCCGACGCCGACCCGCAGGTTCTTGAGGTCCCGGGTGGACCGCACCCGGGAGCCCCTGGGCACCACCAGCTGCATGTAGTCGTCGTACAGCCGCGCGCAGGCGCGCAGCCGCTCGGAGCCCTTGCCGCCCTGCTCACGGTAGGCGGCCACCGCGTCGGTGGCGGCGATGGCGAACGTGGCCCGGCCCTCGGCGAGCCGCCGGACGTTGTCCGGGGACCCCTTGCTGCGCTGGAGCGTCACGTCCAGGCCGGGGAGGTCCCGGGCGAGGTCGCGGCGCAGCATCTTGCCGTAGGTCTCGTAGACCCCGGTGGGCACTCCGGTCGCGAAGGTCACCGGGCCGTGGGGCGACTCGTCGTCCCCGATCGGCACCAGCCACCACAGGAGCAGGGCGAGCGCGACGGCTCCGGCGGCGGCGGACTGAAGCGCGCGGCGCCGGCCGAGGCGCGGAAGACGGACGGCCATGCGCAGGATCATGACAGTCCCCCCGGCCCTGTGGGGAGGCGGGGGCCGTCGGTGGCCGTATGCGGCCTCAAACGCGGCCTTCCCGATTCGGCACGGTGGCCTGATCGCCGCCCCTTACCCTGGATGGGTGAGCAGCAGCGAGGTAGCCGGTTTGAAGACCTACGAGGTGCGCACCTACGGGTGCCAGATGAACGTCCACGACTCCGAGCGGCTTTCCGGCCTCTTGGAGGAGGCCGGCTATGTCCGCGCGCCCGAGGGCGTGGGTGAGGGCGACGAGGCCTTCGCCGATGTCGTCGTGTTCAACACCTGCGCGGTGCGGGAGAACGCCGACAACAGGCTGTACGGCAACCTCGGCCGGCTGGCGCCCATCAAGGCCGGGCGGCCCGGCATGCAGATCGCCGTCGGCGGGTGCCTGGCCCAGAAGGACCGCGACACCATCGTCAAGAAGGCTCCTTGGGTCGACGTGGTCTTCGGCACGCACAACATCGGCAGCCTGCCGGTGCTGCTGGAGCGCGCCCGGATCCAGGAAGAGGCCCAGGTCGAGATCGCCGAGTCCCTGGAGGCATTCCCCTCCACCCTTCCGACGCGGCGTGAGTCGGCGTACGCGGCGTGGGTCTCGATCTCCGTCGGCTGCAACAACACCTGCACGTTCTGCATCGTCCCGGCGCTGCGCGGCAAGGAGAAGGACCGCCGTCCGGGCGACATCCTCGCCGAGGTGGAGGCGCTGGTCGCCGAGGGCGTCAGCGAGATCACCCTGCTGGGCCAGAACGTGAACGCGTACGGGTCCGACATCGGCGACCGCGAGGCGTTCAGCAAGCTGCTGCGCGCCTGCGGGAAGGTGGCGGGCCTGGAGCGGGTCCGCTTCACCTCGCCGCACCCGCGCGACTTCACGGACGACGTCATCGCCGCCATGGCCGAGACGGACAACGTGATGCCCCAGCTGCACATGCCGCTCCAGTCCGGCTCGGACACCGTGCTGAAGGCGATGCGCCGCTCCTACCGGCAGGAGCGCTACCTCGGGATCATCGAGAAGGTGCGCGCCGCCATGCCGGACGCCGCGATCTCGACCGACATCATCGTCGGCTTCCCCGGCGAGACCGATGCCGACTTCGAGCAGACCCTGCACGTCGTGCGCGAGGCGCGCTTCGCCCAGGCGTTCACCTTCCAGTACTCCAAGCGGCCCGGCACGCCGGCCGCCGAGATGGACGGGCAGGTGCCGAAGGCCGTCGTCCAGGAGCGCTACGAGCGGCTGGTCGCCCTCCAGGAGGAGATCTCCTGGGAGGAGAACAAGAAGCAGATCGGCCGGACCGTGGAGGTGCTGGTCGCGGAGGGCGAGGGCCGTAAGGACGGCGCCACCCGGCGGCTGTCCGGCCGCGCCCCCGACAACCGCCTCGTCCACTTCGCGCGGCCCGAGGAGAGCGTCCGTCCGGGGGATGTCGTCACCGTGGACCTCACCTACGCGGCACCGCACCACCTGCTCGCCGAGGGCCCGGCCAAGGGCGTGCGGCGCACCCGTGCGGGCGACGCGTGGGAGCGGCGCAACGCGGCCGAGGAGAAGAAGCCCGCGGGCGTGATGCTGGGCCTGCCGACGGTCGGCGCCCCGCCGCCGGTCCCCGCGCCCGCCGCGGGCTGCGGCTGCGACTGAGCGGGACGGCGACGTCTTCCTGATGGTGCCGGAGGCCGCGACGGGCAACTACTGCCGGCGGTTCCGGGTGGCCGAGCTGCTGTGGGACTCGGAGCCCCGGCCCGAGCCTGCCGGATAGGCTGGCGATCATGCTGATCGCCGCCGCTGTCTGCCCCTGTCCACCGCTGCTGGTGCCCGAGGTCGCCGCCGGGGCGGCCGGTGAGCTGGCCGCGCTGCGCGCGGCGTGCCTGGACGCGGTCGGGGTGCTGGCCGCGGCGCGGCCGGAGCGGCTGATCGTCGTGGGGCCCGCGGAGTGCGACGGGCGCGGCCCGCACCCGCAGGGCACGCCCGGGTCGTTCGGCGGCTTCGGGGTGGACCTGGACGTACGGCTCGGCGGCTGGGGCGAGGCCGGAGCCGGGGCCGAGGCCTCCGAGCGGACGCTGCCGCCCTCGCTGGCCGTGGCCGCGTGGCTGCTGGAGCGCGCGCGGTGGCAGGCCGCGCCGGTCGAGGGGCTGGGCGTGGGGGAACCTCTGGCGGCCGAGCGGTGTAGAGAAGTCGGAAGGGAACTGGCGGCACAGGCCGAGCGGGTCGCGCTGCTGGTGATGGGCGACGGCAGCGCGTGCCGGACGCTGAAGGCTCCGGGCTATCTCGACGACCGGGCGGCCGCCTTCGACGCGGAGGTGGCGCGGGCGCTGGGCGCGGCGGACATCGCCGCGCTCGCCGAGCTGGACGAGGAGCTGGCGGCCGAGCTGAAGGCGGCGGGCCGGGCGCCGTTGCAGGTGCTCGCGGGCGCGGGCGAGGGGGCCGCGCTGAAGGGGGAGTTGCGGTATGAGGGAGCGCCGTACGGCGTGGGGTATTTCGTCGCGATGTGGTCGTAGCGGCCCTCGCGGGAGCGGGTACGAGAGCGGGCATGGGCGCGGCCGCGGAGCGGGCGCTCCGCGGCCGTTCGCCGGAGGGGCTCAGGCGCTGGGCCGCTCGTCGCCCTTGGCCTTGCCCCCGCCCTCTTGCCCGTGGGAGAAGCGGCCGAGGGCGCCCTTGGCCTTGTCCGCACTGTTCTCGAGCTTGTCGCGGTACTTGCCCTTGGTCTTGGTGTCGACCGTCTTGACGGCCTTGTCCAAGCCGCGCTCGATCTTCTCCTCGTGCTGCCGTGTGAAGCCGGCGGCCTTGTCCTTCATGACTCCGGCCTTGGCCTTGAGGTTGTCCAGCACGCTCATGGGCCACCTTCCCTCGGTCAATGACTATCTGCGGGCACTCTCGTCGGTCTCGCTGTCCGCGGCGCCGAGCGATTCCTGTACGGCCTCCTGCTCGGCTTCCCGCGTGGGCTCCTGTTCAGTCTCCCGCACGGGCTCCCGCGCGGCATCGGCCTCCTGCTTGGACTGCTGCTTCGGAATACCGATGGCCTCGCCCGCCGGGGCAGCCGCCCCGGCGTGCTCCGGCCCCGCCTCGTCAGCGGCGCCGGCCGTCACTCCGTCCACCGAGGTGTGGGCCTCGGGCTGCTCGGTTGACGCCTCGGGCGATCGGCTCGCCTCCTTGGGACCTCGGCGAAACCAATCAAAAACACCCATAACTATCTCCATACCCTACTCGTGCGGGCGATATCGCGTGCCGCTCAGGCAACGACCCCGGAGGTGTCCCGTCACGTAGCTCGTTCGAGTAGGCGGTCCAGGGTTTGCGAGACTGGTCCGGTGAATACCCCAGGCCCCCCACCCAGCGTCATCGCCGTCGTCGGCCCCACCGCGGCCGGAAAGTCCGACCTGGGCGTCGCCCTCGCCCGCCACCTCGGCGGCGAGGTGGTCAACGCCGACTCCATGCAGCTCTACCGGGGCATGGACATCGGCACCGCCAAGCTGACCGAGGAGGAGCGGCAAGGGGTGCCGCACCGGCTGCTGGACATCTGGGACGTCACCCGGACCGCCAGCGTCGCCGAGTACCAGCGGCTGGCCCGCGCCGAGATCGACCGGCTGCTCTCGGAGGGCCGCACCCCCGTCCTGGTCGGCGGCTCGGGGCTCTACATCCGCGGTGCGATCGACGCCCTCGAGTTCCCCGGCACGGACCCGGCCGTCCGGGCCCGGCTCGAGGCCGAGCTGGCGGAGCTCGGCTCGGGTGCGCTGCACGCCCGGCTCGCCGCCGCCGACCCCGAGGCGGCTCGCGCGATCCTGCCCAGCAATGGCCGGCGGGTGGTGCGGGCGCTCGAGGTGATCGAGATCACCGGCCGCCCCTTCACCGCGAATCTGCCGGGCCACGAGGCCGTCTACGACACCCTTCAGATCGGCGTCGACGTCGAGCGCCCCGAGCTGGACGAGCGGATCGCGGTGCGCGTGGACCGGATGTGGGAGGCCGGGCTCGTGGACGAGGTGCGCCGGCTGGAGGGCGCCGGGCTGCGCGACGGCCGCACCGCGTCCCGCGCCCTGGGCTATCAGCAAGTGCTTTCCGCGCTGGCCGGGGAGTACGGCGAGGACCAGGCCCGGGCCGAGACCGTGCGGGCCACCAAACGGTTTGCGCGACGCCAGGACTCCTGGTTCCGGCGCGACCCGCGCGTCCACTGGCTCAGCGGCGCGGTCGCCCGCCGCGGGGAGCTTTTGCACGACGCGCTGGCGTTGGTGGACCGGGCGGTCACAGCCTGATCACGTGATGGCATCGGGACGCTCCGTGTGCCATACCGGCCCGTGCGGGCATGCCATCATCGAGCTCCGATCGTGCTGTTGTTCAGGAGTTGGGAGGGCGGGTGGCGATGGAGGCCGGCCCTCGCGACGTATCGCAGCAGTCGCCCCACGGCGACCCGGGTCCGCTCACCTCCGACGGCCCTGACCTCGCCTCCGACGGTCCGGACCTCACTTCCGACGGTCCTGGCGGCGACGCGGTCTCGGCTGAGCCCGGCGCCCCGGCCATCGACGACGGCATCGAGGGGCTCCCCGCCCCCGGTGAGTCCTTCAGCGAGCTGCGTCCGCCGCGCCGGTTCCGGATCTGGCAGATCGCGCCGATCGTCGGCCTCGCCATCCTGGGCTCGCTGATGTTCGCCTTCCCGCTCGCCTTCGAGTTCGGCGACGGCGGGGCGGTGGTCGCCATGCTCGGGCTGCTGTTGAGCTGCTGCGCCGCCGGATGGGGCCTGATGGCCGCCCGTCGCGTGGGCTACACCTGGCCGGGGCTGCCGCCCCGGGGCTCCGGGCGCCGCCCCGACTGGCGGTTCATCCTGCTGTACGTGGCGGTTGTGGCGGTGCTGGCCACCCTCACCATCTGGCGCGTGGCCCGCCTGCGCTGATCCCCGCCGGTAGCGCCTCCGCCGGTCACCGCCGGTGGCGCCCCGCTCGTGGTCACCGCTGGTGGCGAGCCCTCTCGGAGCACTCGTCCCGGGCGCCCCGTAGGATCGAGGGATGAACGACGCGCCCCGGCCGACCTTCCTCAAGGGCCACGGCACCGAGAACGACTTCGTCATCGTCCCCGACCCGGACGGCCGGCTCGAGCTGTCCCCGGCCGCCGTCGCCCGCATCTGCGACCGCCGGGCCGGCATCGGCGGTGACGGGCTGATCCGCGTCGTACGGTCCTCGGCGCACCCCGAGGCCCGGGCCATGGCCGACGAGGCCGAGTGGTTCATGGACTACCGCAACAGCGACGGCAGCGTCGCCGAGATGTGCGGCAACGGAGTCCGCGTCTTCGCCCGCTATCTGGAGCGGGCCGGGCTCGTCGAGCCCGGCGATCTCGCGGTCGCCACCCGCGCCGGAGTGCGCCGCGTCCATATCGCCAAGGACGGCCCCGGCGGCGCCGAAGGCCACGGCGGGGCGATCACCGTCCGGATGGGCAAGGCCCTGCTGCCCGAGCCCGGCCCCGACGGCCCGATCACGGTCACCGTCGGCGAGCACAGCTGGCCCGCCCGCCACGTGGACATGGGCAACCCGCACGCGGTCGCGTTCGTCGACGACCTCGGCCAGGCGGGGCGCCTGCTCGACGCCCCCGGGGTGACCCCCGGCTCCGCGTATCCGCACGGCACCAACGTCGAGTTCGTGGTCGACCGCGGCCCGCGCCATGTGGCGATGCGGGTGCATGAGCGCGGCTCCGGCGAGACCCGATCCTGCGGCACCGGCGCCTGCGCCGTGATGGTTGCCGCCGCCCGCAGGGACGGAGCCGACCCCGCGGCCGAGGGCCACCCCGTCACCTACACCGTGGACGTCCCCGGCGGACGCCTGGTGATCAGCGAACTCCCGGACGGTACGGTGGAGATGACCGGCCCGGCCGTGATCGTCGCCGAGGGCGAGATCGACCCTGCCTGGCTGGACACGGCCGTCGCCTGAGAGTTCACCCCAATGGGTGATCCATTTCACTCTGGGCGAGAGCCGGTCGGCCGTGCGTGATGGGCTCGGTAGCATCAAGCACCGGCCCAGGGGGAGTGCCCACGCCGGTTGACGCTCGACGCCGCCGGAGGTGCCCATGAGCGCAGAGGCCACCGACCACGCCGCTCTCGGCCGCAGGCGCGGCCTCCCGCGCATCGACCTGCGCAATCTCCGCAGGTTCAGCAGGGCCGCGCTGTCGGGCTCGCCCGCCCGCGGCCGCCTGCCGGACGCGATCGAGCATGTGGCCAAGGTGCACCGGGCCCACCACCCCGGGGCCGATCTCGACGTACTGCGCCAGGCGTATGTGCTCGCCGAGTCCTCGCACCGCGGCCAGATGCGCAAGAGCGGCGAGCCGTACATCACCCATCCGCTCGCGGTCACCCTCATCCTCGCCGAACTGGGCGCCGAGACCACGACCTTGACGGCGTCACTCCTCCACGACACGGTCGAGGACACCGATGTGACGCTGGATCAGGTGGGCGAGCAGTTCGGTGAGGAGGTCCGCTATCTCGTCGACGGCGTCACCAAGTTGGAGAAGGTCGACTACGGCGCGGCGGCCGAGCCCGAGACGTTCCGCAAGATGCTGGTCGCCACCGGCAACGACGTGCGCGTGATGTCCATCAAGCTCGCCGACCGCCTGCACAACATGCGCACCCTCGGTGTGATGCGCCCCGAGAAACAGGCGCGCATCGCCAAGGTCACCCGCGATGTGCTGATTCCGCTCGCCGAGCGGCTGGGCGTACAGGCGCTCAAGACCGAGCTGGAGGACCTGGTCTTCGCCATCCTCCACCCCGCGGAGTACGCCCGCACCCGCGAGCTGCTGCTGGAGCACGCGGGCCGTCCGGACCCGCTCGCCCGCGCCGCCGAGGACGTACGCGCCGTGCTGCACGAGGCGGGCATCGCCGCCGAAGTCCTCGTCCGGCCCCGGCACTTCGTATCCGTCTACCGAGTGGGCCTCAAGCGCGGCGAGCTGACCGGCTCCGACCTCGGCCGGCTGCTCGTCCTCGTCTCGGAGGACGCGGACTGCTACGCGGTCCTCGGCGAGCTGCACACCTGCTTCACCCCGGTCATCTCGGAGTTCAAGGACTTCATCGCGGTCCCCAAGTTCAACCTGTACCAGTCGCTGCACACGGCGGTGGCCGGGCGCGACGGCGAGGTCGCCGAAGTCCTCATCCGCACCCACCAGATGCACCAGGTCGCCGAGGCCGGGGTGATCGCCCTCGGCAATCCCTACGCGCCGAACGCGCCGTCGGAGGCCGCCGACGCGCCCGACGGCGAGCGCGCCGACCCCACCCGCCCCGGCTGGCTGTCGCGGCTGCTGGCCTGGCAGAGCGCCACCCCCGACCCCGACACGTTCTGGTCCTCGCTGCGCGCCGAGCTCGCCCAGGACCGGGAGATCACCGTCTTCCGGGCCGACGGCGGCACGCTGGGCCTGCCCGCGGGGGCCAGCTGTGTGGACGCCGCGTACGCCCAGTACGGCGAGGCCGCCCACGACTGCATCGGCGCCAGGGTCAACGGCCGTATCGCGACGCTGAGCACCGTGCTGCGCGACGGCGACATGCTTCAGCTGCTCATGGCGCGCGACACCCGGGACGCCGCCTCCTCGGGGCCCTCGCCCGAGTGGCTCGACCACGCCCGCACGCCGGCCGCGCGCATCGCCATCAGCCGCTGGCTCGCGGCCAACCCGGAGCGGCAGCAGCCCCAGCCGGCCACCGGCCCGGGCCCCGCACCGGCCGAGGACCCCGCCGGGGCCGCCGGGAGCGGCACGGCCGGCGGAGGCGGCGCGTCCGGTGGGGCCGCGGTGCGGGAGGCGGTCGCCACCGGCATCGCCGCGGACCTGCCCGGCGCGGCCGTGCGACTGGCCGGCTGCTGCACCCCCGTGCCCCCGGACGTGGTCATCGGCTTCGCGGTGCGCGGCGGGGCCGTCACCGTGCACCGCGAGCAGTGCCCCGCGGTGGCCCGTATGACGGCGGCCGGGCGGAGCACGGTCGGGGTGCGCTGGCTGGAGGGGGAGGAGAGCGACGGGGGCGACTACCGCGTGACCCTCCTGGCCGAGGCGTTCAGCAGACCCCGTCTGCTGGCCGACCTCACCGAGGCCATCGCCGCCGAGGGCGCGGCCGTGGTCTCGGCCGCCGTCGAGCCGCCCCGCGAGCAGCGCGTCCGCCATACGTACACGCTCCAGCTGCCCGACCCCGGCCGGCTGCCGACGCTGATGCGCGCCATGCGCGATGTGCCCGGGGTCTACGACGTGACGCGGGCTGGCCGGCGGATGGCGGCGGCGCGGTCCTGAACCGGCCGGAGCCAAGGCCCGAACCCCCATTCGGGTGGAGTTGGGCCGCGCCGCCCGGCGCGGTCGTCCGGGCGTTGATAGCCGTAGATCATGCTGTCTTCCCCGAGGGGACGCCCCTCGCCGGCCCGGCGCGCGCGACGTCGCAGGACCGCCGCCGCGGCCGCCGCGCTGACCGCCGCCCTCGTCGCGATCTGCCCGTCCTCGGCCGCGGGGCCGGTGTCCTCGGCGCCCGCGCCGCCCCCGGTCCCCCGGGGCATCGGCGACCGGCTCTTCCCGTATCTCGGCAACCCCGGCTACGACGTCGCGTCATACGACATCGCGCTGCGCTACCACGGCAACGACCGGCCGCTTGATGCCATCACCACCCTCACGGCCCGCGCCACCGCGCCGCTGCCCACCTTCAACCTCGACTTCGCCCATGGCGATGTGCGCTCGGTGCGGGTCGACGGCAGGCCCGCCCTGTTCACCGGCGCGGGGGAGGACCTCGTCATCACCCCGGGCCGGCCGGTCCACCGCGGCGCCCGGTTCCGGGTCACCGTCAGGCACACCAGCGACCCGGGCGGCAGCGGCGGCGGCTGGGTCCGCACCCACGACGGCCTGGCGATGGCCAACCAGGCCGACGCCGCGCACCGCGTCTTCCCCTGCAACGACCACCCCTCCGACAAGGCGCGCTTCACCTTCCGCGTCACCGCCCCCAAGCGACTCACGGTCGTCGCGAACGGGCTGCCGCTCGGGCGCACCCAGAAGGGCGACGACATCACCTGGCGGTACGGCCTCGCCCACCCCATGGCCACCGAGCTGGCGCAGATCTCCATCGGCCGTTCGGCCGTCCTGCACCGCACCGGCCCCGGCGGGATGCCGGTGCGCGACGTCGTGCCCGCGGCGGACCGCGAGCGCCTGGCCAAGTGGCTCGCGCGCACACCGGCACAGCTGGAGTGGATGGAGAAGAAAGTCGGCCCCTACCCCTTCGAGACGTACGGGTTGCTCATCGCCAGGGCCACGACCGGCTTCGAGCTGGAGACCCAGACCCTCTCCCTCTTCGAGAGCGGCCTGTTCACCACCTCCGGACTGCCCTCCTGGTACATCGAGTCGATCATGGTGCACGAGCTGGCGCACCAGTGGTTCGGCGACAGCGTCAGCCCGCGCCGCTGGTCCGACCTGTGGCTCAACGAGGGCCATGCCACCTGGTACGAGGCGCTGTACGGAGACGAGCGCGGAAAGCTGCCGCTCGAGAAGCGGATGCGCCTCGCCTACCGGCAGTCCGACGCCTGGCGCGCCTCCGGCGGCCCACCCGCCGCCCCCCTGCCGTCCGACGCCGACCACCAGATCGGCATCTTCCGCCCGGTCGTCTACGACGGCAGCGCCCTGGTCCTGTACGCGCTGCGGCAGCGGATCGGGCGGGCGGCGTTCGAGCGGCTGGAGCGGCGCTGGACACACCGGTACCGCGACGGGGTGGCCTCGACCGGGGATTTCATCCGGCTGGCGTCGGAGGTGGCGGGCCGCGACCTGTCCGGCTTCCTGTGGCCCTGGCTGTACGGGAGGACGACGCCGAAGATGCCCGGGCACCCCGACTGGAAGTCCGACGCCGCGGCCCACGGGGAAACCATGGCGAAAGCCGGCGGAAACCCGGGTGACGGCCCGGCCGCCGCGTGCGACCATCGACGGGTCGGCGCAGCGGCCGGCGGCCGGGAATCCTCCGGGTCCGCCACGCGTTGTCGACGGTGACAGCACCCAACGACGTAAGGATCGATTTGACCCACTCCTCTTCCCTTCCGCAGGACCGGCAGCGCTTCGCCTTCGCCGAGAGCCTTCGGGCGGACGCCCTGATGGAAGAGGACGTCGCCTGGAGTCACGAGATCGACGAGGAGCGTGACGGCGACCAGTACGACCGATCCGAGCGGGCCGCGCTGCGCCGCGTCGTGGGCCTGTCCACCGAGCTGGAAGACGTCACCGAGGTCGAGTACCGGCAGCTGCGCCTGGAACGCGTGGTGCTGGTCGGCGTCTGGACGTCCGGCACGGTGCAGGACACGGAGAACTCCCTGGCGGAGCTGGCCGCGCTCGCGGAGACCGCGGGCGCCCTCGTGCTCGACGGGGTCGTCCAGCGGCGTGACAAGCCGGATCCGGCCACCTACATCGGCTCGGGCAAGGCCCAGGAACTGCGCGACATCGTGGTCGAGACCGGCGCCGACACGGTGGTGTGCGACGGTGAGCTGAGCCCCGGCCAGCTGATCCACCTGGAGGACATCGTCAAGGTCAAGGTGGTGGACCGCACCGCCCTGATCCTCGACATCTTCGCCCAGCACGCCAAGTCCCGAGAGGGCAAGGCGCAGGTCTCGCTGGCCCAGATGCAGTACATGCTGCCGCGGCTGCGCGGCTGGGGTCAGTCGCTGTCCCGGCAGATGGGTGGCGGTGGCTCCGGAGCGGCTGGCGGCGGTATGGCCACCCGAGGCCCCGGTGAGACCAAGATCGAGACCGACCGGCGCCGTATCCGCGAGAAGATGGCGAAGATGCGCCGGGAGATCGCGGAGATGAAGACCGGCCGCGACATCAAGCGGCAGGAGCGCAAGCGCCACCGGGTGCCCTCGGTCGCCATCGCCGGATACACCAACGCGGGGAAGTCCTCGCTGCTCAACCGGCTCACCGGCGCGGGTGTTCTGGTGGAGAACGCACTGTTCGCCACCCTGGACCCGACCGTGCGCCGGGCCGAGACGCCCAGCGGGCGGCTGTACACCCTCGCGGACACCGTCGGCTTCGTGCGGCATCTGCCGCACCACCTGGTCGAGGCGTTCCGCTCCACCATGGAGGAGGTCGGCGACGCCGATCTGATCGTCCATGTGGTGGACGGCTCGCACCCGATGCCGGAGGAGCAGCTGGCCGCCGTGCGCGAGGTGATCCGCGATGTGGGCGCGGTCGACGTGCCCGAGATCGTGGTGGTCAACAAGGCGGACATGGCGGATCCGCTGGTGCTCCAGCGGCTGCTGCGCCTCGAGAAGCGCGCCATCGCGGTGTCGGCCCGTACGGGGCAGGGCATTGACGAGCTGCTCGGGCTGATCGACGCCGAGCTGCCGCGACCTCAGGTCGAGATCGAGGCGCTGGTGCCGTACACCCAGGGCAAGCTGGTCTCGCGTACGCATGCCGATGGCGAGGTGCTCTCCGAGGAGCACACCGCGGAGGGCACGCTGCTCAAGGCTCTGGTGCACGAGGAACTGGCCGCCGAGCTGCGGCGGTACGTACCCGCAGCCACCCCCTCGCAGGGCTAGCCACACCCCTTCCACGGCGAAGGCCCGCCTCCGGGAGACCGGGGGCGGGCCTTCGTCGTACGCGCCGAGGGCGCGCGGGCCCTCGCGGGGTGTGCGGGGCGCGGCGGCCGGCCGGGGCCGACCGCCGCGCCCTTCGTTCCGGCACGGCCGGATGGTTCTACTGGCGTCCTACTGGTTGGCGAACTTCTTGCTGACCGCGTTGTAGAGGGCCTTCGCCTCGGGGCCGAGGTGCGGGCCGGCCAGCCAGGTGGCGTTGGACGGGCCGATCGACGTGTTCGACACCAGCGCCGGCTTGCCGTTGGAGCCGGTCGCGACCCAGCCGCCGCCGGACGAACCCGCGGTCATGGTGCAGCCGATGCGGTACATCGTCGGCTGCTTGGCGTCGAGCGAGAGCCGGCCGGGCTTGTCCGTGCACTGGTTCATCTTCTGGCCGTCGAAGGGGGGCGCGGCCGGGTAGCCCGTGGCCGTGATCGCGCTGATGGACTTCACCGCCGGGGCGTTGAAGTCGACCGGCAGCGCGCCGCCGACCGTCTCCTCGAGCGACTTGCCGCCGCTGTTCTCCGGCTTCACATGCAGCACCGCGAAGTCGTACGGGGCGCCCTTGCCGCCGATGGACGCGCCGTTGTCGATCCACTGCGAGGAGGTCTGCGCCCAGTCGGCCCACCAGACACCCTTGGGCGCCAGCTGTTCCTTGGTGGCGTTCTCCAGCTCGGCGGCCGACTTGCCGGCGTCGTTGTACGAGGGGACGAACATCAGGTTCTTGTACCAGCCGCCGCCCTTGCCCGCGTGGACGCAGTGGCCCGCCGTCCACACCAGGTTGGACTTGCCCGGGTGCGCCGGGTCCTGCACCACGGTGGCGGAGCAGACCATCGAGCCCTGGGGGCCGTCGAAGAAGACCTTGCCCGCCTCGGGGACGTTGGCGCTGTAGGGGCTCGCGACCTGTTTGGCCGTGACCGGCTGCGGGTCAGGGTCGGTTATGCCCTGGTCGCCCGAGATGTCGTTGTCGTCGACCGGAGTGTCGGGCTCCTGGGCCTCCTTCATCCGGTCCGGCTTCCAGAGGTCCTTGATGATCGGGTTGATGAAGTCGCCCGCCTCACGCAGCCAGTCGTCCTTGTCCCACTTGTTCCAGGCGCCGTTCTTCCACTTGTCCAGGTCGATCCCGAGGTCCTTCAACTTGTCGTCGAGGTTGTCGGGAAGGGTGACGTCGCCGGCGTTCTGAGAGGAGGAAGCGGTCGGCTCGGACTCCGCGTTGTCGTCCGAGGGGCCGCACGCCGTGGCGGTCAGCGCCAGCACCGAGGCGATGGCCGCGGCGGCCAGCACGGGGGAGTTGCTGCGGGTGCGCAGCGCCCTCCACCTGGACCGTGAGCGCGAGGCTTGCTGGCGATTGGATGGCATGGGCGGAACTCCCCCTGATGTTCTGGGCTGCTCTGAGTGCTGCTGTGAATTTGTCATGCACCGCCCCCGAGGATGGGGCGGCCCCCACTATGCCGGTGCCGCCTACGACGGCCGGAGCCGGGTCCTTGGTTCCCGGTCGCACGGATCTTCCGGTTGCCCGTGATCCCACGCCCCACGCGTCGTTGGTACGTGCGGGGGACAGCCGAAAGGCGCTCAGCAGCAGGAGGACCGAAGCCGTGCCCGCACCCGACATGCCGCACTCCCCCGGGGAACACCGCCCACACCTTCCGTCGGCACCGCGGACCGCCGCCGAGCGGTGCCAGGACGGGGCAGGCGCCGAGGCGGCGGTCGTCCCACGGCAGGGCCGCCGCGCCGACAGCGCGCCCCGCGGCCAGACCCCGGCGACCCGCCCGGCCCCGCTGGGCGGCTCCCCGTGCGACGTCCCAGAGCTCGACCCGTACGACGCCCCGGACGATCCGCTGGACCACCCCGACCCCTGGGCCGCGGCGGACGCCTGCGCCACCGAGAACCTGCTGCGCTGCTGGGTGCGCGAGAGCGGCGCCGCTCCCCCCGACACGGACACCCTGCGCATCCCGCTCCCCGCCACCGACACCGCGCTGCTCGTGCCAGTGCGCCACTGGTCAGCCACCGGATGGCACCGCTTCGGCCCACCCGTGTTCGACGGCGGCGCCCAGGACGCGCCCGCCCTCGACGCGGTCACCCTCGCCTCCCTCCTCGGCCGGGAGGCGGACCACGGCACCGAGCGGCTCGGTGCCCGGGCCGGGACCACCGAACTCGTCGGCCGCGTCGCGAACTCCGTGGAGCACACCGCCCGGTTTCTGTCCCGCCGGCGGGGCGCCCCCGCCGATCCCGCCACGGACACCCCCTTTCTGACCGCCGAACAGTCCCTTCTCTTCGGACACCCCCTCCATCCCACGCCCAACAGCCGCGAGGGGCTCTCCGACGCCGAATCGCCCGTCTTCTCACCGGAGCCGCGTGGCTCCTTCCCCCTGCACTGGATCGCCGTCGACCGGTCCGTGCTGGCCTGTGACTCGGCCTGGACCGAACGCGGCCGGACCGTGCCCGCCGAACGGCTGGCCCTCTCGCTCGCGGGCCCCGACCCGGAACTTCCGTCCGGCACCGTCCCCTTGCCGCTGCACCCCTGGCAGGCCCGGGAGATCCGGTACCGCCCGGACGCCGCCGCGCTCTTCGACACGGGGCTGTTGCGCGACCTGGGACCGGCCGGCGAACACTGGCATCCCACCTCCTCCCTCCGCACCGTGTACCGGACCGGCGCACCCGCGATGCTCAAGCTGTCCCTCGGCCTGCGGATCACCAACTCCCGCCGCGAGAACCTCCGCAAGGAGCTGTGCCGTGGCGTCGAGGTGCACCGGCTGCTGCGCAGCGGCCTCTCCGGGCAGTGGCGTGCGGCCTGCCCCGGGCGCCCCGGTTTCGACATCGTCCGCGACCCCGCCTGGCTCGCGGTCGACAAGCCCGACGGCACTCCGCTGACCGGAGTCGATGTCGTCATCCGGCACAACCCGTTCGGCCCAGGTGACGAGGCCGTGTGTCTGGCAGGCCTCACCTCGCTCCGCCCCTGGCCGGACCGCAGCGCGATGTGCTCACGGCTCGAACGGATCGTCGCCCGGCTCGCCGCCCGAACCGGCCGCCGCCCCGCGACCGTCAGTGCCGAGTGGTTCCTGCGGTATCTGCACACCGTCGTACGGCCCGTGCTCTGGCTGGACGGGGAGGCCGGCATCGCCCTGGAGGCGCACCAGCAGAACACCCTGGTGCTGCTGGACCTCGACGGCTGGCCGATCGGCGGCCGCTACCGCGACAACCAGGGCTACTACTTCCGTGAGTCCCGGCGCCCCGAACTCCAGCGGCGACTGTCCGACCTCGGGGCCCACAGCGACACGTTCGTCTCCGACGAGGTCGCCGACGAACGGTTCGCCTACTACCTCGGCGTCAACAACATCCTGGGCCTGATCGGTGCGTTCGGCTCCCAGCGGCTCGCGGACGAGCGCCTTCTGCTGGCCGCGCTCCGCCGCTTCCTCGCCGAGGCCGCGTCCGGCCCCGCGAAGATCCGCTCGACACTGCCCGCCAGGCTCCTGGAGGCGCCCACCCTGCGCTGCAAGGCCAATCTGCTCACCCGGCTGCGCGGCCTGGACGAGCTTGTGGGCCCGGTGGATACCCAGTCCGTCTATGTCGCCATCCCCAACCCCCTGTTCCGATCGGTGACTTCCCACGCATGACTTCCACGGCCCGGCGCCCCACGACGCCCCGGTAACGACAAGAGGAGAGCGCCGCCATGCCGCCCACCGACTCCGGCACCGGCTCCAGCACCGAGGACACCCTCGACATGCGGCCGTCCGAGGAGCGCGCCGCACGCCTTGCCGAAGAGCACCTCGCCGGGGCGGAGGCCCTCGACCGGCCGGACCTGCTCGACGGGGTCGCCCAGTGGGGGGCCGCCGGCACGGCGGTGGGCGCCTTCCAGCTCGTACCGGTCCACCTCGAGCGCGATGTCGAGCTCATCGCCCGATGGATGAACGACCCGGCCGTCGCCGCCTTCTGGGAACTGTCCGGCCCCGACGAGACCACCGCGCGGCATCTGCGCGCCCAGCTCGACGGCGACGGCCGCAGCGTGCCCTGCCTGGGGGTCCTGGACGGGGTGCCGATGAGCTACTGGGAGGTGTACCGCGCGGACCTCACCCCCCTGGCCCGGTACTACCCGGCCCGGCCGCATGACACGGGTCTCCATCTGCTCATCGGCAGCGTGCGCGATCGGGGCCGCGGCATCGGCACGGCCCTGCTGCGCGCCGTGGCCGACCTCGTCCTCGACCGGCGACCCTCCTGCGGCCGGGTGGTCGCCGAACCCGATCTGCGGAACAGCCCCTGCGTGGCCGCCTTCCTCGGCGCCGGCTTCCGTCTCGCCGCCGAGATGGAACTGCCCGACAAACACGCTGCCCTCATGCTGCGGGATCGCACCCTGCGCCACCTCCTGTGATCCGCCGGCGCCACTTCGCGCCTCTGCCTTCCATACACCGCCCGCCCCGTTCCGGTTCCGCGCCAGGAGATCCGCCCCGTGATGTCAGTGCCGCCGCGTAGGCTGACAGGCCTATGACTGCATCGTCCCCGCCGCCACTCGCTGACCTGCTGCATGCCGCCGTCACCGCCGTCGGCGGCACCGAGCGCCCGGGCCAGGTCGCCATGGCCGAAGCCGTAGCCGAGGCGATCGGCGACAATTCCCATCTGCTGGCCCAGGCCGGCACCGGCACCGGAAAGTCCCTCGGCTATCTCGTGCCCGCCCTCGCGCACGGAGAGCGTGTCGTGATCGCCACGGCCACCCTCGCCCTTCAGCGTCAGCTCGTCGAGCGCGACCTGCCGCGCACCGTCGACGCCCTGCACCCGCTGCTGCGCCGCCGCCCCGAGTTCGCCATGCTCAAGGGCCGCTCCAACTACCTGTGTCTGCACCGCCTCCACGAGGGCGTGCCACAGGAGGACGCCGAGTCGGGGGAAGCCGGGCTGTTCGACCCGTTCGAGGCCGCCGAGCCCACCAGCAAGCTGGGCAAGGACCTGCTGCGGATGCGGGACTGGGCCGATGAGACCGAGACGGGCGACCGCGACGATCTGACCCCCGGCGTCTCCGACCGCGCTTGGTCCCAGGTCTCCGTCTCCTCGCGGGAATGCCTCGGCGCGTCGAAGTGCGCCTACGGTGCCGAATGCTTCGCCGAGGCCGCCCGCGAGCGGGCGAAGCTGGCCGAGGTCGTGGTCACCAACCACGCGCTGCTCGCCATCGACGCCATCGAGGGCGCGCCCGTCCTGCCAAGCCATGAGGTGCTGATCGTCGACGAGGCCCATGAGCTGGTCTCCCGGGTCACCGGAGTCGCCAGCGGCGAGCTCACCCCGGGCCAGGTCAACCGCGCCGTGCGCCGCGCCGCCAAGCTCGTCAACGAGAAGGCGGCGGACGCCCTCCAGACCGCCGCCGAGACCTTCGAGCGGCTCATGGAGCTGGCGCTGCCCGGTCGCCTCGAGGAGATCCCCGAGGACCTCGGCTATGCCCTGATGGCGCTGCGCGACGCGTCGCGTACGGTCATTTCGGCGCTCGGCGCCACGCGTGACGCCTCGGTCCAGGACGAGGACGCCGTGCGCAAGCAGGCCCTCGCCTCCGTGGAGAACATCCACCAGGTGGCCGAGCGCATCGTGGACGGCTCCGAGTACGACGTGGTCTGGTACGAGCGGCATGACCGCTTCGGCGCCTCGCTGCGCGTCGCCCCGCTCTCGGTGTCGGGTCTGCTGCGCGAGAAGCTCTTCGAGGACCGGTCGGTGGTCCTCACCTCCGCGACCCTCAAGCTGGGCGGGGATTTCAACGGCGTGGCCGCCTCGCTCGGACTCTCTCCCGAGGGTGTCCAGGGCGCCGACGGCGAGGAGGGCGCCCCGCCCCCGTGGAAGGGGCTCGATGTCGGTTCGCCCTTCGACTACTCCAAGCAGGGGATCCTCTACGTCGCCAAGCATCTGGCCCAGCCCGGCCGCGAGGGCAGCCGCTCTGACATGCTCGAAGAGCTCGCCGAGCTGGTGGAGGCCGCGGGCGGCCGGACGCTCGGCCTCTTCTCCTCGATGCGTGCCGCCCAGGCGGCCGCGGAGGAACTGCGCGGCAGGCTCGACATGCCGATCCTGCTTCAGGGCGAGGAGACGCTCGGAGAGCTGATCCGCACCTTCGCCGCCGATGCCCGTACGTGCCTGTTCGGCACGCTCTCGCTCTGGCAGGGCGTCGATGTGCCCGGCCCGAACTGTCAGCTGGTGGTGATGGACCGGGTGCCGTTCCCGCGCCCCGACGACCCGCTGATGAGCGCTCGCCAGAAGGCCGTGGAGGAGGCCGGTGGCAATGGTTTCATGGCGGTCGCGGCCACGCATGCCGCCTTGCTGATGGCTCAGGGGGCGGGCCGGCTCGTGCGCGCCTCCGGGGACCGCGGGGTCGTCGCCGTGCTGGACCCGCGTGTCGAGCGGGCCCGCTACGGCTCCTTTCTGCGCAAGTCCATGCCGGACTTCTGGTACACGACCGACCGCAATCAGGTGCGCCGCTCGCTGGCCGCCATTGACGCCGCGGCCAAGAAGGCCCAGGCGTAGCACGGCGCGGACACAGCAGGGCCCCGGAACCGGCGCAGAGGTTCCGGGGCCCGGTCACTGGGCGCGGAGGGTCGACGCGCCTGGACCCGCCGAGCTCAGACCCGGCGCAGCACCGCGACCACCTTGCCCAGGATGGTCGCCTCGTCGCCAGGGATCGGCTGGTACGCGGCGTTGTGCGGGAGGAGCCACACATGGCCGTCCTCCCGCTTGAAGCGCTTGACCGTCGCCTCTCCGTCGAGCATCGCGGCGACGATGTCGCCGTTCTCGGCGACGGGCTGGCGGCGCACCGTCACCCAGTCACCGTCGCAGATGGCGGCCTCGATCATGGAGTCGCCCACGACCTTCAGGACGAAGAGCTCACCGTCACCGACGAGCTGCCGGGGGAGCGGGAAGACGTCCTCGACGGACTCCTCGGCGAGGATCGGGCCACCGGCCGCGATCCGGCCGACCAGGGGCACGTACGAGGCGGCAGGCTTGCCGGTGGTGTCGGCGGGCTGGGCGCTGGGCTGGTCGGAGCCGCGCACCTCGTACGCCCGGGGCCGGTGCGGGTCGCGCCTCAGAAAGCCCTTGCGCTCCAGAGCCATGAGCTGATGGGCGACGGAGGAGGTGCTGGAGAGGCCCACCGCCTGCCCGATCTCACGCATGGACGGCGGGTAGCCGCGCCGCTGCACAGAGTCGCGAATGACCTCGATGACCCGGCGCTGTCGGTCGGTCAGCCCGGAGCTGTCCGCCCGGATGCCTGGAGGTCGGCCGGGTAGGGAGCGCGTGGGCTTCTGCCCCTCCGGGTTCGTGGCTGCGTCATTCATCGGGTGGCCCTGGTTCATCGCGTGCGTGTGTTCGAGTCGGCTCTGGGAACGCTCCTGGGCGGTGATGGTGGCGCTCTCTGTGGTGGTGGTCACGACGGCCCCTCTCGAGATGTTCTCCCTAGTAGGGCAACGGTAGTTGCTTTCGAAAGGTTGCGCCAAACACACGTTCGAGTGAAATTTCGCAGATGAGCTGACGTGATCACAGGATTGGGTGTATAGGGCGATTGATCTGGTGGTCGGTGAAGGGGTGCCCAGTCTGACATCCTCACCCCCGGTGGCGTGGCGGCCGGTGGGCTTCGCGTAGTCTCGTGCCTGCTCGCGAGTCGGGACACGCCGCCGCTGCGGCTGGATGTCAGGCACCACATCTAGTGGTTAGATGGAGTCAGCCGCCCACAGGTTGTGGTCCCCGGTTATTCACAACCGAGCGCTTCGCCTATGCTTGTGGCCGCTTCGAAAGGCCTGTGAGGGCCGGTCGAAGCATGCCGAAGCACGTCAGCTATACGCCGTTCTTGAGGGTGAGGAGGGTACGGAGTCATGCACTGCCCCTTCTGTAGGCACCCCGACAGTCGAGTCGTCGACAGCCGGACCACCGACGACGGTTGTTCGATTCGCAGGCGCCGCCAGTGCCCCGACTGCTCGCGTCGCTTCACGACCGTGGAGACCGCGTCACTGATGGTGATCAAGCGGAGTGGGGTCACCGAGCCCTTCAGTCGCGACAAGGTCATCTCCGGGGTGCGCAAGGCATGCCAGGGCCGCCCGGTCACCGAGGACGCCCTCGCCAAACTCGGTCAGCAGGTGGAAGAGGCCGTGCGGGCCACCGGCAGCGCGGAGCTGTCCACCCATGACGTGGGGCTCGCCATACTCGGCCCGCTCCAGGAGCTCGACCTCGTCGCGTACCTCCGCTTCGCCTCCGTCTACCGCGCCTTCGACTCCCTCGAGGACTTCGAAGCCGCGGTCACGGAGCTGCGCAACCAGCAACGGCCTCCCGCGAACGACCGCGGGCCCGGCGCCGACGGGGCCGCGGAGGTCCCCGCGCCCGCCACCGCCACCGACTGAGTCGCGGCGGCCAAGGCCTGCCGGGGGCCGTAGTGCCCTCGGATGAACGACATACACCGTGCCGCGGGAAGAAAGCGGCACATCAGGGCGTTTTTGCCCGTACAGGGAGGCGGAATGACAGAGACGACGAGCGGCCCGGCACGAGGTTCCCGCTCCAAGGGAAGCAAGGCGGCCAAGGGTCTGCGTATCGAGCGCATCCACACCACTCCCGGCGTGCATCCGTACGACGAGGTGGTCTGGGAGCGCCGTGACGTCGTCATGACCAACTGGCGCGACGGCTCGATCAACTTCGAGCAGCGTGGCGTCGAGTTCCCCGACTCCTGGTCGGTGAACGCGGTCAACATCGTCACAAGCAAGTACTTCCGCGGCGCGGTCGGTTCTCCGGACCGCGAGTCGAGCCTGAAGCAGCTCATCGACCGGGTGGTGCGCACCTACCGCCGGGCCGGCGAGGAGCACGGCTACTTCGCCTCCCCCGCGGACGCCGAGATCTTCGACCACGAGCTCACCTACGCCCTGCTGCACCAGGTCTTCAGCTTCAACTCGCCGGTCTGGTTCAACGTCGGCACCAAGCAGCCGCAGCAGGTCAGCGCCTGCTTCATCCTCTCCGTCGACGACTCCATGGAGTCGATCCTCGACTGGTACAAGGAAGAGGGGATGATCTTCAAGGGCGGCTCCGGAGCCGGCCTGAACCTCTCCCGTATCCGCTCCTCCAAGGAGCTGCTCTCCTCCGGCGGCAACGCCTCCGGGCCGGTCTCCTTCATGCGCGGCGCCGACGCCTCCGCCGGGACGATCAAGTCGGGCGGCGCGACCCGCCGGGCCGCCAAGATGGTCGTCCTCGACGTCGACCACCCGGACGTCGAGGCCTTCATCGAGACCAAGGTGAAGGAGGAGGAGAAGATCCGCGCGCTGCGCGACGCGGGCTTCGACATGGACCTGGGCGGGGACGACATCACGTCCGTCCAGTACCAGAACGCCAACAACTCGGTTCGGGTGAACGACACGTTCATGAAGGCCGTGGAGTCCGGCTCGAAGTTCGGACTGCGCGCCCGGATGACCGGCGAGACCCTCGAAGAGGTCGACGCCAAGGCGCTCTTCCGCAAGATGGCCGAGGCGGCCTGGGCCTGCGCCGACCCTGGCATCCAGTACGACGACACGATCAACCACTGGCACACCTCGCCGGAGACGGGCCGGATCACCGCCTCCAACCCCTGTAGCGAGTACATGCACCTGGACAACTCCTCGTGCAACCTCGCCTCGCTCAACCTGATGAAGTTCCTCGACGACGATGACGCGGGCCGCCAGCGCTTCGACGCCGAGCGCTTCGCCAAGGTCGTCGAGCTCGTCATCACCGCGATGGACATCTCCATCTGCTTCGCGGACTTCCCGACCGAGAAGATCGGCGAGACCACCCGCGCCTTCCGTCAGCTGGGCATCGGCTACGCCAACCTCGGCGCTCTCCTGATGGCCACCGGCCACGCCTACGACAGCGACGGCGGCCGGGCCCTGGCCGGGGCCATCACCTCGCTGATGACCGGCACGTCCTACCGGCGCTCCGCCGAGCTGGCGGCGGTCGTCGGCGCGTACGACGGCTACGCCCGCAACGCCGACGCCCACAAGCGCGTCATGAAGCAGCACTCGGACGCCAACGGCGCCGCCAAGCGCATGGACGACCTGGACACGCCGGTGTGGGCCGCGGCCACCGAGGCCTGGCAGGACGTGATCCGCCTCGGCGAGAAGAACGGCTTCCGCAACGCCCAGGCGTCGGTGCTCGCGCCGACCGGCACCATCGGCCTGATGATGGACTGCGACACCACGGGCATCGAGCCGGACCTGGCCCTGGTCAAGTTCAAGAAGCTCGTCGGCGGCGGCTCCATGCAGATCGTGAACAACACGGTCCCCAAGGCGCTGAAGCGGCTCGGCTACCAGCCGGAGCAGGTGGAGGCGATCGTCGCCCACATCGCCGAGAGCGGCAACGTCATCGACGCGCCGGGGCTGAAGCCCGAGCACTACGAGGTGTTCGACTGCGCGATGGGCGAGCGCTCCATCTCGCCGATGGGCCATGTGCGGATGATGGCCGCGGCCCAGCCCTTCCTGTCGGGCGCGATCTCCAAGACGGTCAACATGCCGGAGTCGGCCACCGTCGAGGAGATCGAGGAGATCTACTTCGAGGGCTGGAAGCTGGGCCTGAAGGCTCTGGCGATCTACCGCGACAACTGCAAGGTCGGCCAGCCGCTCTCCGCCAAGAAGAAGGAGGAGAAGCCCGCCGAGCAGGCCGCGCCCGAGGCCGAGAAGGTCGTCGAGTACCGCCCGGTCCGCAAGCGCCTCCCCAAGGGCCGCCCCGGCATCACGACCTCCTTCACGGTGGGCGGCGCCGAGGGCTACATGACGGCGAACTCCTACCCGGACGACGGCCTCGGCGAGGTCTTCCTGAAGATGTCCAAGCAGGGCTCGACCCTCGCGGGCATGATGGACGCCTTCTCGATCGCCGTCTCGGTCGGCCTCCAGTACGGCGTGCCGCTGGAGACCTACGTCTCGAAGTTCACCAACATGCGCTTCGAGCCGGCCGGGATGACGGACGACCCGGATGTGCGGATGGCGCAGTCGATCGTCGACTACATCTTCCGCCGGCTGGCGCTGGACTTCCTGCCCTTCGAGACCCGGTCGGCGCTCGGCATCCACTCCGCGGAGGAGCGCCAGCGCCACCTGGAGACCGGTTCGTACGAGCAGTCCATCGACGACGCCGAGGTGGACGTCGAGGGCCTGGCACAGTCGGCCCCGCGCCACGTGGACGCCCCGCAGGCCGCCACCTCCAAGCCGCGCGCCGTCGCCCCGGCGCCGAAGCAGGCGCACAGCTCCACCGAGCTCGCCGAGATCCAGTTCGGGCTGAACGCCGACGCGCCGCTGTGCTTCTCCTGCGGGACGAAGATGCGCCGGGCGGGCAGCTGCTACCTGTGCGAGGGCTGCGGTTCGACCAGCGGCTGTAGCTGATCACCGGCCCTTCGGGGACGAACCGCTGAGGCGGGGTGCGGGCCTTGGCCCGTGCCCCGCCTTTGGCGCTCTTTGGCGCTCTTCGGGGCTCTTCGGGGCTCTTCGGGGCGTGCGCGGGGCGCACGGCCGCGCGGAGACTCGAACGTGCTGCCGCCGGGCGACCCCCACGCGTAGTCCACTCCTTCAGTCCGTGATGCGGGCCACCTATGGGGCCGTACGATGGCGCGGTGCTGGTCAAGTGGATTCGCTGCACCGTGGTGGACCGCCGCGGTTTCGAGCGGGGGCAGCGGAAATGGGCGGGGTTGCTCGGTGAACCGGGATTCCGGGGACAGGGCGGTGGCTGGAGCCGGGGGCGGCCGAACGTGGCGCATGTCTTCGCGTTCTGGGAGAGCAGGGCGTTCTACGACTCCTTCATGGCGCGCTCGCACGACCGGCTGGCGGCGGCGCAGTCGGGTACGTACAGAGACATGCAGGTGCGGCTGTTCGAGCACCGCTTCGATGTGAAGGTGGGCTTCCAGCCGCGGTTCACCGACGCGGACGTGGTGCGGGTGGCGCACAGCCGGGTGCACGCGGACCGGGTGGAGCACTTCACGCTGGTGCAGGAGAAGGTGTGGAATCCGGCGATGGCCGGGTCGCCGGGGATGCTGCGCGGGGTGTTCGGAGAGGCTCCCGGCAATGAGTTCCTCGTGCTGTCGATGTGGGACTCGGCCGCCGAGCACGGCAAGTACCGCACCGAGCGGGTGGAACGCCTCGGGCTGCGCGCGCAGACCGAGGCGGATGTGGCCGCGATCGCGGGCGATGTCGTCGGCGTCGAGTCCTCCTGGACGGTGTGAACGCGAGACCGGCTGCCGGCGCCGCCGGTCACCGGCCGCCAGTGCGAGATGGGCGACGACAGACCGGTGGCCTAGGGTGGCCGCATGGCACGACCCCGGCGCATCGTTCTCGTACGGCATGGCGAATCGGAGGGGAACGTCGATGACACCGTGTACGAACGGGTGCCCGACCATGCCCTCAGGCTGACGGAGACCGGGCGGCGGCAGGCGGTCGAGGCGGGCAAGCGGCTGCGCGCGACCTTCTCCGACGAGCGGGTCTCGGTCTATGTGTCGCCGTATCGACGCACCCACCAGACCCTGGACCTTTTCGGCCTCGACCCGGCGCGCACCCGCGTCAGGGAGGAGCCCCGGCTGCGTGAGCAGGACTGGGGAAACTGGCAGGACCGGGAGGACGTCCGCAAGCAGAAGGCCTACCGGGACGCCTACGGGCATTTCTTCTACCGCTTCGCCCAGGGCGAGTCGGGCGCCGATGTCTACGACCGGGTGGGCGCCTTCCTGGAGAGCCTGTGGCGCAGCTTCGAGGACCCCGGCCACCCGCCGAACGTCCTGCTGGTGACCCACGGGCTGACCATGCGGCTGTTCTGTATGCGCTGGCTGCACTGGACCGTCGCGGAGTTCGAGTCGCTGTCCAACCCGGACAATGGCGAGACCCGGACCCTGCTGCTCGGCTCCGACGGGCGCTACCACATCGATCGGCCCTTCCAGCGCTGGTGCGCCCCCGAACCCTACGGCCTGACCAGTTGGAGTGCGTGGGCATGACCGACGACCGATTCCAGCGGGCTCTGCGGAGCCTGCGTGGGCTGGCCGTGGGCGACGCGCTCGGCTCCCAGTTCTTCGTGCCCGTCAACTATCCGCTGCTGGGTCGGCGCGAGCTGCCGCCCGGCTCCTGGCAGTGGACGGACGACACCGAGATGGCCGGCTCCGTGCTGGCCGTCCTGGTCGCCCACGGCCGCATCGACCAGGACGCGCTCGCCCGGTCCTTCGCCGAGCACCATGACTTCGACCGAGGCTACGGCCCCGCCGTGAACCGGATGCTCCGCCTGATCAGACAGGGCGGGGACTGGCGGGAGCTGGCCGCGGGCCTCTTCCAGGGACAGGGCTCCTGGGGCAACGGCGCCGCGATGCGGATCGCGCCGCTGGGCGCCTGGTACGCGGGCGACCCGGAGCAGGCCACGCACCAGGCGGAGATCTCCGCGTACACCACGCACCAGCACCGGGAGGCCGTGGCGGGAGCGATGGCGGTGGCAGCGGCGGCGTCGCTGGCCGGCGACCCGGCGGGCGCGGGTGGGCCGGAGGCCCTGCTGGACCGGGTGATCTCGCTGGTGCCGCGCAGCGCCGTCCAGGCCGGGCTGCGCCGCGCCCGCGACATGCTCGACTACGCGGACGCCGGGACCGTCGCCGCGGTGCTCGGCTGCGGCCGCCGGACCAGCGCGCACGACACCGTGCCGTTCGCCCTGTGGGCGGCGGCCCGCCACCTCGGCGCCTTCGAGGAGGCGTTCTGGACGACCGCTCAGGTGGGCGGGGACGTGGACACCAACTGCGCCATCGTCGGGGGTGTCCTCGCGGCCGCGGAGGCCGGTGCGCCGCCCGGCGAGTGGCAGGGCCGCACCGAGCCGCTTCCGGACTGGGTCCCGACGTCGGGCTGACAGGCGCTGACGTGGGATGACACGGGGTGCCACCGGGGCCTGCGCCCGGCGAGCGACCCGCGCCGGCGAACCGCCCGCCATCGGTGTCGGGTTGAGCGGCGCCGCCCGCGGGGCCCGGTCGCGGGCCGCCGGGCGGAACCCGGTGCACGGCTGCCGCCCGGGCGGCGTAATCTTGTCCTCGCCATGGCCTACGAACCGCCCACTCACCGCGTCGAGCGCTCGCTCCGCGCCACCACAGGCGCCAAGATCGTCGTCGGAGTCGACGAGGTCGGGCGCGGGGCCTGGGCCGGTCCCGTGACGGTCTGCGCGGCGGTCACCGGCCTGCGGCGACCGCCGGCCGGACTCACCGACTCCAAGCTGCTGAGCCCCAAGAAGCGCACGGCGCTGGCTCAGGAGTTGGAGACGTGGGTGACCTCGTATGCCCTTGGCCACGCCTCGTCCGAGGAGATCGACGCCCTGGGGATGACGGCGGCCCTCCGGCTCGCCGCCACCCGTGCGCTCGAGGGGCTGTCCGTGCGCCCCGACGCTGTGATACTCGACGGGAAGCACGACTACCTGGGCGAGCCCTGGAAGGTCCGTACGGTCATCAAGGGCGACCAGTCCTGCGTGGCCGTCGCCGCGGCCTCGGTGATCGCCAAGGTCCGGCGGGACGCGCTGATGACCGAACTGGGAGCCGCCCACGCGGACTTCCGTTTCGGTGACAACGCGGGGTATCCGTCGCCCGCGCACCGCGCCGCTCTGGTGGAGTTGGGTCCCACCCCCTACCACCGGCTGTCCTGGTCCTACCTGGACGGGCTGCCCCGCTGGCGGCATCTCAAGCGGGTCCGCAGTGTGCCCGGACCGGCCGACGCGGAGGATCACGGGCAACTCGGCTTCGACTTCTGAACGCATTTTTCCACCCACCCGCCGATGCGACTCGCACCGGCGTTTGATAGACATCACCCCATGCCTCTCATCCCCGAGGAGCCTCAGATTCACGAGAGTGTCCCGGGTCCTCGCGCGACACCGGCCGCAGGCCGCACCGCGCCGACCCCTCGTCCTGTTCCTGGCCCCGGCCCCCGGCCCGCCCCTCGGCGGCCCGGCAGCCCCGGTCCCAACCGCGGTTCCACCGCGACCCCCTCGGCCCCGTCCCAGCGCACCGCGGGTGACGTGGCGAAGCCCGGACCGCCCACCGCGGCGGCCAAGCCCGGGCCGCCCGCCGCCTCCGCGCCGACCGGCCCGCAGATCCAGCTGATCCCCGCCTCGCCGGAGGGGGCTCTGGACGCGGCGGACGAGGCCGTCGACCTGCTGCTGGACTCCGGCCGGGCACCCGGCGAGATCCTGGTGCTGACCACCGGGGAACAGCATCCGTGGGCGACGCATGAGCTCTCCTTCGGAGAGGCGTCGTACTGGGCGCAGCAGGAAGCCGGTGACGACGTCTTCTACGCCTCCGCCGCCGCCAGCCGCGCCACGGCCCGCCCGGTCGTGGTCGTCGCGGTCGACGGAGGAGCCGACGACACCGTCGCCCGTGCGCTGCCCGAGGCGATGCGGCGCGCCGGAACGCTGCTGATCGTCTGCGGTGACGCGCAGCGGATCAACGCCCTGCTCGCCGCGGGCGTCTGATCGCGCGGTCGCTCACACGGCCGCGGAGCGGCGCAGCGCCTCGTGCGCTTCGCCGCGCGGGTACGGCACGGCCGTCGTGACACCGTCACCGGTGGCGGTGGCGGTGTCGAGGCGGCTGTGGAGGGAGGCGGAGTGCGGCCGACGGCCGCCCCGCCCCTCACCCAGCACCTGCCAGCCGGCGCGGGTCAGCGTGATGTAGGCGCCACAGCGCAGGCCGTGCAGGGTGCAGGCATCGCGCAGGCCCCACATCCAGGCGCCGTCCTCCTCCGTCCACTGGCTCTCGCCCTCCCGGCAGTAGAGCAGCACGGCGGTGCGGACGGGCGTGCGGCGCCGCAGGTCGTGTGGGATGACCCGGCGCAGCTGGGCCAGCAGCGCGTTCCGGAACTCCCAGCCGTCGGCGGCCGAGGAGCCGCGCCGGATGAACGAGGCACTGGCCGCCAGCCGTTCCTCCGGGTCCAGGACCGCGATGACAGCCGTCGAGGGCCTGGGCCGATGACGGCTGTGCAGGCCGGTGACGACCTCGCGCGGGTTGCGCAGCAACGGGATGCCGGCGGCGGCCCACTCGGCGGGCTCGAGTATCCGGCTCAGGCGGGAAACGGGGTCGGCGGCCGGCGGCGGAGCGAAGCCGAAGGTCACGGTCCTCCCTTCGTCTGCGCGCCCACGGTCCGTGCGAAGGGTCGGGCACGGGCGCACGCCACGACACAGCTCCGGCGCACCACGGGCGGGCCAGGAGTGGGGAACTCTTCAATTCTTGCGGTCGTACAGGCGCGCGGCAACGAGCAATTGGCGCGACTGACCGGTTTGGGCCGGTGCGCCGTCAATATTCCGGGAGCCGCCCTTACCTGCGGCGGCGGTCATCCCTGCACCGCGAGAACCAGCGGGAAGACCGCTTCCGCCCCGGCCCTGCGGAGCAGCCGGGCGGCCACGGCCAGCGTCCAGCCGGTGTCCGCCATGTCGTCGACGAGGAGCACCGGCCCCGAGGCCCGCTCGAGCGCCGCGGCCAGCTCGGCCGACACGGTCAGCGCCCCGTGCAGCGCCCGCAGCCGCTGGGCGCTGTTGGTCCGCGGCACCCGGGTGTCGGCCCCGGCGTCGAGGTAGGAGACGGCGCCGAGCAGGGGCATCCGGCCGACGGAGGCGATCCGCTCGCCCAGCGTCTGGATCAGCCGCGGCCGGGTGTGCGAGGCCACCGTGACCACCCCGACCGGGCGGGCCGGGGCGTCCGGCGCCCCCGACGCCCAGCCGCCGGGCCCCTTGGCCCAGTCGGCCAGCACCGTCACAACGGCGGCGGCAACATCGTCCGGAACCGGTCCGTCCGGGCTCTGCGGGGTGAACAGCGGCCGCAGCCGGTTTCCCCAGCCGATGTCGGAGAGACGGCCGAGCGCCCGCCCGGGGGCCGCCTGCTCACCGGCCGGGATCCGGCCCTTGAGCTCGACGCCCACCGCGGGCAGGCCCGTCGGCCACATCCGGCGCGGCTCCACCTCGACACCCGGGCGCCCGAGCTCCCCGCGCGCCGCATCCAGCGACGCGGCGGACACCTCGGCGGCGAACCGAGCCCCCGCGCAGTTGTCGCAGCGCCCGCAGGGCTTCGCCGCCTCGTCGTCCAGCTGCCGCCGCAGAAACTCCATCCGGCAGCCGGCCGCCGCGGCGTAGTCCCGCATGGCCTGCTGCTCCGCCTCCCGCTGCCGCGCCACCCACGCGTACCGCTCCGCGTCGTACGTCCACGGCTGCCCTGTCGCGGTCCAGCCGCCGCGCACCCGCCGCACCGCGCCGTCCACATCGAGCACCTTGAGCATGGTCTCCAGGCGCGAGCGGCGCAGGTCGACCTGTGGCTCGAGCGCGGGCAGGGACACCGGCCGGCCCGCCGCGGCCAGCACATCGAGCGTGCGGCGCACCTGCTCCTCGGCAGGGAAGGCGAGCGAGGCGAAATACCGCCAGATGGCCTCGTCCTCACGGCCCGGCAGCAGCAGCACCTCCGCGTGCTCCACACCGCGCCCGGCCCGCCCCACCTGCTGGTAGTAGGCGATGGGGGAGGAGGGTGAGCCCAGGTGCACCACGAAGCCCAGATCCGGCTTGTCGAAGCCCATGCCCAGCGCGGAGGTGGCCACCAAAGCCTTGACCCGGTTGCCCAGCAGGTCCTCCTCGGCCTGCTGGCGGTCCGCGTTCTCCGTCTTGCCGGTGTAGGAGGCCACGGTGTGGCCGCGCTGCCGCAGGAAGGCCGCCACCTCCTCGGCGGCGGCGACCGTGAGGGTGTAGATGATCCCCGAGCCGGGGAGCTCGGGGAGGTGGTCGGCGAGCCAGGCCAGCCGGTGTGCCGCGTCCGGCAGCCGCAGCACGCCCAGGCTCAGGCTCTCCCGGTCCAGCGGCCCGCGCAGCACCAGGGCCGGCGAGCCCTCCGCGCCTGCGCCGCCCGGCCCGGCCCCGCCCGTGCCCAGCTGCTCGGCGACGTCCGCGGTCACCCGGGCGTTGGCCGTCGCGGTGGTGGCCAGCACGGGCACGCCCGGCGGCAGGTCGGCCAGCATGGTGCGCAGCCTGCGGTAGTCGGGGCGGAAGTCGTGGCCCCAGTCGGAGATGCAGTGTGCCTCGTCGACGACCAGCAGGCCGGTGGCCGCGGCGAGCTTGGGCAGGACCTGGTCGCGGAAGTCGGGGTTGTTCAGCCGCTCGGGGCTGACCAGCAGCACATCCACCTCGCCGGCGGCCACCTCGGCCTGGACGGTGTCCCACTCCTCGGTATTGGCGGAATTGATCGTGCGCGCGCGGATACCGGCCCGAGCGGCGGCCTCGACCTGGTTGCGCATCAGCGCGAGCAACGGGGAGACGATCACCGTCGGGCCACTGCCGCGCTCGCGGAGCAGAGCGGTGGCGACGAAATAGACGGCCGACTTGCCCCATCCCGTGCGCTGCACGACCAGCGCCCGGCGGCGGTCGGCGACCAGCGCCTCGATCGCCCGCCACTGGTCCTCCCGCAGGCGGGCGGAGCCGGTGGGGTCCCCGACGAGGCGGGCCAGGACGCGGTCGGCCGCGGTGCGCAGGTCTTCGTCGCTCATGCCCCCATGCAACCCGATCCCACCGACATCGCGCGAACCAGGCCCCCGGCCTGTGGATAACGTTATCCACAGGCCTGGCGGTCCGGGCCGGGCTGGGAGACCGTCGGGTCATGACGCGACACGACCAAGCCGGCCTGTCCGGCAATGACCAGATCACGCTCCGCAGCCCGGCCGAGTTGGCCGACGCCCTGCCCTACGTCCTCGGGTTCCACCCGGACGACAGCATCGTGATGATCGCGCTGCACGGGCCCCGCGGCCGCTTCGGAGGCAGGCTCAGGCTCGGCATTCCCCGGGCGAGCGAGGAGTGGCCGGAGGTCTGTGACCAGCTCGCCCAGTGCCTCGTGGCGGGCAGTGAGCGGCGGGCGGGCCGGCCCGACGGCACGGTGCTGTTCCTGTGCCAGGAGCCGGCCGAGGGGGAGTCGGGGCAGGATGTGATGGAGCGCCTGCGGCCGCTTGCCCAGCGGCTGCGTACCGCCTGCGGCAGGTTGGAGGTGCCCGTCTTCGAGGCGCTGTGCATCTCCGACGGCCGGTTCTGGTCGTATGTGTGCCCGGACCGGCGCTGCTGCCCGCCGGAAGGCGTCCCGCTCACCCTGCCCGGCACCTCCGTGATGGCGGCGGCCGCGACCTACGCGGGCATCCATGTGCGGGGTTCACTGCGCGAGATGGAGGCCAGGCTCGCGCCGCTCGCCCCGCCCCGGGCCGAGGAGCAGGAGCGGGCGCTGGACGCGGCGGGTGGCGAGCTCGTGCCCAGGATCCTGGGCGGTGCGGACTGCGCGACAGTGCGCGAGGAGACCCTCGTCCTCCTCGGCGGCATGCTGGCCCGCTTCCGCTCCGCGCCGCCGATCGCCGACCCGGTCGCGACCGATGTCCGTGACGACGGGATGATCGGCGACGAGGAGGCGGCCGCGGTCATCATCGGGCTCCAGGACCGGCTGGCGCGCGACCGGGCCGCGCAGTGGATGGAGGGGCCCGACGCGGAGGCGGCGCTGCGGCTGTGGCGCGCCCTCGCGCGCCGCTGTGTCGGCTCGTACGCCGAGCACGCCGCGGCGCCGCTCACCCTCGCGGGCTGGGTCGCCTGGTCGGTCGGGGACGAGCCCGCGGCACGCGTCGCGCTCGGCCGTGCGCTGTGCGCCGATCCCGAGTACCTCTTCGCCAGGCTGCTGCACCAGGCCTGCAACGAGGGGCTCGACCCGGAGCTGCTGCGCCGCAGCCTGCGCCAGGAGCGCGCCGACCGGGCCCTCCAGACCGCGGTGCGCGGGGAGTTGGAGCGCCTCGGCGCCGCTGCCGCCGCCGCGTCAGGGGGATCCGGTGGCTCCGGCGGGTCCGACCGGCAGCGCGGCGGCCGGGCCAAGAGCTCGGGTGCGCAGGGGGCCAGGCGGCGGCCGCCCGGCCGGACCCGGATGCGGCGCAGGCCCGGGCATCGAGGTGCCCGCAGCCGTCACTGAGCCACGCCGGGCCCGGGGTGGGGCCGCGGCGGCGGGAGCGGTTCCATCAACATCGACGATCATGCAGAAGGCACTGATTATCGTCAGGAAGACGACTATGATCGCCACATGCCCTACGACCCATCGGCCTTCCCGCCCTTCGCCGTCTCCGTCGATCTGGTCGTGCTGACCGTCCGGGGGCATGCGCTGTGCGCGCTGGCCGTCCGCCGTGGCGAACCGCCCTTCCAGGGGCGCTGGGCTCTGCCAGGCGGGTTCGTGCGGCCCGACGAGGACCTCGCGGCGGCGGCCGCCAGGGAGTTGGTGGAGGAAACCGGGCTGCTCGCCCACGATCCCGCGGTTCCGGCTCCTCCCAACGCGGCCCACCTCGAACAACTCGCCACCTATGGCGACCCGAAGCGCGACCCCAGGATGCGGGTGGTGAGCGTCGCGCACCTCGCCCTCGCCCCGGACCTCCCCGCGCCCCGGGCCGGGGGCGACGCGCACAGCGTGCGCTGGGCACCGGTCGAGTCCCTGCTCGACCAGGACGGGTCCTTCGGCCGCGACGCCGACCTGGCCGCCCCGCTCGCCTTCGACCACGCCCGCATCCTCGCGGACGGAGTGGAGCGGGCCCGCTCCAAGATCGAGTACTCCTCGCTGGCCACCGCCTTCTGCCCCCAGGAGTTCACGGTCGGCGAGCTGCGCCGGGTGTACGAGGCGGTGTGGGGGGTGGCCCTGGACCCGCGCAACTTCCACCGCAAGGTCACCGGAACGCCCGGATTCCTGGTGCCCACGGGTGGCACCACGACCCGTCAGGGCGGCCGTCCCGCACAGCTGTTCCGGGCCGGGGGTGCGACGGTGCTCAACCCGCCCATGCTTCGCCCCGAGGTGTGACGACCTATGACACGACGACTCGACAGGGAGTGTAGGTACTGAAGAAATAGGACATAGCGGGTTACCGTGCTCCGGTACGTCACCAGTCCCCACGTGCCACGAGCGGTTCCACGCCCCGCGGGAGAAGCCATGATCCAGGCCACCGGACTGACCAGCACCCCCCGCCGCAACCACCGGCCTGTCATCGACGATCTCACCTTCGAGGCGCCACCGGGCCGTGTGACCGCCCTGGCCGGCGCCCCCGGCGCGGGCAAGACCAGCGCGCTGAGGCTGCTGCTACAGCTCGACCGAGGCCATGGCGCGGCCTTCTTCCGGGGCCGCCCGCTCCATCGCATCCGGCGCCCGGCCAGGGAGATCGGCGTCCTTCTGGACGATGTCCCCGGCCACCCCGGTCGCACGGCACGGGCCCACCTCAAGATGCTCGGAGCCGCCGTCGGGGTGCCCGCCACCCGAGCGGACGTGGTGCTGGACGTGGTCGGTCTCACCGAGCTGGCCGATGAGCGCATCGGCAATCTGGCGGCCGGTATGGAGCGCCGGCTCGGCCTCGCCACAGCGCTCCTCGGAGACCCGCATACGCTCGTCCTCGACGCCCCGACGCGCGGTCTGTCCGCCCGGGAAGCCGTTTGGATGCACGGGCTGCTGCGACAGTTCGCCGGGCAGGGCGGTGCCGTCCTCGTCACCGACCGGAACTCGGAGAGCATCACCCGCCTCGCCGACCAGGTCCTCACCCTGGAGGGCGGCCGACTGGTCGCGGATCAGCCGGTTGAGGAGTTCGCGCGCACCCGGCTGCGCCCTCGCGTTGCCGTGCTCTCGCCGCTGGCCGGGCGGCTGGCCGCCGTGCTGGAGGAGGAGGCGCGCGCCGCCGAGCCGGCCGCCGGGCCGCCGTCTCCGCCCGAGGCCGAGCCCGAGGTTGAGGCGAGCGTGGACGGGGCGGAGGCCGAACCAGAGGCCAAGACGCAGGCAGAGGCAGAGGCAGGGGGTGCGACGGAGGCCGAGGCGGGAACCGAGGCGGGAACCGAGGCGGAAAACGAGGCAGAGGCCAAGGCAGAGGCCGCAGAGGCCGCGGAGGCCGCGGAGGCCGCGGAGGCCGCGGAGGCCGGTGCGGCCGCCGCTGACGGAACGGAGGGTGCGGAGGGCGCGGAGGAGGGCGGCGCCGGATCCGCGGAGGCCGCGGAGCGCCCGATCGACGGCCGGCTCTCGGTGGTGAAGGAGGACGAGACCCGCATCTCCGTCTACGGGCTGCCCTGCGCCGCCGTCGGCGAGGCCGCGTACCGCCATGGCATCGTCGTGCACCGCCTGGTCGAGGAGACCGCCGACATGGGTCCGGAGACCGCGCGCGGGGACACCGCCGCCCGCGATCCCCGGGTCACCCCGCCCCGGGTGCTCCCGAGGCTGCCGCTGCCCGGCCCGGCGTGGCCGCTGCGCTACGAGCTGCGCCGCGCCACCGGCGTACGGACCGGCTGGCTGATCGCCGTCACGGCCCTCGTGGCCTCGCTCGTCGGTTCCGTGCTGCTCGCCCGGGCGGGCGGGGCTGGGGAACTGCACCGGATCACCGCCTGGCCCGCTGACGTTCCCCTGCCGCCCGTGGCGGTCGCGTCCGGGCTGCTGGGCGCGCTGGCCTTCGGGGAGGAGTTCCGATATCCGGCGCTGGCCCCGGCGCGGGACACGGTGCCGCGCCGACTCAGCCTGCTGGTCGCCAAATTGCTCGTGTGTGCCGTCGGCGCGGTGCTGCTCTCCTTCGCCGTCCTGGCCCTGGACGGGGCGGCGCTCCTGATGCTCGTCGGTGGTGACGCGGTGCCGCTCCCGGGCGACTGGCCGCTGCTGACGGCGAGCGTGTGCGCCCTGGCGATCGGCTCCGGCTGGGCCGGGCTGATGGCGGCGGCCGTCTTCCGGTCCACCGCGCTCGGCCTGGCGACGCTGCTGGCGGTGCCCATCCTGGCGGTGCCGGTCGTCCAGCGGCTGATGGCCGAGCCGTCGGTGCGCTCGCTCGTCGGGCTGCCGCACCGGCTGCGCGCGGAGGCGCTGGACCGTCCGCACTCCATGGTGGACCGGATCCTGGCGCTCGCCCTGAGGCTGGCGTCCCAGCCCGTGGGGCAGGCCCTGGTGCTGTCGCTGGCCGTCCTGCTGTGCGCGTATGCCCTCACCGGCCTGCGCGGCCGGGCGCGTCAGTAATACGCCCCCGGCGTTCCGGAGGAGTGCCGCCCGGCGCGCCGATGGACTCCGTCCGGCCCAGTGCCGACCTGGCGCGGGCTCACCTCCCATCCCGCACCGGCTCGGCGCCGGTGCGGCCCGCTGCGGCGGTGGACCAGGCCGGGAGCACTTCCGCAGGCCCATCGCATGAAGTGGTCGCAACTCCGCGAAGGGTGCTGTTTTCTGTCCGATTCGGCGTCAATTGTGAGGTAATGGGCGATCACCCTTTCGTGTGCTTTTCACCAAAGACCTCAAGGGCTTCCGGAGCGTCGCCGACAAAGGATGCGTGAGTACCCTTGCGCACACCACGATGACCGCGGCTCGCCCCGCCGATTCCGGCCTCGCCGGCCCGGGCGAGCTGGACCGCTACCCCTACGCCGACGCCCCCGGCGGTGACCGCGGCGGCGCCCCCTCATGGGACGGCGCCGACGCCGAGATCGGCCGAGTGGGCCGGCGCACGGCCGGCAACCGGGGCCGCGGGCTGCACGGCCAACTCGTCCAGCAGCTGGGCCAGATGATCGTCTCCGGCGATCTGGGGGCCGACCGCCCGCTCGTCCCCGAGGAGATCGGCCAGCGCTTCGAGGTCTCCCGCACGGTGGTGCGGGAATCGCTGCGTGTCCTGGAGGCCAAGGGCCTGGTCAGCGCCCGGCCCAACGTGGGCACCCGGGTCCGCCCCGTCAGCGACTGGAACCTCCTGGACCCGGACATCATCGAGTGGCGGGCCTTCGGCCCACAGCGCGACGACCAGCGCCGCGAGCTGTGCGAGCTGCGCTGGACCATCGAGCCGCTCGCCGCCCGCCTCGCGGCCGGCTCCGGCCGCGAGGACGTGCAGCAGCGGCTCGCCGACATGGCGGAGATCATGGGCCATGCGCTGGGTCAGGGCGACGCCCTGACCTTCTCGCGGGCCGACGCCGAGTTCCACGCCCTGCTGCTCCAGGTCGCGGGCAACCGGATGCTGGAGCACCTGGCCGGCATCGTCGCCGCCGCCCTGCACGTCTCGGGCGCCCCGATCACCGGCTGCGACCGGCTGAGCGAGGCCGGGGTGGGCCACCACCGCCGGATCGTCGAGGCCATCGGCGCCGGTGACGCCGTGGCGGCGGAGGCCGCTATGCGCCAGCTGCTGACCGTTCACCCCGATCGCGACCACGCCGAGGTGGGGGTGCCCGCGCCGCGCGAGCACTGACCCGCGGACTCCGGACCGCGGACTCCGGACCGCGGACTCCGGACCCCGGGCCGCAGACCCCGGACCGCGGACTCCGGACCCCGGACCGCGGCGTACGGCGACCGCGGCGTGCGGCGTACGAGAGCGGCGTCGCCGGAACCCGCCAGGCGGGTTCGGCGGCGCAACGCCCTCGGCGCGGAGGTGCCGGTCCGGGCGCTGATCATGATCAACCAGTGCCGATCTGTCCGCCGAGTAGGCATTACGGCCGTTATGGGGTGTGACTCGGGACACGAGGAATGGGCGTAACGCTCTTTGGGGCAGCGCGATGATTAAAGAGGTGGCAGCCGCGGAGGGAATACGGACGTCGCTCGCGACGTTCCAGTTCACCCGCACTCCGCCCGCGCCGTCGGTTCATCCTGCCGGCGGTCGTCGGCTCCAGTCCCCAGCGGACGGGGCCGGAAGCCGTTTCCATCGTTCCGAGAGGTTGTTCGTGTCGGCCAGCACATCCCGTACGCTCCCGCCGGAGATCGCCGAGTCCGAGTCTGTCATGGCGCTCATCGAGCGGGGAAAGGCTGAGGGGCAGATCGCCGGCGATGACGTGCGTCGGGCCTTCGAGGCTGACCAGATTCCGCCAACCCAGTGGAAGAACGTTCTGCGCAGCCTCAACCAGGTCCTCGACGAGGAGGGTGTGACGCTGATGGTCAGTGCCGCAGAGGCGCCCAAGCGCACCCGTAAGAGCGTCGCAGCGAAGAGTCCGGCAAAGCGCACCGCCACCAAGACCGTCACGGCCAGGACGGTCCCCGCGAAGAAGACCCCTGCCGCCGCTCCGACCGCCCCGGCGGCCGAGGCGGCAGACGGCGCGGCCGGAGAGGCCGCGGCGGCGCCCGCGAAGAAGGCCGCGGCCAAGAAGACCACGGCCAAGAAGGCGGTGGCCAAGAAGACCGCCGCCAAGAAGACGGCGGCGAAGAAGACCACCGCCAAGAAGGACTCGGACGAGATCCTCGAGGGCGAGGACGTCATCGAGGAAGCTCCCGGTGGCAAGCCCGGGGCCGAGGGTGCCGAGGGCGAGCCCGAGAACCAGGGTTTCGTGCTCTCGGACGAGGACGAGGACGACGCCCCGGCGCAGCAGGTTGCCGCGGCGGGCGCGACCGCCGACCCGGTCAAGGACTACCTGAAGCAGATCGGCAAGGTCCCGCTGCTCAACGCCGAGCAGGAGGTCGAGCTCGCCAAGCGCATCGAGGCCGGCCTGTTCGCCGAGGACAAGCTCGCCAACTCCGACAAGCTCGCCCCCAAGCTCAAGCGCGAGCTGGAGATCATCGCCGAGGACGGCCGCCGGGCCAAGAACCACCTCCTGGAGGCCAACCTCCGTCTGGTGGTCTCCCTGGCCAAGCGCTACACCGGCCGCGGCATGCTCTTCCTGGACCTCATCCAGGAGGGCAACCTGGGTCTGATCCGCGCCGTCGAGAAGTTCGACTACACCAAGGGCTACAAGTTCTCCACGTACGCCACCTGGTGGATCCGTCAGGCGATCACCCGCGCGATGGCCGACCAGGCCCGCACCATCCGTATCCCGGTGCACATGGTCGAGGTCATCAACAAGCTCGCGCGTGTGCAGCGCCAGATGCTCCAGGACCTGGGCCGCGAGCCCACCCCGGAGGAGCTGGCCAAGGAGCTCGACATGACCCCCGAGAAGGTCATCGAGGTCCAGAAGTACGGCCGCGAGCCGATCTCCCTCCACACCCCGCTCGGTGAGGACGGCGACAGCGAGTTCGGCGATCTGATCGAGGACTCCGAGGCGGTCGTTCCGGCCGACGCGGTGAGCTTCACGCTGCTCCAGGAGCAGCTGCACTCCGTCCTCGACACGCTCAGCGAGCGCGAGGCGGGCGTGGTCTCCATGCGCTTCGGCCTGACCGACGGCCAGCCGAAGACGCTCGACGAGATCGGCAAGGTCTACGGGGTGACGCGTGAGCGCATCCGGCAGATCGAGTCGAAGACGATGTCGAAGCTGCGCCACCCGTCCCGGTCCCAGGTCCTGCGCGACTACCTGGACTGATGACGGAGCTGGGCTGATCGACAGAGCAGCTCCACGGCACAGCGCGAAGGCCGGGCCCTTTTCCAGGGCCCGGCCTTCGCGCTGTCCGCGCTTCCCCCCCCCCGACCCGTTCGGCCCCTCTCGGGATGCGGGATGGCCGAGGCCGGGTGACGCTGGGTGTGCGACGCGCTCCGTACGGTCAGGAGGCTGAATGCGTAGGTCGCTGTCCGCCCTGTTCGCCCCTCTCGCGGCACCGCTGGTCACCGCACTGGCCATGCTGGTGATCCTGCCTCCCCCGGCGACGGCAGACCGCACGGTGGTCGGGGGCCACCCCGCGCACACCGCCCTGGCGCCCTGGGCGGTGGCTCTGGCGAGCCGTGAGCGGTTCGGCGATGCGCGCTCGGGCCAGTTCTGCGGCGGTGTGGTGGTGGGCCCCACCACGGTGCTCACGGCCGCGCACTGCATGAGCCGTGGTGTGCTCGGCGTGAACTGGTGGGAGGTCGGGGACCTCCGCGTGATCATCGGCCGCGACGATCTGCGCGGCAGCGGAGGGGTGGAGATGGCGCCCCGCTGGGTCTGGGTCAATCCGGCCTACGACCAGGGGGGCCGGGCCGGGGACGTCGCGGTGCTGACCCTCTCCCAGCCGCTGCCCCGGATCTACGGCGTCGCCATGGCGGCCGTGGGGGATCCGGCGTACCAGCCGGGCGCGCGAGCGGCGGTGTACGGCTGGGGCGACACCCGGGGCAACGGCAGCTATGCCTCGACGCTGCGGGCCACCCGGCTGCGGGTGATGCCGGACGCGACGTGTGAGGAGGCCTATCCGGGTGGTGCGGAGGGGGAGTACATCTCCGAATCCATGATGTGCGCGGGGCTGCCGGACGGTGGCCGGGACGCCTGCCAGGGGGACAGCGGCGGGCCGCTGATCGCCCGCGGAAAGCTGGTCGGCCTGGTGTCCTGGGGGAGCGGCTGCGCGGAGCCGGGCAGGCCCGGCGTCTACACGCGGATCTCAGCGGTGCTGTCGCAGGTGACCGCCGCCGGATGACGGGATGCCGGGATGGCGGGGGAGAGCAAGGGAGGGCATGCGGGCGGGCGGCCGGCCCCATGCGGGGACGGCCGCCCGAGGTCCCGGCCCTGGGCCGGTGTCGCTCGTCGTCGTCGGATGCGAGGTGTCAGCGTTCGTCGTTGGACGCGGACGCCGGGACGGTCGTCAGCCGCTCGGTCTCGTCCTGTATCTCCGCGGCGATCTTCTTGAGTTCCGGCTCGAACTTACGTCCGTGGTGGGCGCAGAAGAGCAGTTCACCGCCACTTACCAGGACGACACGCAGGTACGCCTGGGCGCCGCAGCGGTCGCAGCGGTCAGCGGCCGTCAGGGGGCTCGCGGGGGTCAGAACAGTAGTCACGTCGCCTCTTCTCTAGCTCGACGAGCTGTCGTACCAGGGTCAACATCCAACCAAGCCGAAAACGTTCCCGCTCGTGGCTTTTTCTCAAAAATTGCTTCTGAGTAGACCAGATGGTGACGGTTGGCGGCGAATGAGCCGTATTGCGTTGGTTTACGGTTTCACGTCGCTTGTCGGATTTGTCCTCCCGGCTGGGTTGCCGGTTGTTGCTGAGGACGTGCCCGGAGCCTAAATGGTTCATGCCTGAAAGGGAACGTGATGTGTGCGTCACTCCAACGAGCGATCGAACGTACGAGCGAAAGTCAAGGAGTCTGGACTAGCATGGACGTTCTCATGGGTGGTGGCACAACGGCTCTATCAGGCCTCGGTACGCTCTGACGGGCGACCCTGCCACCAAGCGGCCCCCAGCCGGGCCAACAAAGAAATTCAGCGAGGAGCGAACCGCGTGACCGCCGACACGTCCGTGCCGTCCACTGCGCTGCTGACCGGAGCAGACCGGGGCGGCTCCAACTACACCGCGCGGCACCTGCTCGTCCTGGAGGGGCTCGAAGCGGTACGCAAGCGCCCCGGCATGTACATCGGCTCCACGGACAGCCGTGGCCTCATGCACTGCCTCTGGGAGATCATCGACAACTCCGTCGACGAGGCGCTCGGGGGTTACTGCGACCGCATCGAGGTGATCCTGCACGACGACAGCTCCGTGGAGGTGCGGGACAACGGCCGCGGTATCCCGGTCGACGTCGAGCCCAAGACCGGTCTGTCGGGCGTCGAGGTCGTGATGACCAAGCTGCACGCCGGCGGCAAGTTCGGGGGCGGCTCGTACGCGGCCTCCGGCGGTCTGCACGGCGTCGGCGCCTCCGTGGTGAACGCGCTGTCCTCCCGGCTCGACGTGGAGGTGGACCGGGACGGCAAGACGCACTCCATCAGCTTCCGGCGAGGTGTCCCGGGCATCTTCACCGAAGGCGGCCCCGAGGCGCCCTTCGACCCGTCGAGCGGCCTCCTCAAGGGCAAGCGGGTTCCCAAGAGCCGCACCGGCACGCGCATCCGCTACTGGGCGGACCGGCAGATCTTCCTCAAGGACGCCAAGCTCTCCCTGGAGACGCTGTACGCGCGCGCCCGCCAGACGGCCTTCCTGGTGCCGGGCCTGACGCTGATCGTCCGGGACGAGCGGACCCCCGAGGGCGGGGACGGCGCAGGCCACTCGGAGGAGATCTTCCGGTTCGACGGCGGCATCAGCGAGTTCTGCGAGTACCTGGCGCAGGACAAGGCCGTCTGCGACGTGCTGCGGCTGTCCGGGCAGGGCACCTTCAAGGAGACCGTGCCGGTCCTGGACGAGCGCGGCCATATGACACCCACCGAGGTCACGCGCGAGCTCGGTGTCGATATCGCGCTGCGCTGGGGCACCGGCTACGACAGCACCATGAAGTCCTTCGTCAACATCATCGCCACCCCGAAGGGCGGCACCCACGTCGCCGGCTTCGAGCGCTCGGTGACCAAGACGGTGAACGAGGCGCTGCGCGGCGCCAAGCTGCTGCGCGTCGCCGAGGACGACGTCGTCAAGGACGACGCGATGGAGGGCCTCACCGCGGTCGTGACCGTGCGGCTGGCGGAGCCGCAGTTCGAGGGGCAGACCAAGGAGGTGCTGGGCACCTCCGCGGCCTCCCGGATCGTGGCGAATGTGGTGGCCAAGGAGCTCAAGGCGTTCCTCACCTCCACCAAGCGGGACGCCAAGCAGCAGGCCCGCGCCGTGCTGGACAAGATCGTGGCGGCCGCCCGCACCCGTATCGCGGCCCGCCAGCACAAGGAGGCACAGCGCCGCAAGACTGCGCTGGAGTCCTCCTCGCTGCCCGCGAAGCTGGCCGACTGCCGCAGCGACGACGTGGACCGCAGCGAGCTGTTCATCGTCGAGGGCGACTCGGCGCTCGGCACGGCCAAGCTCGCCCGGAACTCCGAGTTCCAGGCGCTGCTGCCGATCCGGGGCAAGATTCTCAACGTTCAGAAGGCGTCGGTCTCCGACATGCTGAAGAACGCCGAGTGCGGCTCGATCATCCAGGTCATAGGGGCGGGCTCGGGCCGTACCTTCGACATCGACCAGGCGCGCTACGGCAAGGTGATCTTCCTCGCCGACGCCGATGTCGACGGCGCCCACATCCGCATCCTGCTGCTCACCCTCTTCCAGCGCTATATGCGGCCGATGGTCGAGGAGGGGCGGGTCTTCTCGGCCGTGCCGCCCCTGCACCGGCTCGAGCTGGTCAACCCCAAGCGGGGGCAGGAGAAGTACGTCTACACCTACTCGGACAAGGAGCTCCAGGAGACGCTGCTGGACTTCCAGCGCCGGGGCGTGCGCTACAAGGACGGCATCCAGCGCTACAAGGGTCTGGGCGAGATGGACGCCGACCAGCTCGCGGAGACCACGATGGATCCGCGCCACCGCACCCTGCGGCGGATCAACATCAGCGACCTGGAGGCGGCCGAGCAGGTTTTCGACCTGCTCATGGGCAATGAGGTCGCGCCGCGCAAGGAGTTCATCACCAACTCGGCGGCGACCCTGGACCGTTCGCGTATCGACGCCTGACGGAGGACCCTGACGGGCGCGGAAACGCGAGGCGCCTCTCCACCCCAGGGTGGAGGGGCGTTCTCCACCCGCGCCCGACCGGAGGCCGATTCGCTCGGCGGAGGGCATTGCGTAGCGTCGTGAGCGTCCGGAGCCGGGGAGGGCCGATGAGCGGATGGACGCAGTGGCCCTCGCGGCAGGCGCTCACGGGCCAGGGCCTGCCCAAGGTCCGGCTGGTGATCAATTGCGGGATGTCGATCGTCGGGTCGGGCCTGCTGATCTGGAACGTGGCCCGTGACGGCTCCTTCGAGGTGTGGCAGCGGATCGCCCTGCTCGCGGCCGTCGCCGGCTGCGGGGCCACGGTGCACGCGTTCCGCCGCGTCACCGTCGACCGCCGGCTGGGCCCCGCCCTCGGCCTGCTCGCCCTGCTGCTCGCCGCGGGCGCGGCGCTGTGGGCCGTGGGCGCCGATACCCCGGCGGTCGTGGCGTGGATCGTCGGCGCGATCCATGCGATGGAGCGGCTGCCGCTGATGGCCGCGCTGCCTGCCTCGACCGTGGCCGCCGGTTCCTTCGTGCTCACCGTCGACCACGGCCCGCTGACCGGCCCGGCCATCGGCGCCGGCCTCGTGCTCATCGGCTATTCGCTGCGGGTGGACGAGGAGGCGCGCGGCACCGCCTACTTGCTGCTGGAGCAGGAGCGGGCGGCGCGCAGCGCCGAGGCGCAGAGCGCGGCGCTCGCCGAGCGGGCCCGGATCGCCCGGGAGATCCACGATGTGCTGGCGCACAGCCTGTCCGCCCAGTTGGTGCATCTGGAGGCGGCCAGGCTGCTGATCGAGCGCGGGCGGGACCAGGAGATGGTGCTGGAGCGGGTGGTGGCGGCCCGCCGGATGGCGCGCCACGGCCTGGCCGAGACCCGCCAGGCGCTGCACGCGCTGCGCGGCGAGACGGCGCCGGTCGAGGACTTCCTGCGGGAGTCCGCCGCGACCGAGGGGGCGCGTTTCGAGACGGAGGGCGAGCCGCGCGAACTGGCCGCCGAGACGGGGCTCGCGGTGCGGAGGGTCGCGCAGGAGGCGCTGACCAACGTCCGCAAGCACGCGCCGGGCGCCCCGGTGGAAGTGCGGTTCGCCTACCAGGAGGACGAGGTGCTCCTGGAGATACGCGACGGCGGGGCGCGCCAGGCGCCCTCCGGCGGCCCGGCGGCGACCGGGGCCGGATACGGCCTGCGGGGGATGCGGGAGCGCGCCGAACTCCTCGGCGGCACGCTCGAGGCGGGACCCGCCGAGGGAGGCTTCGTCGTACGCCTGCGGGTCCCGGCGTGACGGTCCACCGGCGTACTGGTATGACGGCGTACGGGTGTGACGCCGCGTCGCCATCAGGAGCGTCGCCATCAGGAGCGGGAACGGCAGGAGCGGGGACGGCATGGGGGACAGGGCCATGAGCGAAGGGCACGGCGCCACGGGCCCGCGCGTGGTGCGGGTGCTGGTCGTCGACGACCAGATCATGGTGCGCGAGGGCATCGTGCTGCTGCTGGGGCTGCTGCCCGGCATCGAGGTCGTCGGCTCGGCGGGCGACGGCGAGGAGGCGCTGCGGCTGGTCGCCGAGGTCTCCCCGGACGTGGTGCTGATGGATCTGCGGATGCCGCGCTGCGACGGCGTCGAGGCGACCCGGCGCATCCGCGCCGAGCACCCCGCGACCCAGGTCGTGGTGGTGACGACCTACGCCGACGACGAGTGGCTCTTCCCGGCCCTGAAGGCGGGCGCCCGCGGCTATGTGACCAAGGACGCGGACGCGGAGGAGATCGCCCGCGCCGTCGAGGACGTGATGTCCGGGCAGGCCGCGCTGTCGCCGCAGGTGCAGAGGAGGCTGCTGGAGCGGCTGGTGCAGGAGGGTGCCACGGGGGCGCCGGGCGGTGCGCCCGCGGCGGCCGTGGGCGCCCCCGGCCCGCTGCCCGACGGGCTGACGCCCCGCGAGGCGGAGGTGCTCGCCCTGGTCGCCGAGGGGCTGTCCAACGCGGAGATCGCCCGTCGGCTCCGTATCGGCCCGGCGACCGTGAAGACCCACATCAACAACCTCTTCACCAAGGCGCGGGTCCGCGACCGCGCCCAGGCCGTGCGCTACGCCTACCGCAGCGGGATCGCCCGGCCACCCGGCTTCGACCCGGCCTCCTGACCCGTTCCGGCCCCGATTCCGGCCCCGATCTCAGCTCCGGCTCCGGTCCCGGTTCCAGGATGTTCGTCACCTGAGTCACCTGATGGGGTGAACGTCCGTTATTGCGGGGTCCGGGGTCTCGCGCCCCCTCCATCCTTGGCACGCGGCCAATGCGGCAGTGGAGCAAGGAGTGTTCGGGTGGACATGCAGCACAACGCGCGCGACGCCGGGGCGGTCGGGCTGGGCGACCCCTGGTACGACACGGTCGCCTCCGGCTGGGGTGCGGGCGAGGGGGAGAGGGAGGACCGCGGAGCCCGTCGCGCGCGCCCGCCCGCCGCGGCGGACATCTACACCGAGGTGCACGGCAGCGCCGCCTTCCAGGAGGTGCGCAGACGCTATCGCCGCTTCGTCTTCCCCGCGGCCGCCGCCTTCCTCCTGTGGTATCTGGGGTACGTCGTCGCGGCGACCACCGCGCCCGGTCTGATGGCCCGCCCCGTCGTCGGCGCGCTCAATGTCGCGATGGTCGCCGGGCTGGCCCAGTTCGCCACCACCTTCCTGCTGACCTGGGCGTACGCCCGCCACGCCCGGCTGCGCCGGGACCAGGTCGCGCTGGAGCTCCGCTGGGTGACGCAGGAGATGATGCGGGGGCGCGGCCGGTGACGGGCAATCAGCAGAGCCTGGCGCTGCTGCTCTTCGGCGTGTTCGTCGCGGCCACGCTCGCCATCACCACCTGGGCGGGGCGTCGTCGGCAAGGCTCTCCGGAGGAGTTCTACGCGGGCGGGCGGCTGTTCTCGCCCATGGAGAACGGCTTCGCCATCGCGGGCGACTACATGTCGGCCGCCTCGTTCCTCGGCATCTCCGGCCTCATCGCGCTCTACGGCTACGACGGCGTGCTGTACTGCGTCGGCTTCCTCGTGGCCTGGCTGATCGTGCTGCTCCTGGTCGCCGAACTGGTCCGCAACTGCGGCCGGTTCACCCTCGCCGATGTGCTGGCCGCCCGGATGGGCGAGCCCTCGGTCCGGATCGCCGCGGGCGTCTCCTCCGTCACCGTGTGCGTGCTCTACCTCGTGGCCCAGATGGTCGGGGCGGGCAGCCTGATCGCCCTGCTGCTCGGTGAGACCGGGCCGCGCGCCCGCGCCTGGACGGTCATCGGGGTGGGCACCCTGATGGTGATCTTCGTGGCGCTCGGCGGGATGCGCGCCACGACCTGGATCCAGATCGTCAAGGCGGTGCTGCTGATGGCCGGGGCGGCCACGCTCACCGCCCTGGTCCTGGTCCGCTTCCACGGCGATGTGGACGCCCTGCTCAGCGCGGCGGCGCGGCACAGCGGGCATGGCCGGGACTTCCTCGCCCCGGGCCTGAAGTACGGCGGCGGATGGACCGCGCGGCTGGACTTCATCAGCCTCGGACTCGCCCTCGTCCTCGGCACCGCCGGGCTGCCGCACATCCTGTCCCGCTTCTACACCGTGCCCACCGCCCGGGCCGCCCGCCGCTCGGTCATCTGGTCCATCGGGCTGATCGGCGGTTTCTATCTGATGACCATCGTGCTCGGCTTCGGCGCCGCCGCCGTGCTGGGCGGCGGCGCCGTACGGAGCTCCAACCCGGCCGGGAACACCGCCGTCCCGCTGCTCGCGCTGGATCTCGGCGGGGGCGCCGGGTCGACCGGCGGCACGGTGCTGTTCGCCACGGTCGCCGCCGTCGCGTTCGCCACCATCCTCGCCGTGGTCGCCGGGATCACCCTGGCCTCCTCCGCCTCGGTCGCCCATGACCTGTACGCCTCGCTGGGCCGCCGCGCGCACCGTACGCCGCGCAGCGAGGTCGCGGTCGCGCGGATCGCGGCCGTCGGGATCGGGGCGGCCGCCATCGGGCTGGGGCTGCTGGCCCAGGACCTCAATGTGGCCTTCCTGGTCGGGCTGGCGTTCGCGGTCGCCGCCTCGGCGAACCTCCCGGTGCTGCTGTACTCGCTCTTCTGGCGGCGGTTCACCACGCGCGGCGCGGTGTGGGCCGTCTACGGCGGGCTGCTTCCGGCGCTGGTGCTGGTGGTGCTCTCCCCGGTGGTGTCCGGCGGCCCGGAGGCGATCTTCCCGGGCGTGGACTTCCATGTCTTCCCGCTGGAGAATCCGGGCCTTGTCTCCGTCCCCCTCGGCTTCCTCGCCGGCTGGTTCGGCACGGTCACCTCACCGCGGGGCGCCCACTCCAGGCACGCCGCCAAGTACGCCGAGACGGAGGTAAGGGCCCTCACCGGGGCGGGAGCGGCCTGACGCGCCGGGTCACACCCATGCGTAGCGGTGCTCCGGGCGCCCCGTCTCGCCGTACTTCAGACTGAGCCGGACCCGGCCCGTGCGCTCCAGGAGCTTGAGATAGCGCTGGGCGGTCTGGCGGCTGAGCGAGGACCGCTCGGCGACCTCCTGCGCCGACAGCGGGCCCTCGGCGCCCCGCAGCACCTCCCGCACCAGGTCGGCGGTGAGCGCGGAGTGGCCCTTGGGCAGCTCCGCCGGGCCCGCCGAGGCGCCGCCCACGGCGCCGAAGATCCGGTCGACCTGGTCCTGCCCGGCCTCGCCGCCGCCCTCCAGCGCGCGGCGCAGCGCCGCGTAGCCCTGGAGCTTGGCGCGCAGCCCGGCGAAGGTGAAGGGCTTGACCAGGTACTGGAGCGCGCCATGGCGCATCGCGGCCTGGACGGTGGCGATGTCGCGGGCGGCGGTCACCATGATGATGTCGGTGTGGTGGCCGCGCTCGCGAAGCCGCCGCACCAGCGCGAGGCCCGTCCCGTCCGGCAGATAGTGGTCCAGCAGCACCAGGTCGACCGCGGCGCGGTCCAGGAAGGCCAGCGCCTCACCGGCCGTGTGCGCCTGCCCCACGACGCGGAAGCCGGGCACCTTCTCCACATACGCCGCGTTGACCCGGGCCACGCGCACGTCGTCGTCCACGACCAACACATTGATGGCGCTGCTCGCGCCACCCGTGCCGCCCGGCCCACCCACGCCGCCCCTGCCGTTCACGGCCGTCACCTCCGTACCTCCGTCATCGCGGCTCTCCTGTCGTGCTCAGCTGTGCCCCGCTCGGCTCCTCGGCCAGCGCCTCGGGCAGCACCACCGTGAACTCCGCGCCCCCGCCGTCCCGGTCGGTCACCCGCACGCTGCCGCCCTGCCGCTCGGCGAGCCGGCGCACCATCGGCAGGCCGATGCCGCGCTTGCGGTGCGCGGGCGGCTCCTTGGTCGACCAGCCCTCGGCGAAGACCACATCGCGCCGGTCGGCCGGGATACCGGGCCCGCTGTCGGAGACCCGCAGCACCACCGCCGTGTCGTCGGCGGCCAGCTCCACCTCGACCAGCGGGTCGGCCGTCCCGGCCGCCGCGTCCAGCGCGTTGTCGATGAGGTTGCCGACGATCGTCACCAGGCCCGGCGGGTCCACCAGCCGGTCCGGCAGCAGCGTCCCCTCGGCGATGCGCAGCGAGACGCCGCGCTCCGCGGCGACCGTGGCCTTGCCGACCAGCAATGCGGCCAGCAGCGGGTCGTGGACCCGCTCGGTGACCTGCTCGGCGGTGGCGCGGTGCACCCCGACCGTCTCGGTGACGAACTCCACCGCCTCCTCGTACAGCTCGAGCTCCAGCAGCCCGAGGAGGGTGTGCAGGTGGTTGGCGTGCTCATGGTCCTGGGCGCGCAGCGCGTCGATCAGCCCCCGGGTGCCGTCCAGCTCACGGCCCAGCCGCTCCAGCTCGGTGCGGTCGCGCAGGGTGGCCACGGCCCCGCCGTCGTCCGTCGGCATCCGGTTCGCGACCAGCACCCGGCCGCCGCTGACGGTCAGCAGATCGGATCCGGTGACCCGCCCGGCGAGGACATCGGTGGTACGGCCCGGCGGCAGCAACTCGTCCAGCGGCCGCCCGGTGTCCTCGGCGCGCAGGTCCAGGAGCCGCTGTGCCTCGTCGTTGACCAGCCGGATGCGGCCGCGCGCGTCGAGGGCGACGACCCCCTCGCGGATGCCGTGCAGCATGGCCTCGCGCTCGGCGAGCAGCGCGGAGATATCGGAGAAGGCCAGGTCGTGGGTGCGGCGCCGGAGCCTGCGGGCCACCACGTACGCCGCGACCGCACCCACCGCGAGCGCGCCGCCCGCGTAGGCGAGCAGCCCCGGCACCGCCCCGATGAGCCGGTCGCGCACGCTGTTGTACGAGATGCCGACCGACACGGCGCCGACGATCCGGCCGTGCTCGTCGCGCAGCGGGACCTTGCCGCGGGCCGAGCGGCCGAGCGTGCCGTTGTCGATCTCCATGACCTCCTCGCCGGCGAGGGCGTCGCTGGGGTCGGTGGAGACATGCCGGCCGATCTCCTCGGAAGAGGTGTGGGACCAGCGCACGCCACGCTTGTCCATGATCACGACATACTCGGCACCGGTGGCCCGGCGGATCCGCTCCGCCTGGACCTGGACCGGGCCGTCGGGGGCGGGGCGGGTGTGCTCGATGGCGTCGGTGAGATTCGGGGCGGAGGCCGTGGTCTGGGCGATGGCGAGGGCACGGCGCATGGCCTGGTCGTCCAGCTGGGAGCCGAGCCGGGCGAGGAAGAGGCCGGTCGCGAGCACCGTGACACCCGTGGCGATGGTCAGCTGCATCAGCAGGACCTGGGAGAAGACACGTCGGGGCCAGCCGATGCGCCACCTTGGGGCCTCGGCGCGCGGCCCCCGGGGTATCGCGGCGCTCATGCCACGGAAGGGTAACCAAGAGCGGGCCCCGGCACTGCGCCAGGACACCCTCTTTGTGCCTAAACCGGCGCCTTTGTGTCTAAACCGGCGCCACTCTCGCGGAGGTGGTTGCTCGCCGTGGGGGTTCCTCAATTGATGGCTGCGTCACAGCCGTGGCGGCGACGGGCGGCACCGGCCGCGAGGCGCGCACCGCCCGCACTCCGACGACGTCCATCCGCGCCGGGGAGCCCAGGACGGACCCGCAGCTCTCCGGGCGCGGCGGCGCGGCGGCGACCTGGACGACGCCGACCCGCCACAGCCGGCCGTCGGTGTGCTCGACGGTCACGGTCCAGGCCGGGGCGGCGCCCTCGGTCCGCAGCACGGTCAGCGCGTCGGCCCCCGCCTCGCCGGTCAGCTCGCGGATCGCCAGCTCGGCGGCCTGGCCGGGGCGCTCCCAGGTGGACCGGCCGCGGCAGCCCTCGGTGACGACCGTGCCCTCGCGCAGCGCGTCCAGCACCTCCTGGACGGACTGCGCGGTGGCCCGGCCGTACGCGTAGCCGTGCGGCAGCACCATGAGCGTGGGGGAGAAGCGGTGGCCGCCGATGTGGGTGATCTCCCAGGTGCCGCGCGCGCCGGAGGCGATGAGCTCGGCGGCCAGCGGCCGGCCGAGGATGGCGCAGCAGCGGTCGCGCTTCCCGTTGGTGCACACGAACACCAGGGGGTCGCCGGTGTACTGCTCCCACGCCTGGCCGGGGCCCGTGGCCACGGGGCGCAGACCGCCCGGGTCGCCCGCGCCCAGCGCGCCGAAGTCGAGGGCGAGCAGCCGCTCGGGCTCGGTGAGCGTGGTGGTACGGATCCAGGAGCGGCCCGGGCGGGTGTGCGCGATGAAGACCCGCTGCCGCGGGTGGGTGTGGCAGTCGGGGTGCCGGCCGGGGCGCCGGATCAGCGCGACCCGGACTCCGGTGTCCTTGACGGCGCGCTCCAGCGCGCGGCCGACGGCCGGGGCCAGATGGCTGGCGGTCAGGGCCTCGGCCCCCCAGGGGCCGGGCTGTTCGAGCAGAAGCCAGGTGGTGGCGGTGGTCGCCGTCCCGGCGAGCGGCTCGGACAGATCACGGGAGGCGGTCGCGCACGTGCTCACGAAGGTAAGCCTAACCTCTCTTGCGGCCGTCGGCTTCCGAAGGCGCGCCTCTGGGGGTGCGAGGCGCGTTTGTGCTGGGTGCGGGCGGGTTCCGAGGGGGGCGGCCGCGGGCCGGGGCGGGCCTGCGCCGGGGCCGCCCGGAGGCCTCAGCGCCGGCCGGGGCCCGGGTGCCGCAGGGCCGTGGCGAGATCGCTCAGATACGCCGAGATCGGCCCGAGGGTCAGCAGGCCGCTGCCCGCCCCGGCCAGCTCCGCCGCCGCGGGGGTGAGCTCGCGGTGGGCGCGCTCCATCGTCTCCCGGTCGCCGACGGCGACGGCCGCCCGGGCTGTCAGGCACCACAGCGCCTCGAACAGCAGGTCGCGCGGTGGGTCCGGGGCCTCGCGCAGCGCCGCCGCGGCCTCGTCGCGGCGGTCCTGGGCCAGCAGCGCCAGGGGGCGGACCCAGGGCGCGTAGGGCCCCCAGTCGGTGTGCCGGTCGGTGTGCGGGTCGGTGTGCGGGTCGTTGTGCGGGCTGGACCGGACGGGCAGCGTGCGCCGGGTGCGCAGGCACAGCAGCGCGAGCGGCAGCAGACCGCGCTCCAGCCCGGGCATGCCGGCGCCGTCCAGCCGCGCGGCGGCGCTCCGGTAGGCGGCCTCCGCCGCTGCTTCCGTCGCGTCGCCCGTCGCGTCGAGCCGCAGCGCGGCGTACCACCGCGTGAACACGCCGACCAGCGGCAGCTCATGGCGCTCGGCCAGGCGGTCCGCGGCGGCCGCGTGGCGGTCGGCCCCGGCGAAGTCCGCCAGCGCGCTGCGAGCCTGGAGCCGGACGAGGTGGCCGAGGACCTCGAAGGTGGTCAGGCCGTGCCGGGCGGACAGGGCGATCAGCTCGGCGCCGATCGCGTCCCGGCGCGGCGCCAGACCGGCGTGGTGGAAGGTCTGCATGAACGTGGCGTTGAGGGCGAACGCGAGCAGCGCGGGGTCGTCCAGGCGGCGGGCGAGCTCCTCCGCCTGCCGGGCGGCCTGGGGCCCGCGCGCGGCGCGGGTCCCCCGCGACTCCAGGGCGATCGTGGCCAGCAGCCGGGCCCGGGCCGCCTCGTGCCCGCCGGGCGACAGGGTGGCCAGGGCGCGCTCCGCCGCCGCGACGACCTGCGCGGCCTGCTCGGGGTCGTCGACCCGCGTCCAGACTGCCGGGACGTCGTACGCGCCGATCACGCGGGCCGTCAGCTCCGCGTCGGCCAGCTCCTCGGCCGCCGTGATGGCCGCCACGCGGTGTCGCCGGGCGGTCTGGAGGCCGCTGCCGCCGGTCACCGCGAGGCTGCGCAGCAGCCCCACCGTCGACTCCAGACGGGCCCGGGCGCCGGAGGGCACGGTGCGGTCGTAGGCGGCGGCCGTACGCGCCCACACCCGCCCCGCCGCCCCGGCCGGGCCGGGGTCGAGGTGGGCGGCGTGGCCGAGGATGTCCGCCTCCAGGCCGCGCAGCCGCGGGCCGGGGTCCACCCCCAGCTGCTCGGCCAGGAGCGCGCGGGCGCGGCGCAGCACCGCCAGCGCGTCGCCCTGGCGGCCGGAGCGGTACAGCGCCAGGGCCAGCAGCCGCCAGGCGCCCTCGCGCCAGGGGTGCTCGGCCACGTGCGCGTCCAGGTCGGCCGCCGCCTCGGCGGCCAGGCCCAGCGCGACCCGGGCCTCGGCCCGCCGCTCGACGGCGTGCAGCCGCAGCTCCGTCAGGCGGGAGCGCTCCGCGCGGGCCCAGGGCTCGTCGGCGCACTCCGCGTAGGCGGGCCCGCGCCACCACTCCAGCGCCTCGTCCAGCCGTACGAACGCGTCCTCGGGAGGCAGCGCCGCGGCGGCGGCCACCGCCCGCTCGAAGCCCCAGGCGTCCACCGCGCCGGGGTCGGCGCGCAGCGCGTATCCCGGCCCCTCGGTGACCAGCAGCCGGGCCGGAGCGCGGGGCGGGCGCTCCGGTTCCAGGCTGCGCCGCAGCGCGGCCACGAAGGTGCGTATCGCGCCCACCGCGTCGGCGGGCGGCTCCGTCCACAGGTCCTCGGCCAGGCGGCGGACCGGGACGACACGGCGGCGGGCGACGATCAGCCGGGCCAGCACCGCGCGATGCCGTGGCCCCTTCAAGGCGATCGCGCCCCCGGCCCCGTCCCAGGCCGCCACCGGACCCAGCACGCCGAACAGGAACCGCACGCCTGACCACCCTTTCCGGACCCGGGGCAGCGCCCTGGCCACGGTAGCTCGCTCATCCGCCGCTCATCCGCGCCCGGCACGCTGACGACAACGGCGGATCCTCACTCCCAGCCCCCACGAAACTCCCAGCCCCCACGAAACTCCCAGCCGCACCAAACTCCCAGCCCCACGAAAGAGGCGGAACCATGGCGCCTGTCATCACCGGCTTCGACCATCAGCGAGTCCCCGTCGCCGACGGAGTGTCCCTCCACGCGGCCGTCGGCGGTTCGGGCCCTCCGATCGTGCTGCTGCACGGCTTTCCGCAGACCCACCTGATGTGGCGGCACGTCGCCGCCGACCTCGCGGCCGACCACACCGTCATCTGCCCCGACCTGCGCGGCTACGGCGCCAGCGACAAGCCCGCCGACCCCGACGGCACCGCCTACGCCAAGCGCACCATGGCCGCCGACATCGTCGCCCTGGCCCGAGAGCTGGGCCACGAGCGGTTCGCGCTGGCCGGGCACGACCGCGGCGCGCTGGTCGCCTTCCGCGCCGGCCTCGACCACCCGGCGGCGATCACCCACCTGGCCTGCCTCGATGTGCTGCCGACCCTGGACATGTGGGAGGCGCTGCACGGCACCACCGCGGCCGTCGGCTTCCACCTCTACCTGATGGCCCAGCCGCCCGGGCTGCCCGAGCGGCTGATCTCGGCCGCCCCGGAGGCCTTCTTCGGCCACTTCCTCGACCTGTGGGCGGGCGACCCGCGTGCCGTCCCGGCCGACGTCCGCGCCGCGTACCTGGACGCCTGCCGCGAGGCGGTGCCCTCGATCGTCGCCGACTACCGCGCCTCCGCCGGGATCGACACCGACCACGACCGGGCCGACCGCGCCGCCGGCAGCCGGCTGCGGATGCCGGTCACCGTGCTCCAGCAGGACTGGGGTGCCGCTCTGGGCTACGACGCGGCCGCGCTGTGGGGCGCGTGGGCGCCGGATCTGCGGCACACCACCGTCACCTGCGGCCACTTCATGGCCGAGGAGGCCCCCGCGGACATCGTGAAGGCCCTGCGGGCCCTGCTCGCCCGCTGAAGGCCGGGGCGGCGTCGCCCGGACAGCCGAGGCGCCCCCGAGTCGCTCGAGCGACAGGGGCGCCCCTGAACGGCCGCGGCGGCGGGGCCGTACGACGACGGCCCGGCCGACGCGGCCATGACGGTCACGACGACGGCGCGCTACGACGAGCCCGCCCCGTCCGCACCGGCCCCTACACCGGGCCGGCCAGCACCGACACCGCCTTCGCAAGCGGCACTCCCGAGCCGTCGCGGCGCGGATCGGGCTCCGGCAGCGGCACCGGGGTTCCGGTAGGCGTGGCCGCGCGGGCCGGTGTCGCGCCCGCCCAGGCCAGGACCAGGCAGTCCTCGCCCTTCAGGAACCGCTGGCAGCGCACCCCGCCGGTCGCCCGGCCCTTGCGCGGGTACTGGTCGAACGGCGTGAGCTTGGCCGACTGCTGCACCGAGTCGTCGAGCGTGCCGTGCGCGCCGGCGACCGTGAACACCACCGCGTCGGACGCCGGGTCGACGGCCGTGAACGAGATCACCTTCGCGCCCGAGCCCAGCTTGATGCCGGCCATGCCCCCCGCGGGGCGGCCCTGCGGCCGCACCTGGGCGGCCGGATAGCGCAGCAACTGTGCGTCATCGGTGATGAAGACCAGGTCCTCCTCGCCCGTGCGCAGCTCCACCGCGCCGACGATCCGGTCGCCCTCCTTGAGGCCGATGACCTCCAACTCGTCCTTGTTGGCGGGGTAGTCGGGGACCACGCGCTTGACGACGCCCTGCTCCGTGCCGATCGCGAGCCCGGGTGAGGACTCGTCGAGCGTGGTGAGGCAGACGAGCTCCTCGCCGTCCTCCAGGGTCAGGAACTCCGCGATGGGCGCCCCGCCCGCCAGGTTCGGGGCCCCGGGCGTCTCCGGGAGTATCGGCAGATCGACCACGGCGAGCCGCAGCAGCCGCCCGGACGAGGTCACCGCCCCCAGGTCCCCGCGGGCCGTGGCCGGGACCGCCGAGACGATCACATCGTGCTTGACGCGCTTGGCCTGCCCCTCGCCCGGGAACGGCTCACCGTTGGCCGTGCGGGCCAGCAGGCCGGTGGAGGACAGCAGCACCCGGCACGGGTCGTCGGCGACCTCCAGCGGCACCGCGGTCACCGGGGCGTTCGCCGACTCCTGAAGCACCGTGCGGCGCGGCGTGGCGAACTTCTTGGCCACCTGGGCCAGTTCCGCCGACACCAGCTTGCGCAGCTCGGCGTCCGAATCCAGGATCCGGGTCAGCTCCTCGATCTCCGCCTTGAGGCGGTCGCGCTCCGACTCCAGCTCGATCCGGTCGAACCTGGTCAGCCGGCGCAGCGGGGTGTCCAGGATGTACTGCGTCTGGACCTCGGAGAGCCCGAAGCGGGCGATCAGGGACTCCTTGGCCTGCGCCGCGTTGTCGCTGGAGCGGATGATGCGGATGACCTCGTCGATGTCGAGCAGGGCGACCAGCAGCCCCTCGACCAGGTGCAGCCGGTCCCGCCGCTTGCCGCGCCGGAACTCGCTGCGCCGCCGCACCACGGTGAAGCGGTGGTCGAGATAGACCTCCAGCAGCTCCTTGAGCCCGAGCGTGAGCGGCTGGCCGTCCACCAGCGCGACATTGTTGATGCCGAAGGACTCCTCCATCGGCGTCAGCTTGTAGAGCTGCTCCAGCACGGCCTCGGGGTTGAAGCCGTTCTTGACCTCGATGACCAGGCGCAGTCCGTGCTCGCGGTCGGTCAGGTCCTTGACGTCCGCGATGCCCTGGAGCTTCTTGGCGCCGACCAGGTCCTTGATCTTCGAGATGACCTTCTCGGGGCCGACCGCGAAGGGCAGTTCGGTGACGACCAGGCCCTTGCGGCGTGCCGTCACGTCCTCCACCGCGACCGTGGCGCGGATCTTGAAGGTGCCGCGCCCCTTCTCGTACGCGTCCCGGACGCCGCCCAGGCCCACGACCCGGCCGCCGGTCGGCAGGTCGGGGCCGGGCACGAACCGCATCAGGGCGTCCAGGTCCGCGCCCGGGTGCCTGATCAGATGGCGGGCGGCGGCGATCACCTCGCCCAGGTTGTGCGGGGGCATGTTCGTCGCCATGCCGACGGCGATCCCGGAGGCGCCGTTGACCAGCAGGTTGGGATAGGCGGCGGGGAGCGCCACCGGCTCCTGCTCGCTGCCGTCGTAGTTGGGGGTGAAATCGACGGTGTCCTCGTCGATCGACTCCGTCATCAGCGAGGTCGCCGAGGCCATGCGGCACTCGGTGTAGCGCATCGCGGCGGGCGGGTCGTCGTTGCCCAGGGAGCCGAAGTTCCCGTGGCCGTCGACCAGCGGGACGCGCATCGAGAAGGGCTGGGCCATACGCACCAGCGCGTCGTAGATCGACGCGTCGCCATGGGGGTGCAGCTTGCCCATGACCTCGCCGACGACCCGGGCGCACTTCACGAAGCCGCGCTCGGGCCGCAGGCCCATCTCGTTCATCTGGTAGAGGATGCGCCGGTGCACCGGCTTGAGCCCGTCCCGGGCGTCGGGAAGGGCGCGCGAGTAGATGACCGAGTACGCGTACTCAAGGAAGGAGCCCTGCATCTCGTCGACGACGTCGATGTCGAGAATGCGCTCCTCGAAGTCGTCCGGCGGAGGGGTCTTTGTGCTGCGGCGGGCCATCGCGCTTGCGGCTCCTTCAACTGCCGAGGCGGGATCTGACGCCGACCATTGTGGACCGGACCGCAGACAAGTGTGGAACGGGCCATGGTCAACGCCCCCTCGCCGACCGTTCCCAGGGCCCCCGCGGAGCCGTCTTGGGAGCTCCCCCGACTACCGCTGGGCGGTGCCCCAGGGGCACGCCGGGGGCGCGCCGGGAGCCGCTCGCGCGGTGTTCCGGCGGCCCGCCGGCGAGATTCGCCCGGCGGGAACTTCGCCAGATGTCCGTGCGCTTGCATACAGTGACAGGACCGCACTTCACGCGGCTCGCACGCGCTCCATCACGCGATCGAAGGGACGTACATGCCCATGGGTCACACGGCCACGGAACAAGCCGGCTCCGGCGGCCTGACAGCGACCGAGCACCGGCTGGCCAACGGCCTGCGGGTGGTGCTCTCCGAAGACCACCTGACCCCGGTCGCGGCGGTCTGCCTGTGGTACGACGTCGGCTCGCGCCACGAAGTCAAGGGGCGTACCGGGCTGGCTCACCTTTTCGAGCACTTGATGTTCCAGGGCTCGGCGCAGGTGAAGGGGAACGGCCACTTCGAGCTGGTGCAGGGCGCCGGCGGCTCGCTCAACGGGACGACCAGCTTCGAGCGGACCAACTACTTCGAGACGATGCCGACCCACCAGGTGGAGCTGGCGCTGTGGCTCGAGGCGGACCGCATGGGCTCGCTGCTGACCGCGCTGGACGAGGAGAGCCTGGAGAACCAGCGCGACGTCGTCAAGAACGAGCGCCGCCAGCGCTACGACAACGTGCCGTACGGCACCGCGTTCGAGCGCCTGGTCGGCATGGCCTACCCCGAGGGCCACCCGTACCACCACACCCCGATCGGCTCGATGGCCGACCTGGACGCGGCCTCCCTGGAGGACGCGCGCGAGTTCTTCCGCACGTACTACGCGCCGAACAACGCGGTGCTGGCGATCGTGGGCGACATCGACCCCGAGCAGACTCTTGCCTGGATCGAGAAGTACTTCGGCACCATCCCCTCCCACGACGGCAAGCGCCCGCCCCGCGACGGCACCCTGCCGGAGGTGATCGGCGGACAGCTGCGCGAGGTCGTCGAGGAGGAGGTCCCGGCCCGCGCCCTGATGGCCGCCTACCGGCTGCCCCACGACGGCACCCGCGAGGCCGACGCAGCCGACCTGGCGCTGACCGTCCTGGGCGGCGGGGAGTCCTCCCGCCTGCACAACCGCCTGGTGCGCCGCGACCGTACGGCGGTGGCCGCGGGCTTCGGCCTGCTGCGGCTGTCCGGCGCCCCCTCACTCGGCTGGCTGGACGTGAAGACCTCGGGCGGCGTGGAGGTGCCCGACATCGAGGCCGCGGTCGACGAGGAGCTGGCCCGGTTCGCCGAGGAGGGGCCGACCCCGGAGGAGATGGAGCGCGCCCAGGCCCAGCTGGAGCGCGAGTGGCTGGACCGGCTGGCCACGGTCGGCGGCCGCGCCGACGAGCTGTGCCGGTTCGCGGTGCTGTTCGGCGACCCGCAGCTGGCGCTGACCGCCGTGGAGCGCGTGCTCCAGGTGACGGCCGAGGAGGTGCGGGCCGTGGCCCAGGCCAGGCTGCGCCCCGACAACCGCGCGGTGCTGGTGTACGAACCGCTCCAGGGCGCCGAGCAGGCCGAGGCCGACGCCGTCACGGACACGGACAACGACGCGGCAGCCGACGACAACGACGCAGAAGGAGAGTCGGCCCAGTGAGCGACGCCGTCACCACCACGATGACCTTCCACCCGCAGCCGCTGGGCGGCGCCGCCAAGCCCTGGGCCTTCCCGGCCCCCGAGCGCGCCGAGCTGTCCAACGGGCTGGCCGTGCTGCGCTGCCACCGCCCCGGCCAGCAGGTCGTGGCCGTGGAGGTCAACCTCGCGGCCCCGCTGGACGCCGAGCCGGCCGGGCTCGACGGCATCGCCACGATCATGGCCCGCGCGCTGTCCGAGGGCACCGACAAGCACACCGCCGAGGAGTTCGCCGCCGAGCTGGAGCGCTGCGGCGCCACCCTGGACGCACACGCCGACCACCCCGGCCTCCGCGTGTCCCTGGAGGTCCCCGTCTCCCGGCTGCCCAAGGCGCTCGGCCTGCTGGCCGACGCGCTGCGCGCGCCCGCCTTCCCCGAGGGCGAGGTCGAGCGGCTGGTGCGCAACCGCCTGGACGAGATCCCGCACGAGCTGGCCAATCCGGCCCGGCGCGCCTCGATGGCACTGTCCAAGACGCTGTTCCCGGCGGAGTCCCGGATGTCCCGCCCGCGCCAGGGCACCCAGGAGACCGTCGAGGGCATCGACGCCGCGGCCGTGCGGGCCTTCTACGAGACGCATGTCCGCCCCTCCACCACGACCGCCGTGGTCGTCGGCGACCTGACCGGCGTCGACCTCGACAAGGCGCTGGCCGACACCCTCGGCGCCTGGACGGGCGGCGCCGCCGAGCCCCGCTCCATGCCGCCGATCACCGCCGATGACACCGGCCGGGTGATCATCGTCGACCGGCCGGGCGCGGTGCAGACCCAGCTGCTCATCGGGCGGATCGGCGCCGACCGCCACGACCGCATCTGGCCCGCCCAGGTGCTGGGCACCTACTGCCTGGGCGGCACCCTCACCTCCCGGCTGGACCGGGTGCTGCGCGAGGAGAAGGGCTACACCTACGGCGTGCGCGCCTTCGGCCAGGTGCTCCGCTCGGCGGCCCCGGACGCCTCTGGAGGGGCCACGGGCGCCGCGATGCTGGCCATCAGCGGCTCGGTGGCCACCGAGGTCACCGGTCCCGCCCTGGAGGACCTGTGGAAGGTGCTGGGCACGCTCAAGGAGGAGGGCCTGACGGACGCCGAGCGCGATGTCGCCGTGCAGAACCTCGTCGGGGTGGCCCCGCTGAAGTACGAGACGGCGGCCGCGGTCGCGGGTACGCTGGCCGACCAGGTCGAGCAGCACCTGCCGGACGACTTCCAGGCGCACCTGTACGCGCGCCTCGCGGAGACCGGCACGGTGGAGGCGACGGCCGCGGTGGTGAGCGCCTTCCCGCCCGACAGGCTGGTCACGGTGCTCGTGGGCGACGCCTCGAAGATCGAGGAGCCGGTCAAGGAGCTCGGCATCGGCGAGGTGAGCGTCATCCAGGGCTGACCTGGAGATGACCCGGGGGTTTACCCCAGGTTGACGTGAGGCCGACGCGCCCGGCCGCCCTCGCGAGCTGGGCGAACGGGCCGCCGGGACAAGGACCCTGGCGCCGTTTCAGGCGCCGGGGTTTCCTTTTGTTGCCGTTTCACCGGTCGTTTCGCCCGCTTTATAGCAGAGGTTGCCCATCTGGATGGGCGTGTCTGTGGGGAAACCAACAAAAGAGCGGAACCGTTTGGTGATCGAAAGCGGTCCCGCTTAGCGTCAGTCCGGTTGCCCGCCCGAGACACGCCGCGCCCGCGGCACGGACAACCATCGCCGAATCCCCGTACGGCGCGAGCCAGGGGAACCGGGGAACCAGCCTCGCCCGTTGCCGCCCGCGGCGCCGGAGGGGCGATTCCCAGGGGTGAATCGGACGCCTTCCCCGCGAGGGGCGAGGGGCCCGTAGGAGACCTTCCTGCTCCGAACCCGTCAGCTAACCCGGTAGGCGAGAGGGAAGGAAAGGAGTGCGCCGCTTCATGGCGATCACCCGTACCACCGGGAAGCACCGCCGCCCCGGACGCGCCCCCCGTACCGCCCGCTCCGGCGCCAACCTGGCGGGCATAGCCACACTGGCCGCCTCCGGCGTGGTCGCCGGCTTCGCCGCCCCGGCGCTCGCGGCCTCGGACGACGGGCGCGGCGCCGAGGACACCGGGCTGCGCCAGGCGGTCGCCATGGGCGACGAGCTCGCCGACCAGGTCGCCGCCCAGGCGGAGACCCAGCAGTCCTTCGCCGCGGAGGCCGCCGCCAAGGCGCAGGCCGAGGCCGACGCCCGCAAGGAGGCCGCGCGGCTGGCCGCGGAGGCGAAGCGCAAGGCGGAGGCGGCCGCGAAGAAGGCCAAGCAGGAGCGTGAGGCCAAGGAGCGCGCGGCGCGCGAGGCGGAGCGCAAGCGGCTGAACATGTTCGTGCTGCCGGTCTCCGGCTCGTACCTCTCCACCAGCTACCAGGCCTCCAGCGGCCTGTGGTCCTCCGGCAGCCACACCGGGGTGGACTTCCACGCCGCGTCCGGGACCTCGGTGCACTCCGTGGGCTCCGGCACCGTCGTCGAGGCCGGCTGGGGCGGCGCGTACGGCAACAACATCGTGATCAAGATGAACGACGGCACCTACACCCAGTACGCGCATCTGTCGTCCCTCAGCGTCTCCGTCGGCCAGGCGGTCACCCCCGGTCAGCAGATCGGCCTGTCCGGCGCCACGGGCAACGTCACCGGGCCGCATCTGCACTTCGAGGCCCGCACGAGCCCGGACTACGGCTCGGACATCGACCCCGTCGCCTATCTGCGCTCGCACGGCGTCAACATCTGATCAACCGCACGCCGCCCGAAGGCCCCGGTCCCACGGACCCGGGGCCTTCGGTCTGTCTGTCTGTCCGTCCGCCCGCTGTCCGTCCGCTCGCCCTGGCCAAAAAATATCCATGAAATCCCCCCGCCCATCGGAAATTCCAGCCGCTTAGAATAGAGTCGCTGAACACGCGTCAATCGGCTGCGTTTCGCGGAGATTAAGGCGGAGGTTCGACAATGCGGGACCGTAAGTGAACGGCGATACGACCGCGGTCCACGGCAGCCGCCGGATTTCGGCGCACGCGGTGTGTACGGCGATCCGCGACGACATCGTCTCCGGCACCTTCGCGCCGGGCAGCCGGCTGACCGAGGAAGTCCTCGCCCGGCGGTACGGCGTCTCGCGTGTGCCCGTGCGCGAGGCCCTGCGCACCCTGGAGTCGGAGGGCTTCGTGACCACCCGCCGGCACGCGGGCGCATGCGTGGCCCAGCCGTCCGACCGGGAGGCCGCCGACCTGCTGGACATCCGCGCGCTGCTGGAGCCGCTGGGCGCCGCCCGGGCCGCCCAGCGCCGCACCGAGGCGCATCTGAAGGTGTTGCGCGGCCTGGTCCGGCTGGGCCAGGAGCGGGCCCAGCGCGGTCAGCTGGGCGAACTGCGGTCGCTGAGCGACTGGTTCCACGAGACGCTGGCCCAGGCGTCCGGCAGCCCGAGCCTGGCCGGGCTGCTGGTGCAGCTGCGGCGCAAGATCGCCTGGGTGTACGCGGTGGAGCCCCGCCGGTCCGCGCCGCCCGTCCCGGGCGGCCCCGGACGCCCCGACTTCTCGCTCAGGGCCGTCGAGTCCTGGAGCGAGCACGGGGCGCTGGTCGACGCGGTGGCGCGGGGCGACGCCGACCGCGCCCGGACGCTCGCCGCGGCTCACGCCGAGCGCTCGATGTCGGAATACCGGCTGCGCCGTCCCCCCCGCGTGAGGACTTCGAAACATTCCGTAAACAATGCGGGCGCGCGGAATTAACAGCGGCCCCGTATACAACTTCTTGGAATTATCGCCGATGTGTCGCGGCCGTGGATTTCCGTGGCCGCTGATTTCGTGTCCCCGTATTCAGGTGGTGTGTGCGGAGCGCGGGCGGAAAACATAAAACAACGCGGCCGCGGTCGCCCGGAATGGGGCACCGCGGCCGCGCTGCGCGGCCGTGCCGAATCGATCCGCCGACGGCGGAGCCGGAGCCAGTCAGACGGTCTCCGGCAGCTCCTCGAGCCCCTCGCCGACCAGCTTGGCCAGACGGTCGAGCGCGACCTCGGCGTCATCCGCCTCCGAGGCGAGGACGACCTCCTCGCCGCCCTGGGCGCCGAGGCCGAGCACCGCGAGCATGGACGCGGCGTTGACCGGGGTGCCGTCCGCCTTGGCGATCGTGATGGGGACGCCGGAGGCGGTGGCCGCCCGGACGAAGATCGACGCGGGGCGGGCGTGCAGGCCCTCGGCCCAGCCGATGTTGACGCGGCGCTCAGCCATGGTGTTGCCCTTCAGAAGCGGTGTGGTTGTTGTCTAGACCAAATCATACGGTGTCGGTGTCTGGGTCTGCCCGGAAGGTGTCCGAGTGGGCCCGAGCGTGCCCGTACGGGTCCGATACGGACCTTCCCTCGACACCTCCTCTTCACGCAAGAGGGGTCCGCCATTCGGATGTCCGGACCCCTCTCCACCCGCGCCGTAGGCTGGGCCCCATGCGGCCCCCGTCCGACACCCACGCCTATCCGGCCCACTGGGAGGCCGACGTGGTGCTCCGCGACGGCGGTACCGCCCAGATCCGCCCGATCACCGCCGACGACGCACAGCGCCTGGTCAGCTTCTACGAACGGGTCTCGGACGAGTCCAAGTACTACCGCTTCTTCGCGCCCTACCCCCGGCTCTCCGATCGCGACGTCCACCGCTTCACGCACCACGACTACGTCGACCGGGTGGGCCTGGCCGCCACGGTCGGGGACGAGTTCATCGCCACCGTCCGCTACGACCGGATCGACGGCCAGGGCCTGGCCGCGACGGGCCCGGCCGACGAGGCCGAGGTCGCCTTCCTCGTCCAGGACGCCCACCAGGGCCGCGGGGTGGCCTCCGCCCTGCTCGAGCACATCGCCGCCGTCGCCCGCGAGCGCGGCATCCGCCGTTTCGCCGCCGAGGTGCTGCCCGCCAACACCAAGATGATCAAGGTGTTCACGGATGCGGGCTTCACCCAGAAGCGCAGCTTCGAGGACGGCGTCGTCCGGCTGGAGCTCGACCTCGAACCCACCGACCGCTCCCTGGCCGTCATGCGCGCCCGCGAGCAGCGCGCCGAGGCCCGCTCCGTACAGCGGCTGCTCGCCCCGGGCTCCGTCGCCGTCATCGGCGCCGGGCGGGCCCCGGGCGGCGTCGGCCGCACCGTGCTGCGCGGCCTCCTGGACGGCGGGTTCACCGGGCACGTCCACGCCGTCAACCGCCGCTTCCCCGGGGAGTGGAAGCGGCTGGACCCCGAGGGCGTCCCGGCCCACCGCTCGATCCGCGAGATCGACGGGCCGGTCGACCTCGCCGTCGTCGCCGTCCCCGCCGACCAGGTGCCGTCCGTGGTCGCGGACTGCGGCGAACACGGCGTCCAGGGCCTCGTCGTGGTCTCCGCCGGCTACGCGGAGAGCGGGCCCGAGGGCCGCGACCGCCAGCGCGAGCTGGTCCGCCAGGCGCGCACCTACGGCATGCGGATCATCGGCCCCAACGCCTTCGGCATCATCAACACCGCCGACGGCGTGCGGCTGAACGCCTCCCTCTCGCCTCGGCTGCCCGCCCCCGGCCGGCTCGGCCTGTTCACCCAGTCCGGGGCGATAGGCATCGCGCTGCTCTCCGGTCTCGACCGGCGCGGCGCGGGGACCGCGGGGGTCTCCACCTTCATCTCCGCGGGCAACCGCGCCGACGTGTCCGGCAACGACCTCCTCCAGTACTGGTACGACGACCCGCGGACGGACGTCGCCCTGATGTACCTCGAGTCCATCGGCAACCCCCGCAAGTTCACCCGGCTCGCCAGGCGCACGGCCGCGGTCAAGCCGGTCGTGGTCGTCAAGGGCGCCCGGCACAGCGGCAGCGCCCCCACCGGCCACGCCGTGCCCGCCACCGGCATCCCGGACGCCACCGTCTCCGCCCTGCTGCGGCAGGCGGGCGTCATCCGGGTCGACACCGTCACCGAGCTCGTCGACGCCGGGCTGCTGCTCGGCTCCCAGCCGCTCCCCGCCGGCCCGCGCATCGCCATCCTCGGCAACTCCGAGTCCTTGGGGCTGCTCACCTACGACGCCTGCCTCGCCGAGGGGCTGCGCCCGCTGCCGCCCCGCGACCTGACCACGGCCGCCGCCCGCGACGACTTCCGGCGGGCCCTGGCAGCGGCCCTCGCCGACGACGCGTGCGACGCGGTCGTCGTCACCGCCATCCCCTGGGTCGGCGACGCAGACGCGGCCGACCTCGCCGGGGCGATGCGGGGCGCGGCCGCCGAGGCGGCGGCGGGCGGCGCGGCCAAGCCGGTGGCGGTGGTCCACCTGGAGATCCCGGGGCTCGTCGAGGCCCTGGCCGCGCCCTGGGGCGCCCCCGGAGCACACGGGGGACAGGAGGGCGGTGAACCCTTCCCGGCCCCGCGGATCCCCGCGTACCCGGCCGCGGAGCGCGCCGTACGGGCCCTCGCCGAGGCCGTGGGGTACGCGCGGTGGCGCCGGCAGGCCGAAGAAGAGCCGGGGCGGGTGCCCCAGTACGAGGACATCGACGAGGCGGGGGCCGCGGCCGACATCGACGTGCTGCTCGCCCCGTCGGACTCGACCGAGGCGGCCCCGCCCGGCGGCCCCCGCCCCGAGGTCCCGGCCCCGCCCCCCGTCAGCCTGTCCGCCCCCGACGCCCAGCGCCTCCTCGCCCGCTACGGCGTCAGCGTGCTGCCCGCGTTCCCCGCCCCCGACCCGGACGCCGCCGTACGGGCCGCGGCCCGGCTCGGCTTCCCCGTCGCCCTCAAGACCACCGCGCCCCAGCTGCGCCACCGCGCCGACCTCGGGGGTGTGCGGCTCGACCTCGGCGGGGAGGCGGAACTGCGCCGGTCCTACGCCGAGTTGACCGGGTACCTCGGCGCCCCCGAGGAGCTGCGGCTCGTCGTGCAGCGGATGGCCCCGCGCGGCGTCGACACCGTCGTACGGGCCGCCATCGACCCCGCCGCCGGGGCGGTGCTCTCCTTCGGGCTCGCCGGAGCCCCCTCCGAGCTGCTCGGCGACACCGCGCACCGGCTCGTCCCGGCCACCGACCGGGACGCCGCGGAGCTGATCAGATCCATCCGGACCGCGCCGCTCCTGTTCGGCTGGCGCGGCTCAAGACCCGTCGACACCGCGGCGCTGGAGGAGCTTCTGCTGCGGGTGTCCCGACTGGTGGACGACCATCCCGAGGTGGTCGGCGTCGACCTGGAACCGGTCGTCGTCGCCCCGCACGGCCTGTCCGTGCTCGGCGCGGCCGTCCGGCTGGCCCCGCCACCCCCGCGCACCGACCTCGGCCCCCGCCACCTCCCCAGCTATTGACCCCGCCGTGGGCATGGCCGGCATGGGCGCCGGTGTCGGCGCGGGCCCGTAGGATGGGCACATGGCGAAGACCGGTACGACGACCAAGGGGCTGCGCGCGGCGATCGAGCGCAGTGGCTATTACCCGGCACTCGTTGCCGAGGCGGTGGAGGCCGCTGTGGGCGGTGAGCCCGTCGTCTCGTATCTGGTCCACCAGGAGACCACCTTCGACTCCAACGAGGTCCGCCGCCATGTCACGGTCCTCGTCCTGACCGGCACCCGCTTCATCGTCAGCCACACCGACGAGCAGGCCGCCGACGGCACCTCCCCGTCGCCGTACGCGACCACCTCCACCGAGTCGGTGAAGCTCCAGCGGATCTCCTCGGTGGTGCTCAGCCGGGTCGTGGCCAACCCCGAGTCGTACACCCCCGGCACGCTGCCCCGCGAGGTGGTCCTCACCATCGGCTGGGGCGCCGTCAACCGTCTCGACCTCGAGCCCGCCGCCTGCGGCGACCCCAACTGCGAGGCCGACCACGGCTACACCGGCTCCTCCACCGCCGACGACCTCAGCCTGCGGGTCAGCGAGGCGGGCGACGGCCCCGACAGCGTCCGTCAGACCCTCGCTTTTGCCCAGTCGCTCTCCGAAGCCACCGTGGACACGCCGGACGCCGGCCGCTGATGTCCGACTTCACCGCGGGCTCCACCACTGCCTCCCCATGGCATGAGCCCGAGCCGCTCGACCCGCGCTCCGCCCCCGCGCCCCGCTACGGCACGGGCTCGCTCGCCGATCTGCTGCCCGCCGTCGCCGCGGGCCAGGGGGTCCCGGGCCTTGCCTCGGGCCTCGCCCTCGCGCCCGCCGACCGCGTCTGCGTCTTCCTGGTCGACGGCCTCGGCTGGGAGCTGCTGCGCGCCCACCCCGCCGAGGCGCCGTTTCTGACCTCGCTGCTGGCCGGCTCGCTGGGCGGCACCGGCGAGCCCATCACGGCGGGCTTCCCCTCCACCACCGCGACCTCGCTGGCCTCCGTCGGCACGGGCCTGCCGCCCGGCGCCCACGGCCTGCCCGGCTACACGGTGGCCGACCCCGCCACCGGCGGGCTGATGAACCAGCTGCGCTGGCAGCCGTGGACGGACCCGCACGCCTGGCAGCCGTACCCCACCGTCTTCCAACTGGCCGACGCCGCAGGCGTGCACACCTGCCAGGTGTCCGCGCCGACCTTCGCCGAGACCCCGCTCACCAAGGTCGCGCTGAGCGGCGGCACCTTCCACGGCCGGCTGACCGGCGAGGAGCGCATGGATCTCGCGGCCGAGCAGCTGGCCGCGGGCGACCGCTCGCTGGTGTACACGTACTACAGCGAAGTCGACGGCAAGGGGCACCGCTTCGGCGTCGACTCCGACGAGTGGCGCGCCCAGCTGCGCTATGTGGACGGGCTCGTCCAGCGCCTCGCCGAGCAGCTGCCGCCCCGCGCCGCCCTCTATGTCACCGCCGACCACGGCATGATCGACATCCCCTTCGACCCGGAGTCCCGGATCGACTTCGACGAGGACTGGGAGCTGCGGGCCGGCGTCGCCCTGCTGGGCGGCGAGGGCCGCGCCCGCCATGTGTACGCGGTCCCCGGCGCCGCGGGCGATGTGCTGGCCGTGTGGCGCGAGGTGCTCGGCGACCGGATGTGGGTGGCGAGCCGCGACGAGGCCATCGAGGCGGGCTGGTTCGGGCGGCCTGACGACGCTGGCGTCGGCGGCGGCGTGGACGAGCGGGTGTACCGGCGGATCGGCGATGTGGTGGCCGCGGCCAGCGCGGACGTCGCGATCGTCGCCTCGCGGACCGAGCCGAAGGAGTCGGCGATGGTGGGGCTGCACGGCTCGATGACCCCCGTCGAGCAGCTCGTCCCGCTCCTCGAAGTACGCTCCTGAGCCGTTCCTCCGCCCGCCCCGCTCGCCTGCCCGCCCCTCCCGTACGAAAGGCCTCACCACTCCCATGCCCGAGCTGGTGTTCTTCTCCGGAACCATGGACTGCGGAAAGAGCACCCTCGCTCTCCAGATCGAGCACAACCGCTCGACGCGCGGGCTCCAGGGCATGATCTACACCCGGGACGACCGGGCGGGCCGGGGCAAGCTCTCCTCGCGGCTCGGGCTGGTCACCGAGGCCGTCGAGGCGGGTGACGACCTGGACTTCTACGCCCATGTCGTCGGGACGCTCACGGCCGGGGGCCGCGCCGACTATGTGATCGTGGACGAGGCGCAGTTCCTCGCCCCGCCCCAGATCGACCAGCTCGCCCGGGTCGTGGACGACCTCGGGCTCGACGTCTTCGCCTTCGGCATCACCACCGATTTCCGCAGCAAGCTCTTCCCCGGCTCGCAGCGCCTGGTCGAACTCGCGGACCGGATCGAGGTGCTCCAGGTCGAGGCGTTGTGCTGGTGCGGGGCCCGCGCCACGCACAACGCCCGGACCGTCGGCGGCGAGATGGTCGTCGAGGGCGCCCAGGTGGTCGTCGGCGACGTCAACCAGCCCGGGACCGAGGTGGGTTACGAGGTGCTGTGCCGGCGCCACCACAGCCGCCGCATGACGGCCGCCGCCGCCCGCGCCGCCGCGCTGTCGCCCGACGTCCTCCCCGTCGACCCGACGTCCCCGGCCCCGATCCCCGCCCCCGCGTCCGGCGACACCGGCGAAACGCCCTGGACCGCCTCCTAGCCGTCCGTCAGCCGTCCGTTCCGACCAGGGTGAAGGCCGCCCCCTCCGGGTCCGTGACGGTGGCCGTACGGCCCCTCGCGCCGTCCTGTGGCGGGAGGACCACATAGCCGCCCAGCTCGGCCACCTGGCGCACCGCCTTGTCCACGTCCGTCACCGCGAAGTGGGTCCGCCAGTGCGGGCCCCGGTCGCGCGGGAGCGCGCCGCCCAGGCCGTGGATCGCGGCCACCGGCCGCCCCGCCACCCGCAGGGTCCGCACATCGGATCCGGATTCGGATCCGGGGGCCGTGCCGGGGCCGTCGGACCGACGGGGAGAGGGCTCGCTGTCGCAGCCGAAGACCATGTCGTAGAACTTGCCGACGGCCGAGGACTCACGGGTCATCAGCTCATGCCAGACCGGGGAGCCCGGCACCCCGATCTCCTCGGTGCCCAGGCCCTCGCGCTCCTGCCACACGCCGAAGGCCGCGCCCTCCGGATCGGCCGCGAGAGCCATCCGGCCCGCGTCGTCCGCGTCCAGCGGGCCCACCGCCACGGTGCCGCCGCACGCGCGGATCAGCTCCGCCGTCTCGTCGACGTCGTCGGAGGCCAGATACGTCGTCCAGGCGACCGGGAGGTGGCGCTCCGGAGGCAGCTCGCCCAGCCCGGCGACCAGCCGGTCGCCGATCCGCGCGCGTACATACGGGCCCAGGTGCCGTGGCCCCGGGGTGAACTCCCAACCGAACAAGGCGTGGTAGAAGTCCTGCGTCGCGGCCAGGCTGTGCACCATCAGGCTCGTCCAACAGGGCGTGCCCGGTGTGCGCCGGGTCGCTGCCTCGGTCATCTTCACTCTCTCCTCGGACCATTGTGGTGTCCGTACGGCTTCGGCCCGCCCGCTGGTGTGCGGGGCGGTGGTGGGGGTGGTCGCGCCCGACAGATATTTGCACCACCTGTCGTGACACGGGCCCTGGCCGCGCCGCAATTCGCGGCTCCCGCCAGGACAATGCCCGCTTTCGGGCCGGGCATCCGTTTCCGAGCCATGGTCGCGGGGGGTCCGTCAGCTGTACGGCGGGTGATCGAGTGGGCCAATAGTCGCAGTCACATCTACGCAAGGATGGTTCCCATGAATGCCATCATCACCGCATCCGATCTCATGGATGAGTTGGCGGGAGAGCAGCCGCCGCTCCTCCTGGACGTCCGCTACCAGCTGGGCGGCCCGCCCGGCCGCCCGGCGTACGAGGCCGGGCACCTCCCCGGCGCGGTCTACGTCGACCTCGAGGCCGAACTCGCGGGCCCCGCGGGCGCGGCCGGCCGCCACCCGCTGCCCGATCTGTCCGTCTTCGCCGCCGCGATGCGCCGGGCCGGAGTCCGCGCGGACCGGCGCGTGGTGGCGTACGACGGCGGACAGGGGTGGGCCGCGGCGCGCGCCTGGTGGCTGCTGCGCTGGGCGGGCCACCCGTCCGTACGCGTCCTCGACGGCGGCCTGGCGGCCTGGACCGAGCAGGGCGGCCCGCTGAGCACCGAGGTGACCGCCCCGCCCGAGGGCGACTTCGAGCCGCGCCCCGGCGCCCTGCCGCTGCTGGACGCGGACGGCGCGGCGGCGCTGGCCCGGCGCGGGGTGCTGCTGGACGCGCGGGCGGGCGAGCGGTACCGGGGCGAGGTGGAGCCGATCGACCCCGTGGCCGGGCACATCCCCGGGGCGGTCTCGGCGCCGACGATGGAGAACGTCACCCCCGAGGGCCGGTTCCTGCCGGCCGAGCGGCTGGCCGAGCGCTTCGGCGAACTCGGCGCCGCCGAGGGCACCGAGGTGGGGGTCTACTGCGGCTCGGGCGTCTCGGCCGCGCACCAGGTGCTGGCCCTGGCGGTCGCGGGCGTCCCGGCCGCCCTGTACGTCGGCTCCTGGAGCGAATGGTCGGCCGACCCGGCCCGCCCGGTGGCCACCGGCCCCGACCGCGGCTGAGGTCCCACACCGGGCCAACGCGACCGGGCCCCGCCGTCGGAGCGACGGCGGGGCCCGGTGCGGCTGCTGTTGCCGCTAGTCCTGCTTCTTGCGGCGGGTGCCGAAGACGATCTCGTCCCAGCTCGGCACCGCCGCCCGGCGGCCCGGACGCACGCCGTCCGCCTCCGCCTGACGGTCCGTGGTGCCGGTCAGCCGGTCGCGGTGCCCGGCGACCGAACGCGGCATCAGGACGTCCGCGTACGCCGAGCCGGCGCTCGCCGCCGGGGCCGGCGGCTCGACGGCCTCCGGCTCCTCGGCCGGCTCGTCCGGCGGGGAGGAGACGCCCGGCGGCTCCGGCACGATCATGTCGCCGCGGAAGTTGGGCACGGCTTCCAGCAGGCTGGTGAGCGAGTCCCGCTCCCCGCCGAGCCCGTCGTCCACCGAGGCGGACGCCGACGCGGACTCGGCATCGCCGTCACCGCGCTCGGGCGCGCCCAGCCGGTCCCGGTCCCGGTCGCGGTCACGCGGCAGCCGGGCGATCCGCGGCACGAAGGGGAAGCTCGGCTCCGGGGTGTCGTCGGCCTCGCCGATCAGCGCCCGGGCCTCGTCGTCGACGGCCTGCACCAGCCGCCGGGGCGGGTCGTAGGTCCAGCTGGCCGAGTGCGGCTCCCCGGCCACGCGGTAGACCAGCAGCACCTCCCAGGTGCCGTCGTCACGCCGCCAGGAGTCCCACTGCGCGGTGTCCTTCTCGGCGCCGCGCAGCAGCAGCCGCTCCGCGACCGCCTCGCCGAGCTGGGGCCCGGCGTTCTCGCCGGGGCGGCGCACGGGGGTCTTGCGGGCGCGCTCGGCCATGAAGGCGCGCTCCGCGAGCACCGGTCCCTCGAAGCGGCGCACGCGGTCGACGGGGATGCCCGCCATCTGCGCGACCTCTTCGGCCGAGGCGCCGGCGCGTATACGGGCCTGGATGTCACGCGGCCGCAGATGGCTCTCGACCTCGATCTCGATCTGGCCGAGCCGAGCGCGGTCGTTGCGCACGGCAGCGCGCAGTCGCTCGTCGATGGGAAGTGTGTACTCCGTGCTGTCCGCAGCCTTGAGCACCAGCCGTGTGCCGTCGTTGCTGACGGCCACGACACGCAGTTCGGGCATGGGGACCTCCCGGGTGGTGCCTGCCGACGTCACGGTTGCGTCGCTGCTCTCCCGCTAGACGAGTGTGGCCTGCCCGGGTGCAGCCTGCCACAACTTTGCCGAGTTGCCCGGCGTGTCGGGCCTGCACCCCGATCCGCCGTTATGGCACGGTGACCTGTTTGCAGCCCAAAGCGACGGCGCCGTCGCTCGGGGCAGCGATCCCCATGTCATGTCGCGGCGCCGCCGGTTGAGTTGCCGCCGTCCGACCCCTCCCGTTGGGTCCGGGCGGCCGGACGGGAAAGCGGGGCCAAGGATCGTCACAGTACTCCATTCGGGCCGCTCAGGTGGAGCGGCGCGCCAGCCGAGTTCTCGCCGCGCGGGGCCCGCGGACCGGGAATCGGGCGGTGTCGCCCGTGAAGTGGGTGGCAAGTTTCACATGATCGACAGAAACGGAACGATCTACTTCGTTTTTGCTCGCTTCCCTTCATGTGCGGGAACGAATGTGCGGATGCGTCAGTCGCCCAGCACCCGCCGCAGATAGTCGTTGCCGAACCGCCGCTCCGGATCGAGCCGGTCGCGGACGGCCGTGAACTCTCCGAAGCGCGGGTAGACCTCGGCCAGATACGCGGCATCGCGGCTGTGCAGCTTGCCCCAGTGCGGGCGCCCGCCGTGCGCGGTCATGATCTGCTCGGCGGCGGTGAAGTACTCCCGGTGCGGGGTGCCCCGGTACAGATGCACCGCGATGTAGGCGGTCTCCCGGCCGGAGGCGGTGGACAGCGGGATGTCGTCGGCGGGCGCGGTGCGCACCTCCACCGGGAAGCCGACCCTGAGGCCCGAGCGCTCCACGGTCGCCTTGAGCTCGCGCAGCGCCGTGACCGCGGCCTCGCGCTCCACCGCGTACTCCATCTCCACGAAGCGGACCCGGCGCGGACTGGTGAAGACTTTGTAAGGGATGTCCGTGTACGTGCGGGCCGACAGCGCCCGGCTGGAGATCTTGGCGATGCCGGGGATGGTGGCGGGCACCGCCCGCCCCACGGAACAGGCCACCTGGAAGATGCCGTTGGAGAGCAGTTCGTCGTCGACCCAGCCGCTCACCCGGCCCAGCGGAGCGGCGGGCCCATCGGCGCGGTTGTTGCGCTTGGTGTTGCAGTTTCCGGTGTGCGGAAACCAGTAGAACTCGAAGTGCTCGTTCTCGGCGACAAGTTGGTCGAAATCCGCCATGACCCGGTCGAAGGGCATGGGTTCCTCGCGTGCGGTGAGCAGGAACTCCGGCTCCACCGCGAAGGTGATCGCGCTGACCACGCCCAGCGCCCCGAGCCCGATCCGGGCGGCGGAGAAGATCTCCGGGTTCTCCCGGTCCGAGCAGCGCAGCACCGAGCCGTCCGCCGTCACCAGCTCCAGGCCCCTGATCTGGGCGGCGATCGACGCGCTTGACCGGCCGGTGCCATGCGTGCCGGTGGCGGTGGCCCCCGACACCGTCTGCTCCATGATGTCGCCCATATTGGTCAGCGACAGGCCGTGCGCCGACAGGGTCTGGTTGAGCTGCCACAGCGGGGTGCCGGCCGCGACGGTCACCGTCCCCGCCTCCCGGTCGATCTCCCGGACCCCGGCCAGCCGCTCGGGACGTATCAGCAGCCCGTCCGTGGCGGCCACGGCCGTGAAGGAGTGCCCGGTGCCCACCGGCTTCACCCGCAGGCCCTCCTCGGCCGCCCGGCGCACCACCTCGGCCAGCTCCGCGGTGGACGAGGGGGCGATGCTGCGCGCGGGCCGGGCGATCACATTCCCCGCCCAGTTACGCCACACGCCGTTCCGGCTGGCCCTCATGGTCCTTACGGTTCTTACGGCCATCCGCACCCGACCCCTCCCGCTGTGGCGCCGACCGCAGCCGGCGGTACCCGAGGAACGCCACCGCCGCCGCGAACGCCCCGGCCACGGCCGACACCGCGTACCCCGCGCGCGCCCCGGAGGCGTCGACCACCCAGCCGGCGGTCGACGAGCCGAGCGCCACTCCGACCGAGAGCCCGGTGCTCACCCAGGTCATGCCCTCGGTCAGTCGTGCGCGTGGCACGTGCTGTTCGACCAGGGCCATGGTGGTGACCATCGTCGGTGCGACGGCCAGGCCCGCGACGAAGAGCGCCACGGCCAGAAACGAAAGGTTCCCGACCAGTTGGAGGGGGATCATACTCACGGCGATCGCACAGACACCCAGCAGCCACCTACGGGGCGCCGAGCCGGTGAGGCGCAGCAGCCCGAAGACCGCGCCCGCCAGGCAGGACCCCGCCGCGTAGATGGCGAGCACCACGCTCGCCGCGGCCTTGTGGCCCTGCTCCTCGGCGAAGGCCACCGTCACCACGTCGATCGCCCCGAAGAGCGCGCCGACGGCCGCGAAGGTGGTCACCAGCACGAGCAGCCCGGCCGAGCGCAGCGCCGCGCCGCCGGTGTGGTGCTCGCGGGGATGCGGCACCGGCTCGGTGGCGCGCTGTGCGGTCAGCGCCACCACCCCGATCGCCAGGAAGCAGCCGGCCAGCAGGGGGCCCGCCTCCGGGAACCAGGCGGTGGACAGCCCGACGGACAGGATCGGGCCGACGATGAAGCAGACCTCGTCGACGACGGACTCGAAGGCGTACGCGGCGTGCAGCTTCCGCGGCACGTCTCGGTAGAGCGCCGCCCAGCGGGCCCGCACCATCGCCCCGAGGCTCGGCACGCACCCGGCCGCCGCGGCGAACGCGAACAGCGTCCAGTCCGGCCAGCGCAGATGCGCGCTCAGCAGCAGCCCGGCGAGGGCGGTGAGCGCGACGAGTGCGGCCGGCCGCAGCACCCGGCGCTGGCCGTGCCGGTCCACCAGCCGGGAGACCTGGGGGCCCAGCAACGCCGAGGAGATCGCGAGCGTGGCCGCCACCGCGCCCGCCAGGCCGTACCGGCCGGTGAGCTCGGAGATCATGGTGACCACGCCGATGGATTCCATCGAGATCATCAGCCGGCCGGGGAACCCTGCGGCGGCGAACCCCTTGGTGCCGGGGGCGGCGAAGATCGCGCGATAAGGGCCGGGACTGGGCAAGGGGTGGCTCCGCGGGTGGGCAGGTCGTGGGCACGGCGATGAGCAGGTATGCGGCTGAGCGGTAAGGAACGTAGACGCCGACACAGGTTACGGGCATCCACAGGGCGGCGCAGGTGCATTTCCCGCCCGTCAGTGCCGGGTGGCAGGATCGGGAACATGCCGGATCAGTCAGCCCAGCCATCCCACGCTCGGTCCTCCGCCCCGTACGACGCCCTGTTGTTGCTCTCCTTCGGCGGTCCCGAGGGTCCGGAAGACGTGGTGCCGTTCCTGGAGAACGTGACGCGCGGGCGCGGCATCCCCCGCGAGCGACTGAAGGAAGTGGGCCGGCACTACTTCCTCTTCGGCGGGGTCAGCCCGATCAACGCGCAGAACCGCGAGCTGCTCCAGGCGCTGCGCAAGGACTTCGCGGAGCACGGCCTCGAGCTGCCCGTCTACTGGGGCAATCGCAACTGGGCGCCCTATCTGACCGACACCCTGCGCGAGGTGGTCGCCGACGGCCACCGCCGCGTCCTCGTGCTGGCCACCAGCGCGTACGCCTCGTACTCCGGCTGCCGCCAGTACCGCGAGAACCTCGCCGACGCGCTCGCCGCGCTGGAGGCGGAGGGCCTCGAGCCGCCGCGCGTCGACAAGCTGCGGCACTACTTCAACCACCCCGGCTTCGTCCGTCCCATGATCGACGCGACGCTCGCCGCGCTCGCCGGGCTGCCCGAGGCGGTGCGCGCCGGAGCCCACCTCGCCTTCACCACACACTCCATCCCGACCGCCGCCGCCGACACCTCCGGCCCGCCGCGGGACCACGGGGACGGTGGCGCGTATGTCGCCCAGCACCTCGACGTGGCCCGGCTGATCGCGGACGCGGTGCGCGAGGAGACCGGCGTGGAGCACCCCTGGCGCCTGGTCTACCAGTCGCGCAGCGGCGCCCCGCACATCCCCTGGCTGGAGCCGGACATCTGCGACCACCTGGAGGAGGTGCACGGCGCGGGCGCCCCCGCCGCCGTGATGGTCCCGATCGGCTTCGTCTCGGACCACATGGAGGTCAAGTACGACCTCGACACGGAGGCGGCGGCCAAGGCCGAGGAGCTGGGGCTGCCGGTCGCGCGCGCCTCGACCGTGGGCGCGGACCCGCGCTTCGCGGCCGCGGTGCGCGAGCTGGTGCTGGAGCGCGCGGCCACCGAGCGCTTCGCCGCCGGCCGGGAGGCCGCCGCGCCGCAGCGCTGCGCGCTGGGCGCGCTCGGCCCGAGCCACGACCTCTGCCCGGCGGGCTGCTGCCCGGCCCGGGCGCCGCGGCCCGCCGCCGCGGGCACGGACTGAGCGCGCGCCACCGCCCCGGCCCGGGAAGCCCGGCCACCACGCCCGCCCGCACGCCTGCCTGCACGCCTCAAGGAGCACTAGGAGCACGATGACCGACTCCCTCACGACCGAACTGCTCGACGTCGCCCTGGAGGCCGCCCACCGGGCGGGAGAGCTGCTGCGCGACGGCCGCCCGGCCGACCTCGGCGTGGCCGCCACGAAGAGCAGCCCCATCGACGTGGTCACCGAGATGGACCTGGCCGCCGAGAAGCTGATCACGGACTTCCTCGCCGAGCGCCGCCCCGACGACGGCCTGCTGGGGGAGGAGGGCGCGAGCACCGAGGGCAGCAGCGGGGTGCGCTGGGTGATCGACCCGCTCGACGGCACGGTCAACTACCTCTACGGCCTGCCGGCCTGGGCGGTGAGCATCGCCGCCGAGTGGGGCGGCGAGACGGTCGTGGGCGTGGTGACGGCGCCGATGCGCCGCGAGACGTACCAGGCGGTCCTCGGCGGCGGCGCGTACGTCGTGGCGCACGAGGGACAGGGGAGCCGGGAGCGGATCCACTGCCGCCCCGCGCCCGTGCTCGACCAGGCGCTCGTGGGCACCGGCTTCGGCTACCTCACCGAGCGGCGCGTCGGCCAGGCCGAGGTCGTCCGCGCGCTGGTGCCGAAGGTGCGCGACATCCGGCGCGGCGGATCGGCCGCGATCGACCTGTGCGATGTGGCCTGCGGCCGGCTCGACGCGTACTACGAGCGCGGGCTGAACCCCTGGGACTACGGGGCCGGCGAGCTGATAGCCCGCGAGGCGGGCGCGCTGACCGGAGGCCGCCCGGGCGTCCTGGCGTCCGGCGAGCTCACCATCGCCGCACCCCCCGGCCTCTTCGAGCCGCTCCAGCGGCTCCTGGAGGACCTGGGCGCCTGGCACGACTGACGAGCGCCCCGACCGGGCGCCGACCGCTTGAGGGCCCCGTCGAGGGACAGCACGGCGCCCCGGTGCCACAAGGGCAGCCGGGGCGCCGCGGGGTCGGTGACGTGGGTGCCGGAGGACCGCCGTCAGGCGATCGCACCGACCTCCACGCCATGTTCGGCGGCGAGTCGGCGGAGGTCTTCAAGCTCCGACAGCTCGACGTCGGCGAGGAAGTCGTCGCCCGTCTCACGGGCGCGGGTGAGGTCGGACTTGGTGGTCTCTATACGCTGCAGAATCCCTGCGGTGAACGCGTCCATGTGCGCCCCCTCGTCGTGGGTCGGTGGCACGGGGGTGTGCCGACGGCGGGACGATCACGTGCGTGGTCCCTGCTGATGGCACAGATGCTTGTGGGATGCCACATACAGGGCGTGATCGCGGGTGTGCAGTCGTCCTCCCCATCGCTCCGCGAGCGGAAACCTCTGCCGAAAAAGAATCTTGAGCAGTCCCTTCCGGATCCCCCTTACCGCCGGTTTATGAGCCTTCGAGGCAGGATGGAGGCGCCGGGCGCCGATCGAGTCCGGCCGGATCGCGCCCATGGGGCCCAAGGGAAGGACTGACGACCGTGCGTGTACTCGTCGTCGAGGACGAGCAGCTGCTCGCCGATGCGGTGGCCACCGGACTGCGCCGGGAGGCCATGGCCGTCGACGTCGTGTACGACGGGGCCGCCGCCCTGGAACGGATTTCGGTCAACGACTACGACGTGGTCGTCCTTGACCGGGACCTGCCGCTGGTCCACGGCGACGATGTGTGCCGCAAGCTCGTCGAGCTCGGCATGCCCACCCGCGTGCTGATGCTCACCGCCTCCGGCGATGTCAGCGACCGCGTCGAGGGCCTGGAGATCGGCGCCGACGACTATCTGCCCAAGCCCTTCGCCTTCAGCGAGCTGATCGCCCGGGTGCGGGCGCTCGGCCGCCGCACCACCGTCGCCCTGCCGCCCGTCCTGGAGCGCGCCGGGATCAAGCTGGACCCCAACCGTCGCGAGGTCTTCCGGGACGGCCGGGAGGTCCAGCTGGCCCCCAAGGAGTTCGCGGTGCTCGAGGTGCTGATGCGCAGCGAGGGCGCCGTCGTCTCCGCCGAGCAGCTGCTGGAGAAGGCGTGGGACGAGAACACCGACCCGTTCACCAACGTGGTCCGGGTCACCGTCATGACGCTGCGCCGCAAGCTCGGCGAGCCCGCGGTGATCGTCACCGTGCCCGGCTCCGGCTACCGGATCTGACCGGGCATGGCCACGACCCCGCTTCCGCCCACCGCACCACCCAAGCCCAGCTGGGACCCGCGGCCGTCGAGCCCGCGGCCCTGGCTGCGCCCCACGATCCGGATACGTCTCACCCTGCTGTACGGCGGGATGTTCCTGATCGCCGGCGTGGTGCTGCTGACGATCATCTATCTGCTGGCGGCGGACGTTCTCCAGGGGAGCAGCAAGCTTCCCTTCCAGATCGTCAAGATGGACTACAGCCTCACCGACCCCAGCTGTGAGCTGCCGAGCAACAGCAGCACCACGCTGTTCAACCAGGCGGTGGCCCAGTGCATGAACCACCAGCGCGCCCTCGCCCTCGACGCCCTGCTGCGCCGGTCGCTGCTGGTGCTGCTGGGCCTGGCCGTGCTGGCCTTCGCCTTCGGCTACGCCATGGCCGGCCGGGTGCTCTCGCCGCTGGGCCGGATCACCCGCACCGCGCGCCAGGTGGCGGGCTCGGACCTGTCCCGGCGGATCAAGCTGGACGGCCCGGACGACGAGCTGAAGGAGCTGGCCGACACCTTCGACGAGATGCTGGAGCGCCTGGACCGCGCGTTCACCGCCCAGCAGCGGTTCGTGGCCAACGCCTCGCATGAGTTGCGCACCCCGCTGGCGATCAACCGCACCCTGCTGGAGGTGCAGCTCTCCGACCCGCAGGCGTCCCCCGATCTGTCCCAGCTCGGCAAGACGCTGCTGGCCACCAACGAGCGCAGCGAGCAGCTGGTGGAGGGGTTGCTGCTGCTCGCCCGCAGCGACAACGAGATCGTCGACCGCAAGCGCGTGGACCTCGCCGAGGTCGCCTCCCAGGCGCTGGAGCAGGTCCGTACGGAGGCGCAGGACAAGGGCGTGGAGGTACGGGGGGTGCGCGACCCCGCCGTCGTCCAGGGCAACGGCGTGCTGCTGGAGCGGATCGCGCTGAACCTCATCCAGAACGCGGTGCGGTACAACGTCCCCGAGGACGGCTGGGTGGAGGTGACCACCGAGGTCCAGGAGGGGACGGGGCAGGCGGTGCTGGTCGTGGCGAACACCGGGCCGGTGGTCCCGGCCTACGAGCTGGACAACATCTTCGAGCCGTTCCGCAGGCTGCGCACCGAGCGCACGGGCAGCGACAAGGGCGTCGGGCTCGGTCTGTCGATCGCCCGCTCGGTGGCCCGGGCCCACGGCGGGCGGATCACCGCCGAGCCGCGGGACGGCGGAGGCTTGGTCATGCGCGTGGTGCTCCCGCTCTGAGGCGGCGGATCCCGCAGCGGAGCCCGCGCCGGAGAAGGTCCTGGACATCGCCGTGAGCGCGTTCGCTTTGGGAGGAATTTTGGCGATCCGACCCCCGCCTGTATCCTGTGTGATCGATCACATGGGCGAATTTCAAGCCATATACTCTGTGTGATCGTCGCGACCGGTGGAAAGCCGGGAAAGTCCGGGTTTCCCGAGGTCGTGATCACGGGAAGTACACGTGAGGGCGCATGTGGATGCGACTTTCGGACCGTGTACGGTCCCGATCGCCATCCAAGCCGATCACCTCTTCAGGGGTGCGGTTGGGTGTCGATTGAGTAACAGACCTTGATGTGAGGCAAAATCTCCGCCTCGGGTCGGGCACAAGTCCGGCCTCTCACGCGTTACGTGCGCTGGAGACACCGCAGACACCCAGAGGGGGAGAGCGACATGGCAACGGATTACGACACCCCACGCAAGACCGACGACGACGTCAACGAGGACAGCATTGAGGAGCTGAAGGCCCGGCGTAACGACAAGTCCGCGTCGACTGTCGACGTGGATGAGTTCGAGCAGGCCGAGGGCTTGGAGCTGCCCGGCGCGGACCTCTCCAATGAGGAGCTGTCCGTGCGGGTGCTGCCCCGCCAGGCCGACGAGTTCACCTGCATGAGCTGCTTCCTTGTGCACCACCGCAGCCAGCTGGCCGCCGAGACCAAGAACGGCCAGCCGATCTGCCGCGACTGCGCGGCGTAGCCGCGGGTCAGGCGTGGACGCGGAGCATGGTGACGTGACCGGAGCGCACGTCGAGCGAGGCCGGCTGGCCTCGCTCGCGGCCGCCATCGGCCAAGGTGCCCGGAAGGGAGGCGAGCGCGCAAGAGCGGGGGTCTACGCGGTCGCCGACCGGATCGTCGCGAACGCTCCACGCATCCCGGTCCGCGACCTGGCCGCGCTGCGCAAGCAGTTCCCCGGGCTCGGCCCGGAGGAGATCGCGGACAAACTGGTGGCCGGTGCGGCTAACGGCACCTCCACCGTGGGCGCGGGCGTCGGCGCCGCGGCGATGCTGCCGGCCCCGCCCGCCATGCCCACCGAGCTGGCCGCCGAGATCATCGGCGTCGCCTCGATAGAGATCAAGCTCATCGCCGAGCTCCATGAGGTCTACGGGGTGCGCGCGCCCGGCACCGTCCGGCAGCGCGCTATCGCGTACCTCGGGTCCTGGGCCGAGGAGCGCGGCGTCGACGCCGCCGTCCCGGCCAGTGTGAACGCCGCGCTCGGCGTTCAGATGAAGCGTGAGCTGCGCCAGCAGGTCCTCAAGCGCAGCTTCCGCAATCTGCCGAACCTCGCGCCCTTCATGATCGGCGCCACCGTGGGCGCCGCGATGAACCGGCGCGACACCAAGAAGCTCGCCCGGAAGATCCGCAAGGATCTGCGCGGTCGGCAGGTGCCCTGGATCGCGCTCCCGCCGCTGGAGGCGTAGCCCGCGCGGCTACTGGGCCCGTACGGCCGAGAGCGCGGCGGACAGGCCCTCGGGGTCGCGGGTCGAGACGTAGACGTACGGCGTCGGGTCCTGCGGGTCGGTGACCTCCACCCGCAGCGCGGTCGGGATGTAGCTGCGCAGCAGCATGAACGCCCGCGGATCGGCCTTGTAGGTGCGCCAGGCGACCGCCTCGTCGCGGTCCAGCGTCTCGGCCGTGCCCAGCGCCGACACCGGGATCTTGGCGTCGCCCGCGACCAGCGAGCCCGCCACCACCCGGACCCGCACCGAACCGTAGGAACTCACCACGACGGCGGAGGCCGCCGCCCCGCCGATCAGTCCGCCGAGCATGGGCAGCGTCCCGAAGGGGAGCATGATCAGTGCCGTCGCCACCCCGATCAGAAATGCGATGAACCACCATGAACGGGGTGCGGTCAGGCGTTCTTCGTAAGGCTGCATGGGCTCAAGCTTGGCATGGCCGCCGACCGGCGCTTCCCGCGCGGGTAAGGTCAGCCGTTGTGAGTGGAACAAGGACCGCGCTGAACCCGCCTGACGGCTCCAGGGCACCCGTCAGGCACCCCGACGCCCCGGCGCCCGGAGACGTGCTCGGCGGGCACTACGAGGGGTGTTTCGGCTGCGGCCAGGAGCACGGTCTGCGCCTTGAGATCCGGGCGGGGGACGGAGTGAGCGTCACGGCCGAGTTCACCGTGGACCCCATCCACCAGGGAGCGCCGGGCCTCGCCCACGGCGGGGTGCTGACCTCGGCGCTGGACGAGACGCTCGGCTCGCTCAGCTGGCTCCAGCGGGTGATCGCGGTGACCGGGCGGCTGGAGACGGACTTCCTCCGGCCGGTGCCCGTGGGCACCGTGCTGCATCTGGAAGCGCGGGTGACCGCGGTGCACGGACGCAAGATCTACTCCGAGGCCACGGGCCGGATCGGCGGCCCGGACGGCCCGGTCGCGGTGCGCGCCGCCGCGGTCTTCATAGAGGTCAAGGTCGACCACTTCCTCAAGAACGGCCGGCCGGCTGAGATCGACGCGGCGCTCGCCGATCCGGACCAGGTGAAGCTCGCGCGCGCGTTCGAGGTGAATCCATGAGCGCGCCGTGGTCGGAGAAGCTGCCGGCGAAGGGAACAAAGGCGAAGGTGAAGGCATGAGTGTGACGCCCGTAGACGTGTTGATCCGCAGGGTGGACCCCGAGGTGCCGATCCCCGCGTATGCCCACCCCGGCGATGCCGGTGCCGACCTCGTCACCACGGAGGCGGTCGAGCTCGCCCCCGGTGAGCGCGCCGTACTGCCGACCGGAGTGTCTATCGCGCTCCCGGACGGGTATGCCGCCTTCGTGCATCCGAGGTCCGGACTCGCCGCCCGCTGTGGGGTCGCCATGGTGAATGCGCCCGGGACCATCGATGCCGGGTACCGTGGAGAAATCAAGGTGATCGTGGTCAACCTGGACCCCCGCGAGAGCGTGCGGTTCGAGCGCCTCGACCGGGTCGCCCAACTGATCGTCCAGCAGGTCGAGAAGGTGCGCTTCCACGAGGTGGCGGAGCTTCCCGGTTCGGCGCGGGCCGACGGGGGCTTCGGGTCCACCGGCGGTCATGCCGCCGTGGACGGTTCAACGGGTAGGGCATCGGGTGGGAATAGGTACGCTTCGGTCGGTTCCGACCGGGAAGGACGATGACGTGTTCGGACGTCGCCGCAAGCGCAGCAAGGACGAGGACGTCGAGTCGCTCGACGTGGCCTCCGAGGAGTTGGCCGAGGATGCGGAGGACGCCGCGGATCCCGGAGAGGACGCCGTCGCCGAGAGGGTGAGCCTGCCCCCGGCGCCGCGCCCCGAAGGGCCGTGGGACGTATCCGAGGTACGTGAGCCCGGTGAGGGCCGGGTGGATCTGGGCGGCCTGTTCGTGCCCGGGGTCGAGGGCATGGAGCTGCGGGTGGAGGTCGCGGGCGACGCGATCGTCGCCGCGACGGTGGTGCTGCGGGACAGCGCCGTCCAGCTCCAGGGGTTCGCAGCGCCCAAGAAGGAAGGCATCTGGGGCGAGGTGCGCGACGAGATCGCCACCGGCATCACCCAGCAGGGCGGGGTCGTCGACGAGGTCGAGGGTCCGCTGGGCTGGGAGCTGCGCGCCCAGGTGCCGGTGCAGCTGCCCGACGGCAAGAACGGCGTGCAGGTCGTCCGCTTCGTCGGGGTGGACGGGCCGCGCTGGTTCCTGCGCGGGGTGATCTCCGGGCAGGGCGCGGTGCAGCCCGAGACCGGCAGCCTGCTGGAGGCGATCTTCCGGGACACGGTCGTGGTGCGCGGCGAGGGCCCGATGGCCCCGCGCGATCCGATCGTCCTCAAGCTGCCGGACGACGCGCAGATGGTGCCGGACGGGGTGCAGCAGGAGGAGGCGCAGGGCTCGCGGTTCGCGGGCGGCGCCGACCGGCTCCAGCGCGGTCCGGAGATCAGCGAGGTGCGCTGAGCGCCCGCCGCGCGCGGCCGTCGCCAGTCAGTCCGAGCCCGAGGGGCCCGGGAGCCAGGCTCCCGGGCCCCTCGGCTTGCCCGGGTGACCTGCGCTTTTCCTCGCAGCGGTTTTTTCTCGGGGTTTTTCTCGGATTTTTTCTCGGGTTTCTCTCGGGACACATTGAACACAGCCGTCACCCCGCCCGTACTGATGGGCGCGAGACCTTGCGCGACCCGGAGCAGGGGCAGGACGGGGCGCGACCAGTAGACCGTTGCTGTTTGTGACCTCACGAGGTGATCAGATGTCCCGTGGCCTTCCGTTACTGCACCGTCGGCGCGTCATAGTTGTCGGTGCCATCGGCGGTGTTACCTGCGCGGCTGTCGCCGTGGGAGCCGCCATGGCCGGGCAGGACGGCTCGGGAGCGAGCAACAACGCGAGCACCAAAGCGGCGTCCTCCATCAGCTGCCCCGACGTGACGGGCTCCCTTCCCGAGATCCCCGCCCAGGCCCAGGCGGAGGTGGACCGCAACCTGGCGCTGTTGCAGACGCAGATCGACGAGGCCAACAAGCGGCTGGCCTCAACGGTGGGGCAGGGCGGCCCGAACTTCGTCCAGAACGCGATCCTCGGCCCGCTGGCGGACAAGCGGAAGTCCACCCTGGACCGCATCGCGATCTCCATCGGCCGCCATGCCGAGAAGCCCCAGGGGCTGGACGCGCTCTCCGAGTGCGCCCTGGGCGCGGGCGGCGACGCGGGCGCGGGCGGCGACGCGGGCGCGGGCGGCGACGCGGGCGCCGGCGGCGACGCGGGCTCCGGCGCGGCGGAGCCGCCGGCGTCCGCCCCGGCCACGGCCGAGCCCACGGATCCGGGCTCCGGGGCGGAGGACGGCGCGGGCTCGGACGCCGGGGCCGGCTCGGGGACCGGGCAGGCGATCAGCTGCCCGGACGTCGCGTCGAAGGTCGGCGCGGTGCCCGCGGCCTCGCAGGCGGAGGTGGACCGCAACCTGACGCTGCTCCAGACGCAGATCGACGAGGCCAACAAGCGGCTGGCCTCGACGGTGGGCCAGGGCGGCCCGAACTTCGTCCAGAACGCGATCCTCGGCCCGCTGAAGGACAAGCGAGCCTCGACCATCGACCGCATCCGCATCTCGATCTCCCGCCAGGGCGCGACCGCCCCCTCTGGTCTCGACGCCCTGGCGGGCTGCTCGCTGGCCTCCGGCTGATTCCAGGTCGTCGGCAGAGCCTGACGCCAGCGGGCGCCGGTGGGCCGCACTCCCTCCCTCGGAGTGCGGCCCACCGGCCTTTTCATGCGTGCGTAAAGAACGTGCGTAAAGAAGGCGTCAATAGTGCGGTCATGGTCGTCAGGGAGGCATCAATAGCGATCAAAAGTGGTCGGAAGGGAGGTTCGTTATCGTTGAGAATCCCCAAGAGTCGTCAAGCGCTGACGCTCGTACGACCGGGAGTACCCGCACCACGGGAAACCCGCGCAACCAGGGGTAACGCCCGACGGGGAAAATGGGGCCATGAGACGCGGCAAGCTTCGGATCTATCTCGGCGCGGCGCCGGGCGTCGGCAAGACGTACGCCATGCTGTCCGAGGGGCACCGGCGGGCCGAGCGCGGCACCGACCTCGTCGTCGGCTTCGTCGAGCATCACGGCCGCCCCCGCACCCAGGTGATGCTGCGCGGTCTCGAAGAAGTGTCCCGCCGGAAGATGGAGTACCGCGAGGCCCTGTTCACCGAGATGGACGTGGACGCGGTCCTGGCCCGCCGCCCCGCCGTCGCCCTCGTCGACGAACTCGCCCACACCAACGTCCCCGGCTCCCGGAACGCCAAGCGCTGGCAGGACGTCGAGGAGCTGCTGCGGGCAGGCATTGATGTTGTTTCCAACCTCAACATCCAGCACCTGGAGTCGCTGGGCGACGTGGTGGAGTCGATCACGGGCGTGCGGCAGCGGGAGACCGTGCCCGACGAGGTCGTCCGCCGCGCCGACCAGATCGAGCTGGTCGACATGTCGCCCCAGGCGCTGCGCCGCCGGATGGCGCACGGCAACATCTACCAGCCCGACAAGGTCGACGCTGCGCTGTCCAACTACTTCCGGCCCGGCAACCTCACCGCGCTGCGCGAGCTGGCCCTGCTGTGGACGGCGGACCGGGTCGACGAGTACCTCCAGCAGTACCGCTCCGAGCACAGCATCCGCTCCACCTGGCAGGCCCGCGAGCGCATCGTCGTCGGCCTCACCGGCGGCCCCGAGGGGCGCACCCTCATCCGCCGCGCCGCCCGGATGGCGGCCAAGGGCTCGGGCAGCGAGGTGCTGGCCGTCTACGTCGCCCGCAGCGACGGCCTCGGCCTGACTTCCGTCTCGCCCAAGGAGCTCGCGATCCAGCGCACCCTCGTGGAGGACCTGGGCGGCACCTTCCACCATGTCATCGGGGAGGACATCCCCAGCGCGCTGCTGGACTTCGCGCGCGGGGTCAACGCCACCCAGATAGTCCTCGGCTCCAGCCGCCGCAAGACCTGGCAGTACATCTTCGGGCCGGGCGTGGGCGCCACCGTCGCCCGTGACTCCGGGCCCGACCTCGACGTGCACATCGTCACCCACGAGGAGGTCGCCAAGGGCCGCGGCCTGCCGGTCGCGCGCGGCGCCCGGCTCAGCCGCACCCGGCTGATCGCGGGCTGGCTGGTGGCGGTGGCCGGGCCGGTCCTGCTCACCGTGCTGCTCACCCACGTGGGCGGCGCGCTCGCCTCCGACAGCGGACCGGGCTTCGCCAACGAGGTGCTGCTGTTCCTGTTCCTCACCGTGGTGGCGGCGCTGCTCGGCGGGCTGCTGCCCGCCCTCGGCTCGGCGGCCGTGGGCTCGCTGCTGCTCAACTACTACTTCACCCCGCCCACCCACACCCTGACCATCGCCGACCCCCAGAACATCTTCGCCATCGCGGTCTTCGTCGCCGTGGCCGTCTGTGTGGCCTCCGTCGTCGACCTCGCCGCGCGCCGCACCCACCAGGCCGCCCGGCTGCGCGCCGAATCCGAGGTGCTGTCCTTCCTCGCGGGAAGCGTGCTGCGCGGCGAGACGAGCCTTACGGCGCTGCTGGAGCGGGTCCGCGAGACCTTCTCCATGGACTCCGTGGCGCTGCTGGAGCGGGAGAGCGACGTCGACCCCTGGACCTGCGCGGGCAGCGTCGGCGGCGGCGGGGGAGCGCCGCCGCCCGAGCGGCCCGAGGACGCGGACGTCGACATGCCGGTCGGCGACCACATGGCGCTCGCGCTCTCCGGCCGGGTGCTGCCCGCCGCCGACCGCCGGGTGCTCGCCGCCTTCGCCGCCCAGGCCGCCGTGGTCCTGGACCGGCAGCGGCTGGCCCTCGAGGCCGAGCGGGCCCGGGAGCTCGCCGAGGGCAACCGCATACGCACCGCGCTGCTGGCCGCCGTCAGCCACGATCTGCGCACCCCCCTGGCGGCCATCAAGGCGGCCGTGTCCTCGCTGCGCTCCGACGACGTCGCCTGGTCGCCCGAGGACGAGGCCGAGCTGCTGGAGGGCATCGAGGAGGGCGCCGACCGCCTCGACCACCTGGTCGGGAACCTCCTCGACATGTCCCGGCTCCAGACCGGCACCGTCACACCGCTGATCCGCGAGATCGACCTCGACGAGGTGGTGCCGATGGCCCTGGTCGGCGTCCCGGAGAGCGGCGTCAGCCTCGACATCCCCGAGGAGCTGCCGATGGTCGCGGTCGACCCCGGCCTGCTGGAGCGCAGCGTCGCCAACATCGTGGAGAACGCCGTGAAGTACAGCCCGGCCGGCCGGCCCGTCCTGGTGTCCGCGAGCGCCCTCGGCGACCGCGTCGAGCTGCGCGTCGCCGACCGCGGCCCCGGCGTCCCCGACAGCGCCAAGGACCGGATCTTCGAGCCCTTCCAGCGGTACGGCGACGCCCCGCGCGGCGCGGGGGTCGGCCTCGGGCTCGCGGTCGCCCGCGGCTTCGTGGAGGCGATGGGCGGCCGGCTGGCCGCCGAGGACACCCCGGGCGGCGGGATGACGATGGTGCTCACCCTGGCCGCCGCCGGCCGGGCGCCGGTCGGCTCCGGGCTGCCCGCCCAGGTCACCTCGTGATCAGCCACAATCGACCACAGCGGAGCGAAAGGCAGGCCGTCAGATGAACCGGGTGCTCGTGGTGGACGACGAGCCGCAGATCGTGCGCGCCCTCGTGATCAACCTGAAGGCGCGCAAGTACGAGGTCGACTCCGCCTCGGACGGCGCCACCGCCCTCCGGCTCGCCGCCACCCGCCACCCCGACGTGATCGTGCTCGACCTGGGCCTGCCCGACATGGACGGCGTCGAGGTGATCAAGGGGCTGCGCGGCTGGACCCGGGTGCCGATCCTCGTCCTCTCGGCCCGCCAGACCTCGGACGAGAAGGTCGAGGCGCTCGACGCCGGGGCCGACGACTATGTCACCAAGCCCTTCGGCATGGACGAGCTCCTGGCCCGGCTGCGCGCCGCCGTGCGCCGCGCCGAGCCCGCCGGGGCGGGCGGGGACGCCGCGGTGGTGGCGACCGAGGGGTTCACGGTCGACCTGGCCGCCAAGAAGGTCAACCGCGGCGGCGCGGACGTCCGGCTGACGCCCACCGAATGGCATCTGCTGGAGGTCCTGATCCGCAACACGGGCCGGCTGGTCAGTCAGAAGCAGCTGCTTCAGGAGGTCTGGGGCCCGTCGTACGGCACCGAGACCAACTATCTGCGGGTCTATATGGCCCAGCTGCGCCGCAAGCTGGAGGCCGACCCCTCGCACCCGCGCCACTTCGTCACCGAGCCGGGCATGGGCTACCGCTTCGAGCCATGAGCGCCCGTCCCGCGCCGTGAGCGCCCGTCCGCGCCGTGAGCGCCGGTTCGGGCCGTGCGCGCCGGTTGGGCGGCGACCCTGTGAGAGCGCCCCGGTACGCTGGCCGTATGAGTGTCCCAGACCAGCCACCCGGCAAGTCAGACAAGCCGGTCGGCCGCTTCCGGCGGATGCTGGACCGGCTTTCGACTTCCCAGGAGGAGCTTCACTCCGCGGAGCTTCAGCAGGACGCGGAGGCCGCCGGATGCACCAAGATCGGCGATTGCGGTGACCGGCAGATAGTCAAGGTGGCCGGTACACTGCGCACCGTCACACTGCGGCCGCGGGCCGGGGTGCCCGCGCTGGAGGCGGAGCTCTTCGACGGGACCGCCGCCCTGGACGTGGTGTGGCTGGGCCGCCGCTCCATCCTCGGGATCGAGCCCGGCCGCAGACTGATCGCCACCGGCCGGATCTCCATGAGCCACGGCCGCCGGGTGCTGTTCAACCCCAAGTACGAACTCCGACCGCTCGGACAGGAGTAGCCGGTGACGAGAGACGACGAGCCGACCGAGGCCGAAAAGCGGTCCGCCGCGCAGAGCAGAGCGGCGGCGGACACCGCGCTTCTGGAAGCGTTCGGCGGGGTGCGGGGCATGGTGGACACCACCGTTCCCGGACTGGTCTTCGTACTGCTCTACACGATCAAGCGCGACATCCACCTGGCGGCCCTGGCGTCGCTGGGGCTCACGGTGCTTCTCGCGCTCGCCCGGCTGATCCGCAAGGAGACCCTCAAGCACGCCTTCAGCGGGGTCTTCGGGGTCGCCTTCGGCGCGATCTTCGCGATGATGTCCGGCGACGCGAAGAACTTCTATCTGCCGGGCATGCTCTACACCCTGGGGCTGGCGGTCGCCTACGTCCTCTCGGCGATCTTCCGCTATCCGCTGATCGGCGTGCTGCTCGGGCCGATGCTCCGGGAGAACCTCTCCTGGCGCACCCGCAACCCCGGCCGGTTCCGCGCGTACACCAAGTCCACCTGGGCCTGGGGTCTCATCCTGCTCGCCAAGTCGGCGATCCTCTTCCCGCTGTACTGGTGGGGCGACGCCACCCAGCTCGGCTGGGTCAAGGTCGCGCTCGGCATTCCGCCGTTCCTGCTGGCCGTCTATCTGACGTGGATATTCCTGGCCAAGGCCCCGCCGCCGATCGACGTCATCGCGGAGATGGAGGCGGAGGAGAAGGCCGAGCAGGAGCGGGAGCGGGTGAAGGCCGAGGCGGAGAAGGCCGCCGACCCGCTGCTGGCGGAGTGGGCCGACCAGATCGTCGACGAGGCCCGGCAGGAATCCGCGGACCGGCGCCACCCGCCGCGCGCCTGAGCGCCCCGACACGTCACACGAAAGCGCCGGGCGGCCCGTAATCGGCCGCCCGGCGCTTTCGTTGTGTACGGGGGTGCGGTGGTGGCTAGGACGCGTCCGCGCGCTGGACGGACAGGAGCTCCTCCAACTGCTCCTCGCGGGCCTGGGCCGCGACGAAGAGAAGCTCGTCGCCCGCCTCCAGGACGTCGTCCTTGCTCGGGGTCAGCACGCGCGTGCCCCGGATGATGGTGACCAGCGAGGTGTCCTCCGGCCACTCCACGTCCCCGACCCGGGTGCCGGCCAGCGCCGCCTCCGGCGGCAGCGTCAGCTCCACCAGGTTGGCGTCGCCGTGGCTGAAGCGCAGCAGCCGGACCAGGTCGCCGACGCTCACCGCCTCCTCGACCAGCGCCGACATCAGCCGCGGCGTGGAAACCGCGACATCGACGCCCCACGCCTCGTTGAACAGCCACTCGTTCTTGGGGTTGTTGACCCGGGCGACCACCCGCGGCACCCCGTACTCGGTCTTCGCGAGCAGCGAGACGACCAGGTTGACCTTGTCGTCACCGGTCGCCGCGATCACCACGTTGCAGCGCTGCAGCGCGGCCTCGTCCAGTGAGGTGATCTCGCAGGCGTCGGCCAGCAGCCACTCGGCCTGCGGCACCCGCTCCACCGAGATGGCGGTCGGCGCCTTGTCGATGAGCAGCACCTCGTGCCCGTTCTCCAGCAGTTCGCCCGCGATGGAGCGCCCCACGGCGCCCGCCCCGGCAATCGCGACTCTCACAGCGCCTCCTCGTTCGCCCCGCCGCGCCAGCGGCTGATGTCACTGCCGCCCGCACGGCGCAGAGGCGCGGCTTTCGCTTTCGTCTGCGGCCCGGCTGCCGTGCGTGCTCCCCCAGCTACCGCTGGGAGGTGCCCCCTGCTCACCGTCCGGCCTCCTCAGGTCCCTCGTCAAAGGCCGCCTCGACCTTCTCGACCTCGTCGGTGCGCATCATCACGTGCACCAGGTCGCCCTCCTGCAACACCGTCTCCGAGGTCGGCAGCATCGCCTCGCCGAGCCGGGTGAGGAACGCGACGCGCACGCCGGTCTCCTCCTGAAGCCTGCTGACCTTGTGGCCCACCCAGGCGGGGGAGGTGTGCACCTCGGCGAGCTGCACCCCGCCGCTCGGGTCCCGCCACAGCGGCTCCGCGCCGGACGGCAGCAGCCGCCGCAGCATCTGGTCCGCGGTCCAGCGCACGGTGGCCACGGTCGGGATGCCGAGCCGCTGGTAGACCTCGGCGCGGCGGGGGTCGTAGATACGGGCCGCCACGTTCTCCACGCCGAACATCTCGCGCGCGACCCGCGCCGCGATGATGTTGGAGTTGTCGCCGCTGCTGACCGCGGCGAAGGCCCCGGCCTCCTCGATGCCGGCCTCGCGCAGGGTGTCCTGGTCGAAGCCGACGCCGGTCACCCGGCGCCCGCCGAAGCCCGCACCGAGGCGGCGGAAGGCGGTCGGGTCCTGGTCGACGACGGCGACGGTATGTCCCTGTCGCTCCAGGGTCTGGGCGAGCGCCGCACCCACCCGGCCGCAGCCCATGATCACGATATGCATGCGACTACCCCGCACTCCTCATTACCGTGCTGAACTGCACAAACACCCTGCTCACATCTTCCTTCCAGGCCTACGGGGTGACAGCGGGGCAAAAGGCCCGCGATGTCGATGCCGCGCGGCAGCGGAAAGCCGGCCGCCGCAACGTCTGTCACCACCGTATCCGCACTTGTGTGACGGCCCCGAGTCCCCTGCTCAGGTCCTGGTCGAGGCCGTGACCTATACGGCGTACAGGAGTCCCCGCCGCGCCGGGGCCCTGCCGGAACCGTCCCGGAACGCGCACTGCCGCTTGCGAACGTTCCGGGGGGTGCGCGAGGCGTCGCGCCGCGCGTCCGCGGCCTCCGTGGTCGGCGTGTCGCCGGGTGCCGGGACGCGGGGCGGGGTGGCATCGCGGCTCGACGGCGGGGTGGTCGTATTTGTCCCGGGCTGAGGCATCACCATCTCCCCGCCGCCTTCCCGATCTTCATGGGATCTTCACCAGAAACGGCAATCATGGCCCCGCAGTTCGAATGTTGATGCGCGCATCGGACGTCTGGTCACCGGCGTGGCTAAGATGATCGCCGTATTCCGTTTCCGGACGGGACATCAGGGCACTGAACCGTTCCTTCCGCGCCCGCGTTCTCCTGCACGAGGATTCTGATGACAGATCACATATCGGAGGCGGTGAGCTGGTGCCTGGCCGTCGTCGTGCTCGTCGTCTTCGTCCTGCTGATACGCCAGCGAACGATCAACGCCGGCGTGCGCAGGCGTAACGCCACACTCGAGGACAACCTGAGGGCGCGCGACGAGGAGCTTCAGCATCTCCTCGAGATGCGCCTCCCGGTCATCGCGGACACGCTCAGCCAACCCTCGCCGCTGCCCGGGCTGAGGGACGAAAGGCTGGCCGGCACCGCCTTCGCGCAGAGTCTGCACGGGGTCGTGGAGCTGTTCACCCGCGCGGTGGACAAGGCACAGGCGAGGGCCGACGCCTCGGCGAAGGCGGCGCTCAAGGCGTCGATGCGCGCCCTCCAGGGTCTGGCCAATGAGCAGCAGCTGTCGATCTCCCAGATGCAGGACCGGCACGACAACCCCGATGTGCTCCGGGACCTCCTGGAGATCGACCACTCCAACTCCCAGTTCGGCCGCCGCGCCCAGGCCATCGCCGTGCTGTGCGGGTCCTGGCCCGGCCGTCAGCGGATCTCCTCCCCGGTGACCGATGTCGTACGGGGCGCCAAGTCCCGGATCCGTGACTACCGCCGGGTCCAGGTGCACGCCCTGGTCGACGTCGCCGTGGTGAGCCGGGCGGTGGAGCCGGTCGTGCTCGCCGTCGCCGAGCTGCTGGACAACGCCGCCCGCCACTCGCAGCCCAACACCAACGTCGAGGTCAGCCTCCAGCCGGTGCACAACGGCGCGGTCATCGTGATCGACGACGCCGGCGTCGGCATGGACGGCCTGGAGGTGCAGCGCGCCGCCGGGCTGCTGTCCGGCGAGCGCGCCGTCGACGTCGCCCGGCTCGGCGACCCGCCCCAGTTCGGCTTCGCCGTCATCGGCCTGCTCGCCGCGCGGTACGGCTTCAGCGTCTCCGTCGACACCAGGTCCCCGTACGGCGGTGTGCGCGCCGTGCTCTTCCTCCCCACCGCGCTGCTCACCCACGTCGACGCCGAGGACCAGGGCAGCGGGCAGCAGGCCGTGCCGCAGGAGCCCCAGCAGTCGTCCCTGCACACCATCCCCTCCCTGCCCACCCGCAAGACCCGCGCCGCCCGCCGGACCGAGCCGCCCGCGGAGCAGGTGCCCCAGCAGCAGGTGCCCCAGCCGGGGGTGCCGCCGCAGCGGACGCCCCAGCGGCCCGCGCCGCAGCCGTCCGCGCCGCAGCCGTCCGCGCCCGCCCCGGAGGCCCAGCCCCCGTCCGGGCTGGACCACCCGTCCGAGATCGACGAAGCGTCACGTACCTACGGCTCGACGGCCGGCGGGCTGCCCAAGCGCCGCCGCCGGCAGCCCATCGCCCAGTCGGCGGACGACTGGCCCACGAGCACCCCGGAGCCCGAGACCGGCTCGCACCGCGTCCGTTCGGCCGAGGAGACGGCCCAGCGCATGGGGGCCTTCGCACGCGGCACCCGCACCGGCCGCTCCGACAACCAGGGCGCCGACCCCCAAACCGAAGAAGGGAATCGCCAGGCATGAACGACCACATAAACAACGAGCTGGGCTGGATGCTCGACGAGGTCGTGAAGATGCCGGAGGCACGGCACGCGATCCTGCTCTCGGCAGACGGGATGCTGCGGGCCTACTCCGAGGGCATCGCACGGGACGAGGCGGAGCGCCAGGCCGCGGCGCTCTCCGGCCTCCAGTCGATCAGCCGCTCCACCGCCGAGTTCTGCGAGCGGGAGGAGACGCCCTGGCAGCAGACGCTCGTCGAGTTCGCCGGCGGCTATGTCTTCCTCATCGCCGCCGGCCCCGGCGCGTACCTCGCCGTCTCCGCCACCGAGTCCGTGGACATGGAGGCGGTCAGCTACCGGATGCAGAAGCTGGTCGACCGGCTCGGTAAGGAGCTGACCAGCCCGCCGCGCCAGGGCGCCACCCGACAGGGCATCGGCAGCCCGGCATGACCCCGGCCCGGCGCGAACGAGGACTGGTACGGCCGTATGTCGTGACCGACGGCCGTGCCTATCCGACCCGCAACACCTTCGACCTGGTGACGCTGGTCATGGCGCACACCGACCGGCCGCTCGCCGGCCTCAGTCCCGAGAAGCGCCGGCTGATGGAACTGTGCCTCGGCGGCGCCCTCTCGGTCGCCGAGGTCGCCGGGTATCTGCAACTGCCGGTCAGCGTCACCAAGGTCCTGCTCGGCGACCTCGTGGACAGTGGCCACATCACCACGCGGTCGCCCATCCCCACGGCCGACCTGCCCGACATCCAGCTTCTGCAGGAGGTGCTCGATGGACTCCGCGCTCGCCTCTGAGAAGGCGGTCTATCTGCCGCAGACGGTGCGAACGGCGGTGAAGCTGCTGGTCGTCGGGCACTTCGCCGTCGGCAAGACCACCTACGTCGGCTCGCTGTCGGAGATCAAGCCGCTGCGCACCGAGGAGACGATGACCCAGGCCGGGGCGCTCGTCGACGACCTCGCCGGGATCGAGGACAAGACGACCACCACCGTCGCCATGGACTTCGGCCGCCTCACCCTGAGCGACACCCTGGTCCTGTACCTGTTCGGCGCCCCCGGACAGCGGCGCTTCACCCGGCTGTGGCAGGACATGACGCGCGGCGCCCTGGGCGCCCTGGTCCTCGCCGACACCCGGCGGCTCGACCAGTCCTTCCCGGTGATGGCCATCCTGGAGGAGCACTCCCTCCCGTACGCGGTCGCCGTCAACCACTTCGAGGGGGCGCCGCGCTTCGCCGAGGCGGAGGTCCGGGAAGCACTCGATCTGCTCCCCGAGACCCCGCTCGTCACCTGTGACGCCCGGGACCGGGTCTCCTCGACCCACGCCCTGATCGCTCTTGTGCAGTACCTGCAGAACCGCCAGGCCCAGACTTCCCAGGAGCATGCGTGACCCACCGCCCCGACGTCGAGGCCGTCGCCGGAGCCATGCCGCCACCGGGCTGTCCCGCGCACGCGGGCCACCCCGGAGCCGGCAGCCCCGGCCGCCCCGCCGCCCAGGGCCTGCCCCTGTACGGACCCGACTTCGCCGCCGACCCGCACGCTCACTACGAGCGGCTCCGCCGATACGGGCCCATCGCCCCGGTCGAGCTGTCTCCCGGGGTCGAGGCGTACCTGATCACCAGCTACTCCCTCGCGCTGGAGGTGCTGCGCGACACCGAGCGGTTCGCCAAGGACCCCCGCGGCTGGCGCGCGCTGAACGAGGGACGGATCCCGCCGGACAGCCCGGTGGGCCCGATGATGATGTACCGCAACAACGCCCTGTTCAACGACGGCGAGGCCCATGCCCGGCTGCGCGGCGCGATCACCGACAGCCTCACCCGGCTGGACCCGTACGCGCTGAGCGAGTACGTCGAGCGCAGCGCCGACACGCTGATCAACCACTTCGCCGACAAGGGCGAGGCGGATCTGCTCAGTGAGTACGCCGCGGCCATCCCGCTGCTCGTGTTCAACCAGCTCTTCGGTTACCCCGCCGAACACGGGCTGCGCCTGGTCGGGATCATGGCGAAGCTCTTCGACAGCGGCGAGGACGCGGTGGAGGCCAACCAGGAGCTGATGGACTACATGGCGGGCCTGATCGCCACCAAGCGCGACCGGCCCGGAGCCGACATCACCTCGTGGATGCTGGCCCACCCCTCCCGGCTGGGGGACGACGAGCTGCTCCAGCAGCTCTCGCTGATCATGGCCGCCGGGACCGAGCCCCAGCTGAACCTGATCGCCAATGCGCTGCTGCTGCTGCTCTCCGACGACCGGTTCGCGGGTGAGCTCTCCGGGGGCAGCATGCCCGTCCAGGACGCCATCGACGAGGTCCTGTGGACCGACCCTCCGCTGGCCAACTTCGGGACCCGGTTCGCCCGCCGCGACCTGGACCTCGCGGGGGTGCGGATCCGCCAGGGCGAGCCGATCCTCACCAGCTACGCCGCGGCCAACACGGACCCCGAGCTGACCTCCGACGGCCGCCTCGGCAACCGCGCCCACCTCGCCTGGAGTATCGGCGCCCACCGCTGCCCCGCCGAGAGCCCGGCCCGGGTGATCGCCTCGGTCGCCATCGAGAAGCTCCTGGACCGGCTCCCGGACGTGGAACTGGCCGTGCCGGCCCACCAGCTGGCCTGGCGTCCCGGCCCCTTCCACCGCGCGCTGGCGGAGCTGCCCGTCCGCTTCCCTGTCACGACCGGGCTCGTCCCGGCGGCTGTCTCCGCGCCCGCCCAGACGGCCGCCCCGGCAGGGATCCCCCAGCAGCCCCGCGGGCCCCAGGAGAACGGCCGGCGGACACCCGCCGAGCCCGTCTCCTCGCCGTCGGCTCCGCCCGCCGAGCCGAGCCGGACCCCGTCCGAGCACGGGGCCCAGCGGCGCCGCTGGGGCGCCTTCGCGGCCTGGTGGCGCGGGCAGTGAGCAGCGACTCCGCCGCCCACCCCCGACGTGGGGTGGGCGGCGGGACGGGCGACCGCTTACGATCCTCTCCGTGTCCAAACTGACCGACGTTCCTAAACGGATCCTGATCGGGCGGGCGCTGCGCAGCGACAAGCTGGGAGAGACACTCCTCCCCAAGCGCATCGCGCTCCCCGTCTTCGCCTCCGACCCGCTGTCCTCCGTCGCATACGCGCCAGGGCAGGTGATGATCGTTCTCTCGGTCGCGGGGGCGTCGGCTTACAACTACAGCCCATGGATCACCGTCGCGATCATCGTGCTGATGTTCACGGTGGTCGCCTCGTACCGCCAGAACGTGCACGCCTACCCCAGCGGCGGCGGGGACTACGAGGTCGCCAACACGAACCTCGGCCCCCGGGCGGGGCTCACCGTGGCCAGCGCCCTGCTGGTCGACTATGTGCTCACCGTGGCGGTGTCGATCTCCTCCGGCGTGGAGAACCTGGGGTCCGCGGTCCCCTTCATCGTCGAGCACAAAGCGGCGTTCGCGATCGCCATCATCCTGCTGCTGACCCTGATGAACCTGCGCGGAGTGCGCGAGTCCGGCAAGCTGTTCGCGATCCCCACCTATGTCTTCGTCGCGGGCGTCTTCATCATGATCGCCTGGGGCGCCTACCGCGGACTCGTCCTCGGCGACGACATGAAGGCTCCCACCGCCGGCTACGAGATCAAGGCCGAGCACACCGGGCTCGCCGGATTCGCGCTGGTCTTCCTGCTGCTGCGGGCCTTCTCCGACGGCTGTGCCGCGCTCACCGGCGTCGAGGCGATCAGCAACGGCGTGCCCGCCTTCCGCAAGCCCAAGAGCCGGAACGCCGCCACCACGCTGGCGCTGATGGGCGGCCTCGCCGTCACCATGTTCTGCGGGATCATCGCCCTGGCGATGACCACCGATGTGAAGATGGCCGAGGACCCGGCCAGGGACCTGCTGAAGCAGGGCGTGGCACTCGGCGAGGGCTACACCCAGGACCCGGTGATCACCCAGGTCGCGGCGGCCGTCTTCGGCGACGGCTCCCTGCTGTTCGTGGTGCTGGCCGCGGCCACCGCGCTGGTGCTGTTCCTGGCCGCCAACACCGCGTACAACGGCTTCCCGCTGCTCGGCTCGATCCTCGCCCAGGACCGCTATCTGCCGCGCCAGCTGCACACCCGCGGCGACCGGCTCGCCTTCTCCAACGGCATCGTGCTGCTCGCCGGGGCAGCCGCCATCCTGGTCTACATCTACGGCGCGGACTCGACCCGGCTGATCCAGCTCTACATCGTCGGCGTCTTCGTCTCCTTCACGCTCAGCCAGACCGGCATGGTGCGGCACTGGAACCGCCATCTGCGGACCGAGCAGGACCCCGCCGCGCGCCGCCGGATGCTCCGCTCGCGCGCGATCAACACCTTCGGCGCCTTCTTCACCGGCCTGGTGCTGGTCGTGGTGCTGCTGACCAAGTTCACCCACGGCGCCTGGGTCGCCCTGCTCGGCATGGTCGTCTTCTACGGGCTGATGAGCGCGATCCGCCGCCACTACGACAGCGTCTCCGGCGAGCTGTCGGCCTACGAGGACGACGAGGACGAGACGACCGTGCGCCCCTCCCGGGTGCACTCCATCGTCCTCGTCTCCAAGATCCACAAGCCCACGCTGCGCGCCCTGGCCTACGCCAAGCTGATGCGCTCCCACAAGCTGGAGGCGCTGAGCGTCAGCGTGGACCCGGCCGAGACCAAGGCGCTCCAGGCCGAGTGGACCGAGCGCGGCATCGACGTCCCCCTCAAGATCCTCGACTCGCCCTACCGCGAGATCACCCGGCCGGCCATCGAGTACGTCAAGAGCCTGCGCCGGGAGAGCCCGCGCGACGTGATCTCCGTCTACATCCCGGAGTACGTGGTCGGCCGCTGGTACGAGCACCTGCTGCACAACCAGAGCGCGCTGCGGCTCAAGGGCCGGCTGCTGTTCACCCCGGGCGTGATGGTGACCTCGGTGCCCTGGCAGCTGGACTCCTCCGAGCTGGCCCGCAAGCGCGCCCGCAAGCGGGCCGAGTGGCATGCGCCGGGCGCGGTGCGCCGCGGCCCGGTGGGACAGCCGAAGGCCGCGGACAAGGCAAAAGCCGATAAGGCAAAAGCAGACAAGGCGAGGGTCGGCGGCGGGCAGCCGAGGGCCTAGACTGGTGGGCTGATCGGTGGACGCTCTCGTCCACCCCAGCCCCACCACCCCCAGCCGAACTCTCAGCCGCACCCTCTGGAGCCGAGCCGCCATGCACCGTGACCCCCAAGCATCGCTGGTCGGCGAGGAGTACGAGGTCGAGGTCGGGCCGGTCGCACACGGCGGCCACTGCGTCGCCCGCACCGCCGAGGGCCGGGTGCTGTTCGTCCGGCACGCGCTGCCCGGCGAGCGCGTCGTGGCCCGGGTGACCGAGGGCGAGACGGACTCGCGCTTCCTGCGCGCCGACGCGGTGCGGGTGCTGGAGGCGTCCAAGGACCGGGTCGAGGCCCCGTGCCCGTTCTCCGGCCCCGGCCGGTGCGGCGGCTGCGACTGGCAGCACGCGGCCCCGGGCGCCCAGCGCCGGCTGAAGGCGGAGGTCATCACCGAGCAGCTGAGCCGGCTCGCCGGGCTGACCCCCGAGGAGGCCCGCTGGGACGGCACCGTCGAGCCCGCCCCCGGCGACAAGGTCGCCCGCGGCGAGGTCCCGGCCTGGCGCACCCGGGTCCAGTACGCGGTGGACGAGCAGGGCCGCCCGGGGCTGCGCCGCCACCGCTCGCACGAGGTCGAGCCCGTCGACCACTGCCTGATCGCCGCCCCCGGCGTCACCGAGCTGGGCGTCGAGAAGCGCGAATGGCCGCAGATCGCGACCGTGGAGGCGATCGCCGCCACGGGCTCCTCCGACCGCCAGGTCGTCCTCACCCCGCGCCCCGGCGGCCGGCTTCCGCTGGTGGAGCTGGACCGGCCGGTCTCCGTGCTGCGGATGGGCGAACCCCAGGGCCGCGAGGGCACCCGCGCCGTGCACCGCGTACACGGCCGCCCCTTCGTCCGCGAGCGCGCCGCGGGCCGCACCTGGCGGGTCGGCGAGGGCGGCTTCTGGCAGGTCCACCCCAAGGCCGCGGACGTACTCGTCGAGGCCGTCATGCAGGGCCTGATGCCCCGCAAGGGCGAGATGGCGCTCGACCTGTACTGCGGGGTCGGCCTCTTCGCCGGCGCGCTCGCCGAGCGGGTCGGGGAGCGCGGCGCGGTCCTGGGCATCGAGGCCGGCAAGCGCGCGGTCGAGGACGCCCGCCACAACCTCGCCGACCTGGACCGGGTCCGGATCGAGCACGGCAAGGTCGAACAGGTCCTGCCCCGCACCGGCATCACCGAGGCCGACCTGATCGTCCTGGACCCGCCCCGCGCCGGCGCGGGCAAGGAGACCGTCACCCGCCTGGCCTCCCTCGGCCCGCGCCGCATCGCCTACGTGGCCTGCGACCCGGCGGCCCTGGCCCGCGACCTCGCCTACTTCCGCGAGGCGGGCTATGTGCCGCGGCGGCTGCGCGCGTTCGACCTGTTCCCGGTGACGCACCACGTCGAGTGCGTGGCGATTCTGGAGCCCGCCGCGAAGCGCTCCTGACCGCGCTCACATCGCCCCACCGGTATCTGTGCGGTGGGTGTTACCCCTGACGATCAGCCGCGGAGACCCCCGCGTAATGAGTCGTTCGTACGGTCACGAACGTACGGCGGTCACGAAGGGCCGAATTAGGTCGATCAGGAGAGAGGGACGCGCGTGGTCGCACCGGGCTCGCGGAATGAGGGCACGACGAAGGTGCGGACGGTCTGCTCGTACTGCGGGGTGGGCTGCGGCATGGTCCTCGACGTCGGCAGGGGGCCGGACGGGCGGCGTGCGGTGCTGAAGGCGGCCGGTGACAAGGAGCATCCCGCGAACTTCGGCCGGCTGTGCACCAAGGGCGCGACCACCGCGGACATGCTGGCCGCTCCGGGGCGGCTGACCACGGCCCTCATGCGGCCCGCGCGGGGGGAGGAGCCGGAGCCGGCCGCCGTGGACGCGGCGATCGCGGAGACGGCGCGGCGGCTGCGGGCCGTCGTCGATGAGCACGGGCCGGACGCGGTCGCCCTGTATGTGTCCGGGCAGATGAGCCTCGAGGCGCAGTACCTGGCGAACAAGCTGGCCAAGGGGTTCCTCCGGACCAACCAGATCGAGTCGAACTCCCGGCTGTGCATGGCCAGCGCCGGAACCGGCTACAAGCTGTCCCTCGGCGCCGACGGGCCGCCCGGCTCGTACCAGGACTTCGACAGGGCGGACGTCTTCTTCGTCATCGGCTCCAACATGGCCGACTGCCACCCGATCCTCTTCCTGCGCATGATGGACCGGGTGAAGGCGGGTGCGAAGCTGATCGTCGTCGATCCGCGGCGCACCGCCACCGCCGCCAAGGCCGATCTGTTTCTCCAGATCAAGCCGGGTACGGACCTGGCACTGCTCAACGGTCTGCTGCACCTGCTGCATGCGAACGGCCACACCGACCCCGAGTTCATCGTCGCGCATACCGAGGGCTGGGAGGCGATGCCCGACTTCCTCGACGACTATCCGCCCGCCGCCGTCGCGGAGATCACCGGGATCCCGGAGGACGACATCCGCGAGGCCGCCCGGCTGATCGGCGAGGCGGGGGAGTGGATGAGCTGCTGGACGATGGGGCTCAACCAGTCCACACACGGCACCTGGAACACCAACGGCCTGATCAACCTGCATCTCGCCACCGGCGCGATCTGCCGCCCCGGCAGCGGGCCCTTCTCCCTGACCGGGCAGCCCAACGCCATGGGCGGCCGCGAGATGGGGTACATGGGGCCGGGGCTCCCGGGGCAGCGCTCGGTTCTCGTCGACGACGAGCGCGCGTTCGCCGAGGAGCTGTGGGGGCTGCCGGCGGGCACGGTCAGGGCGGACGGTGTCGGCAAGGGCACGGTCGAGATGTTCCAGAAGATGGCCGAGGGCGAGATCAAGGCGTGCTGGATCATCTGCACCAACCCGGTCGCCTCCGTCGCCAACCGCAGGACGGTCATCGAGGGCCTGGAGGCCGCCGAGTTCGTCGTCACCCAGGACGTCTTCGCCGAGACCGAGACCAACGCGTACGCCGATGTCGTCCTGCCCGGCGCCCTGTGGACCGAGGCCGAGGGCGTGCTCATCAACAGCGAGCGCGACCTCACCCTCGCCCAGCCGGCCGCCGACCCGCCCGGTGAGGCGATGGCCGACTGGCGGATCATCGCCGCGGTCGCCCGTGGGATGGGGTTCGAGCAGGGGTTCTCGTACGACAGCGCCGAGGAGGTCTTCGAGGAGATCAAGCGGGCCTGGAACCCCAAGACCGGCTACGACCTGCGCGGTGTGAGCTACGAGCGGCTGCGGACCACCCCGGTGCAGTGGCCGGCGGCGCGTGCGGACGGGCCCGACCGCAACCCCATCCGGTACGTCGGCGAGGACGGTGCGCCGACCTTCCCCACCCCGAGCGGCCGCGCCGTCTTCCACGCCCGCCCGCACATCCCGGCCGCCGAGATGCCGGACGACGACTACCCGTACGTCCTGAACACCGGCCGCCTCCAGCACCAGTGGCACACCCTGACCAAGACCGCCAAGGTGCCCAAGCTGAACAAGCTCAACCCCGGCCCCTTCGTGGAGGTGCACCCGCGGGACGCGGCCGGTCTTGGCATCGCCGACGGGGATTCGGTGGAGGTCGCCTCGCGGCGCGGGCGCGCCGTGCTGCCCGCGGTCGTCACCGACCGGGTGCGGCCGGGGGCCTGCTTCGCGCCGTTCCACTGGAACGACCTGTTCGGGGAGTATCTGAGCGTCAACGCGGTGACCAGTGACGCCGTCGATCCGCTGTCCTTCCAGCCCGAGCTGAAGGTGTGTGCCGTCTCGTTGGCGAAGGTGCCCACGCCGGTTGCGGTGAAGGTCCCTGTGGCGGTGGCGAACCCCGCCCCGGGCGAGGGTCCGGCCGCCGCCTTCGGCCTGGAGCCCGCCGCGCCGCCGGTGCTGGCCGAGCACGAACGGCGGTATCTGGTGGGCTTCCTGGCCGGGATCCCGTCCGGCGCCCCCGGCGTTCCCGTGCTGCCCCTGGACGCCCCGTTCACCCGCGAGCACACCCTGTGGGTCAACGGCGTGCTCGCCGGGATGTACTCCCGTACCCCCACGGCCCCCCGGCAGCGCTCGGCCGAGGCGGCCAAGGCGACCAAGGTGACCGACGCGACCCCGGGGCGCCAGGTGGTGATCCTCTGGGCCTCGCAGACCGGGAACGCCGAGGAGTTCGCGGCCGCCACCGCCGCGCGGCTTGCCGCGGGCGGCCACACCGCGTCCCTGGTCGCGATGGACGAGGCCGACCCCGCCGCCCTGCCCGCCGGCGTCGATCTGCTGCTGATCACCAGCACCTTCGGCGACGGCGACGCCCCCGACAACGGGGCGGGCTTCTGGGACACCCTGGCCGCGCCCGACGCCCTGCGCCTGGAGGGCCGGCGCTACGCCGTCCTCGCCTTCGGGGACTCCTCGTACGACGACTTCTGCGGGCACGGCCGCCGCCTGGACCGGCGCATGGACGAGCTGGGCGCGGTGCGGCTGGCGCCGCGCGCGGACTGCGAGCCGGACTATGAGACGGCGGCCCACGCCTGGCTCGACGGGGTGCTCACCGCCCTGCGGGCCGCCCCGGAACCGGCGGCCCCCGCGGCGCGGCAGGCCCCGCGCGCCAAGCGCCTCGCCCCGGTCACCGCCCGCCTTGCGGGGAACCGGCTGCTCAGCCGACCGGGTTCCGACAAGGAGGTCCGCCAGTTCACCTTCGACACCCGCGACAGCGAGGAGCCCCTCGACTACGAGGCGGGCGACGCGCTCGGCGTGCGGCCGCTCAACTCCCCTGACCTCGTGGCGGAGTGGCTGGCCCTCACCGGCCTGGACACGGACGCCGCCGTGGACGTCGACGGCGCGGGGGAGGTCTCCTTCGGCGAGGGCCTGTCCCGCCACCTGGACATCACCCGCGTCACCCCCGAGCTGCTGCGCTTCGCCGCCGAACGCGCCCGCGACCCGCACCGGTTGAAGCGGCTGCTGCGCCCGGACAACAAGGGCGAGCTGGCGAAGTGGTCCTGGGGCCGGCAGGCCGTGGACGTGGTCGCCGAGTTCGGCATACGGGCCGACGCGCGGGAGTGGGCCGGGGTCCTGGGCCGCCTCCAGCCGCGCCTGTACTCCATATCCTCCAGCCCGCTGACCGACCCCCATCTGGTGTCGCTGACGGTCTCCGTGGTCCGGTACGAGAATGTGCACGGACAGCCGCGCCAGGGCGTCTGCTCGCCCTTCCTCGCCGACGCCCCGACCGGCACCCCGGTGCCGGTCCACGTCCAGCGCTCGCCGTACTTCCGCCCGCCCGCCGACCCGGCGACCCCCATGGTGATGGTCGGCCCCGGCACCGGCGTGGCCCCCTTCGTCGGCTTCCTGGAGGAGCGCCGGGCGCGTGGACATCGCGCGCCCAACTGGCTGTTCTTCGGCGAGCAGCGCCGGGCCACCGACTTCTACTACGAGCGGGAGCTGACCGCCCTCCTCGCCGAGGGCGCTCTCACCCGCCTGGACACCGCCTTCTCCCGCGACCAGCGGGCCAAGATCTACGTCCAGGACCGGATGCGCGAACACGGCCCCCAGCTGTGGTCCTGGCTCCAGGACGGCGCCCACTTCTACGTCTGCGGCGACGCCTCCCGCATGGCCAAGGACGTCGACCAGGCCCTGCGGGACATCGCCGCCGTCCATGGCGGCCTGAGCGAGGCGGACGCGGCGGCGTACGTCAAACAGCTCGCCGCGGACAAGCGCTATGTGCGCGACGTCTACTGACCCCGCCCCGACAGCCGCCGTATGACGGCTCAGCGCACCCGCAGGACGTCGAGCGCCGCGAGGGCCACCTGGAGCTCTATGCGCTGCTCGCCGGATTCGAGGTCGCAGTCGAGCAGCCGCTCGATGGTGCGCAGGCGCTGGTAGACGGTCTCCCGGGACAGGCCGCCGCGGCGCGCCGCCGTGGTCTTGTTGCCCGCCGCGTCCAGGTAGTGGCGCAGGGTCGCGAGCAGGTCGGTGTGGTGCCGGGCGTCGTGGTCGATGAGCCGGCCGAGCTGCCGTTCGGCGTAGCTCTGGATGCGGGTGTCCTCGCGCAGCGCGTACAGCAGTCGGCGCAGCCCGATGTCGGACAGCTCGTGGAAGGACCTGCCCGCGGGGAGGGGCTGGCCGGGCAGGGCCGCCTCGGCCACGCGGGCCGCCTCGCGCAGCGAACGGGCGGCGTCGGAGAGGTCCGTGACCTCGGAGCCGACGCTCACCACCGCCCCCGGGTCCAGGTCCAGCGCGACGCGGCTGAGCCGTTCGACCGTGGGCCGCCACGGCCGGCCGGGGCGCAGGGCCAGCAGAAGGCCGATCCGGCCGGGGGACAGGGCGCCGACGAGCGCCGGAACGCCCGCCGTCCGGAGCTCGCAGGACAGCCGGCTCTCCGGCTCCGCGCCGTCGCCGTCGGCGCTGCTTCGCAGGTCCATGAGGACGGCGACGAAACGTCCGGCGTCGGCGGGCAGGCCCAGCGCGGCGAAGCGGGCGCGGGCGTCCTCGGGCGAGCGGTGGCGCTGCTCGGCGAGGTGGCGCAGGGCGCTGCGCTGCGCCGTGCGCTCCCAGGGGGTGGCGTGGATGAGCCGGGCGATGGTCAGCGCCATCGCCGTACGCTCCAGCACGGCCACGTCCTCGGGCCCGAAAGCGGAGGCATCGGAGTGCCCGGCGGGCAGCATGGCCACCCGGCCCCAGCGCTCCCCCTGGTACTCCACGGGGGCCACCAGCCAGCCCTCGGGCCCGAGCACCTCCGCGTGGTCGCCGGGCGGGGTCGCCCGGGAGCGCTGCTCCCAGCCGCTGAGCGCATCCTCCACCGTGGAGCCGGAGGGTTCGCAGATCAGCGCCTGGTGCACCAGGTTCTCCAGGACGACCGTGTGGCCGCTCATCTCCGCCGCCGCGCGCACCACGTCCTCCGGGCCCGCGCCGCGCAGCGTCAGCGCGGTGAACGCCTCGTGGATCCGCTGGGTCCTGCGCATCGCCTCCGCCTGGTCGCCGAGGATGCGCGCGTGGACGACCTGGGTGACCTCCAGGAAGTTGACGTCCTTCGCCAGGGTGACCAGGGGGAGGCCACGGTTCCGGCAGGCCTGGACGAGCGCGTGCGGCGGCCGGTGGTAGCGCCGGATCAGCTCGATGACCAGCGCGGCGGCCCCGATGTCGGCGAGCTCGTCCACGTATCGGCGCACCCCCGCCGCGTCCTCGGGCAGGGGCATGCCGGTGGTCAGGACGAGCTCGCCGCCCTTGAGGAAGGAGGCGGGGTCGGTCAGCTCGGTGATGTGGACCCAGCGGACCGGGCGGCCGAGTCCGGCCGCGCCGGTGACCACCCGGGGCTGCCCGGCGGCCAGGACGGGGAAGGCCAGCACGTCGGCCACGGTGAGCGGGTGGCCGACCGCGGTCGCGCCCGGGCCGTCCGCGTCCGGTGGCCCGGCCGCCCGGTGGTTCTCGCCCACGGCGCCTCCCTGCGTGTCGGGCCACTCTGACAAGCATCGCTGACCTGCGCAAGAGCGGTCGGAGGGCGGCCGAGAGGGCCGTGCGGTTGACACACTGTCCGAACGACGCGGCCGCCCTGGACAGTTCACGCGTTGTCGACGGCCGGGGCGGTGGGAATCCTCGAAGGGCCGAAGCACACACCACCACCCAGGCCGGAGACGCATATGACCGCACTGTCGCCGCACCTTCGCCAGGCCACACCCGTGGTGGCGGTCCGGGGCGAGGGCGTCCACCTCTACGGCGAGGACGGGCGCCGCTACCTCGACTTCACCGCGGGCATCGGGGTCACCAGCACCGGCCACTGTCACCCCAGCGTGGTCGCGGCCGCCCAGGAGCAGGTGGGCACGCTCGTCCACGGCCAGTACACGACGGTCATGCACCCGCCGCTGCGGCGGCTGGTCGAGAAGCTGGGCGAGGTGCTGCCGCCCGGCCTGGACAGCCTGTTCTTCACCAACTCCGGCAGCGAGGCCGTGGAGGCCGCGCTGCGGCTGGCCCGCCAGGCCACCGGCCGCCCCAACGTCCTGGTCTGCCACGGTGGTTTCCACGGCCGGACCGTGGCCGCCGCCGCCATGACCACCTCGGGCATCCGCTTCCGGTCCGGCTTCTCGCCGCTGATGAGCGGGGTGGTCGTCACCCCGTTCCCGACCGCCTACCGGTACGGCTGGGACGAGGAGACCGCCACCCGCTTCGCGCTCCGGGAGCTCGACTACACGCTCCAGACGATCTCCTCGCCCGCCGACACGGCCGCGGTCATCGTCGAGCCGGTGCTCGGCGAGGGCGGATACGTGCCCGCGACCCGCGCCTTCCTGGAGGGGCTGCGGGAGCGGGCGGACCGCCACGGCTTCCTGCTGATCCTCGACGAGGTGCAGACCGGCGTGGGCCGCACCGGACGGTTCTGGGGACACCAGCACTTCGGCGTCGTGCCGGACATTTTGGTCACCGCCAAGGGGCTGGCCAGCGGCTTCCCGCTGTCCGGCATTGCCGCCTCCGAGGAGCTGATGGCCAAGGCGTGGCCGGGCTCGCAGGGCGGCACGTACGGCGCCAACGCGGTGGCGTGCGCCGCGGCCTGCGCCACCCTCGACGTCGTGCGCGACGAGAAGCTCGTGGAGAACGCCGAGGCGATGGGGGCGCGGCTGCGCCTGGGCCTTGAGGCGGTGGCCGAGCGGACCCCGGCCATCGGGGACGTACGGGGCCTCGGGCTGATGCTGGCCGGCGAGTTCGTCACCGAGGACGGCGAGCCCGACCCCGAGACCGCCGCCCGGGTGCAGCGGGCCGCCGTGGACGAGGGGCTGCTTCTGCTGCTGTGCGGGGCCTGGAACCAGGTGGTGCGGATGATCCCGGCGCTCGTGATCGACGAGGCGGCGATTGACGAGGGCCTGCGGGCGTGGGAGAACGCGGTGGCGGTCGGCACTTCGCCGACGGGCCGTTGACGCCCGTCATCTCGCAGCACGACTCGACCCCGCTGACCCGTCAGGAGTGATTCCGTGAGCATCATCGACGACGTTCCGAAGCAGCTGTTCATCGCCGGTGCCTGGGCGGACGCCGCGGACGGCGCCACCATGCCCGTGGACGACCCCGCCACCGGGGAGATCCTCTGCCAGGTCGCCGACGCGGGCCCCAAGGACGCCCGGCTCGCGGAGGACGCGGCCGTCCAGGCGCAGCAGGAGTGGGCCCGTACGGCTCCCCGCGCCCGGAGCGAGATCCTGCGCCGCGCCTACGAGATCATCCTCTCCCGCACCGATGAACTCGCCGCCCTGATGACCTCCGAGATGGGCAAGCCGCTGGCCGAGGCGCGGGGGGAGGTGGCGTACGCGGCCGAGTTCTTCCGCTGGTTCTCCGAGGAGGCGGTGCGGATCGACGGCGGCTACGGCGTCCTGCCGGACGGCCGCAACCGCATGGTGCTGGGGCGCCGCCCGGTCGGCCCCTGCCTGCTGATCACCCCGTGGAACTTCCCGCTGGCCATGGGCACCCGCAAGATCGGCCCGGCCATCGCGGCGGGCTGCACGATGGTGCTCAAGCCCGCTCCGCAGACCCCGCTGTCCAGCCTGGCGCTGGCCGGGATCCTCAAGGAGGCCGGGCTGCCGGACGGCGTGCTGAACGTCGTCACCACCTCCCGCGCCGGAGAGGTCTGCGAGCCGCTGCTGCGCGGGGGGAGGATCCGCAAGCTGTCCTTCACCGGCTCCACGCAGGTCGGGCGGCTGCTGCTGGCCCAGTGCGCGGACGCTGTCGTACGCACCTCGATGGAGCTGGGCGGCAACGCCCCGTTCATCGTCTTCGACGACGCCGACCTGGATGTGGCCGTGGACGGCGCGATGGTGGCCAAGATGCGCAACATGGGCGAGGCGTGCACCGCCGCCAACCGCTTCTTCGTCCACCGGACGGTGGCGGAGGAGTTCGCCCGGCGCCTCGCCGACCGCATGGGCGCGCTGGTCGTGGGCCCGGGCACGCAGGACGGGGTCGACGTGGGCCCGCTGATCGACGGCGCGGGCCGCGCCAAGGTCGAGGAGCTGGTCGCCGACGCGGTGGAGCGCGGCGCCCGGGTGCTGGTCGGCGGCAGTACCCCGGAGGGGCCGGGCTGCTTCTACCCGCCGACCGTGCTCATCGACGTGGACCCCGGCAGCCGGCTGATGGCGACGGAGATCTTCGGCCCGGTGGCGGCGATCCTCACCTTCGAGGACGAGGACGAGGTGGTGCGCCGGGCCAACGACACCCCCTGGGGCCTGGTCGGCTATGTCTTCACCGAGGGCATGGACCGCGCCTTCCGGGTCGGCGAGCGGCTGGAGGTGGGCATGGTCGGGCTGAACACCGGTCTGGTGTCCAACCCGGCCGCGCCGTTCGGCGGCGTCAAGCAGTCCGGGCTGGGCCGGGAGGGCGGCCGGGTCGGGATCGAGGAGTTCCTGGAGTTCCAGTACCTGGCGGTGCCGGTGCGATGACGGCGTGCCCCGTACCGAGTTGATCGGTACGGGGCGGGCCGTGTGCGTACGCTGACTCGGCGTACGCGGGGGCGAAAGACCGTCTACATGATCGGGTAGGGTCTACTTCGCGCGCGTGAGAACCAAGCGCGCACGACGCGCCGAGCAAGGACCAAGCCGGCGCAACCCCCAAGCGCCCGGGCGGCCAAGTGCATTCTGTCCCGGCTGGTGTTGGGGAAGTACGTCTTTTTCGGGTCGCTGACCTACGGGGGCTTCATGAGTCAGGAATCCCCTTGCTTCAGTTGGCAATCCATCGCGATCATCTGACGAATCAAGGAGAAGAGAAGTGATAATTGCCCGGCGAATAGCGGCGACTGCCGCGTCCGCTGCCGTAATCCTCGGCGGCGCCGTGCTCACCGCCCCGACCGCCTCGGCGGCATCCCTGCCGAGGGCGTGCAACCTGATCGTTACGCAGACCAAGGAGGCTTCGGCGGCCGTGAACCTGCGCAGCGGCCCCGGAACGAGTTACACCTCCCTTGGACTCCTTTCCAAGGGTACCGATTTCACCGAGTACTGCACCAAGGATTACAAGTGGAGCTACGGTAAGGTCACCAGCGGGGCCAACAAGGGGAAGAAGGGCTGGGTCAAGTACTCCCTCCTCAACCCCGTCGAAAAGTGATAACTCGCGCTGCAATTCCTTCTCGCGCGCCAACTGATTTCTGAAGCCATAGCAGATTTGGTCGAATTCACGCGCGTGCCCGGGGCGGCCAGGCTCCGCTCGCCTGCGGCGAGGGGAGCCTGGCCGCCCGTAGGCCGTATGACGCGCTGATGGGCTCGCCCGCCGTCGTCGCCGGTCATTCCTCGTGGTCATTCCGCGTGCAGCGCGTCCCGTGCCGCGTCGACGAAGTCCGTGAGGGCGCTCCAGAAGGGTCGGTAGGCGGCATCGAAGTGCCCTACGGCCTCGGGGTCGTCGGACCGCATGCCCCGCAGCGCGCGGTGGAACGGGCCGGTCGCCTTCTGGAGGGCGTTCGCCGCCGCGGCGGCGCCTGGCGGCCCCTCCAGCTCCACCACGCGCACGCGCCGCCGCAGCTTTCCGTAGGCGTCGAGTTCCCGTTCGACCAGCTCGGCGAGGGTGGTGGCCCGGCGTTCGGGGTCGGCGGTCCGCTGGGCGGCGGACACCTCCCAGTACACCTCGGCCGTCTGGTGCGCGTGCTCGATCAGATCGAGGTACGCCGTGCGCCTGCCCTCGCGGAGCCGCTCCGACTGCTGGGCCCTGGCGGCGGTTTCCGCCTGGATCCGGGCGGCCCGGGTGTTGCCCCGGCTGGTGACCCAGCTGGCCAGGACGGCGGTGCCGCCGGTCAGTGCGGCGATCCAGAACGTGCTGTCAGGCAAGACCCGTGCTCCTCGGTTCGTCATGTCAGGCGGGCGGCCACCATCCCCCGATCGTAGGAAGATTAGGAAGATACGGAAGACGGAACGGTTCGGCGGTGCGGTGCGGGAGATACGTTCCGGGGCATGAGCGCATCCGGACTGCGGCCGGTCGTCACGGAGTTGAGGCTTTCGGCCTTCAAGACACACTGCCGCGCGGCCTTTCCCCTGGGGCCGCTCACCTTGATCGCCGGGCCCAGCGGAAGCGGCAAGTCCGGTGTGCTGGAGGCGTACGCGGCGCTCGCGCGCCTGGCGGGCGGCCACCGTCTGGAGGAGGTCTTCCGCGATCCCGCGGGGTATATCCCGCGGCGCGCGCGGCCGGACGGGCAGGGGCGGCGCGGCTTCCGGATCGGCTGCACGGTGGACGGCCCGGTCGGGCCGGTGCGGCTGGATGTCGCGGTGCAGGCGGAGCCCGAGCTGCGGATCGTGGGCGAGCGGATGACCGGCGCGGGGGAGACCCTGCTGGAGACGGCGCTGCGCGACCCGGGGCGGCGCCGGGTGCAGGCCGCCTGGCACACGGCGGGGGCGGTGGCGGTGACCCGGGCGCCGCTGCCCGACGACCGGCTGGCGACCTCGCTGCTGCCGCTGCGGGTGGCGGGCAACACCCAGGGGCAGCTGCTCGCGCTGGCCGCCGCCGAGCAGGTCGTCGTGGCGCTGCGGTCGGTCTTCGTGTGCGACCCGCGGCCGGAGCGGATGCGGGCGCCGGTGCCGCCGCGGGACGGGCGGCTGCGGGGCGGCTGCGAGAACCTCGCGGCGGTGCTGCGGCGCACCAGCCGGGAGTGCGGCAGCCGGCACGCGGCGCTGGTCGCGGCGGTGCGGGCGGGGTGCACCGGGCCGGTGGAGGACCTGGTCACGGAGGGCCCGGCGGGCGGGGTGGTGCGGGCGCTGCTGGCCCAGGGGGAGCTGGGGGCGATGCCCGTCGAGCGGCTGGGGGACGGCGAGCTTCGCTATATCGCGCTCGCGCTGGTGCTGCTCACCGGGCCGGGGGTGCTGGAGATGGACGCGGGGGCGGATGCGCTCTCGGCGCGGCAGGCGCTGACGGTGCTGGCCGACGGGTTCGACCGGTGCCTGGACCGGCGGCAGGCGCGGGCGCTGCTGGGGGTCGCGGCGCGGATGTGCGCACGGGGGCACATCCGGCTGGTGGGGACGGTGGCGGAGCCGCCGGTGGCGGACCTGCCGGGGGCAGGGGAGGTCACGGGGGCGACAGTGGTAAACCTGGGGTGTGAGCGAGGCACGAGAGTACCGACACCCCGATGACCCGCCCCGGGACCACCCCGCGGACGTGCCGGCGTTGCAGCGTCGGCTCGCCGCGTTCGCCGCGGCGCGCGACTGGCAGCCGTACCACACGCCCAAGAACCTGGCCACGGCGCTGAGCGTCGAGGCGTCGGAGCTGGTGGAGATCTTCCAGTGGCTGACGCCGGAGGAGTCGGCGCGGGTGATGGAGGACGAGGGGAGCGCGGCCCGGGTCGAGGACGAGGTCGCCGATGTGCTGGCGTATCTGCTCCAGTTCTGCGAGGTGTTGGGGATCGACGCGCTGGAGGCTCTCGCCGCCAAGATCGACCGCAATGAGCTCCGTTTCCCGGCCACCAAGCGGTAAAGATCTTGGATCTGTCACTCTCCGTAGTGACAAAGTTATCCATAGCGCAACTGTTGTCAACAGATTCCTGAATTCCCCTAGCTTTTCTGCCTGTTAGTCATCACTCTGGGTAGTGGAGGAGTGACGGGTGTGGGAAGTCCGTTGAGAGGGGTTCGGGTCATGGACGCTATGCGGCTGATCGGTGTCACTCGGCGCGCCCTGGCGCAGGCCGGGACCGTGCACGACATCGTGGCCGAAGCTTGGCAGATACAGGCGCTCGCGGAGGCGATCGGCAGTCGCTTCGTGGCGAGCGGCCCGGCGGCGGCGCGTGCGGAGGCGCGCGGCCTGTGCGAGGCGGGAAGCAGGGCGCGCGGCGCACTGTTCCACCCCGCGCTGCACCACCCCGCCCTGCGCGGCGGGGGCTTACGGGCGAGTCAGCTGACCGAGGTGGGAGATCCGAGGGAGGTGCTGCCGGCCCTCGGCGATCTGCTCGCGGAAGCGGGCTTCGCGCTGGTCGGCGTCGCCTCCAACACGGACGAGGAGGCGCTCTACTGGCAGTGCGTCGAGGCGATCGACGCGGCGGATGAGGCGCGGGACCGGGTGCACGGAATGCTGAGGCACCTCACGGTGCTGGAGTGGGGTGGCGCGGCATGACAGTGCAGGATGGGACGCATGGATCTGCGAATCTTCACCGAGCCCCAGCAGGGGGCGAGCTACGACACCCTGCTCACCGTCGCCAAGGCCACCGAGGACCTCGGGTTCGACGCGTTCTTCCGCTCCGACCACTACCTGAAGATGGGGGATGTCGACGGGCTGCCCGGCCCCACCGACGCGTGGATCACCCTCGCCGGGATCGCGCGCGAGACCCGGCGGATCCGGCTGGGCACCCTGATGACGGCGGCGACCTTCCGGCTGCCGGGCGTGCTCGCGATCCAGGTCGCGCAGGTGGACCAGATGTCCGGCGGGCGCGTGGAGCTGGGCCTGGGCGCGGGCTGGTACGAGGAGGAGCACCGGGCCTACGGCATCCCCTTCCCGGCGGAGAAGTTCGCCAGGCTGGAGGAGCAGCTGGCCATCGTCACCGGCCTGTGGGGCACGCCGGTCGGCGAGACGTTCAGCTATGAGGGGACGTACTACCAGCTCGCCGACTCTCCCGCGCTGCCCAGGCCCGCGCAGGGCCAGGTGCCCGTGCTGATCGGCGGCCATGGGAAGACCCGCACGCCCCGTCTCGCGGGGCAGTACGCGGACGAGTTCAATATGCCCTTCGCCTCGGCGGAGGACAGTGAGCGGCAGTTCGGGCGGGTGCGGGCGGCGGCCGAGGCGGCCGGCCGCAAGGGCGACGACCTGGTGTACTCCAACGCGCTGGTGGTCTGCGTCGGCAAGGACGACGCCGAGGTCGCCCGGCGGGCCGGCGCCATCGGGCGTCAGGTGGACGAGCTGAAGGAGAACGGCCTGGCGGGCTCGCCGGCCGAGGTCGTCGACAAGATCGGCCGCTTTGCGCAGGCCGGCTCGTCCCGGATCTACCTCCAGATTCTGGACCTCGACGACCTCGACCACCTGGAGCTGATCTCCTCCCAGGTCCAGGCCCAGCTCGGCTGAACCCCACGCAGCACCGCACTGACGCAACACCGCACCACCGCACCACCCTGAGCAAGGAGCACCTGTGATGTCTGCCCGCCGTACGTCCCTGGCCGCCGCCCTGGAGCGCGGGCCGCTCGTCCTCGACGGCGGGCTGTCCAACCAGCTGGAGGCGCAGGGCTGCGATCTCTCCGACGAGCTGTGGTCGGCCCGGCTGCTGGCCGACGACCCACAGCAGATCGAGGAGGCCCACGCCGCGTATGCGCGGGCGGGCGCACAGGTGCTGATCACCAGCAGCTACCAGGCGACCTACGAGGGGTTCGCCCGCCGGGGCGTGCCGGAGAAGGAGGCCACGGCGCTGCTGGAGCGCAGCGTGGAGCTGGCGCGCCGGGCGGCGGAGGGCGCGGGCGGCGGCACCGTCGACCGGCCGGTGTGGGTGGCCGCCTCCGTCGGGCCGTACGGGGCGATGCTGGCGGACGGCAGCGAGTACCGCGGGCGCTATGGGCTCAGCGTCGGCGAGCTGGAGGCGTTCCACCGGCCGCGTATCGAGGCGCTGGCCGCGGCCGGGCCCGATGTGCTCGCGCTGGAGACGGTGCCGGACACCGACGAGGCCGAGGCGCTGCTGCGGGCGGTCGAGGGCTGCGGGGTGCCGGTGTGGCTGTCGTACAGCATCGCGGGGGAGCACACCCGGGCCGGGCAGCCGCTGCGCGAGGCGTTCGCCCTGGCGGCGGGGAACGACCAGGTGCTGGCCGTGGGCGTCAACTGCTGCGAGCCGGGCGACGCCGACCGGGCGGTGGAGATCGCCGCCGAGGCCACCGGCAAGCCCGTGGTCGTCTATCCGAACAGCGGCGAGGAGTGGGACGCCAAGGCCCGCGGCTGGCGCGGGCGGGCCACGTTCGACCCGGCGCGGGTGAAGGCGTGGCGCGACGCGGGCGCGCGGCTCATCGGCGGCTGCTGCCGGGTGGGGCCGGACCGGATCGAGGAACTGGCGGCCGTGATGGCCGACGAGGGGAGGTGAGGAGAGGGCCCGAACAACGCGAGTAACCCGAGCAACCCGTGCGAGAGGAACGGGCTTAAACAATTAGAAACGCGGTGGGGGTCCGGCGATACTCGGACGGGTGTTCCTGACGATAACCACCACCGGCAGCGCCGAGAGCCCCGCGACCGACCTCGGATTTCTGCTGCACAAGCATCCGGACAACGCGCAGCGGTTCTCGACCTCCCATGGCACGGCGCATGTCTTCTACCCCGAGGCGGACAGCGAGCGCTGCACGGCGGCGCTGCTGCTGGAGGTGGACCCGGTGGCGCTGGTGCGCCGGGGCCGGGGCAAGGGCCGGGGCGGCGCCCCCGACGCGGCCCTGGGGAACTACGTCAACGACCGCCCGTACGCGGCCTCTTCCCTGCTCGCCGTCGCCCTGAGCAGCGTCTTCTCCAGCGCCCTCAAGGGCCGGTGCAAGGCGCGCCCCGAGCTGCCGGAGCGGGCGATGCCGCTGAGGATCGAGGTGCCCGCCCTCCCCGCGCGCGGCGGTGCCGAGCTGGTGGTGCGGCTGTTCGAGCCGCTGGGCTGGGCGGTGACGGCCGAGCCGGTCCCGCTGGACGAGCGGTTCCCGCAGTGGGGCGACTCGCGCTATGTCCGGCTGGTGCTGGAGGGCGAGCTGCGGCTGGCCGACGCGCTGCGCCATCTGTACGTACTGCTGCCGGTGCTCGACGACGCCAAGCACTACTGGGTGGCCCCGGACGAGGTGGACAAGCTGATCGGCTCCGGCGAGGGCTGGCTCGAGCACCACCCCGAGCAGCGGCTCATCACCAGCCGCTATCTGGCCCGCCGCTGGTCGCTGACCCGCAGCGCCCTGGAGCGGCTGGAGCTGGTGCGGCTCGCGGAGGCGGACGACACGGAGGTGGAGGAGATCGACAACGCGGTCGACGAGCGCTCCGACACCGAGGAGAAGCCGGTGCCGCTGGCCGTGCGGCGGCGCGAGGCGATCCTCGACGCCCTGCGCTCGGCCGAGGCCGCCCGGGTGCTCGACCTGGGCTGCGGCCAGGGCCAGTTGGTGGGCGCGCTGCTCAAGGAGGCGCGGTTCACCGAGATCGTCGGCGTCGATGTGTCGATACGCGCGCTCAACGAGGCGGCCCGGCGGCTGCGCCTGGACCGGATGAGCGAGCGCCGCTCGGAGCGGGTGAAGCTGGTCCAGGGGTCGCTCGCGTACACCGACAGCCGGCTGCGCGGATACGACGCCGCGGTGCTCAGCGAGGTGATCGAGCATCTGGACCCGCCGCGGCTGCCCGCCCTGGAGTACGCGGTGTTCGGCGCCGCCCGGCCCCGTACGGTCGTGGTGACCACGCCGAACGTGGAGTACAACGTGCGGTGGGAGACCCTGCCCGCCGGGCGGGTGCGCCACCCCGACCACCGCTTCGAGTGGACGCGGGAGGAGTTCCGCGGCTGGGCGGAGGCGGTGGCCGAACGCCACGGATACGCGGTGGAGTTCCGGCCCGTCGGCCCCGACGACCCCGAGGTCGGCCCGCCGACCCAGCTCGCCCTGTTCCGCCTCCGCGCCGAAGCCGACATGGCACAGACCACCGAGATCCCCGCCACGACCACGAAGGAGACGGCCGCATGACCACCACCACCGCCACGCGCGGCCTCGCCGTGCCCGACCTGTCCCTCGTGGTCCTCATCGGCACCACCGGCTCCGGCAAGTCCAGCTTCGCCCGGCGCCACTTCCTGCCCACCCAGATCGTCTCCTCCGACGTCTGCCGCGGGCTGGTCGCCGACGACGAGAACGACCAGAGCGCCACCCCCGAGGCCTTCGACCTGCTCCACTACATCGCGGGCAAGCGGCTCGCCGCCGGGCGGCTCACCGTCGTCGACGCCACCAACGTCCAGTCCCAGGCCCGCCGCAGCCTGATCGAGCTGGCCCGCGAACACGATGTGCTGCCGGTCGCCATCGTCCTCGACGTGCCGGAGAGCGTCTGCGCGCGGCGCAACGCCGAGCGCCCCGACCGCGCGGGCCTGCCCGCCCATGTCATCCCGCGCCAGCGCCGCGAGCTGCGCCGGTCGCTGAAGTCCCTGGAGCGCGAGGGCTTCCGCAAGGTCCACATCCTGCGCGGCGAGGCGGAGGTCGAGGCCGCCGGGATCGTCACCGAGCGCCGCTACAACGACCTGCGCCACCTGACCGGTCCGTTCGACATCATCGGCGACATCCACGGCTGCCGCTCCGAGCTGGAGACCCTGCTCGGCAGGCTCGGCTACGCCCTGGACCGCGACACCCTCGGCCGCCCCGTGGACGCCACCCACCCCGAGGGCCGCACCGCCGTGTTCGTCGGCGACCTCGTGGACCGCGGGCCCGACAGCCCCGGGGTGCTGCGCCTGGTGATGGGCATGGTCGCCTCGGGCGCGGCGCTGTGCGTGCCCGGCAACCACGAGAACAAGCTGGGCCGCTACCTCAAGGGCCGCAACGTCCAGCACACCCACGGCCTGGCCGAGACCATCGAGCAGCTGGAGAAGGAGGACGCCGCGGACCCGGCCTTCCGTGACCGGGTCCGGGACTTCATCGCCTCGCTGATCAGCCACTATGTGCTGGACGGCGGCGCCCTGGTGGTCTGCCACGCCGGGCTGCCCGAGAAGTACCAAGGCCGCACCTCCGGCCGGGTCCGCTCGCACGCGCTGTACGGCGACACGACCGGCGAGACCGACGAGTTCGGCCTGCCCGTGCGCTACCCGTGGGCCGAGGACTACCGCGGCCGCGCCGCCGTCGTCTACGGCCACACCCCCACGCCTCGGGCGTCCTGGCTGAACAACACCATCTGCCTGGACACCGGCTGTGTCTTCGGCGGCCGGATGACCGCCCTGCGCTGGCCCGAGCGCGAGCTGGTGGACGTCCCCGCCGAGCGGGTCTGGTACGAGCCGGTCAAGCCCCTGACCACCGAGGCCCCCGGCGGCGCCGACGGCCGCCCGCTCGACCTTAAGGACGTCCACGGCCGCCGCGTCATCGAGACCCGGCACATGGGCCGCATCGCGGTGAAGGAGGAGAACGGGGCGGCCGCGCTGGAGGTCATGAGCCGCTTCGCGATCGACCCGAAGCTGCTCCCGTACCTCCCGCCGACCATGGCCCCCTGCGCCACCTCGCGGGAGGACGGCTACCTGGAGCACCCGGCGGAGGCGTTCGCCGCCTACCGGGCGGACGGGGTGCGCCAGGTGGTGTGCGAGGAGAAGCACATGGGCTCGCGCGCGGTGGTGCTGGTCTGCCGCGACGAGGAGGCCGCGGCCGAGCGCTTCGGCGCTCCGGAGGGCGTGTCCGGCGCGCTGTATACGCGCACGGGCCGGCCGTTCTTCGACGACCCGACGACGACCGAGCGCATCCTGCAGCGGCTGCGCGGCACCATCGGCCACGAGGGCCTGTGGGAGGAGCTGGACACCGACTGGCTGCTGCTCGACGCCGAGCTGATGCCATGGTCGCTGAAGGCGGAGGGGCTGCTGCGCAACCAGTACGCGGCCGTCGGCGCGGCCTCGGGCGCGGTGTTCCCCGGGGCGCTCGCGGCCCTGGAGTCCGCCGCCGCGCGCGGCGTGGACGTGGCCGGCCTGCTCGGCAAGCAGCGCGAACGCGCCGTGGACGCGGCCGCCTTCACCGAGGCCTACCGGCGCTACTGCTGGCCGGTCGGCGATCCGGGGCAGGGCTGGCCGGGCGAGAAGTCGGAGACCGGCGCGCGGCGTGTGGTGGGGCCGCGCGGCACGGACGGGCTGGACGGCATCCGGCTGGCGCCGTTCCAGATCCTGGCGGCGCGCGGCCGCAGCCTCGCCGAGCTCCCGCACGACCAGCAGCTCGCGCTGATCGACCGGATCGTCGAGCGGGAGGAGCTGGACGCCTACGCGAACAACTCGATCTGCGCCTTCGTCCCGAAGTATGTGAACCGGCTGCTGGCCCCCACCCGTCGGCTGATCGTCGACACGGAGGACGAGGCGTCGGTCGCCGGGGGCGTGCGGTGGTGGCTGGACCTGACGGAGGCGGGCGGCGAGGGCATGGTGGTCAAGCCGCTGGCGGGGCTGGTGCGCAAGGAGGGCGGCACGGGCGGTCGGCTCGTCCAGCCGGGCGTCAAGTGCCGCGGCCGCGAGTATCTCCGGATCATCTACGGTCCGGAGTACACCCGCCCGGAGAACCTGGACCGGCTGCGCGAGCGGCACCTGGGCCACAAGCGGTCGCTCGCGCTGCGGGAGTACGCGCTGGGGCTTGAGGCGCTGGATCGGCTGGCGGAGGGGGAGCCGCTGTGGCGGGTCCACGAGGCGGTGTTCGGCGTGCTGGCCCTGGAGTCCGAGCCGGTCGACCCCCGGCTCTAGCGCGGGTCCGCCTGCGGCGGGCCTGCTCCCCTACCCGCCCCTTCCCACAACCGGGGCTCCGCCCCGGACCCCGGTCCTCAAACGCCGGACGGGCTGAAATTCGGGCGGGCAGGGGCGCGGCGGCCGTGTTGCGCACCGGACGGGACCGGACGGCGAGGCGCCATTGACGTGCCAGTGACATGTGCCTAGCGTGCTGTCGCCCGGGTCTCGGTCGCAGGGTTCTCGCCGGACTGTCTCAGGACTGTCGCGGGGCTTCCGCAACCCCCACCCGCCGTGCCTATAACTGGAACAGCCCTGATAACAGGGACAGTTGAGGTCGACTCCGCGAGCCGGACGACGCACTTATCGATATGCGGCTCCGCCGCGTGGCACCGAGCGGGGAGGGCGGATGAGTCTCTTCGAGGGCGGTCGGCCCTTCCTTCAGGCACTCCCGGCGCAGGACCGGCGCGCGCTGCTCGCGCTCGGCAGACCACGGACGTACGAGCCCTCCCAGGTCGTGTTGCGGGAACACGACCGCACGGCCTTCGTGGTCGCCATCACCTCCGGGTGGGCCACCGTCTCGGTGGAGACCGAGCGCGGTGTCCGGCTGATACTGGCGTTGCGCGGGGCGGGCGAGGTGGTGGGCGACCAGGCCGCCGTCGACCACGGCTCGCGCAGCGCCACGGTCACCGCGCTCGGGCGGCTGGAGGCGGTCATCGTCTCCGGGGACCGCTTCCGCGCGTATCTGGCCGCGCGGCCCGCCGCCACCATCCTGATCATGCGTCAGCTCAGCTCCCGGCTGCGCGCCTCCGACGGCGAGCGCCGCTCCCTGGCCTCCGAGAAGGTGCTCCAGCGCCTGGCGGCCCGCCTCGTCGAACTCGCGGAGCGCACCGGGCGCCCGGAGGCCGACGGCGGCATCTCCGTGGACCTGCCGCTGCCGCAGCACGACATCGCCGCCGCCGTGGGGTCGACCCGGGAAGCGGTCGCCAAGGCGCTGCGGCTGCTGCGCGACCAGGGCGTCGTACGGACCGCCTCGCGCCGCTTCGTGGTCGTGGACACCGGACTGCTGCGCCTGCTGGCCGAGGGGCGCGCGACGGGGTGACCGGGGGCGGCCCGTCCGCCTTCGGCCGCCCGCGCGCAGGCCTCCGGGAATCTCCGCCGACTGTGTAAACGGCTACAGCCGTCCGCGCGCCGGGCCGCGACTCTGAAGAAGGTACCGGGAGTCGGGCCGTGTGCGACGGGGGTGTACGCGGCCCAGCGCCCGACACCGGAGAAGGGCGGCGGAGCGGAGGCACGGGGGCAGCGCCCCGCCGCCCACTTCGACCACCGGACACGAGCGGCGCCGGACACGAGCGGCACCAGGCATGAAGGACGGCGGGGCGATGAGCGGAATCAAGACCGGCCACGCGGACAGTCGGACGCGGCGGAACACCCCGCCCGAGGAACGGACCGGCGCCCCCCTGGACATCCCCGTGGACAGCCCGCTGGGCACCGCGGGCGAGTCGGGCGGCGCCCGGGCGGCCCGCGAGGCGCGCGCGAGTCTGCGCCACGACGCGCATCCCGAGCCCCACGGGGGCGAAGTGCTCTCCGCCCCGGCCGGCCCGTTCCCCGAGGGGCCCGTGTCCCACGACGAACTCGTCCGGCTGCGCCGGATCCACCGCCGGGGCCCGGGCTACGCCGCCATGCGGGACCATCTGCGCCGCACCCACCTCCTCGCGCTGTGCGGCGAGCCCGGCACCGGGCGCGGCTGGACCGCGCTCGCGCTCCTGGCCGAGCTGGCCGGGACGACCGGCGGCGGCGTCTGGCGGCTTGGCGCGGCCCCCGCCGCCGGTCCCGGCCCCGGCCCCGGCGACGAATGCGCGGTCCCCGCGGGGGAGAAGACCGCGCGGGGCCACGGCTATCTGCTCGAACTGCCCACCGAACCGACGGACTTCGGGCCCGGCGGCCTCCTGGACCGGCTGCGCGCCCACTTCGCCGAGCACGAGGCGTTCGCGGTGGTCCTCGTCCCCGGTGGCGCCGCGGCCGACCGGCTGCTGCGCGGCCACCGCCACGCCGTGCCGTACGAGCCCCCGGCCGCGGCCGATGTGCTCGACGCGCACCTGTCCGACCTGCTGGCCGACGAGCCGCAGGACCTCCTCCGCCGGGCCCGCGCGACCGCCGGGCGCGCCGAGGTGACCGAGGCCCTGGGCCTCGAGGAGCCGCTGCCGGGCGAGGCGGCCCGGCTGGCCCGCCACCTCGCCCAGCACGCCCGGGGCGCCCTGTCCGAGGCGGAACTGCTCGCGCGCTGCCGGTCGTTCGCCCCGCGCCAGGCGTGCGCGTGGTTCGCGGACGCCGACCGCCCCGGCACCCTGCCCGCAGCGCTGCCCGCGCTGCGCCGGGCGGCGCTGCGCATCGCGCTCGCCGTCTTCGACGGCTCGTCCCACAGCCTGACCGCCGAGGCCGCCGAACTGCTGGCCTGGGAGCTGGCGGTCACCCTGGACCCGCAGTACGCGCCCGGGCGCCCGGTGTTCACCGCGCCCGCCGACGCCCTGCCCGCCGCCGCCCGGGCGATGCTCGGGGAGGGCGTGGAGGACCTGGGCGAGGCCTCCGTACCGGTCCGCACGGTGTGGTTCCAGGGCCGCCGGCTGGCGCCCGCTGTGCTCTTCGAGGTGTGGGACCACCACCACAACACGCGCGGCCCGATGGCGCGTTGGCTGCGCGGGCTGTGTGACGACCCACGGCCCCAGGTGTGGGTGCGGGCCGCCGTCGCCGCGGGCGTGCTCAGCGCCCGCGACTATCTGTACGGCCTCACCGAGCTGCTGCTCCCGCTGGCCCGCGGGGACAGCCCGGTGCAGCGCATGGCGGCGGCCACCGCGCTCGCCGAGGCGTCGCGTGACGCCGAGGTGCGCCCCGCCGTGGCGGGCCTGCTGCGCGGCTGGTCCGAGGGCGGCGACGAGCGGGAGCGCGAGACCGCCGCGCTCGCCCACGGCTACGGACTGGCGGCCGGCTCGCCCGCCGCGTCCCTGGAGGAGCTCGGCCGGATCGCGGCCGCGGACGGCGGCTCCACCGCCTCGTACAGCGCGGTGCGGCTGCTGGCCGGGGCGGACCCCGAGGCCGTGCTGGGGCGGCTGGCCCACTGGCTGGCCGACACCCGCCGCTCCCGCCGCGACCTCGCGCTGCTGACGGCGCTGCGCGCGGTCCGGACCCGCACCTCGCACCTGTGGGGTCTGCGGGAGGCGCCGGAGCTGGCGCCGTACGCCGCCTGGCCGCTGGCCACGGGGCTGCTGGCGGCTCGCCCCGAGTGCCGGACGGCGCTGGCCGAGCTGCTGCGGGCCGCGCTGACCTGGGCCAGATCGGCAGGGGCCGCCGAGGACGCGCTCGTGGGCTGGATGCGGCGGGCGGCCGGCGACGAGCGGCAGCTGGCGGTGTTGTGCGACTTCCTCCCCCTGCTGGCGCAGGAGGGCCGGAAACCGCTCGACCCGCGGGCCGCGACACGGATACGGGAGGTGCTGGAAGCGCTGTGAGGAGAAGAACGGTGATGGTGGAAGAGGCGATCGTGGATGACCAGGCAGCAGACGAGGCAACAGACGAGGGGACAGACGAGACGACCGATCAGGCGGAGCGGGGGCACCTCCCAGCGGTAGCCGGCGGAGCGCGGCGGCTGCGCGAGGCGCTGCGGCAGGGCGGCGAGGGGTTCCCCGCGGCGCTCCGCGAGGCCGACGACGGCCTGCTGCTGAGCGCGCTCGACGGCGGGATGGCCGCCGACCGGGCCACCCGCGTCGTCGTGGAGCTGGTGCGCCGCGCCCCCGAGCGCGGGCCGGAGCTCGCGGACGCGGTGTGCGAGAAGGTGCTGCTGGCCAGGCTCTATCTGGAGACCCCGGAGCGGTCGGGCCACGACGACCGGCTGCGGGTGCGCAACGCGCTGATGCTGTACGAGGGCCTGGTCCGGCCCTGCGCGCAGCGCGGCGGCACCCCCGAACTGCTGGCGTGCGTGATGCCCGCGCTGTGGGCCGCGCGGGGTGGCGCGGGCCGCGAGGTGGTGCGCCGCATCGTGGACTCCCGGCAGCCCACCGGCTTCGGCGAGCGGGCCTGGAAGGAGCTGTTCACCAGCGCCGCCGAGGAGTGCCGCGAGCGCGAGGCCGCGGCGGAGGCCGTCGCCCGGCGCGGGGCGCGCCGCTGGTGGCCGCTCCGGAGGCCGTATCGGGGCGAGGACGGTGGCCGGATCGATCTCCAGCCCGGCCAGCTGTGGGTGTCCGTCCTGCTGGGGCTGATCTCCGTCGCGCTGGTGCTGATCGTCGTCCTCGCGGCCCGGTAGCTTGCGAAGATGGAGGCATGGGATTCCATGTGGACTCCGAGGCCGGGCGGCTGCGCCGCGTCATTCTGCACCGTCCAGACCTGGAGCTGAAGCGGCTCACGCCCTCCAACAAGGACGCGCTCCTCTTCGACGACGTCCTGTGGGTGCGGCGGGCCCGCCAGGAGCACGACGGCTTCGCGGACGTGCTGCGCGACCGCGGCGTCGAGGTGCATCTGTTCGGGGATCTGCTGGCCGAGTCCATGGCCGTCCCGGCGGCGCGGGCGCTGGTGCTGGACCGCGTCTTCGACGAGAAGGAGTACGGTCCGCTGGCCACCGACCATCTGCGGGCGGCCTTCGACGAGCTGGGCGGCGCCGAGTTGGCGGAGGCGCTGATCGGCGGCATGACCAAGCGGGAGTATCTGGAGCGGCATCCGGAGCCGACCTCCATCCGCTTCCACACCATGGAGCCGGACGACTTCCTGGTGAATCCGCTCCCCAACCACCTCTTCACGCGGGACGCCTCCGCCTGGGTGTACGACGGGGTGTCCATCAACGCGATGCGCTGGCCCGCCCGCTGGCACGAGACGGTCCACTACGAGGCCGTCTACCGCCACCACCCGCTGTTCGCGGACGACGGTTTCCATGTCTGGTCGGAGGGCCAGGCGGCCTATCCGTCGACGATCGAGGGCGGCGACGTCCTGGTGATCGGCAACGGCGCGGTGCTGATCGGGATGAGCGAGCGGACCACGCCGCAGGCGGTGGAGATGCTCGCGCGCGGGCTGTTCGCGGCGGGCTCCGCACGGACGATCGTGGCGCTCGACATGCCCAAGGCGCGGGCGTTCATGCATCTGGACACCGTGATGACCATGGTCGACGGGGACACCTTCACTCAGTACGCGGGCCTGGGGATGCTCCGCTCGTACACCATCGAGCCGGGCGTCGCCGACCAGGAGCTCAAGGTCACCGACCATCCGCCGGAGCATATGCACCGGGCGATAGCGGCCGCGCTCGGGCTAGACGCCATCCGGGTGCTCACGGCCACGCAGGATGTGCACGCGGCGGAGCGGGAGCAGTGGGACGACGGCTGTAATGTGCTCGCCGTCGAGCCGGGGGTGGTCCTCGCGTACGAGCGGAACGCGACCACCAACACGTATCTGCGCAAGCGCGGGATCGAGGTCATCACGATCCCGGGCAGCGAGCTGGGCCGGGGGCGGGGCGGCCCGCGCTGTATGAGCTGCCCGGTCGAGCGCGACCCCGTGTGACGCCCGCGGCGTCACGCGGCGGAGCCGTATATCGGGGCAGATCGGCCGGAAACCTCTCGCAGTGCCCGGGATCACAGCCCGAATGGGCTTCCGTATATATGCAGTGGCTCGTATAGACTTCCACGGTCTTCCCGATCGCACCCTAGGAGCCCGACATGGCGACAGATCTCACCGGCCGCCACTTCCTCAAGGAGCTGGACTTCACCGCCGAGGAGTTCCGCCAGCTCGTCGCCCTGTCCGCCGAGCTGAAGGCGGCCAAGCGCGCGGGCGCCGAGGTCCAGCACCTCAAGGGCCGGAACATCGCGCTGATCTTCGAGAAGACCTCCACCCGCACCCGCTGCGCCTTCGAGGTCGCCGCCGCCGACCAGGGCGCCTCCACCACCTACCTGGACCCGGCCGGCTCGCAGATCGGCCACAAGGAGTCGGTGAAGGACACCGCGCGCGTGCTGGGCCGGATGTTCGACGCGATCGAGTACCGCGGCAGCGGGCAGGACGTGGTCGAGGAGCTCGCCGCGTACGCCGGGGTGCCCGTCTACAACGGCCTCACCGACGACTGGCACCCCACCCAGATGCTCGCCGACGTGCTCACCGTCACCGAGCACACCGACAAGCCGCTGGACGAGGTGTGCTTCGCCTACCTCGGCGACGCCCGCTACAACATGGGCAACTCCTACCTGATCACCGGCGCGCTGCTGGGGATGGACGTGCGGATCGTCGCGCCCCGGGGGCTGTGGCCCGACGAGGCGGTCGTGGAGCGGGCCCAGGCGCTCGCGAAGGACTCCGGCGCCCGCGTCACCCTCACCGAGGACGTCGCCGAGGGCGTGGCCGGTGCGGACTTCGTCGCCACCGACGTCTGGGTGTCGATGGGGGAGCCCAAGGAGGTCTGGGACGAGCGCATAGCGCTGCTCGGCCCGTACGCGGTCACCATGGACGTGCTGCGCGCCACCGGCAACGACGACGTGAAGTTCCTGCACTGCCTGCCGGCCTTCCATGACCTGGGCACCGCCGTGGGCCGCGAGATCCACGAGCGCCACGGGCTGACCTCGCTGGAGGTCACGGACGAGGTCTTCGAGTCCGCGCACTCCGTCGTCTTCGACGAGGCCGAGAACCGGATGCACACGATCAAGGCGGTGCTGGTCGCCACGCTCGGACGGCCTTGATGCTCGGACGGCCTTGACGCCCGGACGGCCTTGACGCCCGGACGGTCTCAGCGCTTGGACGGTCTCAGCGCACCGTGGCCGGCAGCCTGAACCAGATCGCCTTGCCCTCGCGGGTGGGGCGGTAGCCCGCCTCCGCGCTGAGGGTCCGGAGCAGCTGGAGGCCGCGGCCGCGCTCGGAGACCTCGCGCGGGTCGGCGCCGGTCGGGGCGACGGGGCCGGTTGGCCCGCCGGGCTCGCGGAGGCCGGCGGGCGGGTTCGGGTCCTGGTCGTGCACCTCGACCTGCCACGCCCCGTCCGGCGTCAGCTCCACCGCCAGCTCTATGGGCTCGTCGCCGTCCGTATGCTGCACCGCGTTGGCGACCAGCTCGGCCGTGAGCAGCTCCGCGGTGTGGCCGTCCACGGGCGCGCCGGTGTCCGCGAGGGTGTTGCGGACCAGCGCGCGGGCAAGCGGGACGGCTGCCGTGGTGTGCGGCAGGGCGAAGCGCCAGGAGGCGGTGGTGGAGGCGGGGTCGGGCACGGCTCGGTCCAGTCGGTGGCGAAACCTCACGGTCTCTCGGGTGCCTCCCAGCGGTAGCCGGAGGAAGTATGAAGCGGACGATAGCGCCGCAAGAGGCTGTAGACCACTCTTGATGTGACTTATGACTACTCGTTTGTCGGATGTCGGGGTTCCCGGGGGCTCTCCGGCCGTACTCCACGCCGCACTTATCGTGCACTCGTGACGACAGTCACACTTGGGTGATAACTTCGAAGGGCAGGCACCAGCCGCCCGGCTGAAGGAGGCCCTGGCCCATGAGTCCGTTCACCGGCTCCGCGACCGGGACCGGGGAGTGGCGGCATCTGCGCCTGGCCCTCGACGCCGGCGTCGCGACCGTCACCCTCGCCCGCCCCGAGAAGCTCAACGCGCTCACCTTCGGCGCCTACGCCGATCTGCGCGACCTGATCGCCGAGCTGGCCCGCGAGGGCTCCGTACGGGCCCTGGTGCTGGGCGGGGAGGGCCGCGGCTTCTGCTCCGGCGGCGACGTCGACGACATCATCGGCGCCACCCTTGCCATGGACACCCGCGAGCTGCTCGACTTCAACCGCATGACCGGGCAGGTCGTGCGCGCCCTGCGGGAGTGCCCCTTCCCCGTCGTCGCGGCCGTGCACGGGGCCGCGGCGGGGGCCGGCGCGGTGCTGGCCCTGGCCGCCGACTTCCGGGTCGCCGACCCCTCGGCCCGCTTCTCGTTCCTGTTCACCAAGGTCGGGCTGTCCGGCGGTGACATGGGCGCCGCGTATCTGCTGCCGCGCGTCGTGGGCCTCGGGCACGCCACCCGGCTGCTGATGCTGGGCGAGCCGGTGCGCGCCCCGGAGGCCGAGCGCATCGGCCTGATCAGCAAGCTCGTCGACGAGGGCCGGGCGGCGGCCGAGGCCGCGGCGCTGGCCCGCCGCCTCGCCGACGGGCCCGCGCTCGGCCTCGCCCAGACCAAGGCGCTGCTCACGGCGGAGCTCGACATGCCGCTGGGCGCGTCGATCGAGATGGACGCGGCCACGCAGGCGCTGCTGATGAACAGCGCCGACTACGCCGAGTTCCACGCCGCGTTCACGGCTCGGCGCCCGCCCCACTGGCAAGGGCGATGAGCCGGCCGACGCCGCCGCCCCGGCCGCCCCGGCGGGCTCAGAGGACCCAGCCGTCGCCGCCGTCGCCGCCGTCCGAGCGGATTCAGCGGGGCCGGCCGACGCCGCTGCCCCAACCGTCCCAGCGGACCCAACCGCCCCTGCCGGCCGAGGCCCCCGCCGGCCGGGCGCGCGTCCGGCCGACGCAGGCCCCGCCGGGCGGGCGGCTGTCGCCCGCCCGCCCCCTGCGGATCGCCGTCGTCGGCGGCGGCCCCGGCGGGCTGTACGCGGCCGCGCTGCTGCGCCGCCTCACCCCGGAGCCCGAGGTCACCGTCTGGGAGCGCAACGCCCCCGACGACACCTTCGGCTTCGGCGTCGTCCTCTCCGACGAGACCCTCGGCGGCATCGAGGACGCCGACCCCGCCGTCCACGCCGCCCTCCGGACGGAGTTCGTCCGCTGGGACGACATCGACGTCGTCCACCGCGGCCGGACGCTGACCTCGGGCGGCCACGGCTTCGCCGCCCTCGGCAGGCGCCGACTGCTGCGCATTCTGCACGAGCGCTGCCGGGCCCTGGGCGTCCGGCTCCGGTTCCGCACCCTGGCCCCGCCCGCGGCCGAGCTGGCGCGCTCGTACGACCTGGTGATCGCCGCGGACGGCGTGCACAGCGCGACCCGCCAGGCCCGCGCCGACGTCTTCAGGACCCGTCTGACCACCCACCGCTGCCGCTATATCTGGCTCGCGGCCGACTTCGCCTTCGACGCCTTCCGCTTCGAGGTGGCCGAGACCGAACACGGCGTGCTTCAGCTGCACGGCTACCCCTACCGGCCGGGCGCCAGCACCGTCATCGTCGAGGCCCGCGAGGAGGTCTGGCGTCGCGCGGGCCTGGACCGCCTGGACGAGCGGGAGTCCGCGGAGCGCTGCGCCGCTCTCTTCGCCGACGCCCTCGGGGGCCGTCCGCTGCGCGGCAACCGCTCCCAGTGGACGGCCTTCCGCACGGTCGTCAACGAGCGCTGGTGGCACGGGAACACGGTGCTGCTCGGCGACGCCGCCCACACCGCGCACTTCTCGATCGGCTCCGGCACCAAGCTCGCCATGGAGGACGCGGTGGCGCTCGCGGACCATCTCGCGAAGCACCTTGCGGACCACGTCCAAGAGCGCTTCTCGGTGGCGGAGGCGCTCGCCGCGTACGAGGCCGAGCGCCGCCCGGTCGTCGAGTCGACCCAGCGCGCGGCCCGCGCCAGCCTGGAGTGGTTCGAGAACCTGGCGCTGTACGTGGATCAGCCGCCCCGCCGGTTCGCCTTCAACCTCCTCACCCGCAGCCGCCGCGTCACCCATGGCAATCTGCGGCTGCGCGACGCGGCCTTCGTGACGGCGGTCGAGCGCGAGGCCTCCGTGCCCCCGGCCACCCCGCCGATGTTCACCCCCTTCCGGCTGCGCGGCCTGACCCTGCGCAACCGCGTGGTCGTCTCGCCCATGGACATGTACTCGGCCCGGGACGGCACGCCCGGCGACTTCCACCTCGTCCACCTGGGCGCGCGTGCGCTGGGCGGCGCGGGCCTGGTGATGACCGAGATGGTGTGCGTGAGCCCCGAGGGCCGCATCACCCCCGGCTGCGCGGGCCTGTACAGCGACGCGCACGAACCCGCCTGGCGCCGGGTCGTCGACTTCGCGCACTCCGCGTCCCCGGGCACGGCACTCGGTGTCCAGCTCGGCCACAGCGGCCGCAAGGGCTCCACCCGGCTGATGTGGGAGGGCATGGACGATCCCCTTCCGCGCGGCAACTGGCCGCTGTCCGCCGCCTCCCCGCTGCCCTACCGCCCCGGCGTCAGCCAGGTCCCGCACGCCCTGGACACCGCCGGGCTCGCCGCCGTCCGCGAGCAGTTCGCCGCCGCGGCGCGGCGCGCCGCCCGCGCCGGCTTCGACCTCCTCGAACTCCACTGCGCGCACGGCTATCTGCTCTCCGGCTTCCTCTCCCCGCTCACCAACCACCGCACCGACGCCTACGGCGGTGCCCTCCAGGCCCGGCTGCGCTATCCGCTCGAAGTCTTCGACGCCGTACGCGAGGTGTGGCCCGCCGACGCCCCCATGACGGTCCGCATCTCCGCGACCGACTGGGCCGAGGGCGGCACGACCGGGGACGACGCGGTCGCCGTCGCGGCCGCCTTCGCCGCCCATGGCGCGGACGCCGTGGACGTCTCCACCGGCCAGGTCGTCCCCGACGAGCGCCCCGACTTCGGCCGCTCCTACCAGACCCCGTACGCCGACCGGATCCGCAACGAACTCGGCGTCCCCGTCATCGCGGTCGGCGCCATCTCCTCCTGGGACGACGTGAACTCCCTGCTGCTGGCGGGCCGCGCCGACCTGTGCGCGCTCGGCCGCCCCCATCTCTACGACCCGCACTGGACCCTGCACGCCGCCGCAGAACAGGGCTACACCGGCCCCGGCGCGCCCTGGCCGCTCCCGTACCGCGCGGGCAGCCGCAGACCCCCGACGGGCCGCGCCGATGGACGATGATGACCGACATGACCATACGCAGAAGGGCCGAGCTGTTCGTCGCGGAGGAGCAGGACCGCCGCCTCGACGCCCGGACGACCGGTGACGAGCGGGGCATGCTGATCGACTTCCTGGCGGCCCAGCGGGCGACCCTGGAACTGAAGTGCGGGGGCGCGGAGGAGGCGTTGTCGCTGCGCTCGGTGGAGCCCTCGACGCTCTCGCTGCTCGGGCTGGTCCGGCATCTCGCCGACGTGGAGCGCCGCTGGTTCCGGCGGGTGCTGGCCGGGCAGGACGTGCCGCTGCTCTTCTCCACCGAGGCCGAGCCCGACCGGGACTTCGACGGCGCGGTGGCCGGTCCCGCGGCCGTCGCCGAGGCGTGGGAGGCCTGGCGCGCGGAGGTGGCCTTCGCCGAGCGCTTCGTCACCGAGGCGCCCCACCTGGACATCACGGCCGACGACGGATGGCGCGGGGCGGTCTCGCTGCGCTGGGTCCTGATCCACATGATCGAGGAGTACGCCCGCCACAACGGCCACGCCGACCTGCTGCGGGAGCGGATCGACGGCGCGATCGGCGTATGAACCCGTAAGGCCGGGCGCCCGGCGGATTCTGTCCCCACCCCGCCGCAGGCGTCAAGATCCGCCGGACAGGGCCCAGGCGTCAGGCCCGCGTGGTCGACAGCACCTCCCGCACGTACCCGGCGCCCGCGTCGTACAGCCGGTCGTGCAGCGCCGCGAACACCTCCGCCGCCCGGATGCCGGGCCAGTCCCGCGGCAGCAGCGCGGTCGGCAGCCCGGGGTCGGCGTAGGGGAGGAACCGCCAGGAGTCCAGGGCGAGGACGTAGTCGCGGTAGGCGTCCTCGGGGTCCAGTGTCCCGAGGTCCGGTGTCCCGGATTCCGGTGTCCCGGATTCCGGTGTCCCGGATTCCGGCGCGCCGCCGCCCGTCCAGCGCTCCAGCACCGGCTCCCGGGCGTCGAGGAAGGCGCGGTGCAGCGTCGCCAGCTCGTCCAGGTCCCACCAGCGGCGCACCGACCGCGCCGTCGGCTCGAAGCCCGCGTGGGCGCCGCGGAAGAGGTCGACGTACGAGGAGAGTTCGAGGCGGGCCAGGGTGTGCCGGGTCTCCTCGTAGAGGTGGTCGGGGGCGATCCACACCCCGGGCGCGGCGGTGCCGAAGCCCAGCCGGGCCAGCCGCGAGCGCAGCAGATGCCGCTTGTTGCGCTCCTGTTCCGGGACGGAGAAGACGGCGAGCAGCCAGCCCCCCGCGGCCTGTCCCGTGCCGTGACCCGCCCCCGGGCGGCCGTAGATGCGGCGGTCGCCGTCGTCGAGCAACTGGCGCGCGTCCTCGGAGAGGGCGTATCCGGCGGCTCCGGCGTCCGTGCGGTCGGGGACCAGCAGCCCGCGCCGCTTGAGGCGGGAGACGGCGGAGCGCACGGAGGGCGCGTCCACGCCCACCGCGCCCAGCAGCCGGATCAGCGCGGCGATGGGGACGGGGCCGGCCGGGCGGCCGGCGCCGCCGCGGCCGTAGGCGCCGTAGAAGGTGACGATCAGGGAGCGAGGGGTGTGCTGGCCGGTCACGCGCTTACTCTAGGGCGCCGCTCGTGCCCAGCTCACCGCGCTGCGCCTCCCCGTTCCGCAGCAGATAGCGCTGGAGCTTGCCGGTGGCGGTGCGGGGCAGGGCGTCCAGGAAGACGAACTCGCGCGGGCACTTGTACGGGGCCAGCTCCGCGGCGGTGAACTCCCGCAGCGCGGCCACGGCTTCGTCCGTGCGCGAGGCGCCCGGCCGCAGCACCACATGCGCCACCACGACCGTGCCCCGCCGCTCGTCCGGCCGCCCGGTCACCGCGGCCTCCACCACATCCGGGTGGCGCAGCAGCGTTTCCTCGACCTCCGGGCCCGCGATGTTGTACCCGGCCGAGATGATCATGTCGTCGGCGCGTGCCACATACCGGAAGTAGCCGTCCGGGTCGCGGATGAAGGTGTCCCCGGTGAGGTTCCAGCCGTCCCGGACGTACTCGCGCTGCCGCTCGTCCGCCAGATAGCGGCAGCCCGTGGGCCCGCGCACCGCCAGCAGCCCGGGGCGGCCGTCCGGGACCGGCCGCGGCCAGGCGGCCATGTCCGTGTCCGAGAACTCCACCACCCGCGCCTCGTAGCCGGGCACCGGGACCCCGGTCGTGCCCGGCCGGATCGCGTCGTCGGCGGCGGAGATGAAGATGTGCAGCAACTCGGTCGCCCCGATGCCGTTGATGATCCGCAGCCCGGTGGCCCGGTGCCACGCGTGCCAGATGCCCGCGGGCAGGTGTTCGCCGGCCGATACGCAGCGGCGCAGCGAGGAGATGTCGTACGCGCCGCCGTCCGGCGCCGCGCCGTCCAGCCGCGCCAGCATCGCCCGGTACGCGGTCGGCGCGGTGAACAGCACGGAGACGCGGTGGCGCGCGATGTCGGCCAGCAGCCGTTCGGGGCCGCCCCAGTCGCCCAGCAGCGCGGAGGCGCCCGCGCGCAGCGGGAAGACGACCAACCCGCCGAGGCCGAAGGTGAAGCCCAGGGGCGGGCTGCCCGCGAACACGTCCTCGGGGCGCGGCCGGAGCACCTGCGCGGAGAAGGTGTCGGCGATGGCCAGCACATCGCGGTGGAAGTGCATACACCCCTTGGGCCGCCCGGTCGTCCCCGAGGTGAAGGCGATCAGCGCCACGTCGTCGGCTGAGGTCGCGACGGCCTCGTACGACGCGGGCGCGGTGGCCGCGAGCCGCAGCAGGTCGCCGGGCCCGTCGCCGCCGTAGTACGTCGTCCGCAGCCCCGGCACCCCGGCCCGCACCAGGTCGTCCACGCAGCGGATGTCGCACAGGGCGTGCCGTATCCGGGCCAGTTCGCAGATCGTCGCCAACTCCCGGGCCCGGTGGGCGGCCAGCACGGTCACGGCGACCGCCCCCGCCTTCATCACCGCCAGCCAGCAGGCGGCCAGCCATGGCGAGGTGGCGCCGCGCAGCAGCACCCGGTTGCCGGGCACCACGCCGAGCGGGCCGGTGAGCGTGTGCGCGATCCGGTCGACGTGGGCGCGCAGTTCGCCGTACGTCCATGTCTCGCCCGTGGCGGCGCGCACCGCGACCCGGTCCGCGCCGTACCGCTCGACGGTGCGGTCCAGCAGCTCGGCGCCGCAGTTGAGGCGGTCGGGGCGGGGCGGCCCGGGCAGGTCGAGGAGGAAGTCGGGCCACTGCCCGGCGGGCGGCAGATGGTCCCGGGCGAAGGTGTCGGTGTGCGCCGAAGGCCTGAGCTCCATCGAGGACGCGCCCCCTATGCCTGCACATGCCGTGCCTGAAGTCGCCCTGTCAGCGTAACGTGATGGTGACGACAGTCAACAGATCGCGATAAACGCCCGATCGGAGAGTGGCCGGTGCCGTCGTTCGCACTCGATCCGAAGCAGCGGCGCTGGTGCGCCGAAGTGCGGTCCCTCGCCCGCGACCTGCTGCGCCCGCTCGCCGACAGCGGCCCGCCCGGCCGGGTCAACCGGCCGCTGACCGAGGCCCTCGGCGAACTCGGCCTGCTGCGGCGGCTGTTCCCCGACGACGGGCCGGTGCGCGCCCTCGACCTGTGCCTGCTGCGCGAATCGCTCGCCCGCGAGTGCACGGAGGCCGAGACCGCGCTCGCCCTCCAAGGCCTCGGCGGCTACCCGATCGTGCTGTCCGGCAGCCCCGAGCAGTACGCGCGCTGGCTGCCCGAGGTCCGGGCGGGCCGCGCGGTCGCCGCCTTCGCGCTCAGCGAGCCCCAGGCCGGCTCCGACGCCGCCGCGCTCGCCCTGCGGGCCGACCCGGACGGGGCCGGCGGCTGGCGGCTGGAGGGCGAAAAGCGCTGGATCTCCAACGCCCCCGAGGCCGACTTCACCGTCGTCTTCGCCCGCACCACCCAGGGCGCGGGCTCGCGCGGGATCACCGCCTTCCTCATCCCCGCCGACCGGCCCGGACTCACCGGCGAGCGGCTTGAGATGCTCAGCCCGCACCCCATCGGCAGCCTCGCCTTCGACGGCGTCCCGGTCACCCGCGAGGACGTCCTGGGCACGCCCGACAAGGGGTTCGGCGTCGCCATGCGCACCCTCAACCTGCTGCGGCCGAGCGTCGGCGCGTTCGCCGTCGGCATGGCCCAGGCCGCGCTCGACGCCTCCGTGGCCCACGCCGGGGAGCGCACCGCCTTCGGCGGGCCGCTGAAGGACCTCCAGGCCGTTTCCCACCAGTTGGCCGAGATGGCCACCCGGACCGAGGCCGCCCGCCTCCTGGTCTACGCGGCCGCCACCGCGTACGACGAGGGCGCGTCCGGTGTCGCGGGGAGCTCGGCGATGGCCAAGCTCCTGGCCACCGAGACCGCCCAGTACGTCGTGGACGCCGCCGTGCAGATCCACGGCGCGCGGGCGCTGCGCCGCGGCCATCTCCTGGAGCACCTCTACCGCGAGGTCCGCGCGCCCCGGATCTACGAGGGGGCGACCGAGGTCCAGCGCACCATCATCGCGAAGGAGCTGTACCGGTGACCGAGCTGCCCGAGCTGCCCGAGCTGCCCGAGCCCCCCGAGCCGTCGGAGCGCTCCGGCGCCGCCTCCCGCCCGTCCCTGTCGCGTGTCAACCCGCCCGAGCTCTCCCCGCCCACCGGCTTCAGCCACGCCGTCACGGCCACCGGCGGCCGCCTGGTCTTCCTGGCAGGCCAGACCGCGCTCGACGGCACGGGCGCGGTCGTCGGCGCCACCCTCCCCGCCCAGTTCCGCCGCGCGCTCGTCAATCTGCTCACCGCCCTGGCCGCCGTCGGCGGCGCCCCCGCGGACCTGGCCCGGCTCACCGTGCACACCACCGACGTCGCGGCCTACCGTGCCGCGGCGCCCGAACTCGGGCGGATCTGGCGGGAGCTGGCGGGGCGCGACTACCCCGCGATGGCGGTCATCGGCGTCGTACGGCTGTGGGACGAGGCGGCGCTGGTCGAGCTGGACGGCATCGCGGTGCTCCCGTAGGGGCGTGGGCGCTGTTCTTTCGTGCGTGCCCCAGCCCTACCTGGTTCGGTAGGCCCGGAGAAAGGTCCGCACTCCCTCGACGACGAGTGGCCGGACGCGGGCGTCCTCCGCGGCATTCGCGGAGCCGAGCCTGTCCAGCGCGACGCCGAAGGTCAGCGCGATGAACTGGTCGGCCGCGAGCCGGGGGTCGGGGACGTGGAGCAGCCCGGCCGCGGCGAAGGCGGCGAACCGCTCGGCGAGTGCCTCTTCGGGGGTGTCGGCCAGGGAGTTGTAGCCCCGGTGCGGCAGGTGGCCGGATTCCGCCCGGACCAGTCGTCGCAGCGTTGCGTACTCCGCCGAGTCGAGCATGTCGGTCGCGATGCGCATCGAGAACGTGACCAGGGCGTCCTCGAGGTCGGTGGCCTCGGTGGCCTCGGTGAGGGTGTCGTCGAGGGTGTGCCGGATCGTGCTGATCAGTGACTCGCCGATGGCGTCGACGACTGCTTGCAGCAGCGTCTGCTTGTCGCCGAAGTAGTCGTAGACCGTCCGCTTGGACACCTCGGCCCGGGCGGCGACCGCGTCGACGCTGGACCGGTCGAAGCCGTCGGCGAGGAACAGTTCCCGGGCTGCCGAGAGGATCGCGGCCCGCTTCCGCGTGGACCCCTCGCGCAGTGTCTTCGTGGTCGGCATGGGCACATCCTAACTCTCCTACACTGCACGGTGTAGTGTAATCTCGAGTCGAGTGAACGGCCGCTGTGCCCGCGCCGGGCCCGGCACGGCGGCAGCGCTCCGCGTACGGCCGACCCCTTCCTCGCCCGGCAATGACGGAAAGGACGTCCATGACCGCAACTCTGGCTCCCCCGGTTCGCATCGGGAAGGCCGCTGTCGCAGCCCTCGGCATGCTGGCAGTCGCCACCGGTGCCCTGGAGTCGGTGGTGACGCCGACGCTCCCGCTCCTGCAACGCGAACTGGATATGAGTCCCGCCGAAGGGGCGTTGCTCAGCATCGTGCTCCTCATCACCGGCGCGCTCGTCACACCGGTCGCAGGCAAGTTAGGCGACCGCTACGGCGGGAAACGGGTCCTGATCCGGCTGATGGCGGTGGTCTGTGCCGGTGGTCTGGTGTCCGCCCTGGCGTCGAACCTGCCGGTGCTGCTGCTCGGTCAGGTCCTGCAAGGGGCGATGGTGGGCGCGCTGCCCCTGTCGTTCATCCTGGTGCGCAAACACCTCCCCGCGGGAGAGTCGAAGGTGGCCATCGGGACGGTCAGCGGGTTGTTCGTGGGCGGCGGGATGGCGGGAACGCTGTCGGCCGGGCCCGTGGCGGAAGGGCTGTCCCGACACTGGATGTTCGCGCTGCCGACGTTCGCGGTCATCGGGGCCACCCTGCTGGTGAACAGGCTGATGCCGGATGATCCGCCGGGCCGGCCGGACGACGGCGGGATCGACTGGCCCGGCCTGGTTCTCCTGAGCGGGACGCTGGTCACGCTCATGCTCGTACTCGCGCTGGCGCCCGACATCGGCTCACAGCCACTCGTGCTCGGCGCCCTCATCGTGGTGCTGGCCGCCTTCGTGACCGGATGGACAGCCGTTGAGCGCCGTGCGGCCTCGCCGATGGTCGATCTGCGCATGCTGGCACGGCCCGCGGTGTGGAAGTCGTGTGTGCTGACGTTCGTGATCTGCGCCGGTACCTCGATGGCGGTCTATCTCGTCCCACAGCTGTTCGCGGTGGACGCCGACGAGTACGGGTTCGGGGCCAGCGCCACCAAGATCGGCTTCTTCCTGCTGCCCGGCGCCGTGGCCGCGTCGCTGGCCGGGCCGATCAGTGGCATCGGGGCGCGGCGTTTCGGCTCGCGTGCCGTGGTCACCACCGGGATCGTCATCATGGTCACCGCCCTGACCGCCCTGGCGGCCGTGCACAGCGAGGTCTGGCACCTCATCATCGGCAAGGCGATGATCGCGCTCGCCAACGGCCTGTGCGTCACGGCGATGGTGACCAGCACCGCCACCTCCGTCGACCAAGGTGACACCGGCATCGCCACCAGCCTGGTCCTGGTGACTCGCGTGCTCGGCTACGCCGTGGGTGCGCAGGTCAGCGGAGCGATGCTCACCGCCGCGACCCCTTCCGGCTCGGATGTCCCGGCCGAATCGGCCTTCGTCACCGGCTTCGTCATAGCCGGCGCCGTCACGGCGCTGTCCCTCCTCGTCACCCGGACCATGAGCAAAGGAGTCAAGGAATGACCCGCACCGAACCGCTGAGAGATATCCGCACCACGCCGAGGCGCAAGGTTCTGATATCCGGGGCCAGCATCGCGGGGCCCGCCCTCGCGTTCTGGCTGAACCGCTACGGGTTCGCCGTCACGGTAGTCGAGAAGGCGGGCACCATTCGTGACGGTGGCTATCCCATCGACGTGCGGGGCACCGCACTCGAGGTCGTCCGGAGGATGGGAATCCTGCCGCGACTGCGGGACGCGCACATCGACCTGGGCCGGCTGACCTTCCTCGACGAGGACGGCGGCAAGGTGGCCTCGGTCAATCCGCACACCCTCACCGGCGGTGTCGCGGGACAGGACCTGGAGGTGCGGCGCGGGGATCTGGCCGGCGCCCTCTACACGGCGGTCCGTGACGACGTGGAGTTCCTGTTCAACGACTCCATCGACACCCTCGACCAGTCCGGCCACGGGGTCGACGTCACCTTCCGCGGGGGTGGCAGGCGTACGTTCGACATGGTGTTCGGCGCGGACGGACTGCACTCACGCACCCGCGAGTTCCTGTTCGGCCCCGAAGAGCAGTTCCACCGGTACCTCGGCTACTGCTTCGCCGGGTTCACCATGCGCAACACCTTCGGGCTCTCCCACGAGGTCATGATGTGGAACGCCCCGGGCACGGCCGCGGCACTCTACGCCGTGGGGGACAACGACGAGGTGCACGCCTTCCTGCCCTTCGCCCACCCGGAACCGCCGTACGACGCGTTCCGGAACCCGGAGGCCCAACGGGACTTGGTCGCCGCGGTCTTCGCCGACGCGAAATGGGAGGTCCCCGGCATGCTTTCCGCCATGCGCGACGCGGATGACCTGTTCTTCGACGCGGTCAGCCAGATCCGCATGCCCCGCTGGTCCAGCGGCAGGGTCGCACTGGTGGGCGACGCCGCGTACGCGCCCTCGTTCCTCACCGGACAGGGCTCCAGCCTCGCGCTCGTCGGCGCGTACATGCTCGCCGTTTCCCTGGCCGACCGGGACCACGCCGCGGGCTTCGCCGCCTACGAACACAACACCCGTGAGTTTGTGACCCTGAATCAGGACCTGGTCGGCGACGGCGACGCCACACTCTTCCCGACCACCGCCCGGGCCCTGAAGCAGCGCAACGACATGCTGCGCAATCTCACCGCCATGCCCCCCGCGGAGGGACGACCGGCCCATTCGGCCCTCACCCTGCCCGAATTCATGCCCATGACGGGAGGAGTCGGCGGTCGGGAAGCCGGTGGCGCAGCTTGGCCCACATCCGGCCTTCGGACCACTCGGTGAAGCGCCGGAAGGCGGTGACGCCCGAGGGGCCGCCCCGCCGGCCGGCGTTCCGGCCGGCGGGGAGGGGCGCGGGCGCGCTCCCCGGTCGGCCGGTCAGATGTCGCGGAAGGTCTCGATCTGCGCGCCGATCGAGTTCAGCCGCTCCGCAAGGTCCTCGTAACCGCGGTTGATCACATACACATTGCGCAGCACCGACGTCCCCGGGGCCGCCATCATCGCCAGCAGCACCACGACCGCGGGCCGCAGCGCCGGCGGGCACATCATCTCGGCCGCCCGCCACCGGGTCGGGCCCTCGACCAGCACCCGGTGCGGGTCGAGGAGCTTGACGTGGGCGCCGAGCCGGTTCAACTCGGTCAGGTAGATGGCCCGGTTGTCGTAGACCCAGTCGTGGATCAGCGTGGAGCCCTGCGCGGACGCGGCGATGGCCGCGAAGAAGGGCACGTTGTCGATGTTGATCCCCGGGAACGGCATCGGGTGGATCTTGTCGATGGGGGCCTGGAGCTTGGAGGGCCGCACGGTCAGGTCCAGCAGCCTGGTGCGGCCGTTGTCCGCCCGGTACTCGGCGCTGCGCTCGTGGTCCAGGCCCATCTCCTCCAGCACGGCCAGCTCGATCTCCAGGAACTCCACCGGCACCCGCCGGATCGTCAGCTCCGACTCCGTCACCACCGCGGCGGCCAGCAGGCTCATCGCCTCCACCGGGTCCTCGGACGGGGCGAAGTCCACGTCACGGTTGATCTCGGCGAGGCCGTGCACGGTGAGCGTGGTGGTGCCCACCCCCTCGACCTTGACCCCCAACTCCTCCAGGAAGAAGCACAGATCCTGGACCATGTAGTTGGGGGAGGCGTTGCGGATCACGGTGACTCCGTCGTGCCGCGCCGCGGCCAGCAGCGCGTTCTCGGTGACGGTGTCGCCGCGCTCGGTCAGCACGATCGCGCGGGTGGGGGCCACCGCGCGGTCCACCCGGGCGTGGTACATCCCGTCCGTGGCGGTCACTTCGAGGCCGAAGTGGCGCAGCGCGGTCATATGCGGCTGCACGGTGCGGGTGCCGAGGTCGCAGCCGCCCGCGTACGGAATCCTGAACTGCCCCATGCGGTGCAGCAGCGGGCCCAGGAACATGATGACGCTGCGGGTCCGGCGGGCCGCCTCGGTGTCCATGGCGGCCAGGTCCAGCTCGGCGGGCGGCACGATCTCCAGATCCGCCCCGTCGTTGATCCAGCGGGTGCGGACGCCGATGCTGCCCAGCACCTCCAGGATCCGGTAGACCTCCTCGATCCGGGCGACCCTTCTCAGGGTCGTACGGCCCGAGTTGAGCAGCGTCGCGCACAGCAGGGCGACGCAGGCGTTCTTGCTCGTCTTGACGTCGATGGCGCCCGAGAGACGACGGCCGCCGACGACCCGCAGATGCATCGGACCCGCGTATCCGAGCGAGACGATCTCACTGTCGAGCGCCTCGCCAATCCTGGCGATCATCTCAAGACTGATGTTCTGGTTGCCTCGTTCAATACGGTTGACCGCGCTCTGGCTGGTCCCGAGCGCCTCCGCGAGCTGCGTCTGGGTCCAGCCACGATGCTGTCGCGCGTCGCGGATGAGCTTGCCGATGCGAGAGAGGTAGTCGTCAGTCATACGGCAGAGGCTATCTCAGATATGAGATGCACGCGCGACGGGAGCGGCGTTCGGGTGAGCGTGTCGGAAGCGGGCCACTCCCGGGAATATTGTTCTACTAGCATGCGAACAACTAATATGCAGGCAGTCGACGAATCGGAGGCAGCCGTGAATGACTCCCAGCGCCGCACCCTGGTGATCGGCCTCCCCTCCGCCCTCGCCTGCGCCGCCGTCCTCACGACCTACGCGGCCCTGCGCGACCGGCTCCCGGATCCGCTCGCCACCCACTTCCCGGCGAGCGGCAAGGCCGACGGCTTCGCCGGCGCGGGCTCGTTCCTCGCGGTGGCCATCACCCTCCTCGCGGTCCAGTGCGCGGTCTTCGCCGTCCTCGCCCATCGCCCGAGCCGGGGCCTCGGCTCGCTGCGCCTGATGGCCGCGTTCGCATACGGGGTGTCGGGGCTGCTGGGCTACGCGTTCCCCGCCACGCTCTTCGTCAATGCCGACGTCCCCGACGCCGCCGACGTCCGCTTCCCGATGTGGCAGCTGGCCGTGGCCCTGGCCTGCGCACTGACCGCCGGAGGGGTGGGCTGGCTGCTGGCCGGGGCGGACGCCGCGCCCGCGCCCGGCCCCGCAGGTGTGCCGCACCGCCTGCCGCTCGGCAACGGCGAGGCCGCCAGCTGGACGCGCACCGTCACCTCACGCGTGCTGCTCGCCGCGGGGCTGGGGCTCGCGGGCGTGGGCGCGGTGCTGGCGTTCACCGTGAACCCCAGGAGCGGGCTGCCGATGGCCGTCGTGGGGGCGATCGCCGTGCTGCTGTCCGGCTGCCGGGTCACCGTCGACCGGCGCGGCCTGACCGTGTCCCCGCCCGTCGTCCGGCTGCCCCGCCTGCGGGTGCCGCTCGGCCGCATAGAGGAGGCCACCAGCCGCCGGGTGGACGCGGTCGGCGACTTCGGCGGCTGGGGCTACCGGATCAGGCCAGGAAGGCGCGGCGTGGTGCTGCGCTCCGGGGACGCGCTGTGCCTGCGGCTGAGCACCGGCAAGGAGTTCGTGGTGACGGTGGACGACGCCCGCACCGCCGCGGCGCTGCTCAACACCCTCGTCGACCGCGCCCTCGCCGAGCGCGGCGGGGACCGTCCGGCGGCGGCGAGCTGACATGCTGTTCACGGTCGACCCCGGCTCCCCGGTCCCGCTCGGCGACCAGATCGCCGCCTCCGTACGCCGCGCCATCGCCGACGGCACGGTCCATCCCGGCGAGCGTCTCCCCGCCGCCCGTGCCCTCGCCGACTCCCTCGGCGTCAATGTGCACACCGTCCTCCGCGGCTACCAGCGCCTGCGCGAAGAGGGCCTGATCGAACTGCGCCGCGGCCGCGGCGCCGTGGTCACCGGAGCCGCCACCTCCGCCGGCCGCGCCCGCCTCGTCGAGGGCGTCCACGGCCTGGTCGGCCAGGCCCGCGCGATCGGGCTCTCCGACGACGAACTGCTGGCCCTGGTGCGGAACGGCCTCGCGGGCGGCGGCTGAGGGCGGGCGATCACTCGTACCGGTGACCGCCCGACCCCGACCCCGTCCCCGCCACGATGCCCGTCACCAGCTCCGCGAAGTCCGCCGCCGGGTCGTGCAGGGCCGCCGCGTGGAGCAGCTCCACGCGGTGCACCAGGCGCGGGGAGACCAGCGGGACCGCGACGAGGCCGGGGGCGCCCTCGGCGGCGGAGTGCGGCAGCAGGGCCAGGCCGTGGCCCGCGGCGGCCAGGGCGAGGAGCGCCCGTACGTCGGTGCCCTCGTACCGCAGCGCCGCGCGGAAGCCGTCGGTGCCGCTCGCGGCGCGCAGCCGGCGCAGCGGGACGGCGGCCTCGGGCGCGTCCAGCCAGCGCGCGTCGGCGAGGTCGGTCAGCCGCAGGCCGAGGCGGCGGGCCAGCGGATGGCCGAGGGGCAGCGGCACGACGAGCGAGCCCTCGGCGACGGCCAGTGCGGACAGCGGGCCGCCGGCAGGCAGCGGCAGCGGGTCGCCGGGCGCCGCAAGACCGTCGGTCAGCCCGAGGTCGAACTGCCCGGCGGCCACCGCCGCGGGGATCTCGCCGCGGCCCAGGACCCGTACGGCCGTCCGCACGCCCGGGTGGGCCCGGCGCGCCTCGGCCAGGGCCGCCGCGACCCGGACCGTCATGGCCAGGGGCGAGGCGCAGAGCGTCAGCCGGGCGGCGGTGGCGCCGGCGAGGCGCTCGACGTCCGCACGGGCCGCGTCCAGCCCGCGCAGCAGCGGGCCCGCGTGCTCCAGCAGCCGAGCGCCCGCCGCGGTCGGCGCCACCGGACGCCGGGTCAGCAGGGGGGTCCGCAGATCGGCTTCGAGCGTGGCGATGTGCTGCGACACGGCCGACGGAGTGAACCCCAGGTCGCGGGCGGCCTCCGAGAAGGACGCGCGGCGGGCCACGGACACGAAGGTGCGGAGCAGGTGCGGATCCATCGCCTCAGTATTCCGGCTCGCGCGGCACCCGATGGCCCGGTCGCCGGGTGGCTGACGCTCAGGGAGCGTCCTTGGCGCGAGCGTTCGAATCCGGGGTGTACGGCGGCCGGCCCACCAGCCGCGCGTACCAGGTGGAGGAGGCCACCAGACGGCCGATCACGAGTCCCGCCACCACGATCAGGAACGCCGCGATGAGCCAGGACAGCAGCGTGAAGACGGGGCCGAGCGGGCCGAAGTCGGCGAGACTGCGGTCCATGGCCCGCGGCATGACCAGACGGGAGGCATAGCCCAGCGCGACGGCGCCGGCGCCCGCGAGCACCGCGCCGGGCAGCAGCGGCAGCCACCCGACCCGGCCGCCCAGCAGCAGGTGCTGGGTCCACCACCACAGCAGGACGGACGACAGCAGGGACAGCACGAGTCCCGAGACGATCCCGGCGCCGAAGCCCCTGCGCAGCGGCGCCTGGACGAACAGCACCGCCAGCCAGACCAGCAGCCACAGCAGCCAGCGCCACGCCGTCACGCGCATCCGCGCCCTGGGCAGGCTCCAGCACCGCTCGCAGACCGTCTGGAGGGCCCGGCTGAAGGCGGTGGCCGCGATCAGCGCCACCACGAGGCCCGCGGCGCCCGAGGGCTTTCTGGTCGTGCCGGACGCGGCGAGGGTCCGGCGCAGCTCCGCCAGCGCCTTGCCGTGTACACCGACGACCGAGCGCACGGAGTCCGCCAGCAGGTTCTTCCATCCCGCCGGGGCGAAGGCCGCCACCGCCATCAGCAGCGGCAGGGCCGTCAGAAACGCCTGGGCGGCCAGCCGGGTGGCGGCCTCCAGGGTGTTGACGGCGAGCAGCCGCTCCATCAGCCGGGCGATCGCCGGTGCCGGGGCGCGCGCCGAGGCCAGGACACTCCGCGCTCTGCCGAACCGGGGTGGCCGGTGTTCGTCTCCGCCGGAACCGGAACTCACCGCCTGCCTCCTGCGTACCAGGCTGCCACCTCGGACGGCCGCGGGAACTCACCGCCGCCACCGCCACCGATAAGGGGCGCGCCACCGATAACGGATGCCGGTGACGCCCGTCCGCAGCCGCCGCGAGGACGCCCAGCAGCGCCAGGACCAAGACGACGATGCCCAGGACGAGCGCCACCGACGCCGGGGTGGGGTGGTTCCACAGGACGAGGGCGAGCGCGCCGCCGGAAATGACGACGCCCGTGGTCCAGCCCCGGTGGGCGTCCAGCCAGCGGCCGGCGCCGCCGGTACGCAGCCCCAAGCGGGCCAGGGACCGGCCGGTGGCGCCGGTGGCGAGCGCGGCCCCCGAGCGCACGGCGCGGGCGCCGCGCCCGGGGCCGTACAGATAGCCCGACACCACGGTGATCACCGCGACGACCAGGATGGTGCGCGTGCTCTCGCGCAGGAACCGCACGAACGTGTCGTAGATGACGGTGGCGGCGTCCGCGGGCAGCGTGGTGGGCGGCACGGAGTCCAGATAGACGCGGCGCAGGACGGCCAGGCCGACGAGCAGCACCAGCATCATCACCGCCACGCCGACGCCCACGCTCATCAGCGCCACCCGGTGCGCGGGGGCCGTCCACACGGCGAGGGCGGCGAGCACGATCGCCGTCACCGGCAGCCAGACGCCCAGGACGTCCAGCAGCCGCATGGCGCTCTGCGCCTTGTCGAGCTTCTGGGTCTTCAGCAGCGGGATCGTCCGCTCGACGGTGGGGATGTGGGCGGCCTTCTGGTAGCCCGCGGCGACCAGCCGGTGTTTGACGTTGTCGATGAGGGTGCCGAGGTCCAGGACGATGGTGTTCCCCCTGGCCTGGACGGCGCTGCTCCCCTCTCCGGTGAGCACCTTCACCACGGCGGCGTGCGCCCGGCGGTTGGCGGCGGTCCACACCTGGGCGAACTGCCGGCTGCGCACCACCTTGGCCACCACGTCGTGCACAGCCGTGGTCAGGGCGGTCCTCAGCGGCTCGGTCAGCAGCTTGGCGCTGTCGGCCACCCGGGGCGGGGCGCCGACCCGGTCCAGGGCTTTGGAGAGCGCGGCGGTGACGCCCGCCACATCGACGTTGGAGACCACGCGCTTGGTGAGCCGGTCGGTCACCGCGTTCTGTACGGCGGGGTCGGAGGCCAGCGGAGCCACGGTCTGGACGTACCGGTCGGTGTCGGTCACCTCCTCGTGCGTCCAGGTGGCGACCACGGCGAGCGGGGCGAGCAGCACGGCCAGCACCAGCAGCACCGACGCGCCGGCGTACCGGAGTCGGCGGTGGCGTACGGCGTGTGCCTTGCGCAGTCGCTCGTACTCCCGGCGCTCGGCGGCGCTCAGCGGAGGCTCGGCGGGGGAGCCGCCGGATGATGCGCCGGCAGATCCTTCGGGAGGTTCGGCCGGAGGGGTGCTCGAGGAGTCCATGCGGTCCTCCTTCGCATGACCCTCATGGTGCGCGGAGGCGCGGAAGATCGCCACGCGGGGCATGGCGGTGCAAGCCCCCCGTGCGGCGGTCCATGTATTAGGGTTATCTTGACATCGAGATATCTGCCAGAAGGCGCACCGCGGCCGCACTGGTAAGGCTTGCCTAAGTAAGCCTGACCTTACCTGATGGGCGAGGGCATGTGACGGCAGGATTGCGGTAGTACGCGCGAGATCATGCATGAAGGAGACAGTCGTGTCGGCGAACAGCTTCGACGCCCGCAGCACGCTCCAGGTGGGCGACGAGTCGTACGAGATCTTCAAGCTGGACAAGGTGGAGGGGTCCGCCCGTCTGCCGTACAGCCTGAAGGTGCTGCTGGAGAACCTGCTCCGCACCGAGGACGGCGCGAACATCACCGCCGACCACATCCGCGCGCTGGGCAACTGGGACCCGAGCGCCCAGCCCAGCCAGGAGATCCAGTTCACGCCGGCCCGCGTGATCATGCAGGACTTCACGGGTGTGCCGTGCGTCGTGGACCTCGCCACCATGCGCGAGGCCGTCAAGGAGCTGGGCGGCGACCCCGCCCGCATCAACCCGCTCGCCCCCGCCGAGCTGGTCATCGACCACTCGGTCATCGCCGACCGCTTCGGCACCCCCGAGGCGTTCACCCAGAACGTGGAGCTGGAGTACGGGCGCAACAAGGAGCGCTACCAGTTCCTGCGCTGGGGCCAGACGGCGTTCGACGAGTTCAAGGTCGTCCCGCCGGGCACCGGCATCGTCCACCAGGTCAACATCGAGCACCTGGCCCGCACCGTCATGGTCCGGGGCGGACAGGCCTACCCCGACACCCTGGTCGGCACCGACTCGCACACCACCATGGTCAACGGCCTGGGCGTGCTGGGCTGGGGCGTCGGCGGCATCGAGGCCGAGGCCGCGATGCTGGGCCAGCCGGTCTCGATGCTCATCCCGCGCGTCGTCGGCTTCAAGCTCACCGGCTCGCTGCCGACCGGCACCACCGCCACCGACCTGGTGCTCACGATCACCGAGATGCTGCGCAAGCACGGCGTGGTCGGCAAGTTCGTCGAGTTCTACGGCGAGGGCGTCTCCTCCATCCCGCTCGCGAACCGCGCCACCATCGGCAACATGTCGCCGGAGTTCGGCTCCACCGCCGCGATCTTCCCGATCGACGTCGAGACCATCAACTACCTGAAGCTCACCGGCCGCAGCGAGCAGCAGCTCGCGCTCGTCGAGGCGTACGCCAAGGTGCAGGGCCTGTGGCTGGACCCGGCCGCCGAGCCGGACTTCTCCGAGAAGCTGGAGCTCGACCTGTCGACGGTCGTCCCGTCGATCGCCGGCCCCAAGCGCCCGCAGGACCGGATCGTGCTGGCCGAGGCCGCGCAGCAGTTCGCCCAGGACATCCGCAACTACGTGGCCGAGGACGAGGAGGCGGGCAAGGAGTCCTTCCCGGCCTCCGACGCCCCCGCGCTCGACCACAACGGCGTGCCGACCAAGCCGACCCCGGTCATCGCCCCCGACGGCAGCCAGTACGAGATCGACCACGGCGCCGTCACCGTCGCCGCGATCACCTCCTGCACCAACACCTCCAACCCGTACGTCATGGTCGCCGCCGCCCTCGTGGCCAAGAAGGCCGTCGAGAAGGGCCTGACCCGCAAGCCGTGGGTCAAGACCACCCTGGCCCCCGGGTCCAAGGTCGTCATGGACTACTACGACCGCGCGGGCCTCACCCCGTACCTCGACAAGCTGGGCTTCAACCTGGTCGGCTACGGCTGCACCACCTGCATCGGCAACTCCGGCCCGCTGCCGGAGGAGGTCTCCAAGGCCGTCAACGAGGCCGACCTCGCCGTCACCTCCGTGCTGTCCGGCAACCGCAACTTCGAGGGCCGGATCAACCCGGACGTCAAGATGAACTACCTGGCGTCCCCGCCGCTGGTCGTCGCGTACGCCATCGCCGGCTCCATGAAGGTGGACATCACCAAGGACGCCCTCGGCACCGACCAGAGCGGCAACCCGGTCCACCTGGCCGACATCTGGCCCTCCGAGAAGGAGGTCGAGGAGGTCGTCGCCTCCGCGATCGGCCAGGAGATGTTCAACACCAGCTACGCCGACGTCTTCGCGGGCGACGCGCAGTGGCAGGCGCTGCCCATCCCGACCGGCAACACCTTCGAGTGGGACCCCGAGTCCACCTACGTCCGCAAGCCCCCGTACTTCGAGGGCATGGCCATGGACCCGGCGCCGGTCCAGAACGTCACCGGCGCCCGGGTGCTCGCCAAGCTCGGCGACTCGGTCACCACCGACCACATCTCCCCGGCCGGCGCCATCAAGGCCGACACCCCGGCCGGCAAGTACCTCACCGAGCACGGCGTCGAGCGCCGCGACTTCAACTCCTACGGCTCGCGCCGAGGCAACCACGAGGTCATGATCCGCGGCACCTTCGCCAACATCCGGCTGCGCAACCAGGTCGCGCCGGGCACCGAGGGCGGCTACACCCGCGACTTCACCCAGGACGGCGCCCCGGTCTCCTTCATCTACGACGCGTCGCAGAACTACCAGGCCGCGGGCGTCCCGCTGGTGATCCTGGCCGGCAAGGAGTACGGCTCCGGCTCCTCCCGCGACTGGGCCGCCAAGGGCACCGCGCTGCTGGGCGTCAAGGCCGTCATCGCCGAGTCGTACGAGCGCATCCACCGCTCGAACCTCATCGGCATGGGCGTGCTGCCGCTCCAGTTCCCGGAGGGCGCCTCGGCGCTCTCGTTGGGCCTGACCGGCGAGGAGACCTTCTCCGTCACGGGCGTCACCGAGCTGAACGACGGCACCACCCCGAGCACGGTGAAGGTCACCACCGACACAGGCGTCGAGTTCGACGCGGTCGTGCGCATCGACACCCCCGGTGAGGCGGACTACTACCGCAACGGCGGCATCATGCAGTACGTGCTGCGTTCGCTGCTCCGCAAGTAAGTCCCGGACGCGAGTCCTTACGGACGGGTCGACGGGCCGCACTCCCCTGCGCGGGGGTGCGGCCCGTTCGCTGTTCGCTGCCGGGATCAGGGGGTATCCGGCGGGGACCTCCGCCCCAGACCCCGGGGTCTATGGCGGAACCCCAGCTTCGGAAAGTCCCGATGTTCTTGAGTAAGAGTTCTGGAGCATATCGACTAGCACAGCCGAGGCATGGGCTTGCGGTGAGTTTGAGACGGCGACACGCCGAAGCGACGGCGTGTCGCCGTCTCATACTCACCACAAAGTCACTGGGCCGTGCGGCGTCATCAGCGGGTCAGCCGGTGTTCTGACCGGTCCCGATGAGGTAGCCGCCGAGTGCGGCGCCCAAGAAAAACGTGGTCAGGACCAGCGGCCCGGCGCATCGCCCCAGGCATGCCACGGTGCGACGCCAGCAGGTGCCCCAGCGTCTGGGGGCGCGGTGCGTGGCGGGCGTCCGGTTGGTGGCGCCGGCGCTGTGGGTCGGGGGCAGCGTGACCGTGCCGCGTGCGTTCGGGGTGCGCACGGGGTCCACACGCCAGTGACGCTCAACGGTCACGAGGAACTGACCATGATTCAGCCCCTGTTGCTGTGCGTGGAGGATGGCCCAGCGCGCGACGGGACCGGGGTTGCTGTCCACTCGCCCCGACGTGGCGGGGCACGCCATGCACTCGGCCAGATAGATCCCGTCCGGCGCTCCTTGTGCGCGTTCGGCGCTGAGTACCAGGTCCGAACCTCTCATGATGGTTCGCGTCACCGCCACGCTCCCGGTTCGAACCGGCAGGGGCGGGTAATGATCTCCCGATAGGTGTAGTGGTCCGGGTTCGCTTTCAGGTGGCCGGTCGCCCACGTGTGCGCGGTGGCCTGGTCGTCGCCGCGCTTCCCTGACTGCTCGCACACCGCGCACTGCATCACGTACGTGAGCGGTTCGGCGTCAGGCTCGGTGTCGGGGATGAGCTGGAACTCACGGAACCGGTAGACAACCCGAGTCATACCCGCCCCCTTCCAGCGCGAGCGCGCCTCTTGCTGTGGTCGGGATGGCGCCTCAGTAACACCGCACAGTCTGTGACCTTGCTCAGGTCTCCCGTTCGACGCGCCGCTTCTTTCTCGCGCTCCAGGCGGGCGCACTCCGCACAGTTCGCGCTCATGAAGCTCCCGCCGTACGCCGCGCCTCTTCCAGCCGTCGCGCTATGTCGCACGACTGGTCGGGCGTGCACGTCTGGCACTCGGCCCGGTGCATGAGGTACGCCGCTTGAAGTTGCTCAATGTCAGCGGCGCGGGGGTGTTCCGAGACTTCACGCTCAGGCACGGCAACCCCCTGCCGGGCAGCGAAGATCTTCCGGGCGTGCCTGCCATTCGCTGTCCCTGTAGACGCCGAAGTGATCGTGCTTGGCGTCGCGCACCAGGGCGCCGTTGTGGATGGCGGCCAGCGTCAGGGGGGCCAGGTCGAGTGACGGGAGGGTAATGCCGCGCATATCCAGCGCCGCACGCAGCTCATCCAGCGCGCGGTGTGTCGCTTGCCTGGGGGTAGGCGTCGGCGGGGGAGCGGTTTCGAAGGTCACGGGTGCCTCCCTGAGGGTCTGGGTAGCCCCAGGGTGACGAAATGCACTAATCATGTCACTGGTAGTTATGGCGCCCGCCAGTGCGAAGTACCAGCGAATGTGTGAGCTACAGGGGTAGACGGACCGCCGTAGCCAACTCGCGCATCTCCGGCGTCAGCGTCCGGCGCTTCTCAACAATTCTCCCGAGGATGTCACGTGCGTACCGCTGATTTGGCAACCACTGCGGGGACGCGACTCTGATTCGCGTCAGTGTGTCGATGGCTTCCGAGTATTCGCGCATCTGCGAGTGGGCGTCAGCGACATCTAGTAGATGCCGGTTACGGTTATTCGAGGTTGGGCTGAGCCGTTTGGCCGGATTGCTGCACGCAATCCGAAGGACCTCGTCCGGATGATCTGACACCATCGCATTTTCGGCACGTTTCAAGTCCACAGTCACAGGTCCAAATGCCCGGAGAAAATCCTCGCTAGGAACTGCTTCCTTTCCCATAGCTACGGCTGCTGACTTAGCCAACCGCAAAGCTGCCTTCGCCTCATCATCCCGGCCATCTCTGATACTGGCCGCTGATACCCGCAACAGAAGCCAACCCCAAGCGGACAACTCATCTGCGGTTGCTCGGGACATGCGTGGCTCAACATCATCGGCCCAACGAATCGCCAGTTCCCGAGCCTCAGTCAATCGCCCCCTCCGCAGGAGTAGCCAACATTGTGTGCTTACGGTGGTAGCTGCATGAAGTGCGTCGGGAGCTGCGTTGAACGCACGGCGTAGAGCGACTTCCGCAGCATCGAACTCGCGGGATTGCGTCAGCAACCAGCCGGTCAATTGCAACAGCCTGGCTCGAACCGACTGTCCAGCCGGTTCGAGTTCCGCAAGTCTGTCTGCGTCTCGCAGCAAGTGCGGGAGAATTGCACGAAGTTCGCTGAAGGCGTCATCCGAGAAGAGAGGGGTAGCGGCGGTCAGCGCGTCCCGCACACCTTCGACGGTTGGTGTTTGGGCAGGTTCCTCGGGGACGCTGAGCGGGTTCAGGACAGCAGCGCTTACGGGCTCCCACTGGTCAGCAGTCGCCGCGTCCGCCGGTTCTTCGGCGTGATCTGTTATCAGGGCCGTTGTGGGAACGCCAACGGCCGCCGCGATCTTGCGTGCGGTCTCCAGCCGGGTGTCCGTGTAGGCCCCCTGTTCCAGCGCTCGAATCCAGGACAGAGACACGCCCGACAGCCGCGCCAACTCCTTCTGTGTCAGTCCAGCGCGCTTCCGTGCCTCTCGGACTCGCCTTGCCAGGTCTGCACTCATGTGTCCAGCGTAGCCCTGGGATTGGGCCACACATGCCCCCGATGTTCCGAACGCTAGACCAGCGCGTAACCCGCAGGCTGCCGTGGTCAGTGGCCTCCTGCGAGTGGCGGCCTCCTCGGTGCCCGGCGGTCAGCGCGGCAACTCGACCTTCACCCGGCCGCAGCCCAGTCGCTCCGCCTCGGCGGCGGCGTAGCGGGGGAGGAGGTTGCGCGGAAGGTCGTCCATGCCGGTGCCGTCGTCCTGGACGAGGAAGATGACCAGACCGGTCTGGCACGAGGTCTGGTACAGAGCCAGGTCCGAGCGGTCGGAAGCGCTGCCTCTCTTGTCGTACTCGCGCCGTCCCATGGTGCTCGCCAGCTCGGAGAGGACCTGGGCGAGCCGCGGGTCCTCGACGGTGACCAGCCGCAGCCGCGCCCGGGTCGCGGCGACACCGAGACCGACGCCGCAGACGCGGGCCGTTCCGGGGCTGTGTGCGAGCAGCGTGCCGTCGAGCTGGTAGCGCTCGTCCTTGGAGAGGGCCAGGCTCAGCCCGTCGATGCCGCAGAGCCGTCGTGGCTCGGTGTTCTTCTGGCGCGGGGTTGCGGGAAGTCTGCCGGGGAGCGGGAGGGTGCCGTCGCAGTGCAGGGCACGCATGGCGCCGTTCGCCAGCCGGACGGTCGCCCGCGCCACCTCATCCCGCCAGCGGGGCTTGTCGCGGGAGCTCATCGGCAGCCTGCCCCAGGACGCGTCGACGACCGCGGGCCCGTCGGAGAGCCTCGCGTCGGCGCAACCGCGGGGGAGCGCCAGCCAGGTCCGGTTCTCCGAGGCCATCCCGACGAATCCCTTGCCGAACGGCACCGCCAGCGGGGAGAGGAAGTCCGCCAGCCAGCCCGTGGTCTGCGGGTCGTACTGCGGGTCGAGCTGGTGGAGCCGGAAGTCGATATGTGCGACGGGGCGGCCGTCGTCCAGCGCCAGGAGCCGGCAGGCGCCCTGGGCATCAGAGGAGCTGTCGTTCCCGTCGCTGGGGCGGATCTCCTCGGCGCGGACCGAGAGATCGTCGCGGAACAACATCTCCGCGTCCTTCTTGGGGAGCGTCCCCCAGCACACGGTCTGTTCCCCGTCCGACCACGAGAGGCCGGTCGTCTGCCAGGCGGTCAGCAGGCCGCCGAGGAGCGCGCCCACGACCCCCACGGAGATCAGCTGACCGGGCCGGGACCGCAGCAGGCCCCAGGCCCGGCGGCCACGCCGCGCCCACCGGCCCTTGCGCACTGCCTCGGTGGCGATGCGGATGTGCTCCTGTCGCCGCAGCTCATCAGGGGTGCTCATGTGGAGTCTCCATGCGGTGTGACGGCGGCGCAGCCGAGGCGCTTGGCCACGGCGGTGGCGTAGCCGGGGAAGACGCGCGACGGGGTGGCGAACGGGGTGGCCTTGGCGATGGCTGTCCTCTCCATGAACATCACCGTCGTACGGCCCGCGCACCCGGTCCGGACGAGCGCGCCATCCGTGTCCGCATAGCCCTGGCCGCGCCAGCCCCGGGCGAGCGGGGCGCCGCCGGTGAGGCCGTCGAAGAGCTTCACCAGCCGGGGCTGGGCGGTCATGGTGAACTGGGCGGCCATGTCCTCGTACCAGCGGACGACGCAGGTCTGCAGGTCGTCGCCGACCGGGCCCACGACGGAGTGCAGGCCCTCCTCGTCCTCCTCGCCACGGCGGGGTGCGGGGCCGAGCCCGTCGATCCGGCAGGCGCCCGGGGAGAAGCTGGTGGCGAAGGTGGTGTCAGGCGCGTGTCCCGGCACGATGGGCGCGGTGAAGCCCAGCGGCTTCTCCGGCGCGCAACCGGCCTTCTCCATACCACGGTTGGCGACCTTGATGAGCACCTGCCCCGCCTTCCACGGCTCGGACGAGACGTTCGGCAGACGGGCGGTGTCGCCTTTATTGTCGCTCTGCACGCCGCTGACGGTCACGACCGAGGGGCGGCCGTCGACATCGCACTTCTCGGGGAGCACCAGCGTGGCGGAGCCCTGGCTGACGAAGCCCGGCAGCCCCTCGGGAAGCTGATCCCTCGCACCGGCGAAGAGCCCGGCCAGCCATGCACGGCGCTTCTTCGCGTCCTTCGGGCCGGTGCCGTAACTGACGGAGATCTTCTCGGGGATGGTCTCGTCGGTGCCGTAAGTCCTGCTCGCGGTGATCGTGCACGAGCCGCGTGGGCGTTCGGGTGTCGGGGCCGTCTCCCGGAAGGCACGGTCGTCCCTCTCAAGGAGGAGCGACGGCTCGTCCTGCTCCGACCAGGCGCCCCAGCAGTATCTCTTCGCGGCGTCGGCGTCGTCGACGGCCCTGATGACCAGCCACCCCGCCACCAGCGCGACGGCGAGTCCGCCCGCCAGCGCCGCGCGTCCTCGCCGGCCCGTCAGGGCGCGGCGCAGCCGTCCGCCACCGGCGTCGGCTCCGGCATCGTCACCGTCGCCTGTCGTCCGTTCGTCCATCTGGTTTCCCCCGAAAGCATGTGTGCCGTAGATCGTATCGGGCGGCACTGACACGTACATCAGAGAAAAGTACTGGACGGGATGTACGGAGTCGGCGGCCGCATCCCGCGCAGGCACACATAGCCCTGGGTGGACAGCTCCAGCCCCGCCGCCAGCCCCACGTCGACCGCCCACTCCTGCTCGGCCGTCAGGCTCGGGACCCGGGCCTCGGCGCCCTCCGGCAGGCTGAGCAGCGCGGCGGTCAGCAGCCGCGTCGCCAGCCGCCGGGAGGTCGCGGCCAGCAGTTCGACCTTGCCGTCGTCGCCGACGTAGCAGTATCCGCTGCCCGCTAGGTCGTCCGAGACGAACAGCCGGCACTGGCGCAGCAGCAACTCGTGGTCGGGCCCGTGCGCCCCGCCCCGGGTGCGGCGGTCCACGGAGTCCATCATGTCCCGCTGCCTGGCGCCGCCCTCGAACACGCCCCCGTCCGGCGCCGGAAGCCGCTCCTTGTTGACGATTCCGCGCATGCGGATGGCAGGGTGCAGGGTGAAACCCGCCTGCCTGTACGTGGCGGCCGCCCGCGGGTCCTCGGAGCCGACGATGATCCCGCGCAGACACGCCCGCCCGTACGCGAGCGCCGCCGCCAGCAGCTCACGGCCGAGGCCGCGCCCCTGCGCCCTCGGCAGCACCGCGAACAGCGCCAGCCCCCAGGTGCCCTCCCGTCTGTGGGACAGCGCCGTGCCGACCGGCATCCCGTCGTCGTCCACGGCGAGCCAGCAGCCGCCGGGGTCGGTGCGGGCGAGGTGCCGGTTGCGGCCGTGGACGGAGGCGATGCGGCGCGGCGGCCACTCGTCGTCGGTCTCGCCGAGGAGGGCGCGGGAGGTGCCGAAGGCGGCGGCGGCCACGGTACGTACCGCCTCGGCGTCCTCCTCGGTGTCACGTAGCCGGCGGACAATCATGTGTCCATGATGGCGGTCCGCTTGGCGGGCGCGCGAAACCTCGTTGTCGGTCGTGTGGACGTGGCTTGGTCGACCCGGAAACGCGACAACGTTGTCAAAAGGGCTGTAGAGATCAGTACGCCGTCAACCGGCCCGGGCTGTCAAGTCCCTGTCCGCTGAAGGCTGTTGACGCGGCCAGGCGGCCCGAGGCGCCCTTACGCCCGCCGCGCCGAGTGAGGTACGGTCCCTGCGGCTTGCTCGACCTGGCGAACGCGGCCCTGTGCGAAGGATGGGACCGCGATGCCCTCAAGACCCCCGGCCGCCCTGGCGGCCGTGGCCCTGACCGCCGGATTGCTCGCGTCCGCGCTGACCGCCACCCCCGCGGCGGCCGAGCCGACCTCCACGACGGCCGCACTCGTCAAGGACCCCGCCGCCTACGTCGATCCGCTCATCGGCAGCCGCAACGGCGGCAACACCTACCCCGGAGCCGTCGTCCCGTTCGGCATGCTCTCCTGGAGCCCCGAGAACACTCGCGGCAACGCCACCCGCACCGCCGCCCCCGGCGGCTACCAGTACGACGCGACCCGCATCCGGGGCTTCAGCCTCACCCATATGTCCGGCACCGGCTGCGCGGGCGGCTCCGGCGACATCCCGTTCTTCCCCTTCCCGGGCGAGGTCACCTCGTCCCCCGCCGCGGACACCAAGGACGAGGTGTACGCGTCCGACTTCCGGCACGAGGACGAGACCGCGCGGCCCGGCCGGTACGGGGTCACCCTCGCCTCCGGCGCCGGAGCCGAGCTGACCGCCACCGCCCGCACCGGGTCCGCCCGCTTCAGCTACCCCGAGGGCAAGGCGGCCTCGCTGCTCATCCGCACCTCCGCGTCCGAGGTCGGCAGCACGGACGCGGACCTCACGATCGACCCGGCGCGCCGCACCGTCTCCGGCTCGGTCACCAGCGGCAACTTCTGCGGCTACCTCGACCCCGAGGGGCGCCGCAGCTACTACACGCTGCACTTCACCGCCACCTTCGACACCGCGTTCACCGCCCACGGCACCTGGCAGGACGACCGGCTGCGCCCCGGCACCACGACCGCCGAGGGCGGCACGGGCGGCTACGGCACCGACGGCCGCCCCGTCGCCGGGAAGGGCTCCGGCGGCTACCTCCGCTTCCCCGACGGCACCCGCCGGGTCGGGGTCAAGGTCGGCATCAGCTATGTCGGCCAGGCGGGCGCCAAGGCCAATCTGGCCGCCGAGAACCCGCCGGGGCGCGGCTTCGGGCAGGTGCGCGACGCCGCGTACGACGCCTGGCGCCGCCGGCTGGCCGACATCAGGGTCGGCGGCGGCTCGGACACGGACCGCACCACGTTCTACACCGCGCTCTACCACGCGCTGCTGCACCCCAACGTCATCAGCGACACCGACGGCCGCTACCGGGGCAGCGACGGCGAGGTCCACTCGGTGACCCCGGGCCACCGGGCCCAGTACGGCACCTTCTCCGGCTGGGACGTCTACCGCTCCCAGGTCCAGCTGCTCACCCTCCTCGACCCCGGCCGGGGCTCCGACATCGCGCAGTCGCTGCTGAACTTCGCGCGCCAGAACGGCGGCGTGTGGGACCGGTGGATCCACAACTCCTCCGGCACCCATGTCATGAACGGCGATCCGTCGGCCGCCGCCCTCGCCGGGATCCGGGCCTTCGGCGGCACCCGCTTCGACCTCGACGGAGCCCTCGACTCGCTGGTCCGGGCCGCGACCGTACCGACGGAGAAGGACACCAGCCCGGCCGGTAAGCCGATCATGTCGGTGGGCCAGCGGCCCTCCCTCGACAAGTATCTGAAGCTGCACTACATGCCGTCCGTCTCCAACGCCTGGGGCGGGGCGGCCGAGACCCTGGAGATGTCCGGCGCGGACTTCGCGATCTCGCAGCTCGCCGAGGCGGCGGGGGAGCCGGACACCGCCCGCGCCTTCACGGCCCGCGCCCAGTGGTGGCAGAACAACTTCAACGCGGCCGCCGATCCGGCCACCGGCGGCTACATGGCCAACCGCAAGGCGGACGGCAGCTGGGTCACCGGCTTCACCCCGGCCACCGGCAACGGCTTCGTCGAGGGCACCAGCGCCCAGTACACCTGGATGGTGCAGCACAACCCGGCGGGCCTGTTCGCCGCCCTGGGCGGCAGGGACGCCGCGGTGAAGCGCCTGGACTCCTTCTTCCACGACGCCGACGGCGGCTGGGCGCTCACCGGCGCGGGCGGCGAGAAGGCCGAACTGGACAACGAGCCGTCGATCAACGTGCCGTATCTGTACGACTACGCCGGAGCGCCGTACAAGACCCAGGAGACCGTCCGCGCGGCGATGCGGCAGCTGTGGAGCACCGAGCCCGGCGGCATCCCCGGCAACGACGACCTGGGCGAGATGTCGTCGTGGTACGTGTTCTCGGCCCTCGGCATGTATCCGCAGGTCCCCTCCCGCGGCGAACTGGTGCTGGCCTCCCCGCTGTTCCCGCGCGTGGAGATCGAGCGCGGCGGCCGTGACATCTCCATCCGGGCCCCGCAGGCCGCGCCGGACGCGCCGTACGTCCAGTCGCTGAAGGTCGACGGCCGGGCGAGCGGCCGGGCCTGGCTGCCGGAGTCGTTCGTCGGGCGCGGCGGCACGCTGGAGTACGTCCTGGGCACCGAGCCCAACCGCGCCTGGGGCTCGGCCGCGGCCGACGCGCCCCCGTCCTTCCGCGACGGCGAGCAGCCGTACCAGATCGGGGTCGGGCCCACCACCGGCACCGTCGCGCCCGGCGAGAGCCTGACGGTGAAGGTGGCCGCGGTCCCCGTCCGCGACGGGGACCGTCCCGAGGTGCGCTTCACCGCCGACGCCCCGGACGGGCTCACCGCCTCGCCCGCCTCCGGGGCGGTGGGGCCCGACGGCACGGCCGAGATCACGCTGCGCGCGGGGAAGGACACGGCCGAGGGCTTCTACGACGCGAAGGTGACGGTGACCGGCGGCGGCACGGAGGTCGTCCAGCCGGTCACGGTGACCGTCGCCGGGCCCGGCGGGCTGCTCGCCGCGTACAACAACGTCGGCGCCACCGACGACGCGGGTGAGCACGACGAGGGCGACTACGACGGCGGCGGCTGGAGCTACTCGCGCCAGGCACTGGCCGAGGCCGGTCTCGCGCCGGGCGCCCGGGGCACCGTCCAGGGCCTGGAGTTCACCTGGCCCGACTCGCCCGCCGGCCGCCCCGACAACGCCTCGGCCGACGGCCAGACCATCGACCTGCCGGCCTCCACCGCCCTGTCGTTCGTCGGCAGCGCGGTCAACGGCAACCAGCGGGCCACCGCCAAGGTCACCTACACCGACGGCAGTTCGGACAGCGCCGAGCTGGCCTTCACCGACTGGACGGTGGGCGGCGGCGGAGGGACCGTCCAGTACGGCAATGTGACCGTGGCCAGGACCCCGTACCGCAACATCAGCGGCGGGGACAAGGACGTCGTGGACGCCTACATCTTCGCGACCAAGGCGTTCCGGGCGCCGGACGGCAAGACGATCAAGAGCGTCACCCTGCCGGACAACGCGGATCTTCACGTCTTCGCGATCGCCCGCGGCTGACGGCCGGGCGCCCCGAGGAGACGTACGAGACTCATGGGGAGTTCGCCCGGCCGCCCCGCCGGGCGAACTCCCCAGTGCCGTCAACACCCTTGCGCCCCGCCGACGCCACGCCCTTTACTGATCGCTGCCCGGCGGCCGCGCGCGCGACGGCCGCCGCCCGTCACGCCGTACCGCCATACCGCCGCACCGCCTCCGCGCGCGCGGCGAGCCAGCACCGGAGGTGGACCACATCAGCACGCGGCCCCTGACGTTCGTCGTCGGCACCGGACGCAGCGGCTCGACCGCGCTGTCGCACGTCCTGAACCTGCATCCCGGCATCCTCAGCGTCAACGAGCTGTTCACCTCCCTCGGCATGGAGCCCCACCGGCATCCGCTGCCCGCGCGGACCGTGTCCGGCGCGGAGTTCTGGGAGCTGGTCACCCGGCCGAACGAGAGCTTCGACCGGATGATCCGCAGCGGCGCCCCGGCTCCGGAGTTCCTCTACAACCGGCGCCCCGGGCGCTTCTCGGCCGAGACCACCGGCATCCCCGCCCTGAGCATGATGGTCCTGCCGCACCTCACCGACGATCCGGACGGCCTCTTCGACGAGCTGGCGCCGCGGGTCTCGGCGTGGCCAGGCCGCCCGGTCGCCCGCCACTACACGGCACTGTTCGAGCTGCTGGCCGAGCGGTTCGGCCGCGGGGTGGTCGTCGAGCGCTCCGGCGGCTCCCTGGGCTGGGTGCCCTGGATGCGGGAGGCGTTCCCCGGGGCGCGGTTCGTCCATATGTTCCGGGACGGGCCGGACTGCGCGCTGTCGATGAGCCGCCACCCCGGCTTCCGGATGACCCTGCGCACCATGGACGCCAGGAGCGCCGCCGGGGCGGGCCTGCTGGCCCGGCTCACCGACGAGCACGTCCGCGCCCTGCCCCCCGACCTCGCGGGTCTGTTCGCCGAGCGGTTCGACCCCGCGCTGCTGATGGAGGCGCCGGTGCCGGTCGCCCGGTTCGGCGAGATGTGGTCGCACCTGATCACCCGGGGTCTGACGGCGCTGGCCCGGGTCCCGGAGGGCTCCCGTACGTCCCTGTCCTACGAGCAGCTGCTCGACGCGCCCCGGCGGGAGCTGGCCCGGCTGGCGGAGTTCATCGGCGTCGATCCGGCGGAGGAGTGGCTGACGGCGGCCGAGGCCACCCTCGACCACGGCCGGCGCGGCTCCGCCCTCCGCCTCCCCGCGGACGAGCTGTCCGCCCTGCGGGAGTCCTGCGCCCCGGGCACCGAGGCGCTGCGCGCGGTCATGGCGGGGGCGTAGCGCTACCGCTCCGCACCCGTCTTCCGCGCCCGGGTTCCGCTGACAGCGGATTCGCTCACAGCATGCGCCGATTCCGCCGGCCCCGCGCGGCGGGCAGAGTCACCGTCATGAGGCTTCTGCTGCTGGGCGGTACGGAATTCGTGGGGCGGGCCATCGCCGAGGAGGCGCTGGCGCGCGGCTGGCAGGTGACGGCGTTCAACCGCGGACGCCACGACCCGCCCCCGGGCGTGGCCGCCCTGCGGGGCGACCGCAGCGCCGCGGGCGGCCTGGCGGCCCTGGAGGGGGACGGCACGGGGGAGTGGGACGTCGTCGTCGACACCTGGACGGGCGCGCCGTCCGCCGTGCGCGACGCGGCCCGGCTGCTGGCCGGGCGGGCCGGGCATTACGTCTACATCTCCAGCCGGTCCGTCTACGCCTACCCCGCCCCGGCCGGGCTCGACGAGGACGGCCCGCTGGTGGAGGCGTCGCCGGACGCGGGAGCGGTCGAGTACGCCGAGGCCAAGCGGGGCGGGGAGCTGGCGGCGGAGGCGGCGTTCGGCGAGCGGGCGCTGCTGGCCCGGGCGGGGCTGATCCTGGGCCCGTACGAGAACGTCGGCCGGCTGCCGTGGTGGCTGACCCGCATCGCCCGGGGCGGCCCGGTCCTGGCGCCGGGGCCGCGCGAGCTGCCGCTCCGGTACATCGACGTCCGCGACCTGGCCGGCTGGGTGCTGGACGCCGCCGGGCGCGGGCTCGGCGGCCCGTACAACCTGGTCGGCCCGCCGGGTCAGACGACCTTCGGTGAGCTGCTGGAGGCGTGCGTGGCCGTCACCGGGGCGGACGCCGAGCTGCGCTGGACGGACCCGGAGGCGGTCCTGGCGGCCGGTGTCGAGCCGTGGACCGAGCTGCCGGTCTGGCTGCCGCCGGGGGAGCTGTACGACACGATGTACGGCGGGGACGTGTCCCGGGCGCTCGCCGCCGGCCTGCGCTGCCGTCCCGTCGCCGGGACCGTGGCCGCCACCTGGGAGTGGCTGCGACAGCTCGGCGGCCGCGCCCCCCACCGCCCGGACCGCCCGCCGGTGGGCCTTGCCCCGGAGCGGGAGGCGACGGTGCTGGGCACGGCCTAGGTGTGCTGACCGGACAGGTTGGTGACGCCTGCGGCGTGCTCACCCCCTACCCGCCCCTTCCCGGCCGCTGCCGTTATGAGGCTCCGCCGCGTGGGGGCTCCGCCCCGGACCCGGGGGCCAGGGGCGAAGCCCTTGCCACGCGGCGGAGCCCCGCGCGGCGGAGCCGCAAATCAGCAGGGGCTCGACACCGGGGGAAGGGGCGGGTAGGGGAACAGCACCGATATGCGGCTCCGCCGCGTGGCCGCCGGACACCCCCTAGGCGGAGGGCGTCTGCCGCGGCGCCGGGACCGGCCGTACGGGGTGCTTGCTCATGATCGAGACGCGGTTGAAGGCGTTGATGGCGATCGCCACCCAGATCACCGCCGAGATCTCGTCGTCGGTCAGCGCCTGGCGCGCGACCCCGTAGGCCGCCTCCTGCGCGGCGGCGTCCGCGGGGCTGGCGGTCGCCTCCGCGAGGGCGAGCGCGGCCCGCTCCCGCGGGGTGAACACCTCGGTGTCGCGCCACGCCGCCAGCACGCCCAGGCGCTGCGCCGTCTCGCCGGCCCGCAGGGCGGCCTTGGTGTGCAGGTTGAGGCAGAACGCGCAGCCGTTGATCTGGGACACCCGCAGGTTGACCAGCTCCACGAGCTGCCGGTCGAGCCCGGCCTCGGCGGCGGTCGCGCGGACCGCCTCGGCGGTCTGCACCATCGCGCTGTAGACCTGGGGGCTCTGCTTGTCGATGAAGACCCGCCTGCCCCGCCCCTCGGCGGAGGCCGTCTCGTCGATCGAGGTCGCTGCGGAGGCCGCTGCCGCGTCAGTCACCTGAACTCCTTCACCGGGCCGCTTCGGCCGCTTCCGGTATGTTGCGCACCTCACCGAGGTGTCGATCTATCATCGTGATTGTTGAGCGTACAACTATCACCCGCTTGGGAGGCGTCGCGCCATGAGCAACACCGAGACCCAGCCCGCCGTGCAGCGCTGCGGCGGCTCCCCGGACGAGGAGACCGGCCCGCGAGTGGAGATCCTGACCCCGCGCGACGTCCCGCTGGGCGGCCCGCGCGCGATGACGGTACGACGTACCCTGCCACAGCGGGCCCGGACGCTGATCGGCGCCTGGTGCTTCGCCGACCACTACGGGCCCGACGACGTCGCCGCCACCGGCGGGATGGACGTCGCCCCCCACCCGCACACCGGCCTCCAGACCGTGAGCTGGCTGTTCAGCGGCGAGATCGAGCACCGCGACAGCCTGGGCAGCCACGCCTTCGTACGGCCCGGCGAGCTCAACCTGATGACCGGCGGCCACGGCATCAGCCACTCCGAGGTCTCCACCGCCCGCACCACGATCCTGCACGGCGTACAGCTGTGGGTCGCGCTGCCCGAGGCGCACCGGGACACCGCCCCTGACTTCCGGCACTACGAGCCGCGCGCCATCCCCCTGACCGGGCAGGCCCCGGCCGGGGACGAGGCGGCCGGGGACGGGCCCGTGGGCGAGGCCAGGGTCTTCCTGGGGTCCCTCGCGGGCGACACCTCACCGGTCCCCACCTTCACCCCCCTGCTCGGCGCCGAACTCATCCTGGAGCCGCACGCCACGGTCACCCTGGACATCGACGCCCGCTTCGAGCACGGCCTCCTCCTCGACCGCGGGGAGGTCCGCATGGCCGACACCCTGCTGAGCCCCGCCGAGCTCGGCTATCTCGCCCCCGGAAACCGGACGCTGGAGCTGACCAACACCACGGACGCGGCCGCGCGGATGGTGCTGCTCGGCGGGCCGCCGTTCGGGGAGCAGATCGTGATGTGGTGGAACTTCATCGGCCGCAGCCACGAGGACATCACGCAGGCGCGCGAGGACTGGATGACGGGCTCGCGCTTCGGCGAGGTGAACGGCTACGACGGAGACCGCCTGCCCGCCCCCGAGCTGCCGAACCTGCCGTTGAAACCGCGCGGCGACGTGCGCTGACCTGCGGGGGTCCAAGGGAGCGGGCGCTCGGAAACAGACACAGCCCCATTGGTGGGGCTGTGTCGGTGGTGGGTGCGACGGGGCGCTCGGGCGCTGCTCTCATCCGGCGGAGCGGGCCCGGCGCCCGCTGTGCCGGCTCCCGGGATCGGGGGGCGGATCGACATCGATGACCTGCACGTCGCCTACGCCGGCCGTACGGTCGTGGCCGGCGCGCACCTGGTGGCGGCCGAAGGCGAGATCACTGGCCTGGTCGGGCCCGACGGCAGCGGCAAGTCCACCCTCCTGCGCACCGTCTACGGCCATCTGAAGCCAGTGGCGCCGGAGCCGTGCTCGCATCCGGCCGACCGCGTGACGTCCTCACGCCCGAGCTGATGGCCGAGGTGTTCGGCGTACGGGCGGCCGTGGTCGACCACCCGCTGACCGGCGACCCGCTGATCGCCTTCGACCACCAGGAGCCGACCGCCGCCGCGGCAACCGGGGCGTTGGAGCCACGCACCTGAGGATGACGAAGGGCAACGCCGCCCGCCCCGGCCGGGAACCGGCACCATCTCGCCGCTCCGAGAGAAGTAGGACATCTCCGGGAACTCGCCTGCTCTGTTTCCCGACTACTGCATCAGAGCACGCCGCCCCACGAGCATCCCGCAGCAAGGAACCAGCATGTCGAAGAAGCGTCCTGTCGACGTCGCCCTGGCCGCAGCCCTCTGTCTGGCCGCCACGGCATGCGCCGACTCCTCGACCGATGACGCCGGGGACAAGACATCCGCGGCAGCCGCGAAGCCCGGCTACCCGGTGACCGTCAAGAACTGCGGAATGGCCGAGACCTTCACCGAGACGCCCAGCAGAGTGGTCGTCATGAACGGGGCTTCCGTCGCCGAGGTCTCCACATTGCTCGCCCTCGGCCTCGGCGACCAGATCGTGGCCAACCAGCAGAGCTACGGGATGTCCGAGGTACCGGGCCGGGCCAAGGCCATCAAGGATCTGCCCACTGGGAACGTCAACCTCAACGATGCCTACGACATCCCCCGCGAGGCGATGCTGGGCCTGCGGCCCGACCTCGTGCTGTCCACGACCTCCTACGGCTTCGACGCCAAGAACGGCTTCACCACCCGGGAGCAGCTCAAGGGGGTGAACGCGAACAGCTATGTCTCCCCGCAGGGCTGCGACCAGGACACCTCCAGGATGACCATCGACGACAGCTACACGCTCCTGCGGGACATGGGCCGGATCTTCAACGTCGGCGACCGCGCGGAGAAGCTGATCGCCGCCTCGAAGAAGCACATCGACGAGGTGTCCGCCAAGGTCGACGGCGAGAAGAAACCGAAGGTCATGGTCCTCTTCTCCAACATGGTGATGGGCGGCAACGACTTCAGCTCCGTCGTCGCCAAGGGCATCTTCAACGACATCCTCGCCAAGTCCGGCGGCAGGAACGCCTTCCAGAACGCCTCGAAGACCTCCTTCGCCGACCTGAGCAAGGAGAAAGTGGCCGCCACGGACATCGACGCGCTCATCGTCATCGGCTACAACGACCCCGATCCGGCGGCCTACGCCAAGAAACTGCTCAAGGAGTTCCCTCAGTGGCCGGCGGCCAAGAACAACACATACGTGGTCCTGTCCGACTCGATGTACCTGGGCCCCAGCAACGACCTCGCCGTCGAGAAGATCGCCAGGATGCTGCACCCCGACAAGTTCTGAGCCACGTGCGGCAGTCGCTGGCGGTGGTCGGACTGCTGGCCGTACTCGTCGCCGCCATGGTGGTGGCGGTGAGCATAGGAGCGGTCAACGTCCCGCTGGCCGATGTGTGGCGGATCCTGCTGCGCCACATCACCGGCAGCGGAGCCACCGGCGACCCGGCGCTGGACCAGATCGTCTGGAACTTCCGGGCGCCCCGTGTCGCCCTGGCCGCCCTGGTCGGCGCGGGCCTGGCCGTCGCCGGGGCGGTGCTGCAGACCCTGGTCTCCAACCCGCTCGCCGACCCGACCGTCCTGGGCTTCTCCTACGGCGCGTCCCTCGGCGCCGTGCTGGTCATCACCCTCGGCGGCGCCGCGGTCGGCGGTCTCGGCGTGTCGGGCGCGGCGTTTGTCGGCGCCCTCGCGGCCGGAGCCCTGGTCTTCGCCCTCGGACAGCGGCGGGGCCGACTGGCCCCGACCCGGCTGGTGCTGGCCGGGGTGGCGGTCGGCTACGTCCTGCTGTCGGTGACCAGCTTCGTTCAGCTGCTGGCCACCCCCACCGAACTGCGAACCGTGATGTTCTGGATGCTGGGCAGCGTCGCCGGTGCCCAGTGGGACCAGTTGCCCACCGTCACGGTCGTGGTCCTCACCGGCACCGCCGTGCTGACCCTGTTCGGACGCAGGCTCAACGCCCTGCTGGCCGGCGACGAGTCCGCCACCGCGCTCGGTGTGGACGTCAACCGGCTGCGCGCCGTCCTGCTGGTGATCAGCGCGCTGCTCACCGGCACCGTCATCGCCGTCGCCGGGGGCATCGGCTTCGTCGGCCTCATGATCCCCCACCTCGTACGCCTCACCGTCGGTGCCGACCACCGCAGACTGCTGCCCCTGACCGCACTCCTGGGCGCCGTCTACCTCGTGATCGTCGACCTCCTCTCCCGCACCCTCACCCGCCCCAACGAGCTGCCACTGGGCATCCTCACCGCCTTGCTCGGCGCACCGTTCTTCCTGTGGCTGCTGCGCCGCAACAAGGGCCTGGACACCGTATGAAGCTGACCGTGGACCGGCTCCACGTCACCCTGGACCGCGACCCGATCCTCCGGGAGGTGAACCTGGAAGCCCGCGAGGGCGACATCGTCGGGCTCGTGGGCCCCAACGGCAGCGGCAAATCCACCCTGTTGCGCGCGGTCTACCGCTCGCTGCGCCCGGCCGGCGGCGTGGTCACGGTGGGCGGGGACGATGTGTGGTCCCTGCCCGTCCGCACGGCCGCCCGCCGCACCGCGGCTGTTCTCCAGGACTCCGGTCACACCACCGGCCTGTCCGTCACCGAGATCGTCGCTCTGGGGCGTACGCCGCACCATGGCCTGATGGGGCGGGACGGCGCCGAGGACCGCCGGGCCGTGGCCGAAGCGATCGACCGGTGCGGTGTCGGCCCGTTCGAGGACCGCGACTACGCGACCCTGTCCGGCGGCGAACGCCAGCGCGTCCTGCTGGCCCGCGCCCTCGCCCAGCGTCCGCAACTCCTCGTACTCGACGAACTCACCAACCACCTCGACATCCGGGCCCGGTTCGAACTCCTGGACCTGATCCGGGCCACCGGGATCACCACCCTGGCGGTCCTGCACGACCTGGACCTCGCCGCCCGGCTCTGCGACCACCTCGTGGTGCTCCACGACGGCACCGTGGTGGCGGCGGGACCAGTCCTGAACGTCCTGACTCCGGAGATCCTCCACGACGTCTTCGGCGTGCGGGCCACCACCGACCGGCACGCGGACGGCGTCGTCCGCATCACCTATGCCGCCCAGCCCCTCGCCCTCGGCGGGGACAGCGAGACTGCCGAGGCCGGCTGAGAAGGCCGCCCGGCACGCCGCGGGGATAGGGGATGGGCGCGCGCTACCCGCCCCGGGGCGCCCGGCCCGCGGCGCGCTCCGCGGCGGCGTGCCACCAGCCGGGCGGGGACGGTCCGTCGACCCTCGCGGTCGGCTGGTCGGGATGGAGCCCGAGGCGGCGCAGCGCGTCGGGGTGGACGTGGACGCGGATCCAGCCGTGGCGGCTGCCGTCGGGCCCGACGCCGCACATCACCTCGCAGCGGATCTCGTCCTCCGGCCGGAACGGCATCCAGTCGATGCCGCGGTCGCGCAGTCAAGCGCGCGCGGCCGCCAGGGGCCGGGGACGGCCGGGCAGGTTTTCGTAGGCCGCGACGGTGACCCAGGCGGCCGGGGTGCGAGAGCTCATACCGCCCATGGTGCCCGATGCGCCGGCGGCCCCGGTCACGCGGTTTCCGCGGTGCCCGGGGCCGTACGGGCTCAGTAGGCGTCCACCGTGGTGCCCTCGGGGACCCGGAAGCAGGCGGAGACGAGGTGGAACATGATCCCGGCCTCCGCGCCGCTCCTCTCGGCGTCCCTTGCGGTCGGGATCAGCAAGGTGGCTTTGAGGGTGAACTTCTTCCGGGTGGAGTCGGCCATCAGGAACGGGGACCGGGCGACGGTCGACTCCCGCCCCTCGTGGACGATCTCCCAGCCGTGCCGGGGGAGATCCTCGCTGAGGCCCTGCCAGCCGGCCTCGAGGTCCCCGGCCGGCACGCCGTACACCGACCACAGGTGGCGGATGACATAGAACGTCTCCGGGTCCAGGTCGCCGCACACGTCCACGCCCGGGCCGGGCGCGGTCGTCTTCCCCTTCACCCGCAGCAGGTCGTACAGCTCGCTGGAGAGCTGCCTGGCCTCCTCCCGGGGCGCGGAGACCTCCCGCTCCTCGGGGGTGTAGCCAAGACCGTGATCACCGGAGTCGGGCACGTCGGATGCATCGGATACGTCGGACATCGAAAACACCCCGCTACTTCAGCTGGACCTCGTCGTAGCGTCCCACCACGACTCTCGCCTGGTTCTCCAGGCTCTCCGAACCGGCCAGCCAGTAGTTTCCGTGCCCCTTGGTGTCGGTGGCCATCTGGTTGGCGCCGAAGATCGGGTCGCTGGGGGTGATGAACTGCGTCAGACCCTCGTGGTGGCCATGGGTGGGCGCCCCCCACTTGGGCACCCAGTCACCCTGCGCCTTCTGGTTCCACACATGTCCTGAGGGCACGTCCAGGTCCTCGGCCCGCCCCACCTGTACGCCGGGGCTGCCGCTGAGCATCACGTCGTCCGCGTCCAGAGTGCCCTGGCGGGCGGCGGAGCCCACCACCACGGTCCCGTAGCTCTGGGCCTGCACCGACAGGTGGTCGTTGACCGACGGGTCGTGCGAGGTGCGCAGCCCCGACAGGAAGTCGTTGAAGTCTCCCGCCGCCCGGTCCGCGTACTTGTCCTTCATGGCTTCCGGGAAAAAGTTCTGTGGAGCGTCGTAGCCGTGCCAGGTGATGGTCGACACCTTGGGGTCGCCCGGCATCGCGCTGGCGGCCTGCCACAGGTTCGTGCCCGCGATAACGGGTTTGTTGATGCCGCCGAGCGTGCCGTTGGTGCCACCGACCATCACCGCGGTGTGTTCGGCCGTGTCCGGGTTGCCGTTCGCGATGATCGCGCGGCCGTTTTTCTCGGGGTCGAAATCCAGCAGATACGCCGGCGGCAGCCCGTCGCCGGTCGGTTTGTAACCCTTGGGCCGGGTGTTGTCGAAGGCGTCGGCCTTCCCCGTGTCATCGAAACGCATCTGAATGCGTTTCATGCCGTTGAGGGAGGACTCCAATTGCTTCTTATGGTTGTTCCACTTGGTCCACTCAGGGTTGGTCATGGAAGTGCGACCGACCATGATGTTCCTGGGCTTGGGCTCGGGCGGGAGATTGGCCAGCTCGGTCTGGTACTTCGCCCGCTGCTCGTTGAACCAGACGCGGTTCGCCTCGTCGCGGTCCTCGACGGGAAGGCCGTCCAGCTTGCCCACGCTCGCCGGATACAGGGAGATGTACTCCGCCTGCTCCTCTTTGGACAGGCTCTTCCACCAGGCCGCGTTGTCCTTGGGCGACTTGTCCTTCGGGATATCCCGCAGATAGTCGCCGACGGTCTTCTTGACCGCCCCGCGGTCCGCGTCGGCGTCGGTCCAGTCCTCCTTGGTGACCGACAGATCCGCCACCGTGATCAGCTTGCCCAGCGTCTTCGCGTACTTGCCGTCCGCCTCGGCCGCGTCCTTCAGCGCGTCACCGATCCGGTCGGCGAACCCCTGCGCCCGTTCCTTCGGCGTCGTGGTGACGAACGGCGTCCGGCCGTTCCCCGCCGGCTCGTACTCCTGGCCGGGCAGCAACACCAGCGGGGGCGTGTACTGCACCGAACCGTCCTCCTTGACGGTCATCCCCGCGTCCCGGGCGTCCTGCACGGCGTTGTCCAGCTTCTTCTTCGCCGCCCGCAACTCCGCCGCCAGCCCGTTCAAGGCCGTGAGCACCAGCGCGCACTCCACCTGCATGTAGTGGAAGTTCTCGCTCAGCCGCTCCAGCCGGCCCAGCGCCGTACCGACCCCCTGGCCCTTCAGAGCCCCGCGGAGCTTCGCATTGATCTCATTGTCCAGCCGGTCCTTGGACGCGCTCGCATTGCTGCTGACCTTGTGCCAGCCGTCCGCCGCCTCCTCGAACTGGGCCGGGTCAAGCGCCCTCAACTGCGCGAAAGTAACCATGATGCCGGTCACCAACTCCCCGACGGGCCGCCCGGCGGGGGAATCGGCCTCGTATCCTGCGCCTTGAAGAGCGCCTCAATGGCGTCGTCCTGGTTGGCGAGGTCATTGCCCGCCTTCTTCAGCTTTCCCATGAGTTCGCCGCATTCATCGCGCAGGACCTCCAGCCGGGCCTCCCAGGAGTTGAAGACCCGCTGCTGCATGGAGGTGCTCTCCAGCCCCTCCACGCCTTTGCTGGCCGTTCCCGCGCCCTGCTGCCCGTGCTGAAGGTCGCCCAGCGCACGCACGGCATTCCGGCGCAGATCGTCCATGGATGTCGACGCGGTATTCCACGGCCCCTTCGACGATTTCAGATCGCCGTCGCCGCCGCCCTTGCCATCCCCTTTATTCCCGTCCGCACTGGCCAGCCTGGTTTGGACGCTTTTGCCGTCGGTATCCGTTCCGCCCGCCGCGTCGTAATACGCCTGCCAACGCTCAGACAGCCCTGAGTCCCCCATACTGCCTTCCTCCACCCGCTGAACCATGTTCTTCATGGCAGAACAAGGAAGGTAACAGAGCGCAATAACAGGGGGAAACTCTTCGGAGTTCCATCCCGGTGGCCCGCGGCGACGGCGGCTCGGTGGCCGTGCCGGGCGGCGGTCGAGCCCGGCGATGTCGTTTGTATGGGCTTTGCAACAGCCTGAGCTCCAGCGGCGATCACGGCGAGGCGCGACCGTATTGTGTCAAAGGTTGCACGTTGTGCAGGTGGGGACGGGGTCCCGGAGCAGGAGCGGGCCTGCGCCAGGGCCGGATCCGTCGAGGATTGAACGGCTGATCGGGGGATGAGCGTCCATGGGGCTTGGGGATTTCGTTCCGGACTCGTTGGAGGACTGGGTCGAGGACCGGGTGGAGGACGTCGGTGAGGCCATCGATGTCGCCGGTGACTGGACGGCGGACCGGCTGGACGATGTCGGCTGGGAGAGCGGTGCGGACTGGGTCCGGGACAAGACCGATTCGGCGGCGAACGCGCTGGGCGCGGATGTCGACGAGATGCAGTTGGGTGAGTCCGAGGATCCCAAGAAGTTGGTGCACGGCAGTCCGGACAAGCTCCGGACCACGGCAGGTCATCTGAGGGATTTCCAGACCGCGTTCGACAATGTGGGCAAGGGGTTGCAGGGGCTGGACGCCGCTCATCTCAAGGGCAAGTCGGCGGATGCTTTTCGGGAGAGTGTGTCGGTCGAGCCGAAGAAGTGGTTCACGGCCGCGGACGCGTGTGAGAAGGCGGCCGGGGCGCTGGAGAACTTCGCGGGGACGGTGGAGTGGGCGCAGAAGCAGGCCGAGACCGCGATCGCGCGTTATAAGAAGGGCAAGAAGGCGTCGGATGATGCGCGGTCGGCGCACAACGACAAGGTGTCGGCGTACAACACGGCGGTGGACGCGTACAACGCGAAGCCGTCGGACAAGCGTGACAAGTCGACGCTGCCGGAGAAGCCGGGGGAGTTCCATGACCCGGGGACGGCGGATGTCCAGGCCGCGCAGGACATTCTGAAGGAGGCGCGGCGGCAGCGGAACGAGGCGCAGACGACCTCGAAGGCGGCGGTGGAGACGGCGCGTGACAAGGCGCCGGCCAAGCCCTCGTACGCCAGGCAGCTGGCGGACGGCGTGGACGGGCTGAACCTGGACGCGTCGCATTTCGTGGGCGGCATCGTCAAGGGGACCGCCGGGATCGTCAACTTCGCCCGGCAGCTCAACCCCCTGGATCTGTACAACATCACCCACCCCGCGGAGTACGTCACCAACCTCAACAACACGGCCGCCGGCCTGGTCCGGATGTCCAATGACCCGTGGGGGACGTTGGGCACCATGTGGGACACCTTCCAGAAGGACCCCTCCGAGGGCCTCGGCCGGCTGGTGCCGGAGCTGATCGGCACCAAGGGTCTCGGCAGCATCAAGAAGGTCGCGACCACCGCCCGGCGCGTGGCCGAGGTGAAGCCGCCCGGCCGCGGCCTGCTGGACGAGGGCGGCCCGGCCTCGCGGGCCACGCGCGACGGTGCGAAGACCACCACGGGTTCGGACCCGATCGACTTCGCCACCGGCCGGATGTTCCTGCCCCAGACGGACGTGACGCTGCCGGGCGTGCTGCCGCTGGAGTTCCGGCGCCGGGTGGAGTCGGGCTACCGGGCGGGGCGGTGGTTCGGCCCGTCGTGGTCGAGCACGGCCGACCAGCACCTGGAGATCGGTCCGGAGGGCGTGGTCTTCGTCTGTGAGGACGGGCGCCTGCTTGACTACCCGCACCCGGCACCCGACCTGCCCACCTTCCCCACGGCAGGGTCCGCGCGTTGGCCGCTGGAGCGCACGTTCGACGGCGACTACACCGTCACCGACCCCACCACCGGCCTCACCTACTTCTTCACCGCCCCTCGGGACAGCGCCGACGGGATCGCGCCCATCGAGGAGATTCGCGACCGCAACGGCAACCGGATCGCCTTCCACCACGCCCCCGACGGCACCCCGACCGACATCGTGCACTCGGCGGGCTACCACCTGAAGCTGACGTCGGAGGACGGCCGGATCACCGCCCTCCACCTCGCCGGCGCCGCCCCCGACGGCAGCGACCAGCAGCTCGTCCGCTACGCCTACACCGACGGCAATCTCACGGAGGTATTCAACTCCTCCGGCCTGCCGCTGCGGTTCGAGTACGACGACGAGAAGCGCGTCATCGCCTGGACCGACACCAACGACCGCCGCTACGACTACATCTACGACAACCGCCACCGCTGCATCGCCGAGGGCGGCACCGCGGGCCATGTCTCCATCCGGCTGGACTACCACGGCGTCGACCAGCGCACCGGCCACCGGATCACCACCGTCACCACCGCCGCCGGCCACATCGCCAAGTACCTGATCAACGACGCCTGCCAGGTCGTCGGCGTGATCGACCAGCTGGGCGCGTACACCCGGACCGAATACGACCGCCACGGCCGCGTGCTGGCCCACACCGACGCCCTCGGGCACCGCACCGCGTACGCCTACGACGACCACGGCCGCCTGGTCTCCCTCACCCGCCCCGACGGCAAGCAGTCGCACGTGTCCTACGACGCCCTCGGCCTGCCGGCCGTCGTCACCGGCGTGGACGGGGCCACCTGGACCCATGAACACGACGCGCGCGGCAACCGCCTCGCCGACACCGACCCCGTCGGGGCCACCACCCGCTACATCTACGACGACCTGGGCCGGGTGACCTCGATCAGCGACGCCCTGGGCGAGACCAGCCGTGTGCGCTGTGACGCCGCGGGCCTGCCGATGGAGATCACCGATCCTCTCGGCGCGGTCACTGCCTACCGCCGCGACGCGTTCGGCCGCCCCGTCGCCATCGTCGACCCGCTCGGCGCCACGACCCGCCTGGAGTGGTCGGTCGAGGGAGACCTCCTGCGCCGGAGCAACCCGGACGGAACGCGCGAGACCTGGACCTACGACGGCGAGAGCAACTGCACCGACCACGTCGACGCTGCGGGCGGGGTGACCACGTACGAGTACACCCACTTCGACCTGCTCGCCGCGCAGACCGGCCCGGACGGGGCGCGCTACGCGTTCGAGCACGACGCCGAGCTGCGCATGACCAAGGTCACCAACCCCAAGGGGCTCACCTGGAGTTATGAGTACGACCCGGCGGGACGGCTGATATCCGAAACCGACTTCGACGACCGTACCATCCGCTACGAACACGACGCCGCCGGGCAGCTGATCGCGCGCACCACACCACTGGGCCGGACCATCGCCTTCGAGCGCGACGTGCTGGGCCGCGTCGTCGCCAAGGACGCCGACGGCCTGACCACCACCTACGCCTACGACCCGGCCGGACATCTGGTCTCGGCCACGGGCCCGGACACCGAGATCGTCCTCCAATGGGACCGGGCGGGCCGGGTGAAGTCCGAGCTGGTGGGCGGCCGCGTGCTGACGCACAGGTACGACGCCCTGGGCCGCCGCACCCGCCGCACCACCCCCGGCGGCGCCACCACCACCTACGCGTACGACGCGGCGGGCCACCGCACCACCCTCACCGCCTCCGGCCGCACGCTGGCGTCCGAATACGACGCCTCCGGCTGCGAGATCGCCCGCCACATCGGGGGCAGCCTGTCCCTGTCCCAGGCCTGGGACCCGTCGGGCCGCCTGGCCGAACAGGCCCTGACCAGCCCCTCGGCCGGAATGGTGCAGCGCCGCGCCTACACCTACCGGGCCGACGGCCATCTGGTCGGCGTCGAGGACCAGTTGCGCGGCCGCCGCTCCTTCGAGCTGGACGCGATGGGCCGGGTCACCGCGGTCCACGCCAGGAGGTGGAGCGAGACCTACGCCTATGACGAGGCGGGCAACCAGACCCACGCCACCTGGCCCGCCAGGCACCCCGGCGCGGAGGCGGCGGGCGAGCGCGCGTACACCGGCACGCGCATCACCCGCGCGGGCCGGGTCCGCTACGAACACGACGCGGCGGGCCGGGTCACCCTGCGGCAGAAGGACCGCCTGTCGAAGAAGCCCGACACCTGGCGCTACGCGTGGGACGCCGAGAACCGGCTGACCTCCGTCACCACCCCCGACGGCACGGTGTGGCGCTACCTCTACGACCCCCTCGGACGCCGCACCGCCAAGCAGCGACTGGCGGCGGACGGCGAAACGGTGGTCGAGCGGACCGACTTCACCTGGGACGGCGCGATCCTCGCCGAGCAGACCACCACGGTCCCCGGCCGCACCGACCTGGTCACCCTGACCTGGGACCACGACGGCCTTCAGCCGGTCGCCCAGTCCGAGCGCATCACCGACGCCACCAGTCAGCGCGAGATCGACCAGCGCTTCTTCGCCATCGTCACCGACGTCGTCGGCACCCCGACCGAACTCGTCGACGAGAGCGGCGAGATCGCCTGGCGCACCCGTACCACCCTGTGGGGCAGCACGACCTGGGCCCGCGGCAGCACCGCGTACACCCCCCTCCGCTTCCCCGGCCAGTACTACGACCCGGAGAGCGGCCTGCACTACAACGTGCACCGCTACTACGACCCCGAGACCGCCCGCTACGCCACCCCGGACCCCCTGGGGCTGGCCCCGGCCCCCAACCCGGCCACCTATGTGCACAACCCGCACACATGGGCCGATCCGCTCGGTCTCTCTCCGTACAAGCGGGCCAACAAAGCGGCCGACAAGGTCGTCAACAACGCGCAGAACGGTGTCAGGAAAGAACTCAAGCCGTACGAGGGGTCGCCTCGCGGCTACCACGGCCATCTGTCGCCCACCCGGGAGCTCGAGATCCTCTCGAACCCGGACGCGGTCTATCTGTCTCAAGGAAAGAGCGGGCGCATGCTCTTCCACCAGGGGGAGGACATCGTCATCACGGAAGGACCCGGCTCCCGCGCGGGGCAGATCGTCACCAGCTATGGGCCGAGTGGTCCTCGTATGGAGTCGGGGGTCAAGGCGTTCGGCGGCTCGCCCGAGGAACCCGGACTGCCGATCACGAGGGATCAAATCATCAATGGCAAGATTCCCTCCGGCGGCAACCCGATCGCCCCGGCCAAGGAGATCTGGCCGAACTTCCCGTCCGAGGGGTGACGCAGATGCTCAGGCTCGAACCCTCAGTCGTCGTCGAACTGTGCGGCCTTCCGGGAATCCCCGAACCGCCCAGGTACTTCCCAAGGGGCCTTTTCGTGGATGCCGGTCCGCGCATGGACGCGGCCGAGTACGAGCGGTATGTCATCCACGAGACCGTCGGAAGCGTCGACTGGGACTCACCGGAAGGCGTGGACGAATTTCGGTTCGACCGCGCGACCGGGCTTTTGTCCCGGGTCTCCCTGCGCATTCCGGAGTATCTGGAAGAGGACCGCGACCGGGCTTTGGGCTGGCTGTCGGCGGAGTCCACGCCGGGGAACCTTCGCCTGATCGAGCCGAAGGCGGACTTCCACGTCGAGCCCGCAGGGGCGCGATGGAGCACCGACCGCGAGCTGATCCTCCTGCGCGACGGCCCGGACGCGCCGACAGCGGAGCGCTTGCGCGTGCAGGTGGCGCCGGGGCTCCATCTGCTCTTCGCGGACGGACTGCTCACGGGCTGGATGCTGGACGCCCCGGAGTCGCGCATCTCCCCGTCGTCCGGTCAGCCGTCGTCCAGCCCTCCCGACCCCGTGCTGGCACGTGTCCTGGAGGACTACCTGCGGCTGATGGCGTTTCCGGCCCTCGACGACCTTATGGACGGCGAACCGGGCTTCCGGCGCTCGCTCGAGGAATTGGCCGCGCGCATCGACGTCGGCGGCGGAGCGGCCGACCGGAGGTCGGCTTTGCGTGACTGCATCGATGACGTGATCAAGGAGTGGTACGAGGAGTAACCGATCCCGCGCGCCCCCTGATACAGCCGGATCCCGTTTGTGCGGGATTTGCAACAGCGGACTTCTTGACCGCAACTTTGCCGTTCTTTGGCACTACCGTGTGGGGAGTTGCTCATACGGACGCTGATCGGGGGATAAGCGATCATGGGGTGGGGGGATTTCGTTCCGGACTCGCTGGAGGACTGGGTCGAGGACCGGGTGGAGGACGTCGGTGAGGCCATCGACGTCGCCGGTGACTGGACCGCGGACCGGCTGGACGACGTCGGCTGGGAGAGCGGTGCGGACTGGGTCCGGGAAACGTCGGATTCGGCGGCGAACGCGCTGGGCGCGAATGTCGACGAGATGCAGCTCGGCGAGACCGAGGACCCGAAGAAGCTGATCCACGGCAGCCCTGGAAAGCTGCGTTCCACGGCGGATCATCTGAGTGATTTCCAGACCGCGTTCGACAATGTGGGAAGGGGATTACGCGGGCTGGACGCCGACCATCTCAAGGGCGCGGCGGCGGACGCCTTCCGGGAGAGCGTGTCGGTCCAGCCGAGGAAGTGGTTCACGGCGGCTGACGCCTGTGAGAAGGCCGCCGGGGCGCTGGACAGCTTCGCGGGGACGGTGGAGTGGGCGCAAGGGCAGGCCGCGGAGGCCATCGCCCGCTACAAGCAGGGCAAGCAGGCGTCGGAGGAGGCCCGCTCGGCACACAACGAGCGGGTGTCGGCGTACAACACGGCGGTCGACGCGTACAACGCCGCACCCGCCGGCGAGCGTGACCGCTCGACGCTGCCGGACAAGCCGGGGGAGTTCCGCGACCCGGGCACCTCGCATCTCAATGTCGCCCAGGAGATCCTGGGCGAGGCGCGGCGACAGCGGAACGAGGCGCACACGACCGCGAAGGCGGCGGTGGAGACGGCGCGCGACGCGGCGCCCGACAAACCGTCGTACGCGGAGCAGGTGAACGACGGCTTTACGGGGCTGGCCCTGCACTATTCGCACTTCTACGGCGGCATCATCAGGGGCACCGCGGGCGTCGTCAGCTTCGCGCGGCAGATCAACCCCTTCGACCTCTACAACATCACGCACCCTGCGGAGTACGTCACCAATCTCAACAGCACGGCCGCCGGGCTGGTCCAGATGGCCAATGACCCGTGGGGCACGTTGGGCAGCATGTGGGACACCTTCCAGCAGGATCCCTCCGAGGGCCTCGGCCGACTCGTGCCCGAGCTGATCGGCACCAGGGGCCTGGGCGGCGCCAAGAGGGTCGCGACCACCGCGAGGCGTGTGGCCGAGACGAAGCCGCCCGCCCGCGGCCTGCTGGACGAGAACGGGCCGCATGGCCACGACACCCCCAACAGTGGGAAGAAGTCGGACGGCTCGGACCCGATCGACTTCGCCACCGGCCGGATGTTCCTGCCCCAGACGGACGTGACACTGCCGGGCATGCTCCCGCTGGTCTTCCGCCGCCAAGTCGAGTCCGGCTACACGGCGGGTCGGTGGTTCGGGCCTTCGTGGTCGAGCACGGCCGATCAGCACCTGGAGATCGGCCCGGAGGGTGTGGTGTTCGTCTGCGAGGACGGCCGTCTGCTGGACTACCCGCACCCCGCACCCGACCTCCCGACCCTGCCCACGGCGGGCATCGCGCGCTGGCCGCTGGAGCGCACGGTCGACGGCGACTACACCCTCACCGATGTCGACAACGGCCGCACGTACTCCTTCACCGCGCCCCGGAACGAACCCGATGGCATCGCGCCGATCGACGAGATCCGCGACCGCAACGGCAACCGGATCGCCTTCCATTACGCCCCCGACGGCACCCCGACCGACATCGTCCATTCGGCGGGCTACCACCTGAAGCTGACGGCCGAGGACGGCCGTATCACCGCGCTGCACCTCGCGGGCGCCGCCCCCGACGGCTCGGACCAGGAGATCGTCCGCTACGCCTACACCGACGGCAATCTCACGGAGGTGTTCAACTCCTCCGGTTTGCCGCTGCGGTTCGAGTACGACGACGAGAAGCGCGTCATCGCCTGGACCGACACCAACGACCGCCGCTACGACTACGTCTACGACAACCGCCACCGCTGCATATCGGAGGGCGGTACCGAAGGCCATGTCTCCATCCGGCTGGACTACCACGGCGTCGACCAGCGCACCGGCCACCGGATCACCACCGTCACCACGGCCGCCGGCCACACCGCCAAGTACCTGATCAACGACGCCTGCCAGGTCGTCGGCGTGATCGACCAGCTGGGCGCGTACACCCGGACCGAATACGACCGCCACGGCCGGCTACTGGCCCACATCGACGCCCTCGGGCGCCGCACCGAATGTCATTACGACGAGTGCGGCCGCTTGGCGGGTTTCGCCCGCCCCGATGGCAAGCGGGCCGGCGTCGCCTACAACGACTCGGGACTGCCCGTCACGTTGACCGGGGCGGACGGGGCCACTTGGACCCGGGAGTACGACGAGCGCGGCAACCGCATCGCCGTCACAGACCCCGCCGGGGCCACCACTCGCTATGCCTATGACGACTTCGGCCGGCTCACCGCGGTCACCAACGCCATTGGCGAAACGACACAGTTGCGCTGCGACGCCGCCGGTCTGCCCGTGGAGGTCACCGACCCTCTCGGCGCGGTCACCATCTACCGCCGTGATGGGTTCGGCCGTCCCGTCGCCATCGTCGACCCGCTCGGTGCGACGACTGCCTTGGACTGGTCGGTCGAGGGCAAGCTCCTGCGTCGAACCCGGCCGGGTGGGGCACAGGAGTCGTGGACGTACGACGGTGAAGGTAACCGCACCAACCACGTCGACGCCGCAGGCAGGGTGACCTCGTACGAGTACACCCACTTCGATCGGCTTGCCGCGCGGACCGGCCCGGATGGGGTGCGTTACGAGTTCGAGCACGACGCCGAGCTGCGTCTGGCCAAGGTCACCAACCCGCAGGGGCTGACCTGGTCCTACGAGTACGACCCGGCAGGCAGACTGATATCCGAGACCGACTTCGATGACCGTACGGTCCGCTACGGGCACGACGCCACCGGGGATCTGATCTCACGCACCACCCCGATGGGGGAATCCGTTTCCTTCGCACGTGATGTGCTCGGCCGCGTCGTCGCCAGAGACGTCTCCGGACAGACCACCACCTTTGGCTACGACACCGCCGGACGGCTGGTCTCGGCCGTCGGCCCGGACGCAGAGGTGATCTTCCAGCGGGATCGGATGGGCCGCGTGGTGTCCGAGACGGTGGCCGACCGTGTGACGACGCACCGCTACGACGCCCTGGGGCGCCGCACCTGCCGCACCACCCCCGGTGGAGCCACCACCGTCTACACCTACGATGCCGGAGGCCGCCGCACGACTCTGACCGCCACCGGCCACACCCTCGGCTTCGAGCACGATGCCGCGGGCCGTGAGGTTGTCCGCCACATCGGCCGCGATCTGTCCATGTCCCAACTATGGGACCCGGCGGGCCGTCTGGCCGAACAGTCCCTGGCGGGAGAGGTCGCCGGGATGGTCCAGCGCCGCGCTTACACCTACCGGGTCGACGGTCACCTCACCGCGACTGACGACCAATTCACCGGCCACCGCACCTTTGATCTGGACGCGGCGGGCCGGGTCACAGCGGTCCAGGGAGAGGGCTGGAGCGAGACGTACGCCTATGACGAGTCGGGTAACCAGACCCACGCCACCTGGCCCGCCAAGCACCCGGGCGCGGAGGCAACGGGCGAGCGCGCGTACACCGGCACCCGCATCACCCGCGCGGGCCGGGTCCGCTACGAGCACGATGCCGCAGGGCGGGTCACGCTGCGGCAGAAGAACCGGCTGTCGAAGAAGCCGGACACCTGGCGCTACGCGTGGGACAGCGAGGACCGGTTGACCTCCGTCACCACCCCCGACGGCACGGTGTGGCGCTACCTCTACGACCCTCTCGGCCGACGGATCGCCAAGCTGCGATTGGCTGAGGACGGTGAAACCGTCCTGGAACGGGCCGACTTCACCTGGGACGACAACACCCTCGTCGAGCAGACCACGACCGTTCCGGGCCGCTCAGACCTGGTGACGGTTACCTGGGACCACGCCCATCTCCATCCCGTCGCCCAGACCGAGCGCATCACTGATTCCACAGGTCAACACGAAGTCGATCGACGCTTCTTCGCCATCGTCACCGACCTGGTCGGCACCCCCACGGAACTCATCGACGAGCGCGGCGAAATCGTCTGGCGCACCCGTACCACGTTGTGGGGCCGTACGACCTGGGCGCGAGGCAGCACCGCGTACACTCCGCTGCGCTTCCCGGGTCAGTACTACGACCCCGAAAGCGGTCTGCACTACAACGTGCACCGGTACTACGACCCAGAGGCTGCCCGGTATCTTTCGAGCGACCCGTTAGGGCTCGCGCCCGCTCCCAATCCCGTTGCCTACGTCCGGAATCCCCATGTGCTGGTCGACCCGTTGGGTCTCTCTCCGTGCACTCCTGAAGCACCTGATGAGAGGGGTGCGCGAGGGACCAGGCAAGGAGAGGTGGAGCGGACACTCGACAACGCCCTGGACAAGGACACGTACCTCAGAGATGTAGCCGAAAAGTACGGTATCAATCTGAGGGGTTCTGGCCAGGACATCCGGGTGATCTACGATCCGGATCTCCCTCCGGGACAGGCCGGTGTTACGCGAGCCGCGGAAGGAGGCCGGGTCATTCGCATCGGTCCGAGTGGAATCATCGATGACGCCACTGCGGCGAATACCATTGCCCATGAGCTCAGTCACGCGCGATATTATCTAAAGCATCAGAGCTTCCATGGGGAAGTTCACGGTGACGAAGGCTCGTTGGCCGATGGCACTCCCTATGGGTCTGGAAATGCTTTGCAGGATTGGATCGAGGGCAACAGGTGAGCGAATCGACCGAGTGGCGTGAGCTCGGCACAGCCGTATACAAGGAGTGGCGTCGGATCTTCAACGAGGACTGGAGCGGTTCTCGGATTTCGTCTCCGTGCCCAGTATGTTCGGCGAGGACGCTGCACAGGTGGTACATCCTGGAAGGTGGCGAGCCGAAAGTTCTTGGCGGACAGAGTTTCACCGGCCGCGGAAGGCTGTGGGAGTGGTGCAGTACGTGCCGAAGTTTTGAGCACTACCCAGATGGCTATGTGCCTGACTGGTGGGCCGCCCCGTACGAGGTCGACCCCTCGGAACTTCGGTACGATCCCGGGCCGATTGAAAAGGCGCGCACGGCTTCGGGGTCCCCCGGTCGGTGATTCTGGAGCTGCGGCACAAGGTCGAGCTCCACCGGATGACCGGCCGGGTGGTCGCGTGCCCGATCGACGAGATGAACCGGCCGCGCGGCTCGGAGGACACCCAGCTGCGGATCCCGGCGGCCGGACCGGCGGCAACCGGTACCTGGTGATCGGCCTCGGCACGGGACAGGCCGCCGACCTCGCGGTGCCGCCCGACCGGAACGAGCTGATCGCCTACGGGCCGCTGCCGTCCGACGACGGCGCCACCTGGCTGGGTACCGCGGTGCTGGTCCGGGCGCCGGACCCGGGCACGGCACGCGCCATCCTGACCCCGGACCGGTACGCCGACATTGAGGTGCACAACTGGCAGTTCGGCGGGCGCCCGTCATAGCCGAGGATGTCCGCTGACATCGCCGCCGAAGTCTGTGGATCGCTCAGCATCCTCGTGTTCCACCCGAACTCACCGACGTGTCAGCCTGACACACACCGCTGGACCCCTGGGTTCGCGCTGAAGAACCTTCAGTTCCGCGAACGCGCGGGTCTCCCCCCGGCGGTCCGGAGGGGACAGCACGTCGTCAACCCCCGGTAGACCCCACGACCGGCCCCGAAGCCAACCCCCGAAGGACTTTCGGAGCCGATACTTTAGGCTGCGGGCGTGAAGTACAGCGAACTTGAGGCGGACGTTCTCCGGCTCATCGTCGAAGCCACCGAGGGCAGTGTTCGTGCCTTCGGAGAGCAGACGGTCACCCGTCTGGTGCGGCCGGAGCTGCTGCGCGGTGCGGCCGAGGACGAACTCACCGAAGACGCCCGGGCGGCACTCACCACCGCCTGCGCGAACGTCCTGACGATCAGCGCCGCCGAGCTGCACGACCAGCTTGCGGCGATCTATGGCGGCATCCTGGTCGATGACGATCTGGACACGGGAGTTCTCACCGCCATCAGCGCGTTGGCGCACTGGAAGAGCTACCTGGAGCAGAACCGGCGCGGCGAGCTCTACGAACTCGCCATCCGTTCCATCGAGGACGTCGACCACGAGGTGTCCGCCGATCTCGACGATTTCCTCGCCACGCCCGAGATGGCGGCCGAGTACGAGCGCATCCGCCGACTGCTGGACCCCGGCGCGAAGTAGGGGCGCCGAATCCACTGTGTGCGGTCCAGGAATCCAGCCCGTGGTCTTCCCCACCCGCTCTGGACTTGGTGCGCGGTATGACCTGTCACACGCTCACCACAACGATGCGGGCCACCAGGCGGGAGGCCCATCCCCGCTCAGTCCCCGACCCGTACCAGCCCGCTCTCGTAGGCGAAGATCACCGCGTGGATACGGTCCCGGAGGCCGAGTTTGGTCAGGATCCGGCCGAGGTGGGTCTTGACGGTCGTCTCCCCGACGAAGAGGCGCTCCGCGATCTCGCCGTTGGCCAGTCCCCGGGCGACCAGGGCGAGGACTTCCCGTTCCCGCTCGGTGAGAGCCGCCAGGCGGCTGCGCTGGGCGGGCGCGGACGCGGGGGCGTGCAGGACGAAGCGTTCGACCAGGCGCCGGGTCAGCGAGGGCGCCACCATGACCTCGCCCCGCAGCACCGCGCGGACGGTCACCAGGATCTCCTCGGCGGGGGCGTCCTTGACGAGGAAGCCGTTGGCGCCGGCACGCAGGGCCGCGTAGGCGTACTCGTCGAGGTCGAAGGTGGTGACGACGAGGATGCGGGGCCCATGGGGCCGCGCGCAGAGGTGTTCGGTCGCGGCGAGCCCGTCCAGACCGGGCATGCGTACGTCCATGAGGACGAGGTCCGGCTCCAGGGCGGCCACGCCCGCGATCGCCGCGTCGCCGTCGGCGGCCTCGCCCACCACGGTGAGGTCGGGCTGGCTGTCGACGACCATGCGCAGCCCCATCCGGATCAGCTCCTGGTCGTCGCAGATCAGCACCCGGGACGATGACGCGGTGCGAGTCGGGGTCGGGGTCGGGTCGGTCATGGGGTCGCCCTGGTGGGCTCGGGCTCGGCGGGGCGCAGGGTTGCGGCGACGCGGTAGCCGCCGTCGGGTGTGGGCCCGGCGTCGACGCGCCCGCCGTACAGGGCGGTGCGCTCGCGCATGCCGGTGAGTCCGCGACCGGACGGGAGCAGCGGGGCGGGACGCTCGCCCGCCGCTCCGGCTTCCGTCCCGGCTCCCGCTCCGGCCGAGTTCTCCACCTTGACGCGGACCAGCCGCCCGGGCCCCTGCCTGCCGGTGTCGACCCGTACATGGACCGTGGTGTCCGGCGGCGCGTGCTTGACGACGTTGGTGAGCGCCTCCTGCACGATGCGGTACGTCTGCACGGTGAGATCCGCCGGAAGGCCGTCCCGCTCTCCGTGAAGGTCCAGCAGGGCGCGCCTGCCGCTCGTGTTGAGGCGTCCGACCAGCCGCCGCAGATCGGCCGAGAGGTGTTCGGCGGCCCCATCGGGACCGGAGCCGGAGTCGTCGGCCAAGGCGTCCGCGTCGGGGGTGCGCAGCACCTCCAGCAGCCGGCGCAGTTCGCCGAGGGCCTCGCGGCCGGTCGCGCTGATGACGCCAAGGGTGCGATCGACGACGGCGGGGTCGACCTGCCGCATCAGCCTGCCGCCCTCGGCGTTCAGCACCATCACGCTCACGCTGTGCGCGAGGACATCGTGGATCTCGCGGGCGATGCGCGCCCGCTCCTCGGCGACGGCGACCCGGGCCAGGGCGAGGCGTTCCGACTCGGCGAGCGCGGCCCGCCGCTCGAACTCGGCGACATAGGCGCGCCGGGCACGGACGTACTCGCCGAACACCCAGGCCCCGGCCAGCAGGAGCCCCACCGCGAGCGGAGTGAGCCAGGCCCCCCGGGCACCCGGGCCCCCGTAGTCCCGCTGCCACGCGGGAATCCACAGCAGAACGCAGCCGGCGGCACAGACCACCGTCGCCGCGGCGGCGCGGCGCAGGCCACGCACAGTGAGGGTGGCCAGGACCGCGGCCAGGGCGATGGCGCCGCGTCCCGGTTCCTGTCCCCACACCTGTCCGAGATACTGCGCCCAGAACGCCGCCGTCACCAGGGCCGCGACGAGCACCGGCCGACGGCGGCGCCACAGCAGGGGCAGCACCAGGGCGACGTACACGCCCGCCTGTACCCAGACCGGCCGCCAGCCCGGCTGCGGGCGGATCACCGGCGGCACCGCCACGAGCACGACCAGCAGGACGTCCGTCAGCCACGGGTGGCCCCGCCGCAAGCGGGGCAGGGTCTCCATCAGCCGATGCACCACCTCACGCTACGGCCGGGGCCGCTCCCCCACATCGTCCCGACGGGCGCCATGGAGTCCTCCCACGGTCGTACACGTACCGGCCGGGGATACGACGTGCAGCCACCCGGCGTGCTTCCACCATGGCCGCCATGTCGATCACCGCCGAGTTCCTCAGACGGCCCCTCATGACCGGGGCCATAGCGGCCAGTTCACGACGGCTGGCGTACGCGATGACCGAGGGCATCGGCCTGGAGGGGGCTCGGCTCGTTGTCGAACTCGGCCCGGGAACCGGGGTGTTCACCGACGCTGTCCTCGCCCGGCTCGCGCCCGACGCACGACTCGTCGCGATCGAGCTCAACCCGGTGCTCGCGGCACGGCTGTCGGCCACCCGGCACGACACACGGCTGACCGTGATACGGGGTTCGGCCGCCGAGCTGGCCGCCGCGGTGGGCGAATCGGTCGACGCGGTGATCTCCGGGCTGCCGTGGACGGTCATGCCACGGGAACAGCGCGGGCACATCCTGGACGCCGTGACCGAAGTCCTCAAGCCCGGCGGCCGGTTCACCACCTTCGCCTATCTGCACGCGGCCTGGACTCCGCCCGCCCGTCACTTCACCGCCGAACTTTCCCGCCGTTTCAGCCGGTTGGAACGCTCGACCGTGGTGTGGCCAAACCTCCCACCCGCCTTCGTGCACCGGGCCACCCAGAAGCCGTGACCGCGAGGGCGAGGGCCGCGGCCGGGAAGGCCCAGGCCCTGACCTGGCCCGTACGCTCCAGGCACTCGGACGCAGAACACGGAGTAGAGAGCCAGCCGAGATACGGCCGAAAGGGATAGCGGGACTCCTCCCCGGCCGATCGCCGCCGGTCAGCACGCTGGGGTGGCCGCTCTTCTGCGCCGACTGCCGGTCAGGTTCCCGGCGTCGCGAGGCCGTCGGCCGGTGTCGCCATATCCACCAGCGTGCCGCCCGCCGGGTCTGCCGCACTGTGGACTTGACCGGCGCCCACGAATTTTCGCGCCCCCACCGTGTTCCGCCGGTCTCCGGCCTCCCCGCCCGGTGGGGGAGTCCGGCACCTTCAGCCGCCTCCACCCCTCCAGGGCGCAGTCCACCGCGATCATCTCGCCCGCTGGCAGCCTCTCGACGGCAACCCAGCGATCCCGGCACAGCGCAAGGCCCGGCGGGAGTACGAGAGCCGCGTCAGCTCCCTCGTGACCGACGCTCGGCGCTGAAGGGACCTCACGCGCTATCGGTCATCCAAGATCAAGTGCTTGGCGTTACTGGCTGTCCCGTTGGTCTCCAAGGCCGGATGCCGCCCCGTGACCTTGGCGGTCGCGGGGCAGCACGAGCGGTCACCCCTGACGGGCCGGCGGCAGAGCCGCCCCGTGCTCCCGCGCCCACTCCTCGAAGCCCGTCACGCTCAGGCCGAGCGCCAGCGCGTACCGCGGCGACGCGGGCTGTCCCACGACGTTCAGCCGGTCGTACGAGACACCGAAAACGGGCGGCATGCCCGCGGCGATGGCCTCCTCCACCGTCATGTCCGGCGCGGCCAGTTCGGTTCCGCTGGCGCGGGAGAGCACGGCGGCGACCTCGGTCATGGTGAGCTCGTCGCTCGCGAGTTCCAGCTCCACGCCGTGGAATCGCTCGGGGTCGGCGAAGGCGGCCGCCGCGGCATGGCCGATGTCCTGGACGGCGATCAGCTTCAGCACGGTGTCGGGCTTGAGGACGGTTACCAGTCGGCGGCCATCGGAGCCGAACATGAAGCCGGGTTCGAGGAAGTTCTCCATGAAGAAGCCGGGCTTGAGGAGCGTCCAGTACCGGAATCCCGCGTCCCGCCCCCGGTCCTGGAGCGCGGTCTTGGTCTCGTAGTAGTGCTCCACCGCCTTCCAGCGCCCCTCGGCCCAGCCGGGTTCCTCACGGTGTTGTCCGGCGCCGGAGACGGAGGTGTGCACAAGCTGCTCGACACCCGCTTCGGCCGCCGCGTCGATCAGGTTGCGCCCGCACACCCACTCCGCGTCGCCCTGGAGGTCGGCCAGGTCCGGCATCTGCACCGAGAAGACGGCGCGCACCCCGTCCACGGCCCGCGCCACGGCGTCGCGATCCCGCAGATCGCCGGTGACGAGCTGGGCGCCGAGCTCAGCCAGGGCGCGGGCCCGTTCACTGCCCGGGTCGCGTACGAGGGCGCGTACCGGGATGCCCTGCGCGAGCAGGGCCCGGGCGGTGGCGCCGCCCTGTTTGCCGGTGGCGCCGGTGACGAGTACGGGCGCGTGTGCGGATGCGGTGGTCATGCCGCAGCCTCCTAAACGGTGGGGTCCGCCATTTATCTACCGCGTACAATACGGAGGGGTCCGCCATTTAGCAAAGGTCGAAGGTGACGAAGGTGTCCGACGTCCAATCCCGCACACAGCGCGCCGATGCCCGCCGCAACCACGCGCGCCTGCTCGCCGCCGCGGCGGAGGAGGTCGCCGTCCACGGCGCGAACGTCTCGCTGGAGCAGGTCGCCCGCACCGCCCAGGTGGGATCGGCGACCCTGCGCAGGCACTTCCCGAACCGTGGCGCCCTGCTCGCCGCCGTCTTTGAGCAGCGGTACGAGGCCCTGTGCGACCTCGCCGCGGACCTGACCGCGCGGGACGACCCCCAAGCGGCGCTGCTGGAATGGCTGCGCGCCATCGGTCACTACGTCGCCTGCGCGCGCGGCATGGCGGCAGCCCTGACCGGCCACACCCCCGTCGAAGGCGAACACTGCGCCACCCAACTCGCCACCGCCGCCACCCCCTTGGTGCGCCGCGCCGTCGCCGCGGGCGCCATACGGGCGGACGCCACCGCCGCCGACCTGCTGACCGTGGTCGCGGGCATCGCCCTCGCCACGGAACACCACCCCAACGGCGCGGCCGAAATGGACAGGCTGCTGACACTGGTGACGGAGGGGCTGGCGCCGCGCGGCGCCGGCGGCTGACCGGCGTGCACGGGGGGCGCGGTGGTCAGCCGCCGACGTCGAGCTGGTGCGCGACGAGAGCGACGTGGAGCAGCTGCGTTTCCGCCGCAACGGCGAGCCGGTCCGGTGGCACGTCTGTACGATGACCCTTCGCCGCCGGGGCGGTTGGGTATGTGGGCGAGACGCTGTTCCGGACGATCGACGCCCGGAGGAATCAGGCGCTGTCCGATGGGTCGCGTGACCGGTGGCGGACACTCATCGTTTCAGGCGATATGGGCCGGGGCGGGCGTTGGAAGAATCACCGCACCGTCACCGTTGCCGTGATCCGGCTCTGGCTCCGCCCATAACTGGCCGCACAGTTCGTAGGACATGTCCGGTGGGCCGAGGGTGATGCGGGCGCCCGCCGCCAGGCATCGCCACCTGCACGACAACGACCCCGATGTGGCAGCCGAACTGCTCCAGGACCCGGTCGTACGGCGCCGCGACGTGGGCGGCTCGGGTCGACCCGATCGGCCGGCCTGGCAGTCGCCGTACGGTCGTTTCCCTTCGGCGGGCAGGCGAACAAAGTGCGCACGGATCATGTCACCTAATGACAAGTCAGTCCTGCTAATCTCGCATTCCCCCAGGGTGTTCGACTGTGATCCGTTTAAGTGGTGACGGCTCTCTCGGGCGATGTCGGCCTTTGGGTTTCCATCCGACGTATGGCGGCAGCACAAGGAGCCGGCCGGACAATGTCCCGAATCAAGAAGCCCCTCACTGCAGGGGGAGTGATCGCTGCGGCAGCCGCCGCTCCGACCCTCGCAGTCCCGACACCTGTATTCGCAATCCACAGGATGGACGCAGGAGCGGAAGGCGAGTAAAACCGCTTTCCGCTGGAGCCGATCGCGCATTATCCGCGCCTTCCGTGAATGCCCCGTTCAGCCCGTTCGGCCCGTTCGGCCCGATCGGGCGATCTCGCGAGAATTCCGGAATGCCTGACCTCAGGCATCGAAAAGAGTGGAGAGAAAGTGAATTCCGTTTCCCGTAAGGCCACGCTTGTCGTCGGCGCCATGGCAGCGGCCGTGGGCCTGTCCATGTTCGGCGCCGGGACGGCCTCGGCCAGCCCGCTCCTGCCGTACCAGGGGACCGTGTACAGCAGCCTGGGCAAGTGCCTGACCGTGGGGAACACTCTGGCCCAGAAGGGTGCAATAACCACGTTCACCTGTCAGCCGCGCGGCAAGGACGGCTACGCCTTCTACTACACGACCTGAGCGGCGGTACCGGTCAGACCTGAAGCGGGTCGATACGAAGGAGGCCGGTTTGGAGCGCGTTGAGGAACTCAACGTGCGGAGTATCGCGGCCTCCTGAGCATGGCGTACGAAGGGGCGGTGCACACCCGTATCGGTTCGTGCACCGCCTCTTCGCGCGTGCTGGCAGGGCAAGGAGGCCGGCGCCGTCGCGGCGGCCCGCGCCTTGGCCGCCACATCTTCCTGGATGTGCTGGTAGATGTGGCGTGAAGGGCCGGGCGCGGTTCCAGGTTGTTCTCGCGTGCAGCGATGAAGGTTTCTTGCGCATGCAGAGAATCGCCGCAAATCTGTGTTGAGCTGGTGATGGATACGAGTTGGCGGGACCACCCACCCGCCGCGCCACCGGGAGGCCTGACGGCAACGGCGGCTCCTTGCCCCCTTTCCTCCCCTCTGCCGGCCGTTCTGCGCTGAGAGTGCGACACGCACCCAGTCAGAGCGGCCGCAACCACCGCACTGAGCCCGTGACACGCCCGCAAATGGCGGTGACACTCCGTTGTCTGTCGAATACCGTTGCGTAGCACGGGGGTTCGACCATGAAGGGTGAGGGGGCGTGATGAGCCTGCCGGGGCAGATCGCGATACGACGGGGTGGCTGCTGTGAACTCGCTACGCGTGTAGTGGAGGAGCTCAGACGTGCCCTGGGCATCGCGCTGTCCGGGGAGGGCGCCCGGTGAGCGGTGGCGGTGGCAAGGAGCCGGATCTCGCGCTGGACAAGGAAGCGTTAGAGGACATCACGAAGGGCTTGCGGGCGGCGATAGCCGAGTTGAAGGACATCGGGTCGGCCACGGGCGCGGTGCAGGGGGCGGGGTTCGAGGAGTTGTCGCTGACGTCGATGGAGGCGGGGCACAACGGCCTCGCCAAGGACTTCGAGGACTTCTGTGAGTGCTGGGAGTGGGGGGTGCGCGGCCTGATCCAGGACGCGAACAAGCTGGCCAAGAAGGTGGGCCTCGCGGCGGGGATGCAGTGGGAGGAGGACCGGTACATCGAGGGCACGTACAAGGTCGTGGCGAACTCGGTGGCCGGAAACCCGCATCTGAGCGAGGAGGAAGTCACCCAGAAGGAGTGGGGCGAGCTGTTCTCGGGGGATACCTGGCGTCCGGACTACAGCAAGGAGTCGTACGAGAAGGCGGGCGAGGAGATCCGGGGGACCTGGCAGGCCACGGGCGACAAGATCTCCCGCAAGAGCAGCATCGCCCAGTACGCGCTTCCGCCTGACCAGCAGGGTGGCGAGCAGGGCGGGGGTGCGGGCTGATGGGGTGGGATCTGGTCCCGGATGTCATCGAGGACAAGGTCGAGGACGGTGTCGAGGCACTCGGGAATGTCGTCGAGGCCGGGGGTAACAAGCTCGCGGAAGGGCTGGACAAGGTCGGCTGGGAGAGCGGAGCGGACTGGCTGCGTGACAAGTCCCGTTCGGCGGCGAACACGCTGGGCGCGGATGTCGCCGAGATGCAGCTGGACGAGACCGAGAACCCCAAGAAGCTGATCTATGGCAGTGCGAGCAAGATCCGCTCGACGGCGAGCCATCTGCGGGACTTCAAGAAGGCGTTCACGGATGTCGGGGATGGTCTGAAGCGGCTGGACTCGGCGCACTGGAAGGGCAAGGCGGCGGACGCGTTCCGCGAGGAGGTGGCGGTCGAGCCGAAGAAGTGGTTCAAGGCCGCCGACGCGTGCGAGAAGGCCGCCACCGCGATGGACACCTTCGCGGGCACGGTGGAGTGGGCGCAGACCCAGGCGCAGGAGGCCATCGACGCCTATAAGGCAGCGAAGAAGGCCTCGCAGGAGGCGAGAACGGCCTACAACGAGCAGGTCGACGCGTACAACGCCGCTATCAAGGACGGCAAGGACGCCTGTAAGCCGGGGAAGTTCACCGACCCGGGCCCGGGCAAGGCCAAGGCGGCGCAGGAGAAGCTGGACGAGGCCCGCCGCCAGCGCAACGAAGCGGCGGATACGGCCCGCACCGCGGTCAAGGCCGCCCGGGACGCCGCGCCGCCCAAGCCGTCGTACTTCGAGCAGGCGGAGGACGGCCTGACCGGCCTGAAACTCGACGCCACGCACTTCACGGCGGGCGTGATCAAGGGCGGCGCGGGGGTCATCGGCTTCGCGCGCAGCCTCAACCCGCTGGACCCGTACAACATCCTGCACCCGGCCGAGTACGCGACGGGCCTGAACAACACGGCGGCGGGGCTGGTCACCCTGGCCAGCGACCCCTTCGGCGCGGGCAAGCAGATGCTGGAGGGGTTCGCCAAGGACCCCGCCGAGGGCGCGGGCAGGCTCCTCCCCGAGGTGGTGGGTGCCAAGGGGATCGGCGCGGCGCGCAAGGGCGCCACGGCGGGCAAGTACGGTCGGCGTGGGCGGAGCGGCGCGCGCAAGTCCCTGGACAAGGACGGACCGAACGCCCACGGCACGCAGGACGCCAAGAAGACCACCGATGGCACAGACCCGGTCGATCTGGCGACAGGCAAGATGTTCCTGCCCCAGACGGACGTGACCCTGCCGGGCGTGCTTCCGCTGATCTTCCGTCGCCGGGTGGAGTCGGGCTACCCGGCGGGACGCTGGTTCGGCCCGTCGTGGTCGAGCACGGCGGACCAGCGACTGGAGGTCGACGCCGAAGGGGTCGTCTTCATCAGCGAGGACGGCCTGCTGCTGTCCTACCCCCACCCCGCACCCGACCTGCCCACGCTCCCGAACGCAGGCCCCCGCTGGCCGCTGGAGCGGGACGCACACGGCGACTACACCCTCACCGACCCGTCCACCGGCCACACCCGCCACTTCACCGGCCCGAACGACGAGGCTGACGGGGTCGCGCGGCTGGAGCAGATATCGGACCGCTCCGGCAACTTCATCACCTTTGAATACGACCCCGACGGCACCCCCCTCGGGATCATCCACTCGGCTGGCTACCACCTGAAGCTGACCACCCAGGACGGCCGGATCACCGCCCTCCACCTGGCAGGTGCCGCCTCCGACGGAACCGACCAGGAACTGCTCGGCTACGGCTACACCGAGGGCAACCTCACCGAGGTCATCAACTCCTCCGGTCTGCCGCTGAGGTTCGAGTACGACGACGAGCGCCGTGTCATCTCCTGGACCGACACCAACGACCGCCGTTACGACTACGTCTACGACAACCGCGACCGCTGCATTGCCGAAGGCGGCGAAGCGGGCCACATATCGATCCGCATCGACTACGACCGCATCGACCAGGCCACCGGCCACCGCATCACCACCGTCACCACCCCCGACGGCCACGCCACCCGCTACCTGGTCAATGACGCCGGCCAGATCGTCGCCGTCACCGACCCGCTCGGTCACACCACCCGCACCACCTACGACCGCCACGACCGCCCCCTGACTCATGCCGACCCGCTCGGACACATCACCGCCTACACGTACGACGAGGCAGGCCACCTCACAAAGATCACGGGCCCGGACGGCCATGAGACCAGCGCCGCGTACAACGCCCTGGGTCTGCCGACGTCCGTGACCGGCCCGGACGGCGCCACATGGAGCCAGACCTACGACGAGTCGGGCCACCGCACCAGCGTCACCGATCCGACCGGCCACACCACCCGCTACGCCTATGACGACCGTGGCCACTTGATCGCCATCACTGATGCGCTAGGGCAAACCACAGGCGTGATGTGTGACCCGGCGGGGCTACCGGTGGAGATCACCGATCCCCTCGGCGCCGCCACCCGCTACCAGCGTGACCCCTTCGGCCGACCGGTGGTCCTCACCGACCCCCTGGGCCACACCGCACACCTGCGGTGGACGGTCGAGGGCAAACTCGCTGCCCGCACCGGCCCGGACGGGACGACGGAGAGCTGGACGTACGACGGCGAGGGCAACTGCACGCGAAGCGTTGACGCGGCGGGTGGGGTGACCTCGTACGAGTACACTCACTTCGACCTGCTGGCCGCCCGAACCGGACCGGATGGCGTGCGCTATGAGTTCACGCATGACGCTCACCTGCGGCTGACCCAGGTCACCAACCCTCAGGGCCTGACCTGGTCGTACACCTATGACCCGGCCGGCCGCCTGGTCGCGGAGACGGACTTCGACGACCGCACCCTGACCTACACCCACGATGCGGCAGGCCGCCTCGCCGAGCACACCAATCCGCTCGGCCAGACGCTCCACTACGAGCACGACGCTGCGGGGCGCATTGTCAGCAAGGCTGCCGACGGTCGCGTCACCCGGTACACCTACGATCCGGCAGGCCGCCTCCTCCAGGCCACCGGCCCAGATTCAGAAGTGGTGTACCAGCGCGACCGTATGGGCCGCGTCAAGGCCGAAATGATCAACGGCCGGGTCCTCACCCACGCCTATGACGCCTTGGGACGCCGCATCCGTCGCACCACGCCCACCGGCGCCACCACCACGTACACCTTTGACGCGACAGGCAACCGCACCACACTCACCACCTCCGGCCATACCGTCGCCTTCGACTACGACGCCGCAGGCCGCGAGGTCACTCGTCGCATTGGGGACGAACTGTCCCTCTCCCATATGTGGGACCGGGCTGGCCGCCTCACCGAACAGGCCCTGACGGGACCGACCCTCGGACTGGTCCAGCGCCGCACCTACACCTACCGCGCCGACGGCTATGTCACCGCGATCGACGACCAACTCTCCGGCCGTCGCACTTTCGACCTTGATGGGGCAGGTCGGGTCACCACCGTTCAGGCGCTGGACTGGACCGAGAGGTATGCGTACGACGAGGCGGGCAACCAGACCCAGGCCAGCTGGCCCAGCGCCCATCCTGCTCAGGAAGCAACCGGCACCCGCACCTACATCGGCACCCAGATCACCGGCGCGGGCAACATCCGCTACGAGCATGATGCCGCGGGCCGCCTCACCCTCCGACAGAAGACCCGGCTGTCTACGAAGCCCGACACTTGGCGCTACACCTGGGATGCCGAAGACCGGCTTACTTCCGTCATCACTCCCGACGGCAGGTTGTGGCGCTACCTATACGACTCCTTCGGCCGTCGCACCGCCAAGCAGCGGCTGGGGGCGGACCGTGAAACTGTCCTGGAGCGGGTGGACTTCACCTGGGACGGCTCCACTCTCGTCGAACAGACCACCACCACAGCCGAACTCCCTTACCCGGTCACCCTCACCTGGGACCACGATGGCCTGCACCCCATCGCCCAGACGGAGCGCATCACCGAGGCCACCACCCAGCAGGAGATCGACCGGCGTTTCTTCGCCGTCGTCACGGACCTCGTCGGCACTCCCACGGAACTCATCGACGAGTCTGGCGGGATCGCCTGGCACACCCGCACTACCCTCTGGGGGGCGACCACCTGGGCCACCACCAGCACTACCTACACCCCTCTTCGCTTCCCTGGCCAGTACTACGACCCGGAAACTGGCCTCCATTACAACCACCACCGCTACTACGACCCCACCACCGCCCGCTACCTCACCCCTGACCCCCTAGGCCTTACTCCAGCCCCCAATCCCGCCACCTACATCCACAACCCTCACACCTGGACTGACCCCTTCGGACTTGCGCCTTGCCCTGCTGCCAGAGAAGGCGCTGGGAAGGGCCTGGAACGGCGAACATCGAATACGGGACCGTTCAGCGACCTTCCGATAGCGATGCAGAAGCGTGTCGTTAATCAGGTAGCGAAGGAGGCCGGGGTCGGACTCGAAGGTGTGAAAGTGAGAATTGACCGAGACCCGGATCTGATCGGCCGAGATCTATACGGACACACGGCACCAGACAGGACGATCACTCTGTATCCAGACGCCTTCTCGTCGAAGGAGAATTTGGTGAAGACCATCGGACACGAACGAATGCATGTCATGCAGATCGATCTATATGGCCCATCGAAGTCGCTTGAACAGGAACACGCTTGGGAGCGTGCTGCCTATGCCTCGGAATACCAGTTCTGGAACTATCACAATGGGACCCTGGCCAGTGAGTAACAGGGAGGCATGGCTAAAGACGCTCTTGCAGGTAAGTAATACAGGGTCAAGCGAGACCGCGTGTCCAAATTGCGGACGCCGGCGGATCGATTTTCGATATATTGCAAACTTGCAAACCCGTGTAGGCTATGCTCTGGTCTGGTGCGAATCGTGCTTGCATGGAGCTTCTGTGTCACGAGTAAAAGTGCCTGAGGGAATCGATGCACGTTCGTTCGATGATCCAGAGGCGCTAATCGGCATCCCTGAATTCGTGCGTTCTGACTGACGAGCCGGGTCACTCGGTTTGCGCCGAGTCACTCCGCGATGGGCCCGCCCGGGATTTCAGGGACGGCTGTCAGCGGGCAGTCAGACTGTATCGGGCAGTGCTGCCCCGCAGCTCGATTCGGATAAGCGGAGTTCCCTGGATTTCGACTCCCAAGTTGTTTCCGCCTTGGGTTATTCCAAGGTCTATGACCCGAACAGCGCTCTTCCTCTCTGCCAGGTCCGGGTAACTCTTGAGGAGTTCTGTCATGAGGGCATGGGCAACACGTCCCAAGACGTTCGATGGGTTGCGGGCGAGATAGGCAGGCAACGGCACGACATCGCCATCAACTTAGGTTCCTCCCTGCGGGTGGGAGTGAGCGAGTCAGTTGCTGTACAGGTGGTCGAATCGGCCTTTCTTGGCCGCGCGTATGAAGACGCCGAGAGTGGCGGGGGTGGTGGTGAGGGTGATGTCGGGGTCGTCGCTCTCGCGGATTTTGACGGCGTCGGGGGTGGGGGTGGCGACGTTTACGCAGCTGTTTCCCTCGCCGCAGTAGGAGGACGATTGCCAGTCAATCGGCAATCTGGCTACGTAGAGGCAGTTGGATCCTTCGTGGCTGTAGGACGACTTTCGCCAAGAGGTCAGGGCAGGCAAGGCCCCTCCTTGTCAGATGTTTTGTGCGATGTGGTGGATGAGGCTGCGGGATGCATCTTGCTTGAGCGCGTAGCTCTCGAACCGTTCCAGGACACTCCGGTATTTCATGAGATGTGCCTCCGCGTCGAGTAGTTGTGCGCCGAGATCTGTGTCAAGTGAGACGGTGTCGAGCTGAGGGGCGGAACCGCCGAAGTAGTCAATGGGCTGACCGGAACCGGGCAGGGGTCCCGCCCCGAATGGGATCACCAGCACATTGATGTTGTCCTGTTCGCCCATGTCGATGAGATGTTGAAGTTGAGCGCGGGCGACGGTGGGACCTCCGTACCCCAATCGCAGGGCCGCTTCGTGGATGATCGCTGTAAACGGTGTCGGCTCCGCCCCGTGAAGGATGCCCTGCCGTTTGATCCTGTATGACAGGCGGTGTTCTACCTCGTGTGGCGGGGGCGGTGGCACAGTGGAGTCGAACAGTGCGCGGGCGTGGTCCCTGGTCTGGAGCAACCCTGGGATATGAACCATGGTGGCGACACGCACGAACGTGGCGTGATACTCAAGCTCGGCCAGGTCGAGTAGCCCTGCCGGTAGCACTTCCCGGTCCTGCTCCCACCAGCCCCGGGTCTGTCTCCCGGTCAACTCCGTGAGCGCTTCGATCAGCTCCTGATCCCCGCAGTTGTACAGACTGGCCAGCGCCCGGACCCGGTCTGCGCTCACCGCGTAACGCCCTGCCTCGATGCTGCTGACGCGTGACTGGCTGGCGCCGAAGTGCGTACCGGCCTCGGTGGCGGACATGTCTGTGCGTTCGCGGAGCCTGCGCAACTCGGCGCCAAGGCGTCGTTGTCGCACGGTTGGTGGGCGGCTGGTCGAGGCCATGGGCGATCTCTCCATGATCGGTCGAGGCGTGCGTGTCACCCTAACGGGCGTACTTGGGCTCCATCTGCAAGAAGTGTGGGATGCAGCCCACAATTCACGCTACGGTGTGACGCAAGCCACTTCGGCTGGCGATGTCGCGCCACCGTATGTGCACGGCTTCGCCTTGGTCCAATTCCCCTCCGGATCGGGAGACTTCCATGGCCAATGAACCCCCGCTCGACATCGACAAAGAGCTGTGTGAACTCGCCCTGGACAACGCCCCGCGCGTCTTCGCCGTCACCGTCCAGTACGAGGCGGCCCCAGGCGAGCCGGACGGCGAGATCGCCGCCTGGGGACTGGCGTACGACGACGGAAGCGCCCACGTCGTCACCGTGGACGGCCGACACCGCCTCAGCCTCAAGTCACCCGAGCGGGCCACCTGGTGGTTCGGGCGCCGTGGCGACATCACAGCCCGGTTGCTCTGGTTCGCCGCGCCCTCCGTGCCCAGCTTCGAGGCGGCCGAGGCGGCCTGAGACGCACACGGGCCGCGCCACCCCCGCGGGGACGACGCGGCCCGTGCCGAGCGCAAACCAACTACGCCAGCAGCTCCACCTCCGCCAGCGTCGCCTTGCCGCCGTCCGGCACCAGCCGGTACTGCTCATACGACCCCGGCGAGCTGACCGAGAAGACCCGCGTCTGCTTGTCCCATGCGAAGGACTCGCCCGACCGCCGGTCCACGTCCGTCCACTTCTCGCCGTCGCGGGAGCCCTGGAGCACCCACCCCGATGGGGCCTTCGCCTTGTCCGCCGAGGACGTCAGCGTGTACTGGACCACCCGGGTGCGCTCGGCCAACGGAAGGTCCAGCGACTCGAACGACGCCTCCGTCTTCGACGTGTCGTCCAGCAGCGCGGAACCCCCGCTCGGCGGCACCGTCACATCGCGGCGCGGCGCAGGCACCTTGTCGTCCGTTGTAATCGACGAGGGCGCCGCGCCCTTCCCCGTGCCCCACTTGGAGGGTTTGGCGCCCATGTCGAACTCCAGCGTCCCGCCGCGCGCGAGCACGTCATGCGGCAACGCAGTCGAGCCCCACGGCTTGCCGTTGACCCTCAGCCCCTGGACGTACACATTCCGCGCGCTGTTCTTCGGCGCCTTGATGACCAGGTCGCGGCCGTTCTCCAGGTGCACCGTGGCCTTGGTGAACAGCGGCGAACCCACCGCGTACTCGGAGCCGCCCATGACCAGCGGGTAGAAGCCCAGGGCGCTGAAGACGTACCACCCGGACTGCTCGCCGTTGTCCTCGTCGCCGTGGTAGCCCTGGCCGATCTCGCTGCCGGTGTAGAGGCGGGAGAGGACCTCGCGGACCTTCTCCTGGGTCTTCCAGGGTTGGCCGGCCGCGTCGTACATGTATGCCGCGTGGTGGGCGACCTGGTTGCTGTGGCCGTACATGCCCATGCGGACGTCCCGGGCCTCGGTCATCTCGTGGATGACGCCGCCGTAGGAGCCGACGAAGTCGGGGGAGGCGGTCTCGGGGGTGGAGAAGTAGGTGTCGAGCTTCTTCGCGAGGCCGGAACGCCCGCCGTACAGGTTGGCGAGGCCCCGGCTGTCCTGGGGGGCGGTGAAGGCGTAGCCCCAGCCGTTGGTCTCGGTGTAGTCGTAGCCCCAGACCCGGGGGTCGTACTTCCCGGACTCGACGCGCCATTGGCCGTCCGCGTCCTTGCCCTGGAAGAAGCCCGCCTTGTCGTCGAAGAGCTTCACGTAGTTCTGGGCGCGGCGCAGGAAGTAGTCGGACTCCTCCTTGTAGCGGGCCTTCTTGGTCTTCGCGTAGAGCGCCTTGCCCATCTTCGCGAGGCCGAAGTCGTTGAGGTAGCCCTCCAGCGCCCAGGACAGGCCCTCGTGGGTGTCGGTGGTGGTGTAGCCGAGGAAGGGCGACCGGTCCATGCCCTTGCGGCCCACGCCGCCGGAGGTCGGGACGGTGGTGGCGTTCCTCAGAGCGGCCTCGTACGCGGCCTCGGCGTCGAAGTCGACGCCCTTGAGGTAGGCGTCGGCGAAGGCGACGTCCGAGCTGGTGCCGGTCATCAGGTCGGCGTAGCCGGGGGAGGACCAGCGGGAGATCCAGCCGCCGTCCTTGTACTGCTGGACGAAGCCGTCGACCATCTCACCGGCCCGCTTCGGGGTGAGCAGGGAGTACGCGGGCCAGGTGGTGCGGTAGGTGTCCCAGAAGCCGTTGTTGACGTAGACCCGGCCGTCGACGATTTTGGCGCCGGTGTGGGTCGGGGTGTTCTCGCCGGTCGGCTTGGAGAAGGCGCTCGCGTATTGGTATCGAGGCTTCTCGACGGTCCCCGTGTTCTCGAAAGCGGAATTGGGATACAGGTACAGCCGGTAGAGGCTGGAGTAGAGGGTGGTGAGCTGGTCGCGGGTCGCGCCCTCTACCTCGATCCGGCCCAGGATGTTGTCCCAGGCCGCCTGCGCGCGGGACTTGACCTGCGTAAATGAAGCCGATGTCGGGATCTCGCGGTCCAGGTTCGTCTTCGCCTGGTCGAGGCTGATCAGGGACGTGGCGATCCGCAGGGTGACCGTACGATCCGCGCCGGGCTTGAAGCGGAAGTATCCGGTGACGTCCTTGCCGCCCCCGCCCGACAGCTTGCCGCCCGCGCTGACGGGCGCGTCGAAGACGCCGTAGACGAACATGCGGCCCGCGCCCGTGCTGAGGCCGCTCTTGACGTCGGAGTAGCCGGTGACGACGCCGTTCTCGGCGTCCAGGGTCAGCCCGCCGTCGCCGTTGACGTTGTCGAAGATGACGCTGGCGTCGTCGCCGGGGTAGGTGAAGCGCAGCAGCGCGGCGTGGTCGGTGGGGGTGACCTCGGCCTTGAGGCCGTTCTCGAAGGTCACGCCGTAGTAGTGCGGCCGGGCGGTCTCGTTGCTGTGGCGGAAGGGGAGGGCGCGGGCGGTGCGCCCGGCGTCGGGCACGTCGGACGCGACCGAGGGCATGATCTGGAAGGTCTGCCGGTCGCCCATCCAGGGGCTCGGCTCATGGCTCGCGCTGAACGCCTGGACGGTGGGGAGGTTGTCGGCGTTGTTGCCGCGGGCGTACTCGTACAGCCAGCTGGTCGAGCCCGCGTTGGTCACCGGGGTCCAGAAGTTGAAGCCGTTGGGGACGGCGGTGGCCGGGAAGTTGTTGCCGCGGGAGAAGCTGCCGCTGGAGTTGGTGCCGCGGGTGGTGACCGCGTAGTCGGACAGATGCTTCAGGCGCTTCTCGGGGGCCTTGGGCGCAATGGAGATGTCGTCGACCCAGCCGCGGAACTTCGCGGCGCCCTTGGGCGAGTCGTACGCGACCAGGACGCGGTCGATCGTCTTGCCCGCCGCGACCGCGCCGATCCGCGACTCCTTGTGGTTCCACTGGTTGACGTACAGCGTCTTGGAGGCGCCCTGGCCCTGGGGGCTCAGTCGGGCGCCGTGCTGGTCGACCGCGCCGGGCAGGTCGCTCAGATAGGTGCCGTCGGTGAAGGCGAGGTCGACGGAGACATGGGTGGCCGGGTAGTTGAGGTCGGTCTCCGGCATCGAGGGGAAGATCCGGTACGAGAGCAGGGTGTCGCGGGTGACGGCCGTGTTCACGTCGAAGATCTTGTTGTACGAGTACGCCCGGCCGTCCGGCTTGTGCGTGCCCGCGTACAGCAGGGCGCGGGTGCCGGTGAAGCCGGCGTTCGCCTTGGCGGTGGGGGAGCCGGCCGGGCCGCGGTCGGCCTGGGTGCGCATATCGGCGGGGGCGGGCGGGGTGGTGTCGGCGGTCGCGAACTGCACCTCGGCCAGTTGCACGATGTCGTCGCCCGCGTTGCGGGAGATCTCCAGCCGGTAGTGCCGGTAGGCCGTCTCGTTGTCGAAGGTGAACTCGCGGGTCTGGAAGCGCGAGGCGAAGGACTGGTTCTCGCGGGTGTCGAGGGTCTTCCAGTCGGAGCCGTCGGCGGAGCCCTTGAGGGTCCAGTCGGCGGGGTCGCGGCCGGGGGCGTCGTTGGCTGAGGTGAGGGCGTAGCGAACGGCCTTGACCGGATCGCTGAGGTCGAATTCCAGCCAGGCGGTCTTCTCGAAGACGAGCCACTTGGTGCTGGACTCGCCGTCGGCGAGGTTCTCCTTCACCTCGCCGCCGCCGGTGTTCTCCCCGTTGGCCCGGATCGCGGTGACCTTGTCGGTGACATTACCGGGGATGCCGCTGCTGTATCCGCCGTCGACCCCGGAGGCCTTCTTCTCGCCGTCGGGGCCGGTCTCGACCGTGTTGCGCCAGTCCGGTTGTGGGTCGTTCGGTTCGAAGGACGACTCGAAGGGCGAGGCGAGGGCGGGGGCGGCGGGCTCACCGCGCGAGGCGGCCGCCGCCGCGCCTTGCGCCGTCAGGGTCAACACAACGGCCGCCACCAGGGCGGCCGGTCGTCGGGGTGCGTGCCATGGTCTGGGGCTGGGGCGTCTCAGTCGCATGCTCCGCGTCTCCACGAGCTAGACAACGTTGTCTGTTCCGTAGCGCAGAGTTAAGTAGGGAGGGGCCGCCCCGGTGGTGTCAAGGATGTGTAGGGGATTTCGGAGCCGGGTGAGCGAACGGGCCGGATGGGTGGGACCGGCCGCGGTGGGGGTGTGGCCGCTCCCTGGGGCCGCTCCCGCACCCGGGTCCTCATCGATGGCTCAGGCGGCGGTCTTGGACTTGGTGCCGAGGGAGACCCGGCACTTTGTGGCCTTCTTGGAGGAGTCCGCCTCGAGCGCGACCACCTTGACGGTCTTGCTGGCGTTTCCGGCCACCTCGGCGTCCGACTCGAAGGCCGTGGTCACCACTTCGCCCTTGCTGTCGACGAAGCCGACCATCAGCGTGTAGTAGGACGTGGTCGAGTCGGAGTTGGTTATCTTCACATTGGCGTACGGAATGCCGGTCGAGCCCCATCCGCAGTTGCCCATCTTGATGTCCGGGCTGACCAGTCCACCGCCGCCGGTCGGGGTGTCCGTGGGGTCCTCGGTCGGGTCCTCGGTGGGGGTGGGCGACTCGGTCGGCTCCACCGGCAGCTCGGCCATGCCCTTCCCGATCGCCGCGCCGCCCTTGGCGTCACCGGCGGAGGATCCGCCCCCGCCGCTGGAGCCGCACGCCGAAATCGACGCGAGTGTCGCGACCACGACAAGCGTGGAGGCGAAGGGGAATTGCTTCCGGACCACAGGGGCCGCCTTTCTTGTTGGTTCACGCGCACGGCGGCGTGCCGCACGGGCTGCGTCCCCTACGGTATGTCGGACAGGTCTCAACTCGGGAAAGACTGCGACCCAATGACCATTCGATCTTGCCCACTTGAGGCCAAGTGGACTATACCTGTCGCCCCGGGGGGAGGCCGTCATGCGGCCCCACGTCGCGCCCGCCTCTGCGGGCCTCCGTGCTCCCCGGAGCACACTCAGCAATACTCCGAATCACGCTTCAACTGACCCGCGGTGTCGGGCCCCTCGCCGGTGGCGAGTATGTACGGGAAACCGTTACACCGCCTGAGTCCTGACGAAGGCGAGGACTTGAGCATGGGATCCACCCCAGATTTCGGCCGTCGCGACCTGATCAAGCGGTCCGCGGCGCTCGGACTGGTAGCCGTGCCGTCCATCAGCATGCTGACTGCCTGTGCGAGCGGCGGTGACGACGACGGAAACAAGGTCGACAAGGGCAAGAAGAGCGACAAGAACCCGCTTGCCGTCAATGAGAGCGCCGCGCTCGACGTCGTCATTTTCGACGGTGGTTTCGGACAGAAGTACGCGAAGGACGCCGAGGCCGAGTACGCGAAGGCGTACCCGAAGACCGATGGCAAGATCAAGCACTCGGCCACCCAGAAGATCCAGACCGTGCTCCAGCCGCGGTTCAACGGTGGCACCCCGCCGGACCTGATCGACAACTCCGGCGCCGAGCAGATGGACTTCGGGACCCTGGTCGCCAAGAACCAGCTGACCGACCTGACGCCGCTGCTGGACGCCCCCTCCGTGGACGACCCCAGCAAGAAGGTGCGCGACACGCTGCGCCCCGGCGTCGTGGAGATGGGCCAGTTCGACGGCAAGCCGGTGTGGATCCTGTACTACGCCTACACCGTCTACGGCGTGTGGTACTCCAAGACCAACCTGGAGAAGCTGGACGCGGAGTACCCGGAGACCTGGGACGACATGCTCAAGGTCTGCGAGAAGGCGAAGAAGAAGGGCGTCGCCGGCTGGACCTACCCGGGCAAGTTCCCGTACTACATGCCGTTCAGCCTCTACCCCTTCATCGCGAAGATCGGCGGCCCCGAGACGCTGACCGCGATCGACAACCTGGAGCCGAACGCCTGGAAGCACCCGGCCGTCAAGGCCGCCTTCGAGGCGTACTACGAGCTCTACAAGAAGGGCTACATCCTCAAGGGCAGCCCGGGCCTGACCCACATCGAGTCGCAGACCGCGTGGACCGAGGGCAAGGCGCTGTTCATCCCGAACGGCTCCTGGGTCGAGAACGAGGCGAAGAAGACCACGCCCGACAACTTCCAGATGGCCGTCAGCGCGCCGTCCAGCCTGGACAGCGGCGACAAGATGCCGTTCGGCACCATCTGGGCCTCCGGCGGTGAGCCCTTCATCGTGCCGAAGGCGGCCAAGAACCCCGAGGGCGGCATGGAGCTGCTCCGCATCATGCTCGGCGAGAAGTCCACCAAGAACTTCGTCAAGCAGGTCTCCTCGCTCACCTCGCTCAACGGCGGCACCGACGGCCTGACCCTGCCCCCGGGCCTGGCGTCCGCCCAGGAAGCGCTGAAGAAGGCCGGGGACAACGTCGTCAACCCGCGTCTCCAGGACTGGTACGTGGCGCTCCAGAAGCAGCAGATCGGCGTGGGCGCGCTGGGCGAGATGATGGCGGGCCGGATGACCCCGGCCGAGGCGATCAAGAAGATCCAGAAGTTCGCCGACGACACGGCCAAGGACGACGCCGTCAAGAAGTACAAGCACGCCTGATGAGGTCCGAGCGTCACCAGCGGCCCTGTCCGCAGGGAAAGACCGAGGTCGGTAGAGATGCAGCACGATAAGCGCCAGTCGGCGGCGGCGACGGCCACGGCGGCGGTCGCGAAGGGCCCGGGCGTTGGGCAGCCAGTGGTCAAAACCCCGGGTGTCATGCCCCCGCGCGTCAAGCTGTCCACGCGGCAGAAGATTCAGCGCGCGTACCGGCAGTACGGATTCCCGCTGGGATTCCTGTCCGTGCCGGTGGTCGTTTATGCGATCTTCGTGATCTCGCCGTTCGTCCAGTCCATTTATTACTCGTTCACGGACTGGACCGGCCTGAGCTCCGACTTCAAGATGGTCGGGTTCAAGAACTACGACTGGATGCTGCACGACGACCTCTTCTGGAAAGCCGTCGGGCACAACCTGCTTCTGCTGCTGGTCGTGCCGCTGGTGACGCTCGGCCTGGGACTGTTCTTCGCCTTCATGCTCAATGTCGGCGGCCGCGGAAAGAAGAACGGGGCCGTCTCCGGGGTGGCCGGGTCGAGCTTCTACAAGATCGTGTACTTCTTCCCGCAGGTGCTCTCGATCGCCATCGTCGCCCTGCTGTTCCAGTTCACGTACAACCCGCGGAACGGCGCGCTCAACGCGCTTCTGGGGGGCATCGGGCTGGATGCGCTGGAGCAGGAGTGGCTGGCCGATCCGAAGCTCGCGCTGTGGTGCCTCATGGTCGTCATGGTCTGGTCCAACGTCGGCTTCTACGTCGTGCTGTTCTCCGCCGGAATGAGCGCCATTCCCAAGGACTTCTACGAGGCGGCGCTGTTGGACGGCGCCAACCGCATCACGACCTTCTTCAGGATCACCCTGCCGCTGCTGTGGGACACGGTCCAGTCCGGCTGGATCTATATGGGCATCCTCGCCTGCGACGCGTTCGCCGTGGTGCAGATCATGACCGTGGGGCCGGGGGGACCCGCGGACTCCACCCAGGTCCTGGGCTACATGGTCTACACCAAGACGTTCCGCGACGGGCAGGCCGGGCGTGCGACGGCCATAGGTGTCGCGATGCTGATCGTGACCCTGATCTTCGCGGTCATCGTGGGCAAACTCGGTCGGCGCGAACGGCTGGAGTACTGATGGCCAGGCCCGCTTCCGTACACCGGATCCGCCGTATCTCCGCCCATCTGGGGGTAGCACAGTGACCGCGCAAGCACAGCCCTCGGAGCTCCCGGGCGCCACCAAGGAAGCCCAGGCGCCGGGCGCGACGTCCCCGATGGGCAAGGTCCCGCCGGGCTCCGCGCCCGGGGGCCGGGCCGGCGGCGAGGGGAAGGTCCTCAACGTCTTCTCGCACGGCATGCTGGTGATCTGGGCGCTGCTGGTCACCCTGCCGCTGCTGTGGGCGGTGATGAGCTCGCTCAAGACCGACAAGGAGATCTTCACCTCTCCCTGGGGCCTGCCGTCCACACTGCACTTCGACAACTGGGCGCGGGCCTGGAACAAGTCGAACATCGGCGACTTCTTCCTCAACACCGTCCTGGTGGTGGGGTGCTCGCTGATCGGGACGATGCTGCTGGGGTCGATGGCGGCGTACATCCTGGCCCGCTTCGAATTCCCGGGCAAGCGTTTCATCTACTACTTGTTCGTGGGCGGAATGAGCTTCCCGGTCATTCTGGCGCTTGTCCCGCTGTTCTTCGTCATGCGGAACATGAGCCTGCTGAACACCTTTCACGGGCTGATTCTGGTCTATATCGCCTATTCGCTGCCGTTCACCGTCTTCTTCCTGACGTCCTTCTTCAAGACGCTGCCGACGTCGGTGGCCGAAGCGGCGCTGATCGACGGGGCCTCGCAGACCCGGACGTTCTTCCAGGTCATGCTGCCGATGGCCAAGCCGGGCCTGATCAGCGTCGGCATCTTCAACTTCCTCGGGCAGTGGAACCAGTACATGCTGCCGACCGTGCTCAACACGGAGGAGGACAAGCGGGTGCTGACGCAGGGCCTGGTGCAGCTGGCGGCCAGCCAGCAGTACAAGGGCGACTGGTCCGCGCTGTTCGCGGGGCTGGTGCTGGCGATGCTGCCGGTGCTCGGGGTGTACATCGTCTTCCAGCGTCAGGTGCAGGCCGGCCTGACGGCGGGGGCGCTCAAGTAGCAGCGCCGGGTAGCGCCACGACGCTGCCATAGCGGCGCGACACGGACCACGACCGGGCCCCGCCTTTCCGTTTGACGCGGAAGGGCGGGGCCCGGCTCTTACTCATTCGGCGATGATGTTGCCGTCAATCCCTCTCACCCGCGCGGTACGCGCCTGTAAGGTGCCCGTAGTTTCCCGGCGACAACCCGGGAGACAAGTCGCTGTTTCCGAACGGCAATTCCTCCATGACGGAATTGGGCGTCCGGTGGTGGAATTCCCGGCCGGGCGCCACACGGCGGCGAGGCTGACAACGGGGAGGAGCCGCGGTGTCCACGGGGCTGTGCGAGGGGGTCGCGAGCAGGATCGCCGATCCGGGCCGCGTCGTCGTCAAAGAGCAGGCCGGTCACACCTGGAGCTGGGATGGGCTGCTGGCGGCGGCCGAGGATCTGGCCGGGCAGCTGAGGCGGCGGGGGCCGCTGCGGCTGGCGGCGGTGCGGACCGGCCGGCCCGTGCTGACCCTCGTCGCGACGCTCGCCTGCGATCTGCTCGAAGTGCCCCTGATGCAACTGGACTCCGGCCAGAAGGAGGCGGAGTACGAGCGCGTCACCGCCGCCTTCGGGCCGCATCTGCTGCTGTCCGATCCCGGTTCCGACCCCAGTCCCGACCCTGGCTCCGGCTCTGAGCGCGATGCCGTGTGGGAGCGTCATGGGCTCTCGCTCGCCGTCTCCACGAGCGGGGGCGAAGGCGGCGGCACGGAGGACCCCGCCGCCTTGGGCTCCCGGCGTTCGGGGATCTTCCTCACCTCGGGCTCGACGGGCGAGCCCGCCGGCGTCGTACGGTCGGCGCGCGCACAGCTCGCCGACTCGCTGCGCTGCGCCGCCGCCGTGGGCTACGGCCCCGAGGCGCCCGTGGTGTGCGCGGCGCCGGTCTTCCACATGTACGGCCACACCGTGGGCCTGCTCGGCCCGCTGCTCGTCGGCGCGCCGGTGACGCTCTGCGGATCGCGCCTGGTGCCCTCGCAGCTCGCGGCCGCCGTCCGGGACAGCGGGGCGCGGGTCCTGGTCGCCCTGCCCTTCCACTACCGGCTCATGGCGGCCGACACGACATCGCGCTTCGACGGCCTGGAGCGCGCGGTGTCCGCCGGGGCCCCGCTCCCCGAAGGCGCCGCGGCGGCGGTGACGGAGGCCCACGACTTCGCGCTGCTGAACATCTACGGCTCCTCCGAGACCGGGATGATCGCCATCAAGCGGGTGGATCCCGACAAGGACCGCGCGGGGGACGTCGGGCGCCCGGTCCCGGGCGTCGTGGCGACCCTGCGGGAGACCGGCGACGAGGACGGCGCGGGCGAACTCCAGCTGGCCACGGACTCGCTGGCCGACGGCTACGCCCATGTGGACGGACTGCGCCCGCTGTCCATGAACGGGGACCTGCGGCGCACCGGGGACCTGGCGACGCTGGGCCCCGACGGTTCCATCAGGCTGGTCGGCCGGCTGGCCCGGATGATCAACGTCGGGGGGAAGAAGGTCAACCCGGTGGAGGTGGAGCGGGTGCTCGCCGAGCATCCCGCCGTCACCGAGGCGCAGGTCTTCGCGGCGGCGGACGGCGGCCGGGGCCAGGTGCCGGTGGCACGGGTGGCCGCCCCCGGGCCGGTGACGGCGGACGAGCTGATCGTCTGGTGCCAGGAGCGGCTGGCGGAGCACAAGATCCCCCGCCGGATCCAGGTGACCGCCGAACTGCCCCGCTCGACGACCGGCAAGGTCCTCCACCCGCGTTCGGCCGAGTCAGAGCACGAGAAGGAAGGAAGCGCGTGATGGACCGCGAGAGCCTGGTCGAGGAGATCGCCCGGCATGTCACCGTGGTGGTGCCCGCGCTGGCCGAGGCCCCGCCCGGCCCCGACGCCAACCTGCTGGAGATCGCCGACTTCGACTCGATGGCCATGCTGGAGCTGCTGGTCTGGCTCCAGGGGAACTACGGGATCGACGTCCCCGACGAGGAGGTCTCGCCGGAGAACCTCTCGACCGTCGGCCGGATGGCGGACTTCGTGCTGAGGCAGCGTTGACCGGCCCGCGGGAGACGGGCGTCGAGGTCGTCGAGGTCGTCGAGGTGAGCGGGGAGCGCACCGTACGGGCCCCGCTGACCTGGGGCCAGCAGTTCATCTACCGCGCTCTTCAGCGCCGGGCCGACCGGGCCCACTACGACTACAACCAGCGGGTGTCGCTGCCGGTGCCCGAGGGCCGCACGCTGCGCGAGGTGATCGGCGCGATACGGGCGCTGGTCACCGCCCACGAGAGCCTGCGCACCGTGTACCGGGACGGGACCGCCGACTCCACCCCGTACCAGGAGGTGCGCGGGGAGGGGCGGCTGACGGTCCGGGTGGTCCGGGGCGACGACCCGGCCGCGGCGCTGGACGCCCTGGCCGGGACGGACTTCGACCTGTCCCGGGAGTGGGGCATCCGGGCGGCGGTGCTGACGGGGCCCGACGGCGAGGCCCGCCATCTCGCGCTGTATGTGTCGCATGTGGCGGTGGACGGCTGGGCGATGGGGCTGGTCGTGCGCGAGTTGAAGGCTCACCTGGCCGATGGCGCCCTCGTATCCGCCGGGGCCGTACGCGCCGAGCCCGTACCGCAGCCCGCCGACCTCGCCGAGACCGAGCGGTCCGAGGCCGGGCGCACCATGGACCGCCGCGCCGACGCGTACCAGCGCTCGCTGCTGCGCCGTGCGCCCCGGAGCATGTTCCCCGAGCCCGCCGACCCCGCGGGGCCGCCGGAGTGGGCCCACGGGGAGTTCCGCTCGGGGCGGCTGGAGGAGGCGGCTCGGGAGGTGGCGGCGCGCTGCCGGGCCGGTGAGGAGACCGTGTATCTGGCGGCCGTCGGCACGCTGCTCGCGCGCCGCGCGGGCCTCTCCCACTGCGCGCTCACGACGATCTTCGCGAACCGGATCGGCGCCGCGCGGCAGGCGATGGTGACCCCGCTGGCCGCGGATGTGCTGCTGTGCTTCGATGTCTCGGGGCCCTCGTTCGACGACTGCGTCCGCGCCGCTCACCTCGCCAAGCTGCGCGGATACGCCCGCGCCCAGTACGACCCGGTCCGCCTGGGGCGGCTGGTGGCGGAGGTCGGCCGGGAGCGCGGCGAGCAGCTGGACCTGTCGGTGCTGCACAACGACCTCGGTGCCCTCACACCCCCCGAGGAGGGTGAGGGCGCGCGTGGCCCCAGCGGCGTGGAGACCTCCTTCCGCTGGGCCGAGCCGTTCCGGCTGCCCTCGGTCAAGCTCTACTGCGCCGTGCGCACCGCGGAGCACGGCGAGCGGGTGATCGCGATGGCCGCCGACACCCGGTATCTGCCCGCGTCGGACCTCCGCGAGCTGCTCTACGGCGTGGAGGAGCTGGTGGTGACGGAGCGACGGGGGCCGCAGGGCCCGGAAGGCCCGCAGGAAAGCGACGAGCGGCTGCCGGCCCATGTCTCGTGACACCGTCGGTGTGGTGATCGCCGCGATGAACTCCGCGGCGTTCATCGACCAGGCGCTCGGCTCCCTGGCCATGCAGACCACCCACGCCGACCAGGTGGTGGTGGTCGACGACCACTCGGATGACGACACCGTACGGCTCGTCGAGCGCTGGCGCGCCATCCTCCCGCTGACCCTGCTGCGCAACCGCGGCCCGCGCCGGCTGGGCGTGTGGGGCGCGCGGCGGGCCGCGATCGAGGTGCTGGAGACGGACCTGGTGCTCCAGCTGGACGGCGACGACCTCGTACTGCCGCACCATGTGGCCGCGATGAGCGAGACCTACGCGGCCTCGCCCGGCCTGATCAGCCCGCGCCCGCTCACCTGGACGGGCCAGGGCCCCTTCCGCCCCGCCACCTACACCAAGGGCGGGCTGCCGCTCCCGGGCGACCAGCTGGTCCAGCTGCTGGCGCAGAACTATGTGGTGGTGGGCTCGCTGTACGCGCGCGAGCTGTACGAGCGGATCGGCGGCTACCGCCAGGTGGCGTACGGCGAGGAGTGGGACCTGTGGCTGCGGCTGGTGGCGGCGGGCGCGCGGGTGAGCAAGCCGGACGAGCCGTCGTATGTCTACCGGGTGCGGGCCTCCAGCTACGCGGGCGGGTTCGCCCGGAACGAGGCGGAGACCGAGGTGCTGAACCGGTTCCTCGGGGGCAGCGACCACCCCGTCCACCGGCGGGCCGCGAAGGTGGCCCTGCTCCAGCGGACGGGCATCGCCGCGCTCGGTCCGCTCGCCCCGGTGGACGGCCCGCTGCCCGAGCCCGTACGGGCCTTCGCCGCCGGTCACGACCGCGCCCTGACACGGGCTCACCATGACCCGGACCTGGGCTGGGTCCTCTCCTTCGACTCCGGCGGCGCGGTGGCCGTGACCGACGACGCGGCGCGGGTGATCGTGCACGTGGTCGAGAAGGACGGGAACCACGAGGCCGTGGAGATCGCCGATCCGCTGATGCGGCGCGACGCGTCCTCGCTGCGCGACATCCTGCGGGGGGAGATATGAGCCGCGAGCGGGCGATCGAGGGGGCGATCGAGGCGGCGCTGGAGCGGGCCGCGCGGGTCCCGCGCCGCTTCCGGCGGTTCGAGGTGAGCGCCGGGACGGCGGCCCGGGTGCACCGGATCGGCGAGGCGCTGCTGGGCGAGGCGCTGGACCTCGGCCTCGCGTACGAAGGGAGCGGCGCGGACCGCCGCTTCGACGACTTCGACCTGAAGAACCTCGGTCTCGCGCTGCGCATCCCGTCCCCCGCCTGGCTCCAGGTGCGGCTGTCGGCCCAGCCCTTCAACACGGCCGTGGTCGCCACGACGACGTACCGGGCGCGGTTCCAGGGGCGGGAGGCCGGGGTGCGGGAAGCCGGGGTGCCGGAGGCCGGGGTGCTGGAGCCCTCGCCGCGGCTCGCCTCCGGCGTGCTGGACGGCACCCTGCGGCGGCTGGGGCCCGATGTCTTCGAGGCGGACCTCCGGGTGTCCGCCGGGGAGAACGCGGCCGACGCGGACCAGGGCGCTGCCGACTGCGCGCGCGAACTGGGCCCGCTGCCGGCGGAAGCCGCGCGGCTCGAATACCACCTCGTGCCCGACGAACTGTGCGACGACGCCGGGTTCGTGCGGGAGACCCGGCTGGCCGACTGCCGCGCGGGCACCACCTACCTGGTGCACGTCGCGGCGGCGGCCGGGATGCCCGTACGCCGGGCCGGCGGGCTGCTGCTGGCCGGTGCGTTTCCGCTGCCGCACCACTGGATCGAGGTGCGCCGCGGCGACCGCTGGCTGCCCGCCGATCCCCTCTATCTGACCATCCTGGCCGCATACGGGCTGGTCGACGCCGATCGCTGGCCGTCGCACCGGTCGGTGGTCGGGACGGTGTGGAAGATCTGCGACTCCTACGCCGGTCTGCGCTTCCTGACGGACGCCGACGGCCGGCGCGTGAAGACCTCCGTCAGGATTCTGCGGCGATGGCCCTGAGTGCTTTGCGGTCCGTCTTGCCGTGTCCGGTGAGGGGCAGCTCCGGAACCACCACACAGCGGGCGGGGATCTTGTACGGCTCGATCTCCTCCTTCAGCGCGGCCAGCACCTCGCCCGCGCCCAGCGAGCCCGCCACGCACAGCACCGCCTCCTCGCCGTCCCCCGACGGCGGCAGAACGGCCGCGCCGCGGACGCCCGGCACCCGGCGGGCGGCGGTCTCCACCTCCTCCGCGCTCACCCGGAACCCGCGCTGCTTGTACAGATCGTCGCGGCGCCCGGAGAAGTACAGATAGCCGTCCTCGTCCAGATGGCCGAAGTCCCCGGTGCACAGCTCGGGGAACAGCCCCTCGGCGCGCGGGAACCGCAGCGCGGTCTGCTCCGGCCGCCGCCAGTAACCCGCCATCACATGCGGGCCGCGCACCACGATCTCCCCGACGGTGCGCGGCGCCACCCGCCGCCCCCGGTCGTCCACGACGAAGACCTCCGTGCCGGGCAGCGCCCGGCCGCACGCGCCCGGCCTGCGCAGATCCTCGTCCGGCGGCATGATGGCCACGCGCTTGCACTCCGTCAGCCCGAACATGAGCTGGACCCGCAGCCCGGGCAGCGCGGCGCGCAGCCCGGCCAGCACCTCCGGGGGCATCGCCGAGCCGGTGTTGGTGAGCAGCCGCAGCCGCAGGCCGTCGGCGCCGTAGCGCGGCAGCATCCGGGCCAGGCCCTGGGCGAGCGACGGGACGACGGGCAGCACGGTGGCCCCGGAGCGCCGGAGGTTCTTCAGCAGGATCAGGCCCATGTCCGAGGCGCCGCCGAGCCATAGATGGGCGCCCGCGAGGGTGCTGAGGAAGAGCTGGTAGAGGCCGTAGTCGAAGGAGAGCGGCAGCGCGCCGTAGACGATGTCCTCGGCGGTGTACGCCAGTTCGCCGTGGATCGCTTGCGCCGCGAACAGCAGCTGGGCGTGGGTGGACACCACGGCCTTCGGCGGGCCGGTGGAGCCCGAGGTGTAGATGAGGCAGACGGGGTCCACGGACAGCGGGCCGGTCGTCCCGTACCTGTATTCGTCCGCGGGCTCCGGGGGGTCCTCGTCCAGGAGCGGTGGGCCGTCGTCCGCGGTGACCAGGAGGACGGCCTCGCTGTCCTCGCGGACATGGGCGAGGGCCGGGCCGCGCACCTGCTCGTGCAGCACGCAGAACGCCGCCCCCACCCGCGAACAGCCGTACACCAGGGCCGCCGTGGCCAGACCGGGCGGCAGGGGGTGCTTCCCGGCGGCGGCGGAGGACGGGAGAGCGAGCAGGACCCGGTCGCCGCGCCCGGCGCCCCGCGCGCGCAGCCACGCCGCCGCGCGCAACGAGGCCGTGCGCAGCCGGGCGTAGGCCCAGGTCACCCCGGCCTGGGTAAGCGCCGGGCGGGCCGGGTGGCGGCGGGCCGCCGTGTCCAGCAGGTCGTGCAGCACGGACGCCGGCCCGAACCCGGGGTCACCGGACGGCATGTCGCTCCGCCTCCTGAGCCAGCGCCTTGCGGTCGATCTTGCCGTTTCCGTTCAGCGGGAACCGGGTCACCCGCTGGAGGACGCGCGGAATCGCCGCCCGGGGGAGCAGCTTGCCGAGTTCCCCGACGACCGGGGCCCGCTCGGTGGCGGTCCCGGTGTAGAAGGCGTGCAGGGCATGGCTGTTGCCCGCGGGCACCGCCACCACCACCGCCTCGTCCACGCCCGGACAGCGCCGCAGCGCCCACTCCACCTCGGGGATCTCCACCCGTACGCCCCGGATCTGCACCTGGTGGTCGAGCCGGCCCGAGTACAGCAGGGTGCCGTCGGGGGCCGTGGCGACCAGGTCGCCGGTGCGGTACCAGCGCTCGCCGTCGAGTTCGAGGAAGCGCCCGGCGCCGTCCGCCGGGTCCAGGTAGCCCGCGAACATCTGCGGCCCGGTGACGCACAGTTCGCCCCGCTCCGGGTGGCGGTCGCCCTCCGCGTCGAGGAGCACGCCCCGCAGCCCGGGGTGGAGCCGGCCCATGGGCACGCCGCCGTGCGCCTCGGGGTGCCGGGCGTCCGCCGCGCGCCATGCGTGGGCGGTACAGCTCACGGTGAGTTCCGTGGGCCCGTACAGGTTCACCACGGTGGACCCGGGGGCGGCCCGCTGCCAGTCGGCCGCGTCGTGTTCCATGAGCGCCTCGCCGGCGAACAGGCTCCAGTGCAGCCCGGGCATGGCCCCGTCGGTGAGCCGCCGCGTCCTGCGGACGACGGAGATCGCGCTGGGGGCCGAGAACCAGACCGTAATGCCGAGCTCGTTCACCAGCGCGGGGAGATCGGCATAGCCGAAGCCGGGGACGTGGGCGACGCTCGCCCCCGCGCTCCAGGCGCAGAACAGATCGAAGATCAGCACGTCGAAGGTGACGTCGAAAGTCTGCGAGAAGACGTCCTGAGGCCCGAAGTCGTAGCGGTCTCGCACACACCGCAGATAGTGCTCCGCATTCCCGTGCGAGATGGGCACGCCTTTCGGGCGGCCGGTGGAGCCGGAGGTGAACATGATGTACGCGCGATCGTCGGGTTCCACGGACCATGGCTCGAACGGATCGGCCTCGTCCGCGTTTTCCCCGGGGCCATTTTCCTCAGGGTGCCGCGGCGTCTCCGGGGCGCTTTCGCCGCCCTCCGCGCCGAGCCCGGTATTCACGCCGCCGGAATTCACTCCTCCGGCATGCACAACGGGCGGCTGATCGGGCAGCCGGGCAATGATCCGCGCCCCCTGGTCGTCCGCGATGACCACGGCCGGACGGGCGGCCCGCAGCATGGCGTCGGTGCGCGCCGCGGGGAATTCCACATTCAGCGGCACCGCGGCGGCGCCCGCGTACAGCGCGGCCAACAGGCCGACGTACGCCACCTCGCCGCGCGCCGCGAGGACCCCGACCGCGGCCGGCCGGCCCCCGGCCGCGGCCACGACGGACGAGGCCAACGACCGTGCGGCGCGGTGTACTTCGGAATAGGTCCAGGTCCGCTTCCCCACCCGCAGCGCGATCCGGTCCGGGTGGGCCCGGGCCGAGGCCAGGAAGTGGCCGTGCAGGCCCTGTTGGGCGCCCGGACCCGCCCCGTCAGCCATGTGTGCTCACGAACTCCGTGAGCGTTCCGACGGTGGCGAAATGCTCCAGTTCCAGGCTTTCCGTATCGAATTCGGCGCCGGTCTGGGTCTCGATGAGCATGAGCAGCTCGATAACCGAGGTGGAATCGAGACCGAGGTCCTCGAAGAGCCGGGTGCCGGAGTCGACACCGGTCAGCTCGCCGCGCCCCAATACTTGTCGCAGCGCTGCCAGAACGCTCTGCTCTGCGGAGGACTTTCGCATGGTCCGGATCGAAGTGGAAACGGCATCGGGTGTCAAGGTCTTGACGTGGATCTTGGTGACTCCTAGGGTCGTGCTCCACGATTGGCCATCACGGGACCGTGGGATATGGGGCTGGGGGATATGGCGGCAAAAGCTGCGGAATTGTCCTCTGTGGACCCCGGAGCCGAGCCCCTCACCGCCGCCCTCGACGTCTTGCGTACAGCCCGCGAGAGCGGCTTCTCGGCGGCTTTGGCCGACGCCGTGCGCCATCTGGATTTCACCGCCCCCTGCTCCGGCAGGGGCTTTTGTGTCCTTCCCGGCGGAATGGCCCCGCGCATGCGCGGCTGGCTGATGGCGGGGCGCGCGGTGCCCGGGGAGCGGGTCACGGTGCGGCCCGGCCCGCGCCATGAACTGGCCCAGCGCGAGGGGCTCGAGGTCGTCCGGGTCGCCCCTCGGGACGTTCCGGACGCCACCACAGCCGCCGCCACCGCCACCCCCGCCGCCGAGCCGGGGCCCGGGGCCCGGGACCGGCTCGCCCTCGCCGGGACGCTGTTCGGCGCGCTGCGCGCCGGGCTCGCCGAGGCGCTGCTGGAGCGGGCCGTGGCCCATGTGGCGGGGCGGCGCTCCGGCGACCGGCCGCTGATCGAGCGGCAGTTGGTGCGCGCGAAGATCGCGGACTGCACCGCCGCCGTCCGCGCCTGCGAGCTCCTGCTGACCACGTCCGGCGCCGATCCGCTCGCCGCCCACGAGCTGCACCGGCGCCTCGACGCGGCCGACGAGGCCCTGACGAACCTCTTCGGCGGCGCCGGCTATCTGGCCGGCCACCCCGTGCGCGCCCTGTATGTCTCGGCGTACGTCGGCAGCCTCTGGAGGCCGTCGCCGCGAGACCCCGAGTGGGAGCGGTCGTGACGTACCACGCCCTGGACGCCGCGGCCCTGGACACCGCGCACGAACCCCTGCGCGCCCGTGCGCGCGAGTTCGCCCCCGCCCTCCGGGAGGCCGCCCTCGCCATCGACGCCGACCCGGCCCGCATGGACGGCCACCTCGACAACCCCGCGTTCGGCCTCGTCCGTGCCCTGGGCATTCCGGAGCGGTTCCACGACGAGCGGGCCCGGGCCGAGGCGAAGGGCCTGCCGCGGGACTTCCTCGGCCAGATGATCTGCGCCATGGAGCTGGCGCGCGGCGACGCGGGCGCTCTGTTCTCCGCCCCCGGCCCCGCCCTCGCCGGGGTGGTGGTCCGTTCCATGGGCGACCCCGCGCAGCAGGCCGCGTTCTACGAACGGGTGGTCACCGGCACGACCTGGGCCTTCTGCGCCATCACCGAACCGCAGGCGGGCAGCGACGCCACCCGGATGAGCACCGCGCTCGCCCCCGCCGACCCCGCCGACCGCAGCGGCGACTGGCTGCTGAGCGGCGCGAAGAAGTACGTCGGGAACGGCTCGCGCGGCGGCGTCGGGGTGGTCTTCGCCCAGACCGGCACCTCGCCGCTGGGCGTGCGCGCCGTACTCCTGGACCTCCCGGCGCCCGGCGCGTACGGCGAGGCGCTCGACATGATCGGGCTGCGGGGCGCCCGCATCAGTGAAATGACCTTCGACGAGGTGCCGGTCGCGCGGGACCGGGTGCTCGGCGCCCATCTGCCCGCCACCCGCCGGGGGATGTGGGGCGCGGTCACCGCCTTCTACGGCGCGCGGGTGCAGATCGCCGCGACCGCCGTCGGGCTCGCCGCGGCCGTGCACGACTACGTACGCGCCGAGCGCCGGGCACCGGCCCCGGCCGAGCGGCGGGCGCTGGAGACGGCCGCGCTGCGGATCGCGGCCACCGCCCGGCTCGTCCACCGCACCGCGCGGCTCGTCGAGGCGGACCGGGGGCGCGGCGACGCCTCCGCCCTGTGCAAGCTGGAGGCGGTCCGCCTGGTCCGGGACGTCACCCACCGGCTGCCCGCCCTCCTGGGGCGCGGCGCGCTGCTGGACCACCCCCTGCTGGAGAAGTGGGCCCGCGACGCCGCCGCGCTGGAGATCATGGAGGGCACCAGCGACATCCAGCGGCTGCGGCTGGCCCAGGACTACGCCCGGTCGGGCGCCGTGCCCGCGGGCGGCGATACCGTGCCCGCGGGCGAGGACGGGTGACGCCGATGCGCCTGGGGCCCATCGGCACCTTCGTCCCGCACACCGCGCTCACGGTCGCGGACGTGACCGCGGAAGCCGGACTCCCGGACGCCAAGGCCCGCTTCTACCGCGACTACCTCGGCTTCCGCGACATCCCCCGAAGCCCCGGGCACTCGCTCGCCGACATGCTCACGGCGGCGGGCCGCGAGGCCCTGAGCGGCACGGACCCGCGCGGTGTGCGCCAGGTGCTGTACGCGCGCATCGGCGAGGACGCCGACCCGGCCGGGGACGACCCGACGGGCGCCCAACTGCTCGACAGCGTCCGCACCGCGCTGGGCCTCGACCACGCCCCGGCCTTCTCCGTCGGCCAGATGAACTGCGCCGCCGGGCTGTTCGCGCTCTTCCTGGCCGAACAGCTGCTGAGGCGCCCCGGAGGCGATCTGAGCCCCCAAAATGACGACAGCGGAAGCGTGCTGCTGCTCACCGGCGACCGGGTGGCGCGCCCGCGGCAGGGCGTCATCCCCGGGATCGCGGTCGTCGCCGACGCCGCCGCCGCGTGCGTGGTGGGGCCGCGGGTGCCCGGGGACCGGCTGCTCGGCTCCGCCTTCCGTACGTACGGGCGGTTCTACCGCAGCCTCGGCGGCGCGGACCCCGACCGGGAGCGGGAGTACACCCGCTTCTACGCGCCCGCCCTCGCCGCCGTGATCGAGGAGGCGCTGGGGGAGGCGGGGACCGGGCTCGACGGCGTGCGGTGGATCGTCCCGCACAACGTCAACCGCCTGTCCTGGAAAGGCGTGGCGAAGGAGCTGGGCATCCCCTTCTCCCAGGTCTTCCTCGACAACCTGCCGCGTCTGGGCCACGCCAACTGCTCCGACCCCTACCTCAACCTCGCCTCGCTGCGCGCCTCCGGGAGGCTCGGGCCGGGGGACACGTATGTGCTGGCCACCGTCGGCCTCGGCGCGACCTTCGGCGCGGCGGTCCTGGAGCGGGGGGACGAGCGGTGCGACGAGCGGGAGAACGGGCGGGGGAGCGAGCGGGAGTACGAGCCGGGAAACGGGAGAGGGAGGAGCCATGGAGAGCTTTGACGCCGTCCAGGGGATCCGGGCCGCGGAACTGGCGGACCACTACGGCACCCCGCTGTACGTCTACGACGGCGAGCTGCTGACGGGCGCGGTCCGCTCGCTCGCGGAGGCGCTGCCGCCCCCCGTGGAGATCTTCTACTCTCTGAAGGCCAACCCCAACAGCAGCGTCTGCTCCCTGCTGTTCGCGCACGGCACCCACGCCGAGGTCTCCTCGCTCGTCGAGCTGCGCACCGCCCGCACGGCCGGGGCCCGCCCCGAGAACATCATCTTCCTCGGCCCCGGCAAGACAACAGACGACATCCGCGCCTGCGTCCAGTGCCGCGTGTACGCCATCGTCTGCGAGTCCTGGCAGGAGCTGGAGCTCATCGAGGCGACGGCGCGGCAGGCGGGGCTGCGCCAGCGGGTGCTGCTGCGCGTCAATCCCTCGTTCGGCGCGGCGGGCTCGCGGCTGGCCATGGGCGGCAAGCCCCGGCAGTTCGGGATCGACGAGGAACAGCTTCTGGACGGAAAGGACCGGTTGAGCGCGCTCACCCACGCCACGCCGGTCGGTGTGCACGTCTATCTGGGCACCCGGATCCTCGACGCCGCGGCGATCGTGGAGAACACCGCCCAGGTGCTGGCGCTGGCCGAGCGCGTCGCGGCGGCCACGGGCATCGAGCCGGAGGCGATCGACATCGGCGGCGGGCTCGGGGTCGCGTACTTCGACGGCGAGCGCGACCTGGACCTCGACGCCCTGCGGGAGGGCCTGGCCCCCGTCGTGGGGGACTTCGCGCGCCGCCATCCGCGCACCCGGCTGCTGCTGGAGTCCGGCCGCTTCCTCACGGCACGCGCGGGCGCCTATCTCGTCCGGGTTCAGTATGTGAAGGAATCCCGCGGCACCTGGTTCGCGGTCACCGACGGCGGCACGCACCACCACATGGCGGCGGTCGGGGTCGGCTCGTACGCCCGGCGCAACTTCCCCGTCGCGGCGGTCGCGGGCGGCGGCACGGGGCCCGAGCGCCCCTGGCACATCACCGGCCCGCTGTGCACCCCGGACGACACCCTCGCCCGCGCCGTGCCCCTGCCCGACCTCGCGCCGGGCGACGTGCTGGCCGTGCTGCGGTCGGGCGCGTACGGGCCCACGGCGTCGCCCGGACTCTTCCTCAGCCATGGGTTCCCGGCCGAGGTGCTGGTCCACGAGGGCCGCCCGCTGCTGGTCCGCGACCGGGACACCGCCGATGACCTGCTGCGCAAGCAGCGACACCACCAGTTCGTTCAGTGAGCTCAGTACGTTCGGCAAGTGACGGGAGGCCCGGGATGGACCGCGCGCAAATGGTCGAGGCGATCGGCAGGTCGGTGGCCGCGATGGTGCCGTACGCCGACACTCCGGTCGACGAGGGCAAGCGGCTCTTCGAGGACCTGGGGCTCGACTCCACCAGCATCATCGAGCTGATGATCGACCTGGAGGACAACGCCGGGGTGGTCGTCGACACGGACGCCATCGAGCCGGACGTCTTCGAGACCGTCGGCTCGCTGGTCGACTTCCTCATGCGCAGCCTCCCGGCCGAGCGCTGAGAGATGGCGGACGGGGCGGGGCTGTGCTTGGGCGCGGCTTGGGGGCTGGACTTCCCGGCGCGGCCCGGCGAGCGCTCCTTCGTCGCGCTGGGCGGCGAGCTGCTGGCGGCGGCGCCCGCCGGCGACGGGCCGCTGCCGCGCCCGCTGGACTACCTGGTGGTGGCCCACGAGGCGTACGACGCGGCCCCGGCCGGGCTCGCGGCGGGCTACCTCGCCGACGCCTGCCCCGGCGAGCCGCGCGCCTTCTCCGTCGCCGACCAGGGGATCGGCGCCCCGTTCAGCGGCCTCAAGCTGCTCGACCGCATCCACCGGGGTGCGGGCCTGGGCGACGCCGCGCTGTTCGTGCTCGACCCGGCGGCCGGGGCGGCGCTGGCCCTCGGCGGGACGGGCGGCACGGGTGGCTGGCGCCTCGAGACGGTGGCGGAGGAGCGGGCCGGGGCGGCGGCGGACTGCCTGCCGCCGCTCCTGGAGCGGGGCGGCGCGTACGTTCTGGGCGACGGCCTGCGCGAGCAGGCGGGCGCGCTGGAAGCGGCGGGCGCGACGGTGTGGACGGCCACGGCGGGGCACGGGTGCGCCGGGGTGTGGCGGGTGCTGGGTGGGGCCCTTGCGGGTGCGGGGGAGGCGGGTGCGGTGCGGCTGGTGATCGCGGACTGGGACGGGGGGCTGGGGCGGCTGCACGTCGCGGTGTTCGTGGCGGGGTGACGCGCCTGCGGCGGGCCGGGCCCCTCCCCGCCCCTTCCCGATTCCTGGGGCTCCGCCCCAGACCCCGGTCCTCAATCGCCGGGCGGGCTGGCTGTGCTTTGCCCTCAAGCGCCGGGCAGGCTTGGTCCAGACCGTCCGGCGCAGCAGCCGCCGGCAGGCGACCAGGTGCTGGACAGCGCCCACCTTGCCGCCGCGCCCGTCGTACGCTGGCGCGATATCGAGATTGTGCGTCCAAGCCACGGGAAGCCTCAAGGCGTACCGGCGCGGCGGCGGGCATCGCCGGGAACCACCGGACGATCACTCACGGTCCGGCGTGTGCGCACTTTCGTGATCAAGGAGTCGCCACGGCTCTGTCAGGTCCGTCAAGGTCTTGACGGGGCACAACCGAGGCGGCTCAGCTTAGAGTTCACATGTTGGAGACAAGCCGGGCCTCACCAGCTGCGACCCGGTCGGCGGAGCGGCGGTCGTGCCGCCCGCGGAGGCAGGAGTGGATGGGCGTGGAGACTCCGGGATCGCAGTCGTCGCTGCACCGGGCCAACCTCGAGCGGGTGGTACGCGCGGTGCGCATGGCGGGTTCGCTCACGCAGGCGGAGATCGCCCGGACCACCGGGCTGTCCGCGGCCACCGTCTCCAACATCGTCCGCGAGCTGAAGGACGGCGGCACGGTCGAGGTCACGCCGACCTCGGCGGGCGGCCGCCGGGCCCGCAGCGTCTCGCTCAGCGGTGACGCGGGCATCGTGGTCGGCGTGGACTTCGGGCACACACACCTGCGCGTGGCCATCGGCAACCTGGCCCACCAGGTGCTGGCCGAGGAGTCCGAGCCGCTGGATGTGGACGCCTCTGCCTCCCAGGGCCTGGACCGGGCGGAGCACCTGGTCAGCAGGCTGATCACGGCGACCGGCATCAGCCAGGACAAGGTGGTGGGCGTCGGTCTCGGCGTGCCGGCCCCGATCGACGTCGAGACGGGCACGCTGGGCTCGACCGCGATCCTGCCGGGCTGGGCGGGCACCAATCCGCGGGACGACCTGGCCCAGCGCCTCGGCGTGCCGGTGCACGTGGACAACGATGCCAACCTCGGCGCGCTCGGCGAGCTGGTGTGGGGGGCCGGGCGCGGGGTCTCCGACCTCGCGTACATCAAGGTCGCCGACGGCGTCGGCGCGGGGCTGGTGATCAGCGGGAAGATCTACCGCGGCCCCGGCGGCACGGCCGGTGAGATCGGTCATATCACGCTGGACGAGTCGGGCCCGGTGTGCCGCTGCGGCAACCGCGGCTGTCTGGAGACGTTCACCGCGGCCCGGTATGTGCTGCCGCTGCTGTACTCCAGCCATGGCGTGGACCTGACCGTGGAGCGCATGGTGCAGCTGGCCCGGGACGGTGACCCCGGCTGCCGCCGGGTGATCGCGGACGTGGGCCGGCACGTGGGGAGCGGTGTCGCGAACCTCTGCAATCTGATCAACCCGAGCCGGGTGGTGCTGGGCGGCCACCTCGCCGAGGCGGGGGAGCTGGTGCTCGGGCCGATCCGGGAGTCGGTCGCGCGGTACGCGATCCCGAGCGCGGCCCGCCGGCTTTCGGTGATGCCCGGGGCGCTGGGCGGCCGGGCCGAGGTACTGGGGGCGCTCGCGCTGGTGCTGAGTGAGATGGGCGACTCGACGCTGCTCGACGGGGCGCTGTCGGCGGGCGCACCCGCCCTCACCTGAGTCACCGAGCGGGCCCGGAAGAGGGCCGAATCGGAACCGACCAGGGCCCGATTCGGGCCTGACCAGGGCCTGAACAGAACCACCGATCGCCGTTGAGCCGGGGCTCCGGGCACTGTACGTGCCCGGAGCCCCGGCTTTTCTGCCTGACTCGGCCCGCATCGGGCTGTGTTCACCCAGATAACGAATGGCACCGTTGCCATCTCGTTAAGGATTTACTTCTTGACGCCATGCGGGCGGCCGAGTTGACTGCCAGCCACCTCGGCCGCAATGACGCGGCCTCGTCAGGGAGGTCACCCCCACCATGAACGCAACGATGCGTCGCGTCGTCGTCGCCACGGCCGCCGTCTCCATGGCCGTCTCCCTCGCCGCTTGTGGCTCCGCCAAGGAAGCAGACAAGAGCAACGACGACAAAGAGAAAAAGAAGACCGGCCCGCTCACCATCGGCCTGCTCCTGCCGGAAGACCAGACCGCCAGATACGAGGCGATGGACCACCCCCTGATCGAGAAGGAGATCAAGGCGGGCTGTGCGGACTGCAAGATCGTGTATGCCAACGCCAAGTCGGACACCTCGGTGCAGCAGCAGCAGGTCGACTCGATGATCACCAAGAAGGTGGACGTGATCATCCTCGACTCGGTGGACTCCAGGGCCATCTCCAGCTCGGTCAAGAAGGCCGACGAGGCCGGAATCCCGGTCGTCGCCTACGACCGGCTCGCCGAGGGCCCGGTCTCCGGATACACCTCGTTCGACAACGAGACGGTCGGCAAGGTGCAGGGCGAGGCGCTGCTCAAGGCGCTCGGCAGCAAGGCCAAGTCCGGCAAGGTCGTCATGCTCAACGGCTGGGAGGCCGACCCGAACGCGGCCATGTTCAAGAAGGGCGCGCTGTCGGTTCTGGAGGGCAAGGTCGACATCGCCAAGAAGTACGACATCGACCGCTGGCTGGCGGATGAGGCCAACAAGGCCATGACCGGTGCGATCAACTCCCTTGGCAAGGACAAGATCATAGGTGTCTACTCGGCCAACGACACCATGGCGGGCGGTGCGATCGCCGCGCTCAAGCAGGGCGGCGTCGACCCGCTGCCCCCGGTCACCGGGCAGGACGCGGAACTCGCGGGCGTCCAGCGGGTCCTGGCGGGCACGCAGTACATGAGCGTGTACAAGCCCTACGGCCAGGAGGCGGCGGCCGCAGCGAAGATGGCCCTCGCGCTCGGCCGCGGTGAGAAGGTCCCCGCCGAGACCACGGCCGACAGCCCGACCAAGAAGGGGATCCCGGCGACGCTGATCCCGCCGGTGTCGATGACCAAGGACAACATCAAGGACACCGTGGTCAAGGACGGCCTGTACAAGGTCTCCGCCATCTGCACGGCCAAGTTCAAGGCCGCGTGCGACGAACTCGGCATCAAGTAGTGCGCCACCGGCCGCCCGTGGCTCACGGGCGGCCGCCCCTGCTGTCGACACCACCCCCCTGTCGAGGTGAGAGAGCGCTCTCCCACCTCCGCTACACCGCAGGGGTCCGCCCCTGCTCAGATCGGAGATGGCCATCGTGCCGAACGAACCCGTGTTGGCGTTGCGCGGGATCTCCAAGCGGTTCGGCGCCGTCCAGGCGCTGACGGACATACATCTGGAGGTCCGTGCCGGTGAAGTGGTCGCCCTGGTCGGCGACAACGGCGCCGGCAAGTCGACCCTCGTCAAGGCGATCGCCGGAGTCGGCCCCGCCGACGAGGGCGTCGTCGAGTGGGAGGGCAGGCCGGTCCAGGTCAGCCGCCCGCACGACGCCCAGGAGCTGGGCATCGCGACCGTGTACCAGGACCTCGCCCTGTGCGACAACATCGACGTGGTCGGCAATCTCTTCCTCGGCCGCGAGATCCTGCGCGCCGGGGTGCTCGACGAGGTCGAGATGGAGCGCCGCTCCCGCGAGCTGCTGGAGACCCTGTCCATCCGGATCCCCAGCGTGCGGATCCCCATCGCCTCGCTGTCCGGCGGCCAGCGGCAGACCGTCGCCATCGCCCGCTCGATGCTCGGCGAGCCCAAGCTGGTCATCCTCGACGAGCCGACCGCGGCCCTGGGCGTCGAGCAGACCGCGCAGGTCCTCGACCTGGTCGAGCGGCTGCGCGAGCGCGGCCTGGCGGTGATCCTCATCAGCCACAACATGGCCGACGTCAAGGCCGTGGCGGACCGGGTCGCGGTGCTGCGGCTCGGCCGTAACAACGGCACCTTCGATGTGCAGACCACCTCTCAAGAAGAGATCATCTCCGCCATCACCGGCGCCACGGAGAACGCCGTGACCCGCCGCAAGGCGCGTAACGCGGAGGTCGCCAAGTGACCACCAAGACCGACGAGACCAATGGCGGCGACACCGAGGACGCGGTCCCGGTCGCCAAGGACGCGGTCGCCGCGGTCGACCCCCGGCTGCTGGTGCGCCAGGAGGGCTTCAAGGGCTACCTCCAGGAGTTCGGCCGCAAGCTGCGCAGCGGTGAGCTGGGCGCGCTCCCCGTCATCGTGGGCATCGCCGTCATCTGGGTGGTCTACCAGGTGAAGGACGACGCCTTCCTCTCGCCCAAGAACCTCTCCGACCTGTCGATCCTGATCGTCGGCACCGGCCTGATCTCGGTCGGCATCGTCTTCGTGCTGCTGCTCGGTGAGATCGACCTGTCCGTCGGCTCGCTCAGCGGTCTGGCCGCGAGCACCATGGCGGTGCTCAACATCAGGCACGGCGTGCCCGAGGTGCTCGCCGTGGTCATCGCGCTGGCCCTCGGTGCCGCCCTGGGCGCGCTGCACGGCTTCTTCTTCGCCAAGATCGGCGTCCCGGCCTTCGTGGTCACCCTCGCCGGTCTGCTGGCCTGGAACGGGCTGATGCTCCAGGTGCTGGGCACCACCGGCACCCTCGACCTCGACGACGACGGCTTTGTGCAGACCCTGTCCAGCCACTACTTCTCACAGCTGATCGCCGCGTACGGGGCGGCCACGGCCGCCGTGGCCGCGTTCTTCCTGGCCCAGTTCCTGGGCGCGCGGCGCCGCAAGGCGGCCGGCATCCCCTCCCGGCCGCTGAGCGAGATTCTGGTGCGCACCGCGGTGCTGGCCGTCATCGCCTACGCCGCGGCCTGGCGGCTCAACGAGTACAAGGGCCTGCCGCTGGCGCTCGTGATCTTCGTGGTGGTGCTGCTCGCCCTCGACTTCGTGGTGCGCCGCACGTCGTACGGGCGCAAGGTGATCGCGCTGGGCGGCAACGTCGAGGCGTCCCGCCGCGCGGGCATCAATGTGGATCTGGTGCGGATCTCGGTGTACGCCCTGTCCGGGCTGATGGCGGCGTTCGGCGGAATCATGATCGCCTCCCGGATCGGTTCCGCGAGCCAGCAGGCCGGCACCGGCAATCTGCTCATGGAGGCGATCGCCGCCGCGGTCATCGGCGGCACCAGCCTCTTCGGCGGCCGCGGCTCGGTCTGGTCGGCGCTGCTGGGCATGCTGGTCATCGGCTCCATCGCGTCCGGCATGGCGCTGCTGGGCGTCGCCAACTCCGTGCAGTACATGATCACCGGTGCGGTGCTGCTGGCCGCGGTCGTGATCGACTCGGTGTCGCGGAGGACCCAGCGCTCGGCGGGGCGCGGCTGATCGGACCCGCGCCGTATCCGCTGTGCCCAACCTCACGTACCCGGCATCGCCTCGCGCAGGCGGTGCCGGGTACCGGTGTTCTGCCGCCGAACGCGTGACGTGGATCGCGGGGACCCGGCCATCGCCGGTGGGACGGAACATTAGACTCAGGCGGACCCGCAAGGCTCGACCAGCACAAGAGCAAAGACGCACGACGGCAAACTCGACAGCAAGGAGGCACGGGTGCTGCTGACCCACATCAGGGGACCGCGTGATCTGGACCGGCTCACTCCGGAGCAGCTGGACCAGCTGGCCGCGGAGATCCGCACCTTCCTCGTCGACGCCGTCTCCAAGACCGGTGGCCATCTGGGCCCCAACCTCGGTGTGGTGGAGCTCACCATCGCCCTGCACCGGGTCTTCGACTCGCCCCGGGACAAGGTGCTCCTGGACACCGGCCACCAGTCCTACGTCCATAAACTCCTCACCGGCCGCCAGGACTTCTCCAAGCTCAAGGGCAAGGGCGGGCTGTCCGGCTACCCCTCGCGTGCCGAGTCCGAGCACGACGTCATCGAGAACAGCCACGCCTCCACCGTGCTGGGCTGGGCCGAGGGCCTCGCCAAGGCCAATGAGCTGCTGGGCAAGCAGGACCGGGTGGTCGCGGTCATCGGTGACGGCGCGCTGACCGGCGGCATGGCCTGGGAGGCGCTGAACAACATCGCCGCCGCCAAGAACCGCCCGCTCGTCATCGTGGTGAACGACAACGAGTGGTCGTACTCGCCGACGATCGGCGGTCTGGCGAACCACCTGGCCACGCTCCGCACCACCGACGGCTATGAGCGCTTCCTCGCCCGCGGCAAGGACCTCCTGGAGCGCACTCCGGTCGTCGGCCGGCCGCTGTACGAGACGCTGCACGGCGCCAAGAAGGGGCTGAAGGACTTCATCGCCCCGCAGGGCATGTTCGAGGACCTGGGGCTGAAGTACGTCGGCCCGATCGACGGCCATGACATCGAGGCGCTGGAGTCCGCGTTCCAGCGGGCGAAGCGTTTCGGCGGCCCGGTCATCGTGCACTGCCTCACCGAGAAGGGCCGCGGCTACACCCCGGCCGAGCAGGACGAGACCGACCGCTTCCACGGCATCGGCCCGATCCACCCCGACACCGGGCTGCCGATCTCCGCGGGCGGTGCCGACTGGACCTCGGTCTTCGGCGAGGAGATGGTCAAGCTCGGCGAGGAGCGCGAGGACATCGTCGCGATCACCGCGGCGATGCTGCACCCGGTGGGCCTCACCGAGTTCGCCAAGCGCTTCCCGGAGCGGGTCTTCGACGTCGGCATCGCCGAGCAGCACGGAGCGGTCTCGGCCGCGGGCCTGGCGACCGGCGGGCTGCACCCGGTCTTCGCGGTGTACGCCACGTTCCTCAACCGCGCCTTCGACCAGGTCCTGATGGATGTGGCGCTGCACAAGTGCGGGGTGACCTTCGTCCTCGACCGGGCCGGGATCACCGGCACCGACGGCGCCTCGCACAACGGCATGTGGGACATGTCCATCCTCCAGGTCGTCCCGGGGCTGCGGATCGCCGCCCCGCGCGACGCCGACCAGGTCCGCGCCCAGCTGCGCGAGGCCGTGGAGGTGGACGACGCCCCGACGGTGGTGCGCTACTCCAAGGGTGCGGTCGGCCCGGCGGTCCGGGCGGTGGGCCGGATCGGCGGCATGGACGTGCTGCGCGAGCCCGCCCCGGCGGACGCGGACCGGCCGGATGTGCTGCTGGTCTCGGTCGGCGCGCTGGCGCCGATGTGTCTGGAGGTCGCCGACCTTCTCGACAAACAGGGCATTTCCGCCACGGTGGTGGACCCGCGCTGGGTCAAGCCGGTGGACGAGGAGCTGCCCGCGCTCGCCGAGCGCCACCGCGTGGTGGTCACCGTCGAGGACAACATCCGGGTGGGCGGTGTGGGCTCCGCCGTCGCGCAGGCGCTGCGCGACTCCGGGGTGGACATGCCGCTGCGCGACTTCGGCATCCCGCCGCGCTTCCTCCAGCACGCCTCCCGCAAGGAGGTCATGGCGGAGATCGGGCTGACCGCCCCGGACATCGCCCGCCAGATCACCGGCCTGGTCTCCAGGATCGGCGGACGATACGAAGACAAGTCCGTCGAGTCGGCCCCGGCGGCCGAGCCGGCGGGCACGGGCGCCGCGTCGCAGGCCTCCACCGCGGCCGAGCCCGTACGGGACTGACCTCCGCGCTTCCGGGCCGGGCCGGCCGGGGCCGCCGCGCGACACGCGCGGTGCTCCGACCGGCCCAGTGCTTTTCCCACCGCTCCGCCCCCATCGGGTGAATCGGCCATGCCCGAGAGTGTGCACACATCCCGCATGCCCGGTTGGCAGAACGATGGCGCGCACGGGCAGGCGTGGAGGTGGCGCGGTGAGCGTGAGAGAACCCAGCGGCGGGGGCGCCGGAGGCAGGGGCGCCGGAGGCAGGGGCCGGGGCGGTCTGTTCAGAACGAAGTCCGTCGAGCAGTCCATCCAGGACACCGAGGAGCCCGAGCACGCCCTGACCAGGACGCTCTCCGCCCTCGACCTGACCGTCTTCGGCGTCGGCGTGATCATCGGCACCGGCATCTTCGTGCTGACCGGGGCCGTGGCCAAGCAGCAGGCGGGGCCCGCGACCGCGCTGGCCTTCGTGGCCGCCGGGATCGCCTGCGCGCTGGCCGCGCTCTGCTACGCCGAGTTCGCCTCCACGGTGCCGGTGGCCGGGTCCGCGTACACCTTCTCGTACGCCTCGCTGGGCGAGCTGCCCGCCTGGATCATCGGCTGGGACCTGGTCCTGGAATTCGCCCTGGCCACCGCCGTGGTGGCGGTCGGCTGGTCCGGCTATGTGCGCTCGCTGCTCGACAACGCCGGATGGCAGCTGCCGGCCGTGCTGTCCGGCCCCGATGTGGCGCACGGCTTCACCTTCGACATCCTCGCGGCTCTGCTGGTGCTGCTGCTCACCGGGATCCTGGTGCTGGGCATGAAGCTGTCCGCGCGCGTCACGACGGTCGTGGTGGCGATCAAGGTGACCGTGGTGCTGCTGGTCATCATCGCCGGATCCTTCTTCATCAAGGCCGAGAACTACCACCCCTTCATCCCCGAGCCCCAGGTCACGGCCGCCACGTCCGGGCTCAAGGCCCCGCTGATCCAGCTGATGTCCGGGTATCAGCCGACGGCCTACGGGGTGCAGGGCATCTTCACCGCCGCCGCCGTGGTCTTCTTCGCCTTCATCGGCTTCGACATCGTGGCCACCACGGCCGAGGAGACCAGAAACCCGCAGCGCGACATGCCGCGCGGCATCCTCGGCTCGCTCCTCATCTGCACCGTGCTCTATGTCGCGGTGTCCGTGGTGGTCACCGGCATGCAGAAGTACACCCAGCTGTCGGTGGACGCCCCGCTGGCCGACGCCTTCAAGGCCACCGGACACCCTTTCTACGCGGGGCTCATCAGCTTCGGCGCGGTGATCGGGCTCACCACCGTGTGTCTGATCCTGCTGCTCGGGCAGACCCGGGTCTTCTTCGCGATGAGCCGCGACGGGCTGCTGCCCAGGGTCTTCTCCAAGGTGCACCCGAGGTACGCCACGCCGTACCGCTCGACGATCCTGCTCGGTGTGGTCATCGCCGTCGTCGCCGGGTTCACCAGCATCTCCCAGCTGGCGGCGCTGGTGAACATCGGCACGCTCTTCGCCTTCGTCGTGGTCGCGCTCGGCGTCATCGTCCTGCGCCGCACCCGCCCCGACCTGCCCCGCGCCTTCCGCGCCCCCTGGGTGCCGGTGCTGCCGATCGCCTCGGTCGCCGCCTCGCTGTGGCTGATGCTGAACCTCCCCGCGGAGACCTGGGTGCGGTTCGCGGTGTGGATGGCGATCGGCTTCGTCGTCTACTTCCTCTACGGTCGCGGCCACAGCAGGCTGGCGGCCCGCCCGGAGCGGCGCTGAGGCGCCGCCCAGGCCGGGCCGCCGTGGGCTATGCGGTGAGGCGCTCCTGGAGGTCGGCCACCACGGTGTCCGCCGCCATCACGCCGAGGCCGAGGTACCAGGTCTCGTCCGGGACGTCGGACGCGTGGCCGTTCTTGACCGCCTTGAGGTTCTTCCACAGCGGGTTGCCCTGCGCCTTGGTGCGGTCCGTGGCCTTCGGGTCGCCGTAGACGCCGGTGAAGATGTAGTCGGCGTCGGCCTGGTCGATGTTCTCGGCGCTGATCTCGGCGGCGAGGTCCTCGATGTCCTGGTTCTTCGGCCGCGGAATGTGCGCGTCCTTCAGGATCGTGCCGATGAACGAGGCGTTCGCGTAGAGGCGGGTCACCCCGTCGGGCATGAAGCGCACCATCGAGACGGTCGGCTTCTTGTCGCCGAGCTTCTCGTCCAGCGCCTTGATCTTCTTGTCGTAGTCGGCGAGCTTCGCCTTGGCCTCGGCGGTCTTGTCCAGGGCCGAGGCGTTGAGGAGGTAGTTCTGCTTCCAGGTGAAGCCGGGGCGGATGGAGAAGACGGTCGGCGCGATCTTCGACAGCTCGTCGTACTTGTCGGCGGCGCGCAGCTGGCTGCCGAGGATCAGATCGGGCTTGAGCCCGGCGATCGCCTCGAGGTTGAGGTTGTTGATGGTGCCCACGTTCTTCGGGCTGCCCGCCTCCTTCTTCAGGTAGGACGGCAGCTCCGGAGAGCCTTCGGTGGGCGCCAGGCCGACCGGCTTGATGCCGAGCGACACCACGTTGTCGAGCTCGCCGACGTCCAGCACCACCACCCGCTTCGGCTGGGCCTTGAGCTCGGTCTTGCCCATGGCGTGGTCGATGGTGCGCGGCCACTGGCCGGGCCCCGCGTCGGTGCCCATGGCGGCGGTCTTCTCGGCCGCGCTCGCGAAGTCCTTGCCGTCCTTGGACACGGACTTCTTGTCGCCCTGCCCGCCGCTCCCTTCCTTGTCGCCGTCGGAGGAGCTGCCGCAGGCCGCGAGGGACAGCGCGGCGGCGAAGGCGAGGGCGACGGCGGCGGTACCGCGGCGTCGAGAGGACATGGCAGGGCTCCTGTCACAGGCAGTTCTTAGGCGAGGCTTACCTTATGTTGCGTGCGGGCGCGGCGGTAGCACCACCCCTGTCACCACCGGCCCCGGCCGCCGCCCACGGGGCGCCCGGGACCACCAGCGGGTCGCCCGTCACCGGGTCCGGCACGACGACCGAGGCGAGCCCGAAGACCTCCTGGACCAGATCGGCCGTGACGATGTCGCCCGGCGGGCCCTGCGCCACGATCCGGCCGCCCCGCATGGCGATCAGGTGGTCGGCGTAGCGCGCCGCCTGGTTCAGGTCGTGCAGCACCGCGACCACGGTGCGGCCGCGGTCCTGGTTGAGCTGCCGGACCAGGTCGAGCACCTCCACCTGGTGGGCGATGTCCAGGTAGGTCGTCGGCTCGTCGAGCAGCAGCAGATCGGTGTCCTGGGCCAGGGCCATGGCGATCCACACCCGCTGCCGCTGACCGCCGGAGAGCTCGTCCACCGGCCGCTCCGCGAGCTCGGCGGTCCCGGTGCGCTCCATCGCCTCGCCGACGGCCCGCTCGTCGTCCTCCGACCACTGCTGCCACCACTTCTGGTGCGGCTGCCGCCCCCGCGAGACCAGATCCGCCACCGTGATCCCCTCCGGCGGCACGGGGGTCTGCGGCAACAGCCCGATGGCCTGGGCGATCCGCTTGGTGGGCAGGCGGGACAGCTCGGTGCCGTCCAGCAGCACGGCGCCGCCGCGCGGCTTGAGCAGCCGGCCCAGCGCGCGCAGCAGGGTGGACTTGCCGCAGGCGTTGGGGCCGACGATCACCGTGACCTTCCCGTGCGGGATCTCCAGGTCGAGGCCGTCGACGACCGTGCGGTCCTCGTACGCGAGGGTCAGCTCCCGCGCGGTCAGGCGGTTGTCGGTCACGCGGTGCCTCCGGAACGGCTACGGGTGCGGATGAGCAGCCACATCAGATACGGGGCGCCCACCAGGGCGGTGAACACCCCGACCGGCAGCTCGGTCGGGGAGAAGAGCCGGCGGGCCAGCAGATCCGCGACGACCACGACCAGCGCCCCGGTCAGCGCGGAACACAGCAGCGGGGGCTGCTCGGTGCGGGCGACCCGGCGCGCGATCTGCGGGGCCAGCAGCGCCACGAAGTCGACCGGGCCCGCGGCGCCGGTGGCGACGGACGCGAGCACCACCCCGAGGGCGCTCAGCCCCAGCCGGACCCGGTCCAGCCGGATGCCGAGCGCGGTGGCCGTGTCGTCGTCCAGCGACACCCCGCGCCGTGCGCGGGCCGCCCACAGCAGCGGCACCACCAGGAGCAGCAGCACGGTCGCCAGCGGCGCGGCCTGGTCGTAACCGCGGCCGTTGAGCGAGCCGGTGAGCCAGACCTTGGCCTGCTGGGCCACCAGATAGTCGCCCTTGGTGAGGAACAGCCGGGACAGCGAGCCCAGGGCCACCGAGATGCCGATGCCGATGAGGACGAAGCGGGAGGCGCTCAGCCCCTTGCGCCAGGCGAAGACGTAGACCAGCGCGGCGGCCGCGAGACCGCCGCCGATCGACACATACGGCAGGGCGGTGTACGAGGTGAGGCCGAAGGTCATGGCGGCGACCGTGGCGGCGCCCGCGCCGTGCGTCACCCCGATGACGTCGGGGCTGGCGAGCGGGTTGCGGGCCATGGTCTGGATCAGCGCGCCGGACAGCCCGAAGGCCACGCCGACCAGCAGCCCGGTCACCAGGCGCGGCAGCCGCAGGGTGCCCACCACCAGCTCGTCCGGGCTCGGCTGCCCCAGCAGCACCCGGACCACTTCGGAGGGCGGGACGAACGACTCGCCGACGCACAGCGAAGCCACGACGGCCGCGGCCAGCGCGGCGGCGAGGACGACGGCCGCCACGACGGCCCTGCGGTGGACGAGGAAGCTGCCCCGCCCGGCCCTGACCACGCGGTACCCGGCGGTGCGGGTGGTGGAGCTCACGCGTCCTCCCCCCGCTCAGTCCCGGCGCGCTCCGACGCGCGGGCTTCCCTCGTCACTGCTCGCTCCTCCGTCGCTGCGCGGCTCCTCAGTCCAGCCCGCGCAGCGCGCCAAGACACGCTCACGCTGCCGCCACCGCCTTCCTGCGGACCAGGGCGATCAGGAACGGCACGCCCGCCAGGGCGGTCATCACGGACACCGGCACCTCCGAGGGCGGGAAGACGATACGGCCGATGACGTCCGAGGTGAGGATCATCACCGGGCCGAGCAGCGCGGCCATGGGCAGCAGCCAGCGGTGGGCGGTGCCGACGAGGGCGCGGGCGATATGCGGAACGGCCAGGCCGGTGAAGGCGATGGGCCCGGCGGCGGCAACCGCGACGCCGGTCAGCACGGTCGCCCCCACGGTGCCGGTCATACGCAGCAGCGCGACATTGCGGCCGAGCCCCCGGGCGACGTCGTCGCCGAGAGCCAGCGCGTCGAGCCCGCGGGCCATGGCCAGCACCAGCAGCAGCCCGGCGGCCAGGAACGGCCAGGTCTGTCCGACGATCGTGGCGTCCCGCCCGCTGAGCGAGCCCACGTCCCAGAAGCGGAACTCGTCCAGGACCCGGGCGTTGGTGGTGACGATCGCGGAGACCACCGAGGCGATGAAGGCGTTCATCGCGGCACCGGCCAGGGCGAGTTTGACCGGGGACGCGCCCCCGCGGCCGCTGCTGGCCACCGCGTAGGCGCAGACCGCCGCGAGCGCCGCGCCCGCGAACGCGAACCACACATATCCGGTCAGCGGGTGCACCCCGAAGAACGCGATCGCACAGACCACGCCCAGCGAGGCGCCCTGGCTGATGCCCAGGATCCCGGGCTCGGCGATCGGGTTGCGGGTGATCCCCTGGAGCACGGTGCCGGCCACGGCGAGGGCGACGCCGACCATGATGCCGATGACGGTGCGCGGCACCCGCAGGGCCCGTACGACTTGGGCGTTGTCGCTGGTGCCGCCGTGCACCAGGGCGTCGTAGACCTCGCTGAGGGCGATCTGGCGGCTGCCGACCGCGAGGCTGAGCGCCACGGCGGCCAGGAGCAGCAACGCCGCCGCGGTTATCCAGCCGACGCGACGGCGCGCGACTCCCGACATTCGCCTTCTCTCTTCCGTCTCTCTCTTCCGTACGCAAAGCCTTCTCGCCCCGCCGGGCCGAAATCTGCCCTTAGCCAAGGCTTGCCTAAGAGTACGTGGGGCGGGCGGGCGGCTCAGTCGGCGGGGCGGACCGCGCGCGGGCCCGTGACCTCCGCCCCGAGCGCCCGCACCCGCGTCCGCAGCTCCCGGTCGGCGGTCACCACCAGGCACGGCCGGCCCGGCTCGCGGTCCGCCACCACCTCCACGATCCGGTCGTCGCCGCTGCCCGGCGCCGACGCCACCCGCACCCCCGGCACGGGCGCGATGTCGCGTGCGGCGCCCTCGACCACGAGCACGAGGTCCACGGGCGGCTGTTCGGCCCACTCCGGCACGCCGGGGCGCGGCTCCAGCCCGCGCTCGGCGAGCGTGGCGAGCCGGTCCCGCAGCCGCTCGGCCGCGCCGCGCCGGTCCCGCCACCAGCCGTCGGGCACCGAACCGATCACATTCGCCGCGTCCACGACAACAAAGCCTTTCATCAGCCAGGCAAATTACTATGGGTGGTGGCGCGTCAGCACATCTGGCGCGCCGGCCCCGCGGGGCCCACCCGGGGGATCGACGTCACGGAAGGTTGCAGCGGGCCATGGCGTTGCGGTTGCTCCGCGGCAAGGACGGCAGGCTCACGGCCTACGCGCCGGTGGCGGGCGGCGTCGCCCGCTGGACCGAGGAGCGGCCCGGCGGCCCGCGGTGGACCGGGCCGCGGCTGATCAAGGTGCCCGGCCTGACCGCGCTGACCGTGACCCAGGGCGCGGACGGCTATGTCCATCTCGTGGGCCTGCGGCACCGTCAGGGCGGCGCCGACGGCCCGGACGTGGACGTCGTACACGCCACGCAGTTCCAGACCGGCCGCCCCCTGACGGCCTGGCACTCGCTCGGCACCCCGCACCCCAAGGACCGCCGCAAGGCACAGCGGACCGGCGCTCCGGCCGCGGCCGTGGACTCCTCGGGCGCCGTGCACGTCTTCGTGCGCAACGCCGGGAGCGGGGTGAGCGCGCGGCGCCAGGACGCCAAGGGCAAGTGGGGCGGGTGGACCGACCTCAAGGGCGCCGATGTGCTGGACGGCCTGTCCGCCACCGCGACCGCCGAAGGACGCGTCGAACTGCTCGCGCCCGCCGAACGCGGCGCGCTGCGCTGGCACCAGCCCGAGCCCGGCGCCGCCTACGAACGCGCCGACGACATCCCCGCCGCCCCCGAGGCCGGCTCCGCCTCCGGGCTCGCCACCGGCCGCGACACGGTCACGCACTACTGGCGCGACGCGGAGGGGCGCGGGGTGCTGGCCTGGCGGCCCGGGGCGGACGAGGCGGCGCCCCTGGGCGGCGAGACCGGCGCCGGGCCCGTCGCGGCCCTCCGTACGACCGTGGACGGCCACGACTGCACGGTGCTGGCCCACCGCGACGCCAAGAGCGGGCGGCTCGCCGTCGCCGCGCACCTGACGGAGAACGAGGCGGCGGGGGTCTGGTGGACGCCCTCGGGCGAGCCGGGCACGGGCCGGCCCGCGCTGGCGCTGGACGGCCGGGGACTGGTCGTCCTCGCCGCCCTCGCGGACGACGGCGCCCTGCTCGCGGCCCGTCAGAAGACGGACGAGCCGGGGCTGGCCCTGCGCGCGTGGGGGCGGGTGGGGGATTAGGGCGCGCCGCCCGCGCGGCTCACCTCCCGGCTCACGAGGACGCCGGCCGCCACCCGAAGGCGTGCACCCCGCGCGCCACTTCGACCTCTCGGTTCGCGGCGTTCTGTGCGACCAGCGTCCCCGTGTGGTATCCGCCCGACACCTCGACCGCCGGGGTGCCGAGCAGAGACGCCGTCTTCCCCGAGGCATGGACGTCGCGCGCCAGGATGGGCCGCTTCTCCCGCGTCTCGACCCACCGGACGTTCGTGGCGCGGTACACCCGCGTCTCACCCCAGCGGGGAATCCGCCGGCCGTCCGACGCGTACTGGTCGTCACTGCCGCAGCCGGGCTCCGAACGGAAGGCCGCGTACGCCTGGCCGTCGCGGTCGAACCAGGCCGAGACCATCCACAGGTTGCCGTCCCGGGAGGGCAGGTCCAGCCGGTCCACCCGTCCGCTGCGCTGGTCGACGAGCGCGACGTTGGAGTACTCCGCGCAGGCGCTGAGGTGTTGGTACCAGGGCACGGCGAGCCGGTCCCGCCGCGGACTGGCCGCCGCGACCTCGGGCCCGAGCCCGCTGCCGTAGAACGACTGGGCGGGCCGGGCCCTGCCCTCGCGGGTGACCTGGTAGAACGAGCCCACTCCGGGGAAGTTGCCACCGCCGTTCTCGAAGTACGAGACGGTCAGCTCACCCCGGGGTGCGGCGCCGAGGAGGTCGAGGCGGCCGCAGTAGGTCGGGCTGAAGCACTCGTCGGGCCTGGGCAGGCCCGTCACGGGCAGTGCCCGCCGCGCGCCGCCCCGGGGCGGGTAGCTCCACAGCATGGGCTGGTTCGGGTCCGTCGCGCCGTCGGAGACCAGTTCGTCCTCGCGGAAGGCGATCGTCGAGCAGCCGGAGCAGTCCCAGCTACGGACGCGGGGCGTGACGAAAGGCTGTCCACGGACCCGGCGCACCAGAAACAGTTTCCGGCCCGCGTCCTCGCCCCGCTCGGCCAGCCAGGCGAGGGAGGTGCCGTCGGACGACCAGGTGAGCTGCCGTACGCGGTATCCGCTGGGGATGGGGGCGAGTGCCTTGCTTCTGCCGTCGGTCCACACATTGACGCTGTCGGCGGTCGCGTAGGCGAGTTCGGGTGTCGCCTGTTTCCGCTGGAGGGCCTTCGCCCGGTCGATGACCGCGGACATGATTTCTGGCGCGGTCTTGACGCTGGTGTGACTGCACTCACCGAAGAGCACCGCTCGCACCGAGATGAGGGTGTCCGTGCAGGTGAGCACGTGAGGCGCGCCGGACTTGTGGGCATACGCGGTCGCCGAGGAGAGCGGCACCACTCCGTCCCCTATGGAGACGGGTTTGGAGCGCGACCCCAGTTTCATGATTTCGAGGCCCAGACGGATGTCCCCGGCCATGGCACGGACCGGCAGCTCCTCGGGCCAAGCCGGGAGCTTTCGGATTTCCGGCGAGTTCTCCTTGAGAGCCACGCCCTGCGGCGAGCGGAGCACCTCAACCGTCTCGCAAATGGTCGAGGCCAGGCCCTTGGCGAGTCCGAAACAGGCGGAGACCACCTGTTTCAGGGCCAGTTCCTGTAGTGAACCTCGGGGACCGGGAAGTCCGTCCAGGAAAGAGGCCACGGGAGAGCCTCGGAAGGGCGTGCCGATGGTGATCACCTCCGACACCTCCTGCCATATCCTGCCGCCGGGTTTGCGACTGGGCTGTGAAACCGCGTATTGCGTGGCCAGACCGCCCATCGAGTGGGCCACCACCATGACCTTGTAGCCGGAGGCGTCGGCGAGACATTCGATCGCGGTCCCCAAGGCGGGACCGATCCGTCGGTCCGTCACCCAGGCCGGCTGCGCCTGCTTGTAGTCGAAGGTCCACGCGGTGACGTGGGGCAGCTTTGCGACCTTCCGGGGGAACCAGCCTTCCGGATCGTCTCCCGGCCCGTCCCAGGTGTCGGCGCCCGCGTTGATGCCGTGGACGAAGAGGACGGGCATGGAGTTCGCGACGGTCTCGGTGTCGCTGACCTGCCCGAGCCCGCCGCCGACGCAACTGCGCGGCTCGGCGGTAGCGGTGGGCACCGCCCCGAGCAGGGTGAGCAGGAGCATCAGGGCGGCGCAGGGGACGAGGGCCCGGCAGCGGGTGGCGAGGCTCATGGGAGGACCTCCGCGAGGATGATCCGCCAGGCCCCGCCGCTGCGGGCGAATCCCAGCAGCACCCGCTGCGCAGGCTTTCCCGGCTCCTCCAGGGTGGCTTGGGCGTTGGCGATGCCGTCCTCCTCATGCCAGGTGCCGTCTTTCAGAGGGAGCTTGGCGTTCCTGGCGGTGAGCCGTCCCTCGGGCAGGGTCCGCTCCAACTCGGGCGCGAGCGCCACTCGCTGTGTCTTCTCGTCCTCGGCCACCAGGTCCCGCGCGACCCGGGCGGCCTCGGCCGGGACCGGGCCGCCGGGTTCGTATCTCAGCTCCTGCGCCGGAGGTTTCTCCGCCGAGGTGTCGCTCCGGTAGGCATGGACGGCCGCGATCGTCGCGGCGATGAGCAGCACGACACCGGCCGCGATCGTTAGTTTGCGCATGTCAGCCGCTCATCCGATGGGGTTCAGATCGCCGATCGTCCAGGCATTCACCTCGGACAGCGGCACCCGCAGAAGCCCGTATTCATCGATGGGGACGTGGGGGCCACCCGTGACGATCCGCGCCCAGGTCAGATGTATATGACTGGTCTCCGGCTCATGCCGCAGCATGTCTGCGGCGAAGTCCTTGGCGAATTCGGTCAGCGAACTCTTCTCGGACAGCAGGTTCATGTGCTGCCTGAGCCATTCATCGCGGGGGAGTATGGAGCCGGTGATGATGACTCCGCCCACCATGAGGGTGATGGGAAGCGGGGTTTCGTAGTCTTCGTCATCGGTCCGGAGGACGAGCTTTTCCAGAAGTGCGTCGTTGGACATCGTGAAATGCTCCAGGATTTCGGTCGTGTGGGATCGGCTAGCCGCGGCCGTCGCAGGCCTTGCAGTCACCGCTGCCGCGGCAGCTGTCGCACTTCCATACGCCCCGGAATCCGGAGCCGCCGCAGGTGGTGCACTTCCCGTCGCCCTTGCATCGTCGGCACATGGTGGAGTCCCTTCGGTTCCGATCTGTTCCGGCGGTGCGGACCGCGCCGCCGGAAACCACCGTGCACCGGTTTGGCCGGGCGGGCCCGGGGTGCAACGGGGCGACCCGTTGCACTGCCATGTGCACCGTCCTGACCTGGGGTCTCTCGCGTTGCAGTGCAACCGGAGGCGGTGCGGTACGGCATCAACTAGCCCGCGATGAAGCGGGGTTATATGGTGAATGGTATTCACTACGGGGGGTTTGATGGTGGAACGGACCGGGCTCTTCAAGGACTTGGCACACGCCCTGGTCCAGGCCCTCGACGCATGGGCGGCCACCGTCGGCCAGGTGACCGACTCCGCGCGGCGCCCCACCCGCGCGGGCCTTGTCGCGGAACTCGAAAAAGAGCGCCTGGAGTTCGAGCGCGCTGGCCGGAGCCGGAAGAAAATCGATCTGCCTCTGCTGTCGTACTGGCTCAAGGGCCGCGATCAATTGCTGCCCGGCAGCAAGAAGAACCGGCTGCCCAGCCAGGAGGATTGCGAAGCCGTCACCCGGGCGCTTTCACAGAAGGCGCCGCACAGCGCTCGGGAATTGCCCACAATCGGCATGGAGATCGCGGATCTCGCGCGGCGGCTGAAAGAGGCGGCCGGTCCCGGTTGGAGGGACGAAGTCCTCGCCAGCCTCGCCCCGGCCACGGTCGCCCCCGCCACGCACGCCGATCCCGAAACGTATGCCGTTACGGCGGAGCCACGGCGGAAGTGGAAAGGGTGGCAATTCGCCGCGGTGACGGCGATCGCCCTCGGCTTGATCACCGGCACCATGGCACTGCGCAGCGGCGCCTCGGAGGACGATGGTTCGCCCGGCGGTGACGCCGCGCAGGCGGCGGAGCTGAAAGGCGGCGACCACCGCTGCGGCCGGACGCGCGCGGTGGGCGCCGTGTCATGGCGGCCCTGCACCCGCCTCGACAAGGACTCCCTGTCTTTCGTCGTCCAGCTCACCAACTCCTCGCCCCGGGCGACGACGGTGAAGGTCAGGATCGGCTACGTCCAGGCCGGGGCCGCGCACGACTGCCCCGCGCCATGGGGCACCGCACAGGAAGTCACCGTCCCGGCCGGCGCCACCAGGACCAGCCCTCTCGACGGCTGCGCCGCCCCCGTCGTCCCCGCCCAGGCGTTCCAGGCCAAGGCCTTCGTGGCCGGGAAAGGCGCCTCCGCGTGGGGCTTTCGGGAGTACTCGCCGACGGTGCACATTCAGGCCGACGGCCGTCGCCTCTGGGCGGGCCAGGTATGAGTAGAGTCGGTGACTGGTGCTGTGGCTGGCGCCCCTGCGGGCCGACCATGGCCGCCTCCCTACACGGTTCAGGAAGGAGCCGTGGATGAGCATGTGGCCGCGCCGTCCAAGCTGCTGCGCAGCACCTGTGCAAGTACTGCGGGATCCGCGTCGACTGGCTCGACTACTACGTCAAACGCAGTGGAGATCGGCGTTGCGGCCATGGGCGTAGAGCGATATCGGATCGCGTGACGTGGTCGCGAGCTGGCAAGCTGCCTTCATGGATCACGCGGAGATACTGCTCATCGGAGGGCGTGCCGGTGTCGGCAAGACGACGGTGGCCTGGGAGGTTTCGGCACGGCTGCGAGCCGTGGCGGTCTCTCACGCAGTCATCGAGGGTGACTTCATGGGGCAGGTGCATCCGGCCCCAGACGGGGATCCGCACCGCTCGGAGATCACCGAGAGCAATCTGACTGCCGTATGGGGGAACTTTGCCCAGCGCGGTTACCGCCGCCTGATCTATACGAACACGCTGAGTGTGCTGCCCGAGACGACGGGCATGTTTGAGCGTGCCATGGGGGCAGGCGTGCGGATCGTGCGAGTTCTCCTCACCGCATCCGACACCACCGTCGGCGAGCGGTTGGCGGGCCGGGAACTCGGCTCGGAACTGGAGCAGGAGCTGAAGGCGAGCGCCCGCAAGGCACGGCTCTTGGATGAGCGGGTAGCTGCCGACACTGTGCGGGTGGTGACGGACGGGCGGCCCGTCGTGGACATCGCCCGTGAGGTGGTGGCCGCTACCGGCTGGGGCGGTTAGCACTCCGCCGGCACATCGTGGTCTTCATGTGCGGGCCTCGGCTTGTCGCCGGTAATGGCTGGTGCGTGATCGCTCCTGATGACGGCGGCGCCAGTCGGCGAGCGCTACCCGCGTCCGATCTGCCCTCCGCAAGGGTCAGGTGGCGGCGAACTCCCCGCGCTTGACCGCGGAGACGAACGATGACCAGCCGTCCCGCGAGAAGACCAACGCCGGGCCCTGGGGGTTCTTGCTGTCGCGGACAGGGACCGCGCGGGGGAGTAGGCTGGCGGCGATCCGGTGAGCACGCACCCCCGTCTGCTGCCGTGGTCCGGTCCGAGTGGCCAGCCCTGCCATCTCGTGTCGGACGAGGGCGGCAACGGCTATCTGTCCCGCATGGCTGACGAGATCGAAGCAGTACAGCTCGGCATGGGGAACCAACTGCTCGGCCACGCGGGTGAACTGCTGGCTGACCGGAAGGCGGGTGCCGGGGAACTCCGTGATCTGGCACACCGGTTGTGTGAAGCGCTGCGCGATGCCTTGAGGGTCGCCGACAGCCGGGGCAGACGCCTTCCCGCGCCCGCCGACATGGACGAGTCGGACGATTGAGAACGCGAGCGCCGGACGGGCGAGTGGCCCGTCCGGCGCTCGGAACACAACGCGCTACGCGGGGACGCTTGCCAGGCCCGGGGCCAGGAAGCGCTGGCCGACCACCCGCTCCGAGATGCCCTCGCGGTCCAGGTACGGGGTGATGCCGCCCAGGTGGAAGGGCCAGCCCGCGCCGGTGATCAGGCACAGGTCGATGTCCTGCGCCTCGGCGACGACGCCCTCGTCCAGCATGAGGCCGATCTCCTGCGCCACCGTCTCCAGCACCCGCGCCCGCACCTGCTCCTCGGTGAGGACCGAGTCGCCCTGCTCGAGCAGCGCGGCGACCTCCGGGTCCAGCTCCGGCTTTCCGGAGTCGTGGACGTAGAAGCCGCGCTTGCCGGCCTCGACCACGCGCCGCAGGTTCTCCGAGACCGTGAAGCGGTCCGGGAACGCCTGGTGCAGGGTCTCCGAGACATGCAGACCGATGGCCGGGCCGACCAGCTCCAGCAGCACCAGGGGCGACATCGGCAGGCCCAGCGGCTCGACGGCGCGCTCGGCGACGTCCACCGGGGTGCCCTCGTCGATGACGTTCTGGATCTCGCCCATGAAGCGGGTCAGGATCCGGTTGACGACGAACGCCGGGGCGTCCTTGACCAGGACGGCCGTCTTCTTGAGCTTCTTGGCCACGCCGAAGGCGGTGGCCAGCGAGGCGTCGTCGGTCTTCTCGCCGCGGACGATCTCCAGCAGCGGCAGGATCGCGACGGGGTTGAAGAAGTGGAAGCCGACGACCCGCTCCGGGTGCTGGAGCTTGGACGCCATCTCGCTCACCGACAGCGAGGAGGTGTTGGTGGCCAGGATGGCGTGCTCCGGCACGACCGCCTCGACCTCGGCGAACACCTGCTGCTTGACGCCCATCTCCTCGAAGACGGCCTCGATGACGAAGTCGGCGTCCGAGAAGGCCTCGGCCTTGTCGAGCGAGCCGGTCACCGCGGCCTTGAGGCGGTTGGCCTTGTCCTGGTTGACGCGGCCCTTGAGCAGCAGCTTGTCGATCTCGTCATGGACGTAGCCCACGCCCTTGTCGACGCGCTCCTGGTCGATGTCGGTCAGCACGACCGGCACCTCCAGGCGGCGCGCGAACAGCAGCGCCAGCTGCGAGGCCATCAGGCCCGCGCCGACCACGCCGACCTTGGTGACCGGGCGGGCCAGGGACTTGTCCGGGGCGCCGGCCGGGCGCTTGGCGCGCTTCTGGACCAGGTTGAAGGCGTAGATGCCGCTGCGCAGCTCGCCGCCCATGATGAGGTCGGCGAGGGCACCGTCCTCGGCGTCGAAGCCCTGGCCGAGATCGCCGTTCTTGGCGGCGGCGATGATGTCCAGCGCCCGGTACGCGGCCGGGGCCGCCCCGTGTACCTTGCTGTCGGCGATGGCCCGGCCGCGGGCGACGGCCGCGTCCCAGCCCTCGCCGCGGTCCACCTCGGGACGTACGACCTTGGTCTGGCCGCTCAGCACGGACGCGGTCCACAGCAGCGACTGCTCCAGGAAGTCCGCGCCCTCGAAGATCGCGTCGGCGATCCCGAGCTCGTAGACCTGCTTGCCCTTGAGCTGCCGGTTCTGGTTGAGCGAGTTCTCGATGATCACCGTGACCGCGCGGTCCGCGCCGATCAGGTTGGGCAGCAGGGTGCAGCCGCCCCAGCCGGGGACCAGGCCCAGGAAGACCTCGGGGAGGGAGAAGGCGGGCAGCGCGGCCGAGACCGTGCGGTACGTGCAGTGCAGGCCGACCTCGACGCCGCCGCCCATCGCCGCGCCGTTGTAGTACGCGAAGGTGGGCACGGCGAGGCCCGCCAGCCGCTTGAAGACGTCGTGGCCGCCCTTGCCGATGGCCAGCGCGTCCGCATGCTGCTTCAGCAGCTCCACGCCCTTGAGGTCGGCGCCGACGGCGAAGATGAACGGCTTGCCGGTCACGCCGACGCCGACGATCGCGCCCTCGGCGGCCTCCTTCTCGACCTGGTCGAGCGCGGCGTTCAGATTCGCCAGCGAGGCGGGGCCGAAGGTGGTGGGCTTGGTGTGGTCCAGGCCGTTGTCGAGTGTGATGAGGGCGAAGCGGCCAGCGCCACCGGGCAGGTCCAGATGGCGGACGTGCGCCTGCGTCACGACCTCGTCCGGGAACAGCTCGGCCGCGCCCTTGAGAAGCTCTTCGGTAGTGGTCACGCCGCTCACTTGTTCCCCTCGAAGTGCGGGTTCTCCCAGATCACGGTGCCGCCCATGCCGAAGCCGATGCACATGGTGGTGATGCCGTAGCGGACCTCGGGCTGCTCCTCGAACTGCCGGGCCAGCTGCGTCATCAGCCGCACCCCGGAGGAGGCGAGCGGGTGCCCGAAGGCGATCGCGCCGCCGTACTGGTTGACGCGCGGATCGTCGTCGTCGATGCCGTAGTGGTCCAGGAAGGACAGCACCTGCACGGCGAAGGCCTCGTTGATCTCGAAGAGGCCGATGTCCTCGATCGTCAGCCCCGCCTTGGCGAGGGCCTTCTTGGTCGCCGGGACCGGGCCGTAGCCCATCACCTCCGGCTCGACGCCCGCGAAGGCGTAGCCGACCAGCCGCATCTTCACCGGCAGGCCCAGTTCCCGGGCCACGTCCTCGGCGGCGACCAGCGAGGCGGTCGCGCCGTCGTTGAGCCCCGCGGAGTTGCCCGCGGTGACCCGGCCATGCGGGCGGAACGGGGTCTTCAGGGCGGCCAGGCCCTCCAGCGTGGTGCCGGGGCGCATCGGCTCGTCGGCGGTCGCCAGGCCCCAGCCCAGCTCACCGCCGTCCGGGCTGGTGCGCCGTACCGAGATCGGCACCAGGTCCTGCTGGATCTTGCCGTTGGCGTAGGCCTTGGCGGCCTTCTCCTGGCTGCGCACCGCGAACTCGTCGGCGCGCTGCTTGGAGATGTGCGGCAGCCGGTCGTGGAGGTTCTCCGCGGTCATGCCCATGAACAGGGCCGACTCGTCGACGAGCTTCTCCGAGACGAACCGCGGGTTCGGGTCGACGCCCTCGCCCATCGGGTGGCGGCCCATGTGCTCCACCCCGGCCGCGACGACCACGTCGTACGCGCCGAAGGCGATGGAGCCCGCGGTCGTCGTCACGGCGGTCATCGCGCCGGCGCACATCCGGTCGATGGCGTAGCCGGGCACGGACTGGGGCAGCCCGGCCAGGATGCCCGCGGTGCGGCCGATGGTCAGGCCCTGGTCGCCGATCTGCGTGGTCGCGGCGACGGCCACCTCGTCGATGCGCTCCGGCGGCAGGTCCGGGTTGCGGCGCAGCAGCTCCCGGATGCACTTGACGACCAGGTCGTCGGCGCGGGTCTCGTGGTAGATGCCCTTGGGACCCGCCTTGCCGAACGGGGTCCGGACGCCGTCGACGAAGACGACGTCCCTAGCGGTACGAGGCACGTTGGCTCTCCTCCAGGTGCGCGGGATGGCACTGCTGCGGGCACGCCCGGCAAGGGGCGTGCCTCCACACCCTCATGCTACTTATGAGTAACCACGGTGCCCAGTCCCCGCTCCGGGAGGGGTGAAGGTCACACCCGGGAATTCGCCTTCCCGTCCGAACCGAGCCTTAAAGGGGGGCGCGTCATGTCACGCCGCCGTGCCCAGAGCCGTCAGCAGGATCGGGGTGGTCTGCTCGATCTGCCAGGGCCGGGCGCCGTAGCCGTGCAGGACGGCCTTGACGGACTCGGCGGTCAGCTCGGCCGGGGGCTCCCAGCACAGCCGCCGGACCGTGTCCGGGGCGATCAGGTTCTCCTGAGGCAGGTTCAGCTGCTCGGCCAGCGCGGTCACCGCCGTACGAGCCGCTGAAAGGCGGGCCGCCGCGGCCGGGTCCTTGTCGGCCCAGGCGCGCGGGGGCGGCGGGCCGGCCACCGGCTGGCCCGGCTGGGGGAGCTCGGACTCCGGCAGGGCCCGCGCCCGGTCCACCGCGGCCTGCCACTGCTCCAGCTGACGGCGGCCCATGCGGTGGCCGAAGCCGCTCAGCGCGCCCAGGGCGCGCACGGTCGTCGGCAGGGTCAGCGCGGCCTCGATGATGGCCGCGTCGCCCAGCACCTTGCCCGGTGAGACGTCACGGCGCTGCGCGATCTTGTCCCGGGCGGTCCACAGCTCGCGCACCACGGCCATCTGCCGGCGCCGCCGGACCTTGTGCATCCCCGACGTACGCCGCCAGGGGTCCTTGCGGGGCGGGGCGGGCGGGGCCGCGGCGATGGCGGCGAACTCCTGGTGCGCCCAGTCCAGCTTGCCCTGCCGCGCCAGCTCCTCCTCCAGCGCGTCGCGCAGGTCGACCAGCAGCTCGACGTCGAGCGCGGCGTAGTGCAGCCACGGATCGGGCAGCGGGCGGGTGGACCAGTCGACGGCGGAGTGGCCCTTCTCCAGGGCGTATCCGAGGATGTTCTCGACCATGGCGCCCAGGCCCACCCGGGCGAACCCGGCCAGCCGGCCCGCCAGTTCGGTGTCGAAGAGGCGGCCGGGCAGCATGCCTATGTCCCGCAGGCATGGCAGGTCCTGGGTGGCGGCGTGCAGCACCCATTCGGCGTCGGCGATCGCGTCGCCCAGGCCGGACAGGTCGGGGCAGCCGACGGGGTCGATCAGGGCGGTCCCCGCGCCGGAGCGGCGCAGCTGGACCAGATAGGCCCGCTGCCCGTAGCGGTACCCGGACGCGCGCTCGGCGTCCACGGCGACCGGGCCGCGGCCCGCCGCGAACGCGGCGACGACCTCGGCGAGCGCGTCCGGGTCGGCGGTGACGGGCGGGATGCCCTCACGCGGCTCCAGCAAGGGGACCGGCGCCGAGGGGAGGTCGTCCGGGGGAGCGCCCCCGGTGGTTCGCAGTGTCGTCTCTGCTGCGGTCTCTTGGGCGTCGGTCACCTGTCAAGGGTAGCTGTGCGTACCGGGTACGCATGGCGCCCGCCGACGGAACGTTCCGTCGGCGGGCGCCGGGCGTTGGGTGGACGGTGTGCGCCTGGGCGGGAGCCAGGGGTGGTGCGGGTGGTGTGCGGAAGGTCTGACGCGGCTCGTAGGGGGCTGGTGTGCGGCTTACGGGGGCCCCGTGCGGGGCCCTGCGGGGGGTTCGAGGGGACGGGTGGGGTGGCTCAGTGGATGATCCCGGTGCGCAGCGCGACCGCGACCATGCCGGCCCGGTCGCCGGTGCCCAGTTTGCGGGCGATGCGGGCGAGGTGGCTCTTGACGGTGAGCGCCGACAGGCCCATCGAGACGCCGATGGCCTTGTTGGACTGGCCCTCCGCAACCAGCCGCAGCACCTCGACCTCGCGTCCCGACAGCTCGCGGTAGCCGCCCGGGTGTCCGGGGGCGCCCGGCGGGCGGCGGTGCATCCGGGCGGCGGCGCCGAGGGGGGCGGCGCCGGGGCGGCCCGGGATGCCCAGGTTGGTGCGGGTGCCGGTGACGACGTAGCCCTTGACGCCACCGGCCAGGGCGTTGCGGACGGCACCGATGTCGTCGGCCGCGGAGAGGGCCAGGCCGTTCGGCCAGCCCGCGGCGCGGGTCTCGGACAGCAGCGTGAGGCCGGAGCCGTCGGGGAGGTGGACGTCGGCGACGCAGATGTCGCGCGGGTTGGCGATCCGGGGACGGGCCTCCGCGACGGACGACGCCTCGATGACGTCGCGCACCCCGAGGGCCCACAGGTGACGGGTGACGGTGGAACGTACGCGGGGGTCGGCGACGACGACCATGGCCGTCGGCTTGTTCGGGCGGTAGGCGACCAGGCTGGAAGGTTGCTCGAGGAGAACAGACACCAGGCCTCCTGGGGGAAGTGGTGGGACGGGTCACCACGTCCTTCGGCACCGATACGGCCCGGCTTTAGGGAATGATCACGATTTGGTGAGTAACAATTCGGGCAATTAGGACGACTGATCGATCAAGCCTGATCAGCGAGTGCTAGGTCCCGCCTCCCCGATCCCTGCGACGGTGACGCCCCCAGCTACCGCGGGGAGGTGCCCCCGCCAGCGGTAGCTGGGGGCGCGTGCGATCGCAAGGCGGAGGGTCGCCCTCCGGGGGTGCCCCCAGCCTTCGGTCGGGAGGTACCCCCGCCCGGCCGAAGGCTGGGGCGGGCCTACTCGGGCGGGCCCGACAACGCAGCGCGGGGGCGCGTGCCAGGCGTCGCGGGCCCGCGGGGATCGGGGAGGCGGGGCCTAACGCGGCTGAGGGCCGCGCCGCTGCGGGAGCGATACGACGCCCGCCTCGGCGGCCCCGGCCGGCGGCAGGCCCGCGATCTGGCACAGCAGATCGCACCAGGCCGCCAGGTGCGCCGCGGTGTCGGGTGCCCCGGCCGCCCCGTCGCCCGGGGCGCCGCCCCGGTCAGGACGGCGGTGCTCCGTCCGCCCCGGCTCCGCCGCCGGCCGCTCGGCCGGGGTCCAGGAGGCGCGGATCTCGATCCGGGTCGAGGGCTCGCGCTCCCCTATCCCGCCGAAGTAGTGCGAGCTCGCCCGGGTCACCGTGCCGCTGGGCTGCCGGTACGAGACCCCGCGCGCCTCCAGCGCGCCGGTCAGCCACGACCAGCACACCTCGGGCAGCAGCGGATCCGCCGCCATCTCCGGCTCCAGGTCCGCGTGGACCAGGGTGACCAGGCGGAACGTACCGTGCCAGGAGTCGTGCCCGGCCGGGTCGTGCAGCAGGATCAGCCTCCCCTCGGCCAGCTCCTCGTCGTCATCGTCGACGGCGTTCGCCGGGCTCGCCGTGACCGCCGCCTCGAGCGCGTACGAGAACGGGGCCAGCCGCCGCGGCGGCGGCGTCGGGGAGAGCTCCACCTCGGGCCGCGGCCGCACGGCGCACAGCCCGGCCACGGCATGCCGGAAGGCGGCCGGGGCCCCTTCCCCGCCCGCCGCGTCCGCCCCGTCGGCGCTCTCGGCGCCGTCAGCACCGTTCGAGAGGTGTCCTTGAACCGCTGCCATGCTCGGAAGACTAGGCGCATCGGGGGCCTCAACCGGGGAAGAACACCCGGGTTGGCGGGTCACTCGTTCGGCCCGTGCGAAGATTTGGGTCATGAGCGCCAACGAGGGGCCCTCGGGCCAGCAGCAGACGGGCCGCACCGCGGCGAGCGCCACAGCCGACTCGGCCTTCCTGCGCGCCTGCCGACGTGAGCCGGTTTCGCACACTCCGGTGTGGTTCATGCGGCAGGCCGGCCGCTCGCTGCCGGAGTACCACAAGGTCCGCGAGGGCATCGCGATGCTCGATTCCTGTACGCGGCCGGACCTGATCACCGAGATCACGCTGCAGCCGGTTCGCCGCCACCATGTGGACGCGGCCGTTTATTTCAGCGACATCGTGGTCCCGCTGAAGGCCATCGGGATCGACCTCGACATCAAGCCCGGCGTCGGCCCGGTCATCGCGGACCCCATCCGTACCCGTGCGGACCTGGACCGGCTGCGCCCGCTGGACCCGGACGATGTGAAGTACGTCACCGAGGCGGTCGGGATGCTCACCGGGGAGCTCGGCGCCACCCCGCTGATCGGCTTCGCCGGCGCGCCCTTCACGCTCGCCAGCTATCTCATCGAGGGCGGCCCCTCGCGCAACCACGAGCGCACCAAGGCGCTCATGTACGGCGACCCCGAGCTGTGGGCCGAACTGCTCGACCGGCTCGCCGACATCGCCGCCGTCTTCCTGAAGGTGCAGATCGAGGCGGGCGCCTCCGCCGTCCAGCTCTTCGACTCCTGGGTCGGCGCCCTGTCCCCCGCGGACTACCGGGCCCGCGTGATGCCCGCCTCCACGAAGGTCTTCGACGCCGTGGCCGGATACGGGGTGCCGCGCATCCACTACGGCGTCGGCACCGGCGAGCTGCTGGGGCTGCTCGGCGAGGCGGGCGCGGACGTCGTCGGCGTGGACTGGCGGGTGCCGCTGGACGAGGCGGCCCGGCGGGTCGGCCCCGGCAAGGCGCTTCAGGGCAACCTCGACCCGGCCGTGCTCTTCGCCCCGCGCCAGGCCGTCGAGGCCAAGACCGACGAGGTGCTGGAAGCGGCCCGGGGCCTGGAGGGCCATGTCTTCAACCTCGGCCACGGCGTGCTGCCCAGCACCGACCCCGACGCCCTGACCCGCCTGGTGGAGTACGTCCACACCCGCACCGCCCGCTGAGCCTGCGCCCTCAGTAGCCGGAACCCGCACGGGGTCCCTCATCGTCTGGGAGACCATGAGGGACTTCCCTGCCATCACCGCCGACCGCGTCCGGGAACTGGCCGACCAGTGGGACGCCGTCCGCGAAGGCCGCTCCAAAGACGAGGCCGACCGGCTCGTCCGCGGCTGTGCCGAGCGGCTGACCGCCGAGCCCACCGGTGAACACGCCTACCTGTGGACGCTCGGCCTGCTGATGACGGCCGAACACACCGGCTGGCTCACCGGGGACGGCGTCGAGGGCGCCGCCCTGGTGGCCCTCGACGCCGCCGACACCGCCCTGCGCGAGCGCCCCTGCGGCCACCGGTGGCACCCGTACGAGGACGACCTGGGCGAGCGCCAGGACGGTCTGGCGCACCTGCTGCCGCTGCTGCGCAACGGCCGGAGCGAGGCCGAGGACGAGCAGTGGCGCGACACGGCCACCAAGGAACAGTGGCTGTGCCCGCGCAACATCGCCGGATACGCGCGGGTGGCCATCGATGTCATCGACCCCGGCGCGGTGGCCGACATCCCGCCAAGGCTGCCCCTCATCGACGCGCGCAAGGCCCAGCACCTGCGGTCCATCCTGTGGGACTACCCCAACGTGGACCCCGCGTACGAGCTCTCCGACCACGCCGCCGCCCTGCGCGACCACCCCGAGGGCGACGGCCGCGCCGGGCTCGTCGTCATCCTGCACGCCGCCTGCGGGTACGCGGTGAGCGGCCGGATCCGCGGCAAGTGGGTGCTGGACGAGATGATCCAGGCCCTGGAGGCCGTCCTGCCCGCGCTCGGCGACGAGCCCTGCGCACACCGGGACGGCGAGCACCCCCGGACCGGCGACGACCCGGCCGCCCTGGCCACCGTCGGCGTCCATCTGCTCAGCACCGGCGGGCGGGGCGTCTACCAGTGGCGGGGCGGGATCGAGGGGTGGCACACCCCCCTGGAGGGCTGGCTGTGCCCGGCCTTCCTCGCCGGGCTCGCCCGCGAGGCGCTGGACCGGCTGCTGGCCGGGCGCGGCAAGCTCTTCGGCACCCGCGACACCGCCCACCTCGACGCGGAGTACCTGCTCCCCGACGGGCGGCTCGATATCGACACCCTCACCACCACCTACCGCCAGTCCTGGGTCACCGAACACGACGAGCTGGTGCAGAACGCCGCGCTGTGGGCCGCCCGCCGCTGGGCGGCGGGCGACGGCGACGGCGACGAGCGCGAGCGGGCCGTTCTGCTGCTGCTCGCCTGCTGGGCGGTGGACGGGATGGTCATCGACATACCGAGATCCGTGCTCGGCGTCCTTCAGGAGATCTTCGAGCGCGTCGATCTCGCCCCCCTGGACGAGCCGTGCCCGCACCCGGGCGGGCACCCCTGGGAGGGCCTGGAGCGCCTGGCGAGCCGCGGGTACGGGGTGGTGGGGTACCGGGACACGCTGATCGGCGCCCATCTGAACCACCTCTGCGCGCCCGGGGACTTCGAGGCCCCCGACGAGCCGTTCGCCCCCGGCGCCTGGAGCTGCCCCCGCCATGTGGCCGGGCGGGTCCGGGACGTGCTGGAGGTGCTGTACGAGGTGAACGAGAGCGACGAGGACGACGCGGAGGACGCGGAGGACGCGGAGGGCGACGCCGACGGCTGGTGAGGGGCGCGCGCTACGGTCGCCGGACCTCCTCGCGGATCAGGTAGTACAGCACGGCGCTGGCGAGCATCAGCGCGCCGTCGATGTAGACGGCCTGCGTCCAGCTCTTGTAGTGGTCGAAGAGGGTGCCGCTGAGCGCCGGGCTGATCACCGCGCCGATCTCGCCGACGAGGTTGAACATCCCGAAGGCCGCCCCGCGTTCGGCCGGGTCGACCACGTCGTTCAGCAGCGCGTGCGCCATCGGCTGGAGGGCGTTGAAGAACAGGCTGGTGACGAACAGGAGCACCGACATCACCAGCAGCGAGGGCGTCTCGTCGGCCTGGAGATAGGCGCCGAAGACCAGCACCAGCACCCCCTGGACCACGGTGAACGCGACCAGCAGCGGCCGTCGCCCCCAGCCCCGGTCCTTCGCCCGGTCCGAGAGCCAGCCGCCGGCGGGGAAGCCGAGGATGCCCGCGCCCGCGTTGAAGGTGGCGACCAGCGCGGCGTTCTGGAAGGAGCTGTGGGCGGCGTCGGCGACGATCGAGACCGACCAGAAGCTGAAGAACCACAGGTTCCACATGACCGCGATGAAGGCGAAGCTCAGCAGCAGCGCGTTGCGGTTGCGGGAGACCGCGCCCAGCCGTGAGCCCCGCCGGGCGAAGATCGCCCCGATGAGGACGAACGCCAGGACACACTCCAGGACGGCCACGCCCCAGGTCGGCAGCCCCGCCCCGTCGGCGATCAGATACACGGCCATCACGGCGGCGCACAGCACGGCCGAGATGCCCAGGAGCCGCAGCGCCGAGCCGCCCGCCCGCAGCGGGCCGCCGATGCGCCGCAGATAGGCCGCCGAGACGACGCCGAACACCAGCGTCGCGCCGCCCAGGACCAGGAACGGCATCCGCCAGGCGTCCTCGTGGCCGAACACGTCCGCGCCCCAGTCGATCAGATACGGGGCGCTGATGGTCGCGATCGTCAGCCCGATGGACAGCCCCGTGATCGCCACGCCCATGCCGAGACCGGCCTTGGCCGGCGGGGTCCGCTGGGCGATCAGCGTGCGGTCGTTGGAGTAGAAGACGCCCTCGCCAAGACCGGTCAGCACGCGCAGCACCACAAACGCGATCAGGCCGGTGACCATCCCGCTGGCGAGGGTCGCCACGCCCGCCCACAGCAGCGAGACGGCGAGCATCGCACGGTGCCCGAAGCGGTCCCCGAGATAGCCGCCGGGGAACTGCGTCAGCATGTAGCCCGCGAAGAAGAGGCTGCCGATCAGCCCGCCGAGCGCGTGCGGATGGCTGGCGGAGCCCAGCATCCCGTGGTCGTTGTCGATGAGCCAGGTGACGACCGGGCCGGTGATGGTGCGGTCCGCGTACGAGAAGAGCCAGCCGCCGAGCAGCATGGCCCACAGGGTGTGGTACGGCTTCCAGCCTCCGGACGCGGCCTCCGGCTCCTGGGCGGTGGTCGGTTCGGTCGCTTCGGGCATGTCCTCATGTCCCCCTCTGGGCGCGGCGGTTCACGGACGGTCCGGCGTCGGTGGCGCGAGGTGCGAGGTGTGAAAAGCGATGCGATGCGAGGCGCGTGGTGCCCCACAGCCTGTGGGCTCAGTCACGCCGCGGCAAGGGGTGCGGCCGCACCCTTTCACCGGGCGGAAGCCTTCGCGACGGGGCCTTGGACAGGATCCGTGTCGCTGCCCCGGGGTCGAGTACGCCGGGGACCAGTGCGCCCAAGACCGTTCGGGGCGTGCCAGTGCGTGGGCTCACCCCGCTCACTGCCCAGGAGCGGTACGGGAGATCCCGTGCGTCGGCCGGGATCAGCGTTGTCGGCGCCCGCCCCTTGGCGCCCGGGACGACGACGGACAGTGAGGCCACCACCTCCCCGCGCGGCCCGCGTGCTGGGGCGGCCCCGCGCGGCGACAGGGTCGCCACCTCCCACAGCCGTAGCCCGATGTGGTAGGCGCCCGCCGCGTCCCGCTCCAGGGCGCCCCAGCCGGTGAGCGCGGCGACCAGGCGGTGCGCGGTGGCCAGCGGCAGCCCGGCGCGGCGGGCGAGCGCGGTCAGCGACAGCGAGCGGTGCGTCGCGTCGAAGGCGTCCAGCACGGCGAGCACCCGGCCCGCGACCGAGCGGCGGCCGTCGAGGGGGCGCCCCTCCAGGGCCCTGGGCGCGGTCATATGAGCGGGAGGCCGACGTAGTTCTCGGCGAGTTCGGCCGACGCGGTCGGCGAGTCGGCGATCCGCTCCAGCTGGGCGAGGCGCAGCCGCTCCTCGAACGGGGAGCGGTCCGGGTGCGGATGGAGGGTGTCGGTCATGAAGTACGAGAAGCGCTCGGCCTGCCACACCCGGCGCAGACAGGTCTCGGAGTAGCCGTCGAGCAGTTCGGTGGAGCCGGTCTCGTGGTGCAGGGTCAGGGCGCGGGCCAGGGTGATCACATCGGTGACGGCCAGGTTGAGCCCCTTGGCGCCGGTGGGCGGCACGATGTGCGCGGCGTCGCCCGCGAGGAACAGCCGGCCGTGGCGCATCGGCTCCTGGACGAAGCTGCGCATCGGGGTGACCGACTTCGCGGTGATCGGGCCGCGCTCCAGGGCCCAGTCGCCGTCGACGGCGAAGCGGGCGGACAGCTCGTCCCATATCCGCTCGTCGGACCAGCCGGCCGGGTCGGTGTCGGCCGCCACCTGGAGGTAGAGCCGGGAGACGAGCGGGGAGCGCATGCTGTGCAGGGCGAAGCCGCGCCGGTGGCGGGCGTAGATCAGCTCCTCGCAGGACGGCGCCACATCGGCCAGGACGCCGAGCCAGGAGTACGGGTAGACGCGCTCGTACACCGTGGTGAGGCGGGCCGGGACCGCGCGGCGGGCCACGCCGTGGAAGCCGTCGCAGCCCGCCACGAAGTCGCAGTGGAGCGTCTGTTCGCGGTCCTCGTGGCGGAAGCGGATCGCGGGCGCGGCGGAGTCGGGACCCTCGATGGCGAGCACCTCGGCCCCGAACAGCAGCGGCGGCCCGTCGGTGAGCTGGAGCGCGATCAGGTCCTTGACCACCTCCGTCTGGGCGTACACCATCACCGACCGCCCGCCGGTCAGGGCGCGGAAGTCGACGCGGTGGGCGCGGCCCTCGAAGCGCAGCTCGATGCCGTGGTGGAGCAGCCCCTCCCGGTCCATCCGGGCGCCCGCGCCGCACGCCCGCAGCGCGTCCACCGTGCCCTGCTCCAGGATCCCGGCCCGCTGACGCGCCTCGACATAACCGCGGTCGCGGCTCTCCAGCACCACGCAGTCGACTCCGGCGCGGTGCAGGAGGCGGGCGAGCAGCAGTCCGGCGGGGCCGCCGCCGACGATGCCGACGGTCGTGCGCATCCGATTGTCCCCTCTTGCCCGTTCGCCCAGCCTTGTTCGCCTGGCGGGCTGTTCGCCTGGTGAAGGATGGTTCATAATCTGGTGGTGATGAGTCTCAGGGCGGCCTCACCGCCTGTCAATGGTTCGGTCGGGCCTCTCGAGCGCGGCCTCGCCGTGCTGCGCGAGCTGGCCGCCCTGTCCGCGCTGTCCGCGCACGGCGCGGGAACCGCGGTCCGCCCCGGCGACCTGGTGCGCGCCACGGGGCTCGCCCGCTCCGTCGTCGACCGCGTGCTCGGCACGCTCGAACAGCTCGGATATGTACGGCTGGACGGGCGCGAGGTGAGCCTGGCGACCCGGCTGATGGAGCTGGGCAACGCCTACCTGAACGCGAGCGGCCTGCCGGACGCGCTCCTTCCGTTCGCCGGGCGGCTGGCGGACGCGCTCGACGAGTCGGTCTCGGTCGCCGTCCCGGACGGAGCCGGGGTGCGCTTCGTCGTCCAGGTCACCCGGCGCCGCACCATGTCCCTCGCCTTCCGCATCGGCGACCTCCTCCCCGCCGAACGCTGCGCCCCCGGGGCCCTCTTCGCCACCCAGTGGGACGAGGCGACCTGGGCCGCCTGGCGCGCCCGCCGCGCCGCCGACCCGCTGGACGCCTCCTTCCCCGCCGTCCCGCCCCGGCCGGAGCGGGATGGGGCCCCGGGCCCCGGGACCCCGGACCCCGGCGACTTCGCGCGGCGCGTGGAGGCCGCGGGCCGCGGCGGCTGGGCACCGGACGACCAGCTGATCGAGCCGGGGCTGGTGGCGGTGTCCGTGCCGCTGCGGGACCCGGCGGGCCGGATCGTCTGCGCGGTGAACGTGGTCAGCCACACCAGCCGCCACGACATCGCGTCCCTGGGCCGGACCGCGCTCGCCCCCCTGCGCGACCTGGTCCCCGCGATGGAGGCGGCGCTGGCCGCCCCAGCCGCGGGCGGGCCGGGCGCCGAGCCGCCCCCGGCCGGGGGCGGCGTTGTCGGCGAGGACCCGGCCCGGCTGGCCAAGCGGGAGATGGGGGCGGGCTTTCTCCAGTCGCTGGCCCGCGGGCTGGCCGTGCTGCGCGCGCTGGGCTCGGCGGCCCCGCCCGGTCCGGGGCCCGAGCCCGGTCCGGGGCTCCCGGCCCGTTCGGGGCTCCGCCAGGGCGTGACCCTCACCGCCGTCGCCGAGGCCACCGGCCTGGCGCGCGCCACCGCCCGCCGCTCGCTCCTCACCCTCCTGGAGCTCGGCTACGCCGAGACCGACGGGGAGCGCCTCTTCCGCCCCACCCCCCGCGTCCTGGAGCTCGGCCACGCCCCGCTCGCCGGGCTCGGCTTCACCGACATCGCGCGCCCCCATATGCGCGAACTGGTCGGCGCCGTCCACGAGTCGGCGTCCCTGGCCGTCCTCGACGGCGACGACATCCGGTACGTCGAGCGCGTGCCGACCGTCCGCATCATGAGCGTCAACATCACCATCGGCACCCGCTTCCCCGCCTACGCCACCTCCCTGGGCCGGGTGCTGCTGGCGGGCCTGGACCCGGACGCGCGCGCCGCGTATTTCGCCGCCCTCGACCCGCGCCCGCTGACCCGGCACACCCTCACCTCCGCACCCGGGCTCGCACGTGTCCTGGAGGGCGTGGCGGAGAGCGGATACGCCCTGGTCGACGAGGAGTTGGAGGAGGGGCTGCGCTCCCTCGCCGTGCCCGTACGGGACGCGGAGGGGCGGGTGGCGGCCGCGCTCAACCTCGCGGTGCACGCGGGCCGGGGCACCCCGGAGGACACCGTGCGCACCCTCCTGCCGCCGCTGCGCGCCGCCGCGGCCCGCGTCGAGGCCGACCTGCGCACGGCCTCCGCCCACCGACCCCATGGCCTGGGCGCCAGGCGGCCGACGGGCGTCTGAGAGAGTGGCAACATGAGCGTGTCTTGGGGCGCTGCGCGGGCTGGACTGAGGAGCCGCGCGGCGACGGAGGAGCGAGCGGTGACGAGGGAAGCTCGTGCGTTGGAGCGCGCCGGGACTGAGCGGGTGGAGGGGTGCGTGTCTTGGGGTGCTGCGCGGGCTGGACTGAGGAGCCGCGCGGCGACGGAGGAGCGAGCGGTGACGAGGAAGGCTCGTGCGTCGGAGCGCGCCGAGACTGAGCGGGAGGCAGGGAAATGAGCGCAGCGAACGGCCCCACGGGCCATGTCGTGGTCGTCGGCGGCGGCATCTCCGGGCTCGCGGCCGCCCACCGCCTGCTGGCCGGCGGGGCCCGGGTGACCGTCCTGGAGGCGACCGGCCGGCTCGGCGGCAAGCTGTACGCGGGCGAGATCGCGGGCGTCCCCGTGGACCTCGGCGCCGAGTCGATGCTCGCGCGCCGCCCCGAGGGCGTGGACCTGGCGCGCGCGGCCGGGCTCGGCGACCGGCTCCAGCCGCCCGCGACCGCCACCGCCTCGCTGTGGACCCGCGGCGGGCTGCGCCCGATGCCCAAGGGCCATGTGATGGGCGTGCCCGGGGACCTCGCCCCGCTGGCCGCCTCCGGGGTGATCTCGGAGGAAGGGCTCGCCCGGATCGCCGCGGAGCCCGGGCTGCCGCGGCCGGAGCTGGGCGAGGACGTCGCCCTCGGCGAGTTCGTCGCGGAGCGGCTGGGCCGGGAGGTCGTGGACCGGCTGGTCGAGCCGCTGCTGGGCGGGGTGTACGCGGGCGATGTGTACCGGACGTCCATGCGGGCGGCGGTCCCCACGCTCTTCGAGGCGGCCCGCACCCACGGCTCGCTGACCGAGGGCGCGCAGGCGCTCGCCGCGCGGGCCGCGGCGGCGCAGCCCGGCCCGGTGTTCACCGGCATCGACGGCGGGATCGGGCGGCTCCCGCTCGCCGTCGCCGACGCGGTGCGCGCCGCGGGCGGCGAGATCCGCACCGGCGAGCCCGTGCGCGAGCTGCGCCCGACCGCCGCCGCTGCCGGTCGCGATGGCGCGGGGGAGGGCCGGGCGGCCCGCTGGACGGTCGTCACCGGCCGCGGCGAGACGCTGGAGGCCGACGCCGTCGTGCTCGCCGCCCCCGCACCGGTCGCGTCCCGGCTGCTCGCCGCCGACTCCCCGGCGGCCTCCGCCGAGCTGGCCGGCGTGGACTACGCCTCCATGGCGTTGATCACCATGGCCTTCCGCCGCGCCGACGTGGAAGGGATCGTCCCGGGCAGCGGATTCCTCGTGCCGCCCGTCGAGGGCCACACCATCAAGGCCGCCACCTTCTCCAGCCGCAAATGGGGCTGGCTGGGGAAGGCCGACCCCGAACTCTTCGTGCTGCGTACCTCGATCGGGCGGTTTGCCGACGAGGCGGACCTGAGCCGCGACGACGACGATCTGGTAGGGCTGTCGCTCGCCGACCTCGGCGAGGCCATCGGCCTGGCCGCGCGCCCGGTCGCCACCCGGGTGAACCGCTGGGAGGGCGGGCTGCCGCAGTACCCCGTGGGCCACCTCGACCGCGTGGCCCGCATCCGCGCGGAGGTCGCGAAGCTCCCGGCGCTGCGGGTGTGCGGCGCGGTGTACGACGGCGTGGGGATCCCGGCCTGCGTCGCCAGCGCCCGCACCGCCGCCGACGAACTGCTGGAGCTGCTGGCCACGCGACGCCGCCCGGACTCACCCGAGGCCGTTTAGGCCCTGTCCAGCGGATCTTGACGCCTGCGGCGGGCTCCTGCCCCGCCGGACACCGGCTAGCCGCCACCCAGGCGCGGGGCGCCGGGCGCGGAGAGCGAGAATAGGGACCATGACTGCTGCATCCGCTCCCGAGACCGGCCCGTCCGGCAAGGTTCCCAACGCCGGCAAGAAGGCCAAGGACCTCAACGAGGTCATCCGCTACACCCTGTGGTCGGTGTTCAAGCTGCGCGACCTCCTGCCGGAGGACCGCACCGGCTACGCAGACGAGGTCGAGGAGCTGTTCGCGCAGCTCGCCGCGAAGGACGTCACCGTGCGCGGCACCTACGACGTCTCCGGGCTGCGCGCGGACGCGGACATCATGCTCTGGTGGCACGCGGAGACCTCCGACGCCCTTCAGGAGGCGTACAACCTCTTCCGCCGCACCAGGCTGGGCCGGGCCCTCGAGCCGGTCTGGTCGAACATGGCGCTGCACCGCCCCGCCGAGTTCAACCGCTCGCACATCCCGGCGTTCCTGGCCGACGAGAACCCCCGCGACTACGTCAGCGTGTACCCCTTCGTCCGGTCCTACGAGTGGTATCTGCTGCCCGACGAGGAGCGCCGCGCGCTGCTCGCCGACCACGGCAAGATGGCGCGTGGCTACCCGGACGTGCGGGCCAACACGGTCGCGTCCTTCTCGCTCGGCGACTACGAGTGGATCCTCGCCTTCGAGGCCGACGAGCTGCACCGCATCGTCGACCTCATGCGCCATCTGCGCGGCTCCGAGGCGCGCCGGCACGTGCGCGAGGAGGTGCCGTTCTTCACCGGGCGGCGCAAGCCGGTGTCCGAGCTGGTCGCCGGGCTGGCCTGACCGGGACCGCCCACGGCCACCCCTGCGCCGCCGTCATCCGTACGCCGCGCCCGCGGCCGGTTCCGTTTCCGGTTCCGGTTCTGCTCCGGGACCGGGCGCCGACCAGACGGTGGGCTCGGGCAGCGCGCGCGAGGCGCAGGAGGCTGAGCGGCCCGGCGTCCGCCCGGTCAGCAGGTACGTGTCGACGTGGCGGTTGACGCAGGCGTTGGGGCCGCCCCACAGCCCGTGGGTGCCCGCCTTCCGCTCGGTGACCAGCGACGAGCCCGGCAGCCGCCGCCGCAGCTCCTTGGCGCCCTCGTACGGGGTGGCCGCGTCCCGCTCGGCGGCCAGCAGCAGTACCGGCGGCAGCGTCCCGCGTCCCGCGCCGCCCCGGGGGCCCACCGTCAGCGGCCGCCGGTGCGGTGCGGACCAGTAGGCGCACGGCAGGTTCATCGCCGCGTTGTCCCAGGTCTCGAAGGGCGCGCGGCGGGCCAGCGCGGTGTTGTCGCGGTTCCAGCGGGCCCAGCGGCGCGGCCAGGGCGCGTCGTTGCACTGCACGGCCGTGTAGACGGCGTTGCCGTTCTCCTCGGACACCGCCGCGGCCGGGTCGGGCGCGGCCAGCGTCACCAGGGGCTCGGGGTCGCCGCCGAGATACGCGGCCAGCGCGTGCGCGCTCGGGTCCCAGTAGGCGTCGTTGTAGACGGTCCGCTGATACGCGTCCTGGAGCTGCGCGGTGCCCACCTGCCCGCCCGCCGGGTGGCGCGCCAGCCGCCGCCGGGCCTTGTTGTAGGAGGCGAGCACCTTCGCCGAGGTGTCGCCGAGGTGGTAGACCTCGTCGTACCGGGCGACCCAGCGCCGCCAGTCCCGCCAGCGCCGCTCGAAGGCCAGCGACTGCTTCAGATTGCTGCGGTACCAGATCTGCCGCGGGTCGGGGTCGACCACGCTGTCGAAGACCATGCGGCGCACATGCCGGGGGAAGAGCGTGGCGTAGACGGCGCCGAAGTACGTGCCGTAGGAGGCGCCCACGAAGTTGAGCCGCTTCTCGCCGAGGGCGGCGCGCAGCACATCGAGGTCGCGGGCGTTGTTGAGGGTCGTGTAGTGGCGCAGCGCGCGGCCCGTGCTGCGGGCGCAGCCGCGGGCGTAGGCCCGCGCCCGCTTGACGATCTTCCGCTTGAAGGCCGCGGAGGGGTGGACGGGGAAGTTCGTCGGCGCCTTGGCGAAGGCGGCCGGGTCCTGGCAGGACAGCGGCCTCGAGCGGTCCACGCCGCGCGGGGCGTAGCCGACGAAGTCGTACGCCGCGGCGGCTTTGCGGAACGCGGCCACACTGGCGTACGCGGGGAACCCCAGGCCTGAGGCGCCGGGCCCGCCCGGGTTGTAGAGCAGCGCGCCCTGGCGGCTCGACCTGGGGCCGGTGGCGCGGATCCGGCTGACGGTGAGGGACAGCTGGGTGGCGCGGGGGTGCGCGTAGTCCAGGGGCACCTTGACGGTGCCGCAGCGGGCCGCGTCGGGCAGTTCCTCGTCGAGCGGGCAGCTGCCGAAGTCGACGCCGCGGGCGGCGGCGCGCCGGGCGGCGAGCGCCACGCCCCGGTCCTCGGCGGCGGTGCCGGGGAGGGAGGCGGCCGTGGCGGCGCCGGTTGCCGCGGCGGCGGTGGCGGCGGGCGCCGGGGCGGCGAACAGGGCGGCCATGGCCAGGGCCAGGGACAGCGGCCGGAGGACGCCGTTCAGCGGTACTGCTCCCACGGGCCGTCCCCTCGTAGTGCGTTCGCGTTCCGCTTGTCGTTCCGCGACGACCTGTCACTTGTCATTCCGTGACGAAAGGGATACTTGGCCCGGCGGCCGGCCATGTAAAGCACCGCGCCGAGGTGTCGGGGTCAATGACCCCAATGCGCTTTGAAGGCCGAACGCAGCTCGGGGTCGGGGAGGGCGGACGCGCCGTGCAGCGCGAGCGCGACGAGCATCGCGTGTTCACCGCCGCCCCGGCCGTCACCGCCGCCCCGGCCGTCACCGTCGCCGCGGCCATCGCCGTCACCGTCGCCGTCACCGCTCTGTCCGCCGACGCGTCGGGCGGGCCGGGCGGGCCGGGGCCGGGGCGCCTCGATCCGGCCCAGCAGCCGCTGCCCGGCGGGCGACGCCCACCGGGTGTACGGATGCACCTCGGCGTGGGCTATCGCCAGGCAGCCGAGCGTCAGCAGCAGCGGGAGCGCGAACCACGCCGCCGCCTGTCCCCGCCCCGAGTCGGGTGGCACGATCAGCAGCGCGGCCACCCCCATGAGCAGGACCAGCCCGGTGGCCGCCCACACCTGACGGACCGCGGCCGCCACGTTCGTACGCGCCGCCGCGGGCACCGCGAGCCCGGCGGCCACCAGCCGGTCGGCGAGCGCCCGGACCGGGGCCGCGGCGGCGAGCGCGGCCCGCACCGGAGGGACGGGCGACTGGCCCCGCGGGCCTATCGCGGCGATGACGGAGCGCTCCAGCTCGTTCCGGCCCTCCGGGTCCACCACCGTGACCCAGCCGGTGTGCGCGAGCAGCAGCCGGCGCTGACGGTCCATCGCCACCAGGGCGAGATCGCCGACGCGCTGCGGACCGCCTGACAGGAACGCCACCTCGTACAGGCTCAGCCGGCGGCCGGCCCCGGCGCCCTCGGGCTCCCGGGCGGCGGCGACGGCGGCCGAGCACAGCCGGGCGCTGGAGACGACGGCCGCGGCACAGGCGATGAGCAGGAACAACAGCCAGAACATGGCCGATTTGTACTCGACCCGCCCCGCCTTCCGCCAGACATTTCATCAGATGAACGCGGTGGTGGCGGACGCCCGCCACGCCTCGCCACCGCCACCGGGATACGACGCGGCCGGTCAGCCGCCCCCGCAGCCGCCACCCCCGCCGCAGCTGGAGCCGCCCCCGCCCCCGCAGCTGGAACCGCCGCCGCAGCTGGAGCCGCCACCGCCGCCGCCCCCTCCGCCACAGCTGGAGCTGCCGCAGCTCGAACCGCCGCCCCCGGAGCCGCCGCCGCACCACGAGCCGCCGGAGCTCCCGCAGGACGTCGACCCCGAGGAGTTGGAGGAGGCGGAGTTCGAGGACCCCGAGGAGCCGGAGGACGAGGCCGCCGCGGCGGCCTGGACGCGCTCCGCCTCCAACAGGTGGTGCCGCAGCAGCTCGTCGGCGGCCAGCGCGCCCACCCCCGCCAGCGCGACCGTCTCGGCCACGGACGCCACCCGGGTGCCATCCCTCGACTCGGTCGAGGCGTACGCGAGGTTCCGCCGGAACGACGCCAGCGCCCGCCTCCCGGACACCGTGATCCGCTTCCTGTTCGAGGCGGCGCAGATCACGGCGGTCAGGAACCCGGCGAACAGCGCCGGGAAGATCTTGAAGATGAACGGCAGCCCGCCGTCGTACTCCTCTCCTGTGGAGGCCCAGATGCCCAGGAACACGCCCGCGACGCAGGCGAGCGTCTGGAGGGCGGCCATCCACCGCCAGAAGCGCATCTTCTCCGGCCGCACCATCAGCCCGCGTTGCGCGAGCCGGTCGCCGATCGACTGCACCGCCCGGTGGCGCATCAACTCCGAGCGCAGCAGGGTGAGTCCGCCGTGCGGCGCTCGGGCGTGCACCTCAAGCAGCGCCTCCTCCACCGGGTTGCGGGCCACCGCCTGCCGCACCGAGACCACCCCGGGGCCGCCCACCGCAAGCCGCCCGTCGGTGTACATCTCGCAGATCACCGTGTCGGCCACCCGGCCCGGGCCGGCCTCCAGGAAGGCGGCCTCCAGAAGGTCGTGCGCCCGGTTGTCCCCCTTCGTGCCGGCCCCGCTCCGGGAGCGCACCGTGCCCGTGATGAGCGCCGCCGACGACACCGCGACCGCCAGATACACCAGTTCCGTGTTCATGTTCCTCACCTTCCGAGCAGCGCGAGTCGGGCGGCCCGTGCCAGGCGCGCCGCGGGGCCGGGCCGTACCGGAGCGGGCCCCGACCGCTCCTGCCACCACTGCGTCAACTGCCGCCGCGCCGCGGGGTCCTCCGGCCGCTCGGCGGCCAGCAGGTGCTCGGCGAACGCCAGGGCGTCGCGCCGGTAGCCGGCGGTCATCGGGCGGCCCAGGGCGTAGTCCAGGAACGCGGGGCGATAGCCCGTGCCCAGGATCCGCGGCAGCTCGGGGGCGACCTTCCCGACCACATCGGCCCGCTTGGCCACCAGCGCCCGGCTCTGCACCCCCAGCCGCCGCCGGTCGAACCCCTCCGGCGCGGGGGTGCCCGCGACCAGCGAGGACAGCAGGGACGCCTGCGCGAGCGCGAGCCGCCCCCGGGCGCCCTCCACGGCCTCCTCCACGGCCTCCGGCCCGGTCACCGAGCCGGCCGGGGCGGTCGCGGCGGTCGAGCCGGCCGGGGCGGTTACGGCGGCCGCCTCGGAAGTGTTCCGGACCCCCTTGGCCACCACGCCGCGTATCGCGTCGAGTTCGGCCGCGAGCTCCCCGGTCGCGGGGAAGTTGTCGTCGCGCTCCAGCAGCACGCCGGGCGGCGCCGTACGGGCGCACAGCTCGGCGAGCACATCGAGCACCGGCTGGGTCACCGGGTGGGCGTGGCTGTCGTGCCACACCCCGTCCCGCTCGACCCCGCCCGCGACATGGACATACGCGATGGCCGAGGTCGGGAGCGCGTCCAGGGCCGCCGCCGGGTCCTCGCCCCGGTTGACGTGGTTGGTGTGCAGATTGGCCACGTCGATCAACAGCCGTACGCCCGTCCGCTCCACCAGCTCCGCGAGGAACTGCCCCTCCGTCAACTCCTCGCCCGGCCAGGAGATCAGCGCCGCGATGTTCTCCAGCGCGAGCGGCACCGGCAGCGACTCCTGCGCGATGCGGACGTTCTCGCACAGCACGTCCAGCGCGTCGCGGGTGCGCGGCACCGGCAGCAGATGCCCGGCCTCGGCCGCCGGTGAGGCGGTTCGCGGGCCCCCCGCCCGTACGAACGCGATGTGTTCCGTGACCAGTGGCGAGCCCAGCGCCTCCGCCCGCTCGGCGAGCGCGGTGAGCCGTGCCGTGTCCGGTCGCTCCGCGCCGCCGAGGCCGAGCGAGACGCCGTGCGGGACGATCGTCGTCCCCCGCTCCCGCAGCCGCAGCAGCGCGTCGGGGAGGTGGCCGGGGCAGATGTTCTCCGCCACGACCTCCACCCAGTCAATGCCCGGCAGTCGCTCGATGTCATCGGCGATCTCCGGGCGCCATCCAATGCCGGTTCCGAGGCGCCTCATGGCTTCCCCCTCCTCGTCCGTCCCCTCGTCTGGGGTGATGACCCCGCTGGGAAAGGACGAACCCAGGAGCGGTGCGGTTCAGAGGTTCATTTGAGCTTCGGGCGTTCACGGTGTGCCGCGTCCCGGACAAGCGGAGATCGACGGTCGGCCAAAGTCCCCTTTTGTGGCGTGTCGTACGTGACGCACGTCGCGGAATGTCATTACTGTTACAAACTTTTGGCGCTCTGAGGCGACAGATGTTCGGAAAGCATCATAGGGTCGGACCGTCTTCGGGGGGACGGACCATCAGACCTTTGGCCGCGCCCCGCGCGCGGATCGTGGGGGACACGTGCAGGGCAGCAACAACGCCGGGGGAAGACACCGCCGCGAGGCACCACCGCGAAGAGCGCCGCGCGGCAGGGCGGCGAGCGGCAGTGCGCCGGTGGCCTTCCAGGGGTGGGCGCTGCGCCGCTGGGCCGTCCGCCGTATCCGGCTGGACTATCCCCGCGCGGGCAGAAGCGGCCCCTTGCGCTGGCTGCCCTCGTGGCGGCAGCTGGCCATGCTCTTCCTGTTCTGTGTCGGCGGGCTGACCGGCGTGCTGAGCTTTCTGTATCTCCAGACCGACATCCCGGAAGACCTCAACGACTTCGCGACCCAGCAGGACAACGTCTACTACTGGGCCGACGGTTCGGAAATGGCCCGCACGGGCCCGGTCAACCGCCAGGAGGTCCCGCTCGACAAGGTGCCGGAGAAGGTGCAGTGGGCGGTGCTCGCCGCCGAGAACGCCAGCTTCTACTCCGACAGCGGCGTCTCGCCCAGCGGTTTGATGCGCGCCCTGACCCGGATGGTGACGGGCGGTGAGACCCAGGGCGGTTCCACCATCACTCAGCAGTATGTGAAGAACGCCTATCTGAATCAGGAGCAGACCTTCTCCCGCAAGCTCACCGAGATGTTCATGGCCATCAAGCTGGACGACCGGATGGACAAGGAGGAGATCCTCGAGAGATATCTCAACACCAGCTGGTTCGGCCGCGGCACCTATGGCATCCAGCGGGCCGCCTACGCCTATTACGGCAAGGACGTCTCCAAGCTCAATGTGAGCGAGGGCGCCATGCTGGCCTCCCTGCTCAAGGGTGCCGGGACCTTCGACCCCACGCTCGGTGCCAAGAACCACCGCCGGGCGGAGGAGCGCTGGAAATGGATCCTGGACCGGATGGTGGACATCGGCAGGCTCTCCAAGGCCGAGCGCGCCAAGTACACGAAATTCCCGGAGCCCAAGGCGCCGCCGAAAGCGGAGGGGCTGACCGGCCAGGTCGGGTATCTGGTGGAGACGGCGAAGGCGTATGTGGCCTCCCACACCGATATCTCCGACGCCGATTTCGACCTGGGTGGCTATCAGATACACACCACCTTCGATAAGTCGAAGGTGAACGAGCTCGCCAAGTCGGTGGACAAGATGCGCGACGGCCTCGACCCGAAGTCGCGCAAGGAGGACCGGTACGTACGGATCGGCGCCGCGTCCGTCACCACGGACGGCCGTATCGCCGCGCTCTACGGCGGCCCCGGCTATCTCGAACAGGGCTTCAACGACGCCAACGCCTCGAATGTCCCGGCCGGCACGTCCTTCACGCCCTTCGTCTACGCCGCGGCCCTGCGCGACGGCGTACAGCTCGAACGCGACGGGGCGCGCACCCCGGTGTCCCCGACCAGCCTCTACGACGGCAACGACAAGGTGGCCGTGCGCACGCCCGAGGGCCCGTACTGGGACCGCAACGGCCAGATCGTGCGCGGTACGAACGACGGGCACCGCTCGTGGGGGCAGGTGACACTGCGTCAGTCCATCGAGGAGTCGATCAACACCCCGATGATGCAGCTCGGCATGGACGTGGGCCTGGACCGGGTGCGCAAGGCGTCCGTCGACGCGGGGCTTCTGCCCAGCAGCTTCGGCGACCGGGTGCCCGCCTTCTCGCTCGGCACGGCCACCCCCAGCTCCATCCGCATGGCCAGCGCTTACGGGACGTTCGCGGCCGGCGGCAAGCACACCCCGCCGTACTCGGTCACCGGGCTCACCCACCGCGGCGAGCAGGTGCCCCTCGAAAAGCAGGCCGCGACCCGGCCGTTCAGCCAGGAGGTGGCGGCGCAGGTGAACGAGGCGCTGCACGGTGCGGCGCAGAGCGGGACCGCGCGGACGGCCTCGGTGATCGGCCCTGATGTGGCGGGCAAGGCGGGTACCGAGCAGGACAACACCTCGTCGTGGTTCGTGGGTTATACGAAGGAGATGTCGACGGCCGTCTCGCTGTCGCGGCTGGATCCGAAGACCCAGGAGCTGCTGCCGCTGGACGGGCTGGGCGGATCCGGCACCGGGAGCACCGACGGCACCGTCGGTACCGGCGGGGTTCCCGGGACCTCCGATCCCGCCGGCACCACCACTCCGGGCGCCGGATCCACCTACGCCGTCGACATCTGGACGCGCTATATGAAGGCCGTCACTTCGTCTTCGTGAAGGTGGACCAGTCGGGCGTCTGAGCCGGATCCAGCGTGCGGAGCTTGTCCAGGACCTTCGGGTCCTGGGCGTCCAGCCAGTCGGCGAGCTGCTTGAACGAGACGCACTCGACGCCCTTGCGGGGGCACACGTTCCGCATCACGTCCTCGATGGCCTGCATATAGATGCCGCCGTTCCAGGTCTCGAAGTGGTTGCCGATGAACAGCGGCGCCCGGCTGCCGTTGTAGACGCGCTCGAAGCCGTTCATATAGCCCTCGCGGGTCAGCCGCTCCCACTCCGGGTACCTGGCCGGGTCGCCCTCAGTGGTGTCGCCCGACTGGTGGTAGAGGAAGTTGAAGTCCATCGAGAGGACCTGCTTCTCGCTCTCCGGGTAGGGCACCAGCTGAAGCGGGAAGTTCCAGATCCCGTCCTTCTTCGACGGCCAGATCTGGAAGTCGCCGGGCGAGCTCGCGTCGTACCGCCAGCCCATCGACTTGATGGCCGGGATGAGGTTCTTCTGTCCCTCCAGGCACGGCGCCCGGCCGCCCACCAGCTCGACGTCGTAGTCGAAGGGCAGCGGGGCGACGTCCGTGAAGCCGGTGTTGGTCTTCCAGTTCTTCACGAACGAGTAGGCCTGCTCGGTCTCGCTCTTCCACTCCTCGGTGCTCCAGTCCTCGCCGCCCTTGGCGCCGCAGAAGTGGCCGTTGAAGTGGGAGCCGATCTCATTGCCCTCCTGCCACGCCCCGCTCAGCTGCTCCAGCGTCTCCCGTATGTGCTCGTCGGTCGGGTACGAGATCGCGGCCGAGCCCCGGTTGTGCTGCGGCGGCTGGTACAGGCCGCTCTTCGACTTGGGCAGCAGATACATGCCGCTCAGGAAGAACGTCATGGTGGCGCCGCTCTCCTTGGCCACGTCGCGGAAGTGGGAGAAGAGATGGTCGCCGTTCTCCAGCGCCCCGTCCCAGGAGAAGACCACGAACTGCGGTGGTTTCTCGCCGGGTTTCAGCTTCTTGATCTTGAGCTGGTTGGGCTGCGGCCCGGTGTACGAGGTCGAGCCGTCCCCGAGCACCTTGACCTTGCCGTCCCAGTCGGCGTACTTGTCCTTCTTCTTCTTGGTGCCGGGGGTCTCCCCGTCCGGCACGGGGGAGGAGCCGGCCACCGGGGCCTTCCCCTCGGGCGAACCGTCGTCCGCCTCACCGCCCGACGGCAGGACGGCCAATAACACGGCGACGACGACGGCCACGACGATCAGCGCGCCCATGGGGCCCGTCACGCCGTAGGCGTTCCTCGGCCTTAACGCTTTCAAAGCCTTCAAGGTCTTCAAGCCCCCCTCACGGGTCGCGCCCCCGGAGACAGTACGGCTCACCAGTATCACTGAAGAATTACCGTCTCTTCACACGGGCCCCGCATTGATCGGCCGCCGCCCCGCGATGCGCCGCCGCCGGTCCTGGGCGATGCTGGATAAACACGTCAAGAGGTGAGAGGCAACGGATGCGTACCACCGGACTGACATCCCGCACGCTGACCGCCCTCCGCGCCAGGCGTCCCTACCCCGCGGTCACCATCACCCTGCCGACCCACCGCCGCGAGCCCTACCGCCCGGCGGACACCGTGCGGCTGCGCAACCTGATCGCCGAGGCCAAGCGCCGGCTGGAGGCGGACCCCGACGTCCCGCGCGAGGCCCGCTACGACATCAGCGGGCAGCTCGACCGGGCCCTGGCCGATGTGGACCTGCGCTACGCCCTGGACTCGCTCGTGATCTGCGCGGCGAAGGACGAGAACGAGGTGTGGTCCCTGCCGAGGGCCGCCCCCGAGCGCGTCGTCTTCAGCGACACCTTCCTGACCCGCAACCTGGTCGCGGCGCGGGAGCGGACTCGCCCCTACTGGGTGCTGGCGGTCGCCGTGGACCGTACGACGCTGTGGCGCGGCAGCGACGGCAACCTGGTGGAGGAGCGCGCCGCGGGCTTCCCGCTGGAGCCCGAGCCGATGGACAACGAGGACGTCGAGCGCAAGGAGCGGGTCGGCGACGTCCCCGGCCCGTACGACGACGAGGGCACCCGGACCTATCTGCGGCAGGTCGACACCGCCCTGGACGCCCTGCTGACCACCGACCCGCTCCCGCTCTACCTGGTCGGGCTCGCCCCCGCGCTGAGCCTCCTGGAGGAGGTCGGCTCGGCGGCCAAGGCGGCCGACAGCAGGGTCGTCAAGGGCGGGCTCCAGCACGGCCCCGCCCGCGCGCTCGCCGACGCGCTCCGGCCCGCCCTGCGGGAGCAGGCGGCGCGGCACACCGGGCGCGTCCTCGAACGCATCGGGATGGCGCAGGGGCGCCGCGCCTTCGCCGCCGGTCTCGAGGAGGTCTGGCAGGTGAGCAAGGAAGGCCGGATCGAGCTGCTCGCCGTCGAGGAGAACTACCAGCGGACCGTGAGGGTCGCCGGTGAGCATCTGACCCCGGTCGACCCCGAGGAGGGCTCGCCCGCCGAGCTGGGCGCGGCGGTGCTGGAGGACATCGTCGACGAGATCATCGAGACCGCGCTGGACACCGGCGCGGAGGTCGCCTTCGTCCCGGACGACTCCCTGGCCGCGCACGAGCGCATCGCGGCGGTCCTTCGTTTCTGACGGGTCTTCGGTCACAGAACGCTCACAGTGGGGACGACGCGGCGTTGCCTGCCGCTGCCAGCGTGGCGGCCGGTCACCCCCCACCGCAAGCGACCGACCGAGGACAGCACCATGACGGCAACAGCCCCGGACGTCGTCCAGGGCCCCACCTCGCTCGTCCCGCGCCATGTCGCCCCCGACAGCTGCCGCTTCGTCCACGTCGACGCCGCGCATCTGTACGAGCACGTGGCGGGCGACATCGACGCCGCCCGCACGGCGATGGTGCCGACCGGGGTGGTGGCCCTGGACGACTTCCGCTCCGAGCACATCCCGGGCGTGGCGGCCGCCACCTGGGAGGCGGTGTTCCTGCGCGGATTGCGGCCGGTGTGTCTGAGCACCCAGAAGCTGTACGGCGCCTGGGGTGACCCCGAGCCGCTCCAGGAGGAGCTGATCGCCGACGAGGAGTGGCGGGCCGGGACGCACCTGAGCGTGCAGGAGATCGCCGGACAGCGGGTGCTGCGCTTCTCGGGTCGCCCGCCCAACCCGGCCGCGCCCCGCTCCCGGTACGCCGAGGAGCCCCGCGAGGCCGGGCGCACTGAGGTGGAGCCCGGCGCGCGGTGCCCGACGCCGGACCGTTCCGCGCCGTCCGCGCCGCGCCGCCGCGGCCCGGTCCGCAGGCTGGCGGCCGATGTGCTCCCGCCGGTCGTGACCCGGGCGATCCGCCGACGGAGCGCCGGCGGCCGGTAGGCGAGGGCGAACAGGGCCGTCAGGCGCGGCCGGGCCCGCGCAGGGCCGGGTGGTCGGCGACGACCGTGCACGAGCCGGGCGCGATCTCGGTGTACCCTGCGTCGCGCACCACCGGCAGACCGCTCGCGACCAGCCGGGCCCAGTGGTCCGCCGACGGGGTGCGCACCGACAGCGGGAAGCCGGCCGCCTGCCAGGCCATGCGGGCCGCGTCGTCCAGCTCCCACCACGCGAGCTGCGCGCCGTGCCCGGCCTGCGCCATGGCCTTGCCCGCCGACATGGCGATCTCCGGGTTCAGCCACAGCACCGGCGTGGCGGGATCCGGCACGGGCGGCGGCTCGGGGTCGTCCAGGTCGGTGCCCGAGACCTGGAGCTTGGCCAGGTCCTTCGGCCACCCGTCGAGCGGCACCGGGGGGAACACCCGCACCTCGGCCGCCGCCGCGCCGCCCTCGGCCGCCGGGCCGCCGAGCGTGATGCCCGGCAGCGCCTCGGCCCGCCGCCACTCCGCGCCCCGCGCCCGCCGTACGACCTTGCGGATCCGGGCGTCCTGCCAGCTCCGCACGGCCTCCGTCCACTCGCCGTCCGGCGCCGTCGCCCGCTCGTCCGACAGCAGCACGAGCACGGCGCGCGCCGCCGTCTCCAGGGCGTCCGTACGGGCCGGGGGCGCGGCCTTCTCGATGTGCACCACCAGGGGCAGCACGAACTGCGGCGCGGCGTCCCGGTCGGTCTCCGAGTGCCGGAACGGGCTGGTGCGGGCGGAGCCGGTGTCGGAAGAGAGGCCGGGGCTGGTGTCGGGGCTGGTGTCGGCGCTGGTCACGGGCCCCAGTGTGCCACCCGGGCCGACGTGCCCCCAGAACGGCCGCGACCGCATAGGCTCAACCGGCATGATGCTGCATGAAGTTGGCCGCCGTTACGGCCTGCGCGGGCCATGGGTGCTGCACGGCGTCGACCTCGAGGTACGGCCGGGCTCGCTGATCCGGGTGGTGGGGAGCAACGGCAGCGGCAAGTCCACCCTCCTGCGGCTGCTCGCCGGCATCGACGCACCCACCACCGGCCGGATCACCGGCCGCCCGTGCACCGCGTACGTCCCCGAGCGCTTCCCCGCGGAGCTGCCCTTCACCGCCCTCGGCTACCTCACCCACCTCGGCCGCCTCCACGGCCTCAGCGGCGCCGTGGCGGCGCGCGGGGCCGAGGAGTGGCTGGAGCGCTTCGACGCGGGCGGCCACGCGCGCATCCCGCTCGCCGAGCTCTCCAAGGGCACCAGCCAGAAGGTCGCCGTGGTCCAGGCCCTCCTGGCCGCCCCGGACCTCCTCGTCCTCGACGAGGCCTGGACCGGTCTCGACCAGGCCGCCCGCGCCGTCCTGGACCAGGCGGTCACCGACCGCGTCGCCGACGGCGCCGCGGTCGTCTTCGTCGACCACGACCCACGCCGCCTGGCCGACGCCGCCGACGAGGTCCTCCACGTCGTGGACACCCGGCTCGTCCGGGCGCCGGGCACGCCCGCCGCCCCCCTCCCGAGCGCCGCACCGACCGGCCGGGCCGCCGAGGCGCGCGTATGCGTCGAGGTGGAGGGTCCGCCGGGGGTCTCGCTGCCGGACGGCCTGCCGGGGGACCCGGCCGGCGAGCCGGGCCCGGGCGGGGCCGCGCCCGCCGTCCGGCTGACGGTCGCCGCCGCCCACTCCGACGCGTTGCTGCGCGCGCTCCTCACCGCCCGGCCGCCCTGGCACATCCGCACGGTGACGCCCGCGCCCGCCCAGGGCCGGGCCGTCCCCGGCGCCCCGGAGCGGCGGCCCCGGCCGCGGCCGGCCGGAGCCGGGGCGGCGGCCGGGCGGCGGCTGCCCGCGCTGCTGCGCTATCAGGCGGCGCTGCTGGCCCGCTCGCAGCGCTGGGTGCCGCCGATCGTCCTGTACGCGGCGTTCATGGGCATCGGCGTGGCGGCGGGCCAGCCGATCCTCGACTCCTTCGGGTACGCCGCGGGCGCACTGCTCCCCATCGCGGCCTGGCTGGTGCGCGTGTGCGTCAGCAACGAGCCGCCCGCGGCGCGCAACTGCTCCGCCGCGGCGACGAGCCCGGCCCGGGTCCACCTCGGCGCCGTGCTCACCGGGCTGTCCGCGGCGGCCGTGCTCGGCGTCGCGGGAGCGCTGTTCGTCGCCCTGATCAGCGATCCGAAGACCTCCGATCAGCGGATCGACATCTCACGCCTCGACGCGACGTCCGCCGGGCTGCTCGCGGCGCTCATCTGCGCCCTGCTGGGCGTGGTGGTCGGCGTGCTGTTCAGCCGTCCGCTGCTGCTCAGCAACGGCTGGGGCATCCAGGCCACCGCGGTCGCCTCGCTCCTGGTGCTGGTGGTCCAGGTGTCGCCCGCGAACGCCGCCGTGTCCGACCTGGTCGGCGGCTCGCACACGGGCACCGTGACGCTGCCCCTGCTGCCGCTCGCCCTGACCGCCGCGGCCGCCGCGGGGGCGACCGCGCTGGCCTGCGCGCTCAGCTCACGACGGTCCTGAGGCCGTACGGGGGCGTCGGCGCGGACGGCCCGCTCCGGCCGAGGCGGGCGGAGCAGGCCGCGGAGCGGCGGGGCTCAGTGGCGCCAGGGTCCGGTCACCGCGAAGGTCGTGCCCGGGGTGTAGCAGTTGACGTACATCGTGCGGCGGTCGGCCGAGAAGGTCACCCCCGCGAACTCACCCCACTCGGGCTCCTCCGGGGTGCCCAGGTTCTGGCGCCCCCGGGCCATCGGGTACACCTCCCCGCGCCTGGTCAGCCCGTAGACATGCTGCGCGCCGCTGCCGTCCTCGCAGACCATCAGGCCGCCGCTGGGCGCGAGCGTGATGTTGTCCGGTGACTCGCCGGGCAGCTGGACGTCCGTGCTCGGGCCGAAGACGATCACGAGCGTGAGGCGGCGCTGGTCCGGGTCGTACCGCCAGATCTGCCCGTAGTGGTCGGCGGCCGAGCCGTTCGCGCTCTTGGCGAAGCTGGAGACGAAATAGACGGATGTGCCGCCCCAGTAGCAGCCCTCCAGCTTCTGCGCGTGCGTGATGCCCTGGGGGCCGAAGTCCTGGAACCGGATCGGGGTCTGTCCGGCCAGCGGGTCGGGGACCGGCACCCACTCGATGTCGTGGAAGGTCGTGCCGGTCTCCTGGACGACCGACAGGTCCCGCACCCCGGGCACGCGCATCGCGTACAGGTCGCCGCCCGCGCGCAGCGAGCCCGTGCCGCCGAGCGGCTTGCGCGGCAGAAAGCGGTAGAAGAGGCCGAAGGGCTTGTCGAAGGCGTCCTCGGTCTCGTAGACGACGCCGTTGCGCGGGTCGATCGCGATGGCCTCGTGCTGGAAGCGCCCCATCGCGGTGAGCGGCACGGCGCCGGTGCGGCGCGGGTCGTACGGGTCGACCTCGAAGATGAAGCCGTGGTCCTTGGTGTAGCCGTTGGTGCCGGCCTTGTCCTCGGTCTCCTCGCAGGTCAGCCAGGTGTTCCAGGGGGTCGGGCCGCCCGCGCAGTTGACCGCGGTGCCCGCGATGGCGACGTGTTCGGCCAGGACGCGGTTGCCGGCGTCGAGTTCGAGGGCGGTGCAGCCGCCCATGCCCATGGGGTCGTAGGTGAGGCCCTTGACCGCGGGGACGCGGATCGCGGCGGTGGGGCGGTTCTCGTGGTTGCGGACCAGGTGGGTGCGGGCTCTGGCGCCGGACCGGCCGGGGAAGGCCGCCATGCCGTCGTGGTTGCTGGGGACCTTGCCCTCGCCGGAGCGCAGCTCGTCGCCCTCGCGGGACAGCACCCGGTAGCGGAAGCCCTTGGGGAGGTCGAGAAGGCCGTCGGGGTCGGGGACGAGCGGGCCGTACCCGCCCGAGCCGGCCGCGGCCTGCGGGCCCGGCTCGGCGGCCGCGGCGGTGCCGGCGAAGAGCTCGGAGATGGCACCGGCGAAGGCGATGGAGGCACCGGCCGCGCCGCTGCGGGCCAGGGCCTGACGTCGTGTTACTGACATGCGGTAACTCCCTGTTGGCGGACAGGAAATGTGACCGCACGTGTGTATCACGCGAATTCGCTTACGGGAACCATCCGATCGCGCGCCGCTGCTCCGTCAGTCGCCCGGCTGCTCCGTCAGCCGCCCCGCGTCGCGGGCGAGCGCCGTGAGCCGGGATATCGCCCGGAAGTACTTCTTCCGGTAGCCGCCCTGGAGCATCTCCTCGCTGAAGAGTCGGTCGAACGGCACGCCGGACGCCAGCACCGGCACCTCGCGGTCGTACAGCCGGTCCGCGAGGACCACGAGCCGCAGCGCGGTCGACTGGTCGGGCACCGGCCCGACCCCGGTCAGACACACCGCGTGGATTCCGTCGCACATCGCGCCGTAGCGGCTCGGGTGTACCCGGGAGAGGTGCTCGAGGAGGGCGGGGAAGTCGTCGAGCGAGGCGTCGGGCGTGCGGTGCGCGACGCGGGTGACGGCCTCGTCCGAATACGGGGCGGGGGCCTTCGGCAGACCGCGGTGGCGGTAGTCCTCGCCGTCGATGCGCAGCGCCCGGAAGTGGGCGGACAGCCCCTGGATCTCGCGCAGGAAGTCGGCCGCGGCGAACCGGCCCTCGCCGAGCTTGCCGGGGAGCGTGTTGGAGGTGGCGGCCAGCGCGACCCCCGCGTCGACCAGCTTGCCGAGGAGCGAGGAGACCAGCACGGTGTCGCCCGGGTCGTCCAGCTCGAACTCGTCGATGCACAGCAGCCGGTGGCCGCTGAGCGTCTGCACGGTCTGCTGGAAGCCGAGGGCGCCGACCAGGTTGGTCAGCTCGACGAAGGTGCCGAACGCCTTTTTCTCGGGCGCGCCCGGGGTGGCGTGCCAGAGGGAGGCCAGCAGATGGGTCTTGCCGACGCCGTAGCCGCCGTCCAGATACATCCCGCGCGGGCCGCGCGGCGCGGTGGGCCTGGACTCCCGGCGGAACCAGCTCCTGCGGCGGGGCTCCGCCGCCCCCGGGCCGCCGCCGACGGAGGTGGCGAAGGCCGCCAGCTCCTTGACGGCCGTGGCCTGGCTGGGCTGTCCCGGGTCCGGGATGTAGTTGTCGAAGCTCACCGTCGAGAAGCGCGGCGGCGGGACCATCTCCGCGACCAGACGCTCGGCGGGCACGTGCGGGGTGCGGGAGGCGAGGGCGACGGGGGCGGCGGGGATGTCGGTATTGCCGGGGGGTTCCTCGGCTATCGGACCCGCGGGCCTGTCGGACGTGGTGGTTCGCGATGACACAAACTCCCAGCGTAGTCCCTTCGGGGGAGGTCACCGTCCGATAGGGAGGCATGTCACACTGCGGCCTATGCGACGCCTGTTCCCACTGCCCGCCGACCCGCCGACCGGACCGTCCCCGTGGGAGGACCGCGAGTGGGCTCTGGACGAGCTGGCGGACCTCTACGCCTACCCGGAGTCCCCGGCCGGGCCGGGGCGGCCCGCGGGGGCCTGGCTGCGGGCCAACATGGTGTCCTCGCTGGACGGAGCCGCCCACCACGACGGCCGGTCGCAGCCGCTGTCCTCCGCCGCCGACATGCGGATCTTCGGGGTGCTGCGCGGGCTGGCCGACGCGGTCGTGGTCGGCGCCGAGACCGTACGCCGCGAGGGCTACCGCCCGGCCCGCGCCCGCGAGGCGTTCGCCGCGCGGCGGGCGGCGCTGGGCCGTCCGCCGGTGCCCGCGATCGCCGTGGTCAGCGCGAGTCTGGACCTGGACTTCTCGCTGCCGCTGTTCACCGAGCCGCTGGTGCCCACGCTCGTGGTCACCGGCGCGCAGGCGCCCGCGGAGCGGGTGGCGGCTGCCCGTGCGGCCGGGGCCGAGGTGGTCCTGGCGGGGGAGGGGCGGCGGGTGGAACCGGCGCGGGTGGTGGCCGCGCTGGCCGAGCGGGGCCTCACCAGGCTGCTGTCGGAGGGCGGGCCGAAGCTGCTCGGGCAGTTCGCGGCGGCCGGGGTGCTGGACGAGCTGTGTCTGTCGCTGGCGCCGATGGTGGCGGCGGGCGACGCGGAGCGGATCGTCAACGGCCCCACGCTGATGGAACCGGAACGGTTCGCTCTCTCTTCTGTCCTGGAGGACGCCGGGTTTCTCTTCACCAGCTACCGTCGGAAGCGCCAATACGGCGATAATCAGCCTTAGCGAAAACCCGGCGAAAACCTGGCAAAAACCTGGCGAAAACCTGGCGAAAGCGGAATATAAAGGATATATCGTAGATATATCGCAGAAGAAGGGCGCCGCCCGTGTTCACGAGCGTATTGATGATCGAGATGCCCCTGAGCCCCGTCGACGTGGAATTCGTCACCGGCCTGCACGGCGACGACCCGGTCTCCTTCGTGGTGCTCATGCAGCCGCGGGGCAGCAAGGACCGGCTGCTGCGCGCCATTGACGACATCGCGCTCGGCGAACTGGAGCAGGCCGTCCAGGAGCGTGAGGAGCCCGAGGGGAAGGAGGCGCTGGAGCCCGCCGAGCGAGCCCTGGCCCACTCCGTCGCCGCCCTGCGCGTGGCGGGCGCCGAGGCCCGCGGGCAGGTCGTCCAGCGCCACCCGCTGGACGCGCTGCGGGGCGTCGTCGAGGAGGCCCACGCCGACGAGGTGATCGTGCTGACCGCGCCGCATTTCGTGGAGGAGTTCTTCCACCGCGACTGGGCGTCCCGGGCGCGGCACAAGGTGGGCGTCCCCGTGCTCAAGCTCTTCTCCCACGCGGCCGACGAGGAACAGCCGACGAAGCGCGGCTGAGCGCGCCCGCGCGCCGCTGCCGCCGCTGCCGCCGCTGTGCACCGGACGGGCCTTCGCCGGACCCGTCCTCACGGGGTGCGAGAATCGGGGCCGACAGCGACGAACCGCGACCCAGGGGAGACCCGCACATGGCACCGGCCGGCTTTGCCTCCGACGCGATGGACCGACCGCACTTCATCGGCATCGGCGGCGCCGGGATGTCGGGCATCGCGAAGATCCTCGCCATGCGCGGCTCACGGGTCGCGGGCAGCGACTCCAAGGACTCCCCGACCGTCGAGGCGCTGCGCGAGCTCGGGGTGACGGTGCACATCGGCCACGCCGCCGGGCACCTGGCCGCCGACGCCACCAGCGTGGTCGTCTCCAGCGCGATCCGCGCCGACAACGCCGAGCTGGTCGCCGCCGCCGAGCGCGGCGTCCCGGTCATACACCGCTCCGACGCGCTGGCCGGCCTGATGGACGGCGCCCGCCCGATCGCGGTCGCGGGCACCCACGGCAAGACGACCACCACCTCCATGCTGGCCGTCTCCCTCACCGCCCTCGGCCTCGACCCGTCGTACGCGATCGGCGGCGACCTGGACGCCCCCGGCTCCAACGCCCACCATGGCGGCGGCGAGATCTTCGTCGCCGAGGCGGATGAAAGCGACCGCAGCTTCCACAAGTACGCGCCCAAGGTCGCGATCATCCTCAACGTGGAGCTCGACCACCACGCCAACTACGCCTCGATGGAGGAGATCCACGAGTCGTTCCAGACCTTCGTGGAACGGATCCGGCCCGGCGGCACCCTGGTGATCTCCGCCGACCACCCCGGCGCCCGCGAGCTGACCGGCCGCGTCACCGGCCGCGAGGGGCTGCGCGTCCTCACCTACGGCGAGCACCCGGACGCGGACGTACACGTGCTGGGGATCACCCAGCACGGGCTGACCAGCGAGGTCACCGTGGCGCTCGCGGACGCCCTCGGCGGCGGCGAGCTGACCTTCACGGTCTCCGTCCCCGGCCGCCACTACGCCCTGAACGCCGTCGCCGCCCTGACCGCGGGCGCCGCCCTCGGCGTCCCCGCCCGCGAGCTGGCCCCCGCCCTCGGCTCGTACACCGGCGTCAAGCGCCGCCTCCAGCTCAAGGGCGTCGCGGCCGGGGTGCAGGTCATCGACTCCTACGCACACCACCCCACCGAGATCTCCGCCGACCTGGAGGCGATCCGCGGTGGCGCGGGCGACGGCCGGGTCCTGGTGGTCTTCCAGCCGCACCTCTTCAGCCGCACCCGCGAGCTGGGCGCCGAGATGGGCGAGGCCCTCGCGCTCGCCGATGCCAGCGTCGTCCTGGACATCTACCCCGCCCGCGAGGACCCCGTCCCCGGCATCACCAGCGCCCTGGTGATCGACGCCGCGGCCCGGCACGGCGCGGACGTCGCCGCCGAGCACGATCGGACCGCGATCCCCGGGCTGATCGCAGGAATGGCCAAGCCCGGTGACCTTGTTCTCACCATGGGCGCCGGCGACGTCACGGACCTCGGTCCGGAGATCCTCGCCCGCCTGCGGAGCGTCGAGAGCGCCGAGAGCTAGGAGATTCCATGCCGTACGAGATCGACAAGCCGGAAGAGCAGTGGCGCGCGGAGCTGAACCCGCAGGAGTACCACGTCCTCCGCGAGGCCGGCACCGAGCGCGCCTTCACCGGTGAGTACACCGACACCAAGACGACCGGCGTCTACTCCTGTCGGGCCTGCGGGGCCGAGCTGTTCACCTCGCAGACCAAGTTCGAGAGCCACTGCGGCTGGCCGTCCTTCTACGACCCGGCCGACTCCTCCGCCGTCGAACTGATCGAGGACCGCACGCACGGCATGGTCCGCACCGAGGTCCGCTGCGCCCGCTGCGGCTCCCACCTCGGCCATGTCTTCGCGGGCGAGGGCTACCCGACCCCGACCGACCAGCGTTACTGCATCAACTCGATCTCGCTGCGGCTGGAGCCCAGGGAGGGCTGATCCGGCCCCGCCCGGCCGCCGCCGCACCGCAGCACCACGGCCGTCTCCGGCGGCAGCCGCAGGGTGCCGTCCGCGGCGGGCGGGTCGGTGGGGCGCCAGGCGGCGACGACCTCGGCGCCGTCGGCGGCGGGGGCGCCGAGCCGGGCCTGTGCCGGGCGGTCGCGCGGGTTGACCAGGACGTACAGGGGGCCGCGCCGGAAGCCGAGACAGCCGTCCGCGGCGACGGACAGCCCGGTGGCGGACCACCACGGGTCGGCCAGGGCCGGTTCGGCGCGGCGCAGCCCGATCAGCCGCCGGTACCAGCCGAGCAGCTCCGCGTGCGGCTCGCGGTCCGGCTCGGACCAGTCCAGGCAGGAGCGCAGCCGCGTCGCCGGGTCCTGTGGGTCGGGGATGTCCTCCTCCGCCCAGCCGTGGGCGGCGAACTCGCGGCGCCGGCCGCGCCGTACGGCCTCGGCCAGCTCCGGGTCCTGGTGGTCCGTGAAGTACTGCCAGGGCGTGCCGGCCCCCCACTCCTCGCCCATGAAGAGCATCGGTGTGAAGGGGGAGCACAGCACGACCGCGGCCGCGCAGGCCAGCAGCCCGGGGGAGAGCCGGGCGGAGAGCCGGTCGCCCGTCGCGCGGTTGCCGATCTGGTCATGGGTCTGGGCGTAGCCCAGCAGCCGGTACGAGGGGGTGGCCAGGGTGTTGAGCGGGGCGCCGTGGGTCCGGCCGCGGAAGGACGAGTAGGTGCCGTCGTGGAAGAAGCCGCCGAGCAGGGTCTTCATCAGGGCGTGCGGCCCCTGCTCGGCGAAGTCGGCGTAATAGCCCTGCCGTTCGCCGGTCAGCAGGGTGTGCAGGGCGTGATGGAAGTCGTCGTTCCACTGCGCGTGCAGGCCGTGGCCGCCCGCCTCGCGCGGCGCCGTGGTGTGCGGGTCGTTCAGATCGGACTCGCCGATCAGGAACAGCGGCCGGCCCACCTCCACGGCCAGCGCGTCCACGGCGGCGGACAGCTCGGCGAGGAAGTGGCGCGCCCGGGTGTCGCGCAGCGCGTGCACCGCGTCAAGACGCAGCCCGTCCAGGCGGTAGTCGCGCAGCCAGGCGAGGGCGCTGCCGAGGAAGTACGCGCGGACCTCGTCCGAGCCGGGGGCGTCCAGGTTGACGGCCGCACCCCACGGTGTGTGGTGGGTGTCGGTGAAGTACGGACCGAACTGGGGGAGATGGTTGCCGGACGGGCCCAGGTGGTTGTGGACCACGTCCAGCACCACGCCGAGGCCGTGGCCATGCGCGGCGTCGACGAAGCGCGCGAGCCCCTCCGGCCCCCCGTACGGCTCGTGCACGGCCCATGGCGCCACCCCGTCGTACCCCCAGCCGTGCGTCCCCGGGAACGGGCACACCGGCATCAACTCGATGTGGGTGACGCCCAGCTCCGCCAGGTGCGGCAGGCGCTCGGCGGCCGCGTCGAAGGTGCCCTCACGGGTGAAGGTGCCGATGTGCAGCTCGTACAGGACCGCGCCCGGCAGCGCCCGCCCCCGCCACTCCCGCCGCCACGAAAAGCCCGCGGGGTCGACCACCGCGCTCAGGCCCTCGGGGCCGTCGGGCCGGCGGCGGGAGCGCGGGTCGGGCAGCGGCGCGCCGCCGTCCAGCGCGAAGCCGTAGCGCGCGCCGGGGGCGGCCTCGGCTGCCGCCCGCCACCACCCCTCCCGGGCCGGGTCGCGCTCCATGGGGTGCGTATGTCCCTCCAGCTGGAGCCCGACCCGCCCGGCGCGCGGCGCCCACACCTCGAACAGCACTGGCCTCTCCTCACCTCATCGGCGTCCGGGGAACCATGCTGCGCGACGCGGGGCGCGCCGCGCAGCAGGAACGCCGCGATGAGGTCGGATGAGGTCAGACGAGGTCGATGCGCTCCTGGGTGATGGGATAGCCCGCCTTGGCGAAGTGCCTGGCCATCGGGATGTTGGGCTGGTCGGTCGCCGCCGCGATCTTCGTCGCGCCCCGCTCCACCAGGTCGTGGGTGCACTCCACCAGCAGGTCGTACGCATAGCCGTGGCCGCGCTGCCCGTCGACCACCCCGATGTAGCCGACGCACGGGCCGGACGGGTTGTGCGCGGGCACCTGGATGCCGACCAGCTCGCCCTCCGGCGTCCACGCCAGCCGCCACCACTCGCGCGGCGACGGGCACCAGTTGAAGAAGTCCATCAGTTCGCGCACCGGGGCGTCGATGCCCCCTTGCTCGATGGCCCGCAGGTCGTGTGCGTCGAGCGTGCCCGGCATGATGCGGCGCAGCACGTCGGCGATCACCGCGTCGTCGGGCTCGGGCCGGAACTCCAGCCGCCCCGGCCGCGCGGGCAGCCCGCACTCGGGCGTCCACTCGTAGCGGTAGCGCTCCACCAGCGGCTTCATTCCGCCGGCGATGGCGGCGTCTATCCGGGCCTGTGCCGCCGCCCGCTCCTCGGGCCGCTCACGCCAGCCGGGCGCCACCAGCAGGCTGTACTCGGTGTGCAGCGGGGCGGTGCGCAGCAGCTCCGCCGCCGCGTCGGCCTCGCCGTCGGCGAAGTCGAACCAGTCCAGCGCGACGGGGGCCTTGTCGTCGCCCGCGCCCCACCAGGCGGCGCGGGCGACCACGCGGTCGTCACGCAGCGCGACCCACGTCCAGTCGGGGCGGTAGTCGCCGCCCTCGGCGCGGGTGCGGTAGGTGAAGCCGAAGCGGGCGCGGCCGACGAGCGCGGGGTCGTGCAGGGTGTGAAAGAGATGTGCGTCGCCCTCGGTGAGCGCGCGGATGACCAGATCGGTCATGGGATTCCTTCCGGGAATACGATGCGCTCCCGGTCGGATCGGAGATCAGACTTCAGGTACGCCCGGCGGACAAGGGGCGGGAGCGCGGGAACGTGATGATGTCCATGGCTCTCGCCTCCTTCCTCGATCACGGGCGTGCCCGCACACTATGCGGGCCGACGAGTTCATGTCCAGGCGTTTTTCCGGGTGCCCGACGGGGACGGCTCAGGGCTGCGCCAGATAGTCGGCGAGCGCGCCCCGGTTGCGTTGGAGGTCGTCGATGCGCTCGTCCACGGCCGCCAACTCCCGTTGGAGGGTGGCCCGTATGTCCGGGCACCAGTCGAACCCCGGCTGCTCGCCCCGGACGCACGGCAGCAGCGTACGGATCACCTCGGTGGACAGCCCGGCGCTCAGCAGGGCGCGGATCTGCCGCACCGTGACCACCGAGCCCTCGTCATAGTCGCGGTAGCCGTTGGGGCCGCGTCCGGCCTCGAGCAGCCCCTGCTCCTCGTAGTACCGCAGCAACCGCGTGCTGACCCCGGTGCGCCGGGACAACTCCCCGATCAGCATGCGCCCTGCCATGCGTTCCGCCCCACTTCCGAGCTTGACCCTTCCATCGGTGTGAACCCCTAACGTCATTCCGCGGGCGGTTATTCCGCCGATTCCGTCATCCGTTGGAGCGTTCATGACTTCCCTTTCCGATTTTGGCGCTTTTGTCGCACACCGCAACGGACGAGCGGCGACCGCCGAGGAGCTGGCGCCGCTCGCGTTCGCGGGCTACGCCCACTTCACCGCCATGCAGGTGCGCCGGGGCCGGGTCCGGGGCCTCGACCTCCATCTGGAGCGGCTGCGGACCGCCTCGGTGGAGCTGTTCGGCCACGCGCTGCCCGACGACCAGGTGCGGTCGTATCTGCGGGCGGCGCTGGAAGCCGGGCCGGCCGACCTCTCGCTGACGGCCACGGTCTACTCCCCGGCGGGGGAGTTCACGGCGAGCGGCGAGGCGAAGCTCGATGTGCTGGTCCGCACCGGGCCGCCCGCCTCCGGCCCGGAGGGCCCGCTGGCGCTGGCGGCGATGGAGCACGAACGATTCCTCCCGGCCGTGAAGCACGTCGGCGAGGTGGCCAAGACCTACCTCCTCCGCCGGGCCGTCGCCCAGGGCTTCGACGACGCCGCCTTCGTCGACCGCCGGGGCCGGCTCAGCGAGGCGACGATCTGGAACCTCGCCTTCTGGGACGGGGACGCGGTGGTGTGGCCCGAGGCCGAGGTGCTGGGCGGGATCACCATGAGCATCGTCCGCCGGCAGCTGGACGGCCTCGGCGTCCCCCAGCGCGTCCAGGAGGTCACGCTCGCCGACCTGCCGGAGCTGGCCGGGGGCGTGGTCATGAACTCCTGGACGCCGGGTGTGGCGGTGCGCCGGATCGGCTCGGTGCCCCTGCCCGAAGCGCCGGCCTTCCTGGACCTGCTGCACCGCGCCTACCGGGCCGAACCGCTCACCGCCCCGTGAGCGTTCGGACGGGCGTCAGGGGCTTTGGCGGACGTCATTCGAGCAGGCCCGCGTCATGGGCCAGCAGCGCGATCTGCACCCGGTTGTTGAGATCCAGCTTGGTCAGGATCCGCGACACATGCGTCTTGACGGTCGCGACGCTCATGAACAGACCGGCGGAGATCTCGGCGTTGGACTTGCCCTGGCCCACGGCGACCGCCACCTCGCGCTCCCGGTCGTTCAGCCGGTCCAGCAGCCCCCGGGCCCGCTCCCGCCGCCCGTCCCGCCCGGAGCCCGCCACATGCTCGATCAGCTGCTGGGTCACCGCGGGGGACAGCACCGGCTCGCCCGCGGCCACCCGCCGCACGGCCGCGACGAGCTGGGCGGGCGGGGTGTCCTTGAGTACGAAGCCCGCTGCTCCGGCGCGCAGCGCCCGCAGCACATGCTCGTCCGCGTTGAAGGTCGTCAGGATCACCACCTCGGGGGCGGAATCGCGGCTCCGTAGCTGCTCGGTGGCGGCCAGCCCGTCCACCGTCGGCATGCGGATGTCCATGAGGACGACATCGGGGAGGTGGCGGTCCACGAGCGCGTCCACCTCGGTGCCGTCGGACGCCTCGGCGACGATCTCTATGCCGGAGGACGCGCCGCCGAGCATCAGCCGCAGCCCGGCGCGGACCAGCGGGTCGTCGTCGACGATCAGCAGGCGGATCGGGGCGGGGGCCGCTGCCGGTGCGGGCGTGGGGGGTTCCGGAGGGGATGGGGTCATGCGGGCCACGGTAGCCAGGCGTGGAGCCGGAAGTCCCCGGCGTCCGAAGGGCCGCACTCCAGCCGCCCGCCCGTCAGCGCCGCGCGCTCGGCCAGCCCGGCCAGGCCCTGGCCCGAACCGGGGATCGCCCCCGGCCGGTCTTCGTGCTCCGGCGGCGCACCGGGTGTACGGGCGCGCATCGGGGCGCGCACGGGATTGCGTACGGGATCGCCTACGGGATTGCGCACCTCCACGGTCAGCCCCTCGCCGGGCGCTCCCGACACCGTCACCGCCACCTCCGCGTCCGGCGCGTGTTTGCGCGCGTTGGTCAGCCCTTCCTGCACGATCCGGTAGGCTGTACGCCCCGTGGCGCCCGGCACGGCCGCCGCGCCCGCCCCGGCGACGCCCGCCTCGTCCGACAGCGTCACCCGCATGCCCGCCCGGCGCGACTCCTCCACCAGCCGCGGCAGATCGGCGAGGGTCGGCTGGGGCCGGTCGGGCGCGCCGTCCGCGGCGGTGGCGCCAGGGGCGGCGTCCGGGGCCCGCAGCACGCCGATCACCTCGCGCAGGTCCTGGAGCGCCTGGTGCGCGCTGCTGCGTATCACCCCGGCGGCCTCGGCCACCTCCTGCGGGGACGCGTCGGCCCGGTACTCCAGCGCGCCCGCGTGCACGCTCAGCAGGGACAGCCGGTGCGCGAGCACGTCATGCATCTCCCGGGCGATCCGCTCGCGCGTCAGGCGCTGCGTACGCTCGGCGCGCAGCGCCGCCTCCGCCTCGGCCCGCGCGGCCCGGTCGCGCAGCGATTCGAGCAACTGGCGCCGGGAGCGCACGAACATGCCCCAGCCGATGGCGCCGCTGACGAGCAGCGCCCCGAGAAGCACGTTTCCGGTGTAGTCGAGGTCGGGGTCGGGGCGTACCGCCGGGGCGACGAAGATCTGGGCCAGCGCCGCCCCGCCGACCCACGCGACCGTACGCAGCGGCCGGTGCACCGCGACCGTGAACAGCGCCACGAGCAGCGGCCCCGAGACGTAGAACGCGACCGTGCCGACGGCGAGCAGGACCAGCGCCAGCCCGACCGGCCGGCGGCGGCGCAGCCACAGCGCGAGACAGGCCAGGGCGCCCGCCATCAGGTCGGCGAACAGCGCCTCGTCGGACACCGAGGGGTCCGTGGCCATCGACTCGGAGGTCGTCAGCGAGAACAGGGCCGCGAGCGAGATGCAGCACACGTCCACGATCCAGTCGCGCAGGGCGCGGCGCGTTCTGGCGTTCGCCGTCGGCGCGGCGTCCGAGCTGCTCATACCGTTGAATGTAGTGAGGAGGGATGGGCTCCGTCGCCGCCTCGGACGCGGGTATCGACCAAAGTCGCAGGGCCTTAGACCTTTGGCCGACCCGCGTCCGCCGGTCCGCCGCATAGCGTCGAACACATGAGAAAGGCATGCGAGTTGGTGGGCGGCTTTCTGCTGTTCGAGGGGCTCGTCGGGATCGTCCACGAGCTCATCGGCTGGTTCCGGCTGATGGCGCTGGTCCGTTTTCTGCCGTTCCTGGACGGCTATGAGCTGTACGCGAGTATCGGGCTGGCCGTGGTCGGCTTCATCGTGGTGGCCGTCGCCGAGGAGTCGGGCGAGCGCCCGTCCGGTCCGCTCATATCTGGTGCAGACCGCGCCCCGCGAGAGTGAGGAAGGCCTCGCCGACCGCCTCCGAGAGGGTGGGGTGCGGATGGATGTGCCGGGCCACGTCCGAGGGTTCGGCGTCCCAGCCCACGATCAGCTGGCTCTCGGCGATCATCTCCGAGACATGGGGGCCGACGAGATGGACGCCGAGGACCCTGCCGGTGCCCTCGCCCGCCCGCTCGGCGACGACCTTCACCATCCCGCCCTGGCCGTGCACCATGCCCTTGGCCACCGCGGTCAGCGGCATGGTGTTGACGACGACATCGTGGCCCCGCTCGCGCGCCTGGGCCTCCGACAGGCCGACCGCGGCGGTCTGCGGGCTGGAGTAGGTCACCCGGGGGACGGTGTCGTAGTCGACAGGCTGGGGTGAGCGGCCCGCCAGGGTCTCGGCCACCAGCAGCCCTTCCGCGAAGGAGGCGTGGGCCAGCCCGAGTGAGGGCGGCGGCAGCAGATCGCCGACGACATGGATGCCCGGCACCGCGGTCTCCAGCCGCGACCAGTCGGCGGGGGCGACAAACCCGCGGTCGTCGGTGGTCAGTCCGGCGGCGCCCAGGTCCAGGCCGTCGGTGACCGGGGTGCGGCCCACGGCGACGAGCAGCCGCTCGGCGTCGAGGGTGCGCGGCTCGCCGCGGGCCGGGCGGACGGTGGCGCGCACCCCGTCCGCGTACGGCTCGGCGTGCTCCAGCCGGGCGCCGGTCAGCACCTCGATGCCGCGCTTCTTCAGCCCGCGCGTCAGATGGCGGCTGACATCCGCGTCCTCCAGGGGCAGCAGCCGGTCCGCCGCCTCGACGAGGGTGACCTGCGCGCCCATGGAGCGGTGCAGTGAAGCGTATTCGACGCCGATCGCACCGCCGCCCAGCACCAGGACGGAGGCCGGGAGTCCAGGGGCGAAGAGGGCGTCGTCGCTGGTGACGACCTGTCGGCCGTCCGGCGGCAGGCCGGGGAGGGCGCGCGGGCGGGAGCCGGTCGCCAGCACGATGCCGCGGCGCGCGGTCCACTCGCCGCCCGCGTCCGCGCCCGTCTCTGTGCTCGTTATGCGTACCGTGCGGGCGCCGGTCAGGGCGGCGGAGCCGCGCACCACGCGGACGCCCGCGTGGGACAGATGGCCCTCGACGCCGCGGTGGTTGCGGGCCACGATGTCGTCGCGGGTCGCGGTCAGCGCGGACCAGTCCACGGCGTCCAGGGTGGCCTTCACCCCCCACCGCTCACGCGCCTCGGCGATGCCGTCGACCAGCTCCGCGGCGTGCAGCATGGCCTTGCTGGGGATGCAGCCGCGGTGCAGACAGGTCCCGCCCACCAGGTCGCGTTCGGCCAGCACGACGTCGAGACCGAGGGTGGCGGCGCGCAGCGCGGTGCTGTAGCCGCCGGTCCCGCCGCCGATGACGATGATGTCCGTCTCATGCATGGGTCCACCCTGTGCCCATACCGAGCCATGAGTCCAAGGCAAAGTTTCTCTGGATACGATGAATTTTCTGCATGACAGGAGGGGGAAGGTGGGGGCCCGATGAGTCTGCGTCAGATGGAATATCTCGTGGCCGTGGTCGAGGAGGCGTCCTTCACCCATGCCGCCGAGCTGCTGGGCGTCACCCAGTCCGCGCTCTCCCACCAGATCAAGGCCCTGGAGCGGGAGGTCGGCGGCGCGCTGCTGGAGCGGCTGCCGCGCGGAGTGCGGCTGACGCCCATGGGCCGGGCGTTCCTTCCGCACGCCGAGTTCGCGGTGCGCAGCGCCCGGCAGGCCCGGCGCGCCGCGCGGGCGGCGGCCGGGGCGGCGGGCGGAGAGCTGCATATCGCCACCCTGCACGCGTTCGCCATCGGGGTGCTCCCCGAGGTCCTTGCGCGCTGGCGGCGCGGCCATGGCCAGGTGTGCCTGGCGGTGCACGAGTACGCCACCGGCGAGGAGCTGCGCGAGCGCATGGAGCGCGGGGTGGCGGATGTCGCGGTCGGCCACCGCCCCAAGGCGTGGCAGGGGCCCGTGGTGTCGCTGGGCGAGGAGGAGATGGCGGTGGTCGTGGAGCCGGACGACCCGCTGGCGAAGCAGGATTCCGTGCGGCTGGCCGAGCTGGCGGACCGGGACTGGGTGCGCTGTGCGCTGGAGCCGGTGGTCGAGGGGCGGCGCTTTCTGGACCTGGCCTGTGAGCAGGCGGGCTTCACTCCTCGTACCGGCGCCCGCACCGAACACACCTCGACCGCGGTGCGCCTGGCCGCGGCGGGGGCGGGGGTGCTCATCGCCCCGGCGCATGTGGCCGCGGGGTACGACTGCGCGGTGCTGCCGCTGGATCCGCCCTGGCGGCGCGAGCTGACCGCGTTCTCCCGGGTCGAACTCACCGGGGCCGCGGCCTCCTTCGTCGGGCTGCTGGACCGGCGGTGGTGGGGGCGGACGGGGAAAGGCCGGCCTGCCGCCCACGAGGGGGAAGGGAGCGGCAGACCGGCTGGGTGAGGTGCACCTGACAGGGCGGAGGAGCGGATCAGGGCACCGTGCGGATCGGGTCGGGGCAGCGAGCCGTGCGGGTCGGCGCGCTGCGTGGGATCGGGTCAGTGCACCATGCAGATCGGCGCGGCCGCCGCGTCGGGTGAGCCGCCGCTGGCCGCATAGCCGAAGGTCGTCGACGCCCCGGCCGCCAAGGAGCCGTTCCAGTCGGCGTTGGTCACCGATGCGGCCGAGCCTGTGGCGGTCAGTTTGCCGTTCCAGACGCTGTCCACCCGCTGCCCGGACGGCAGTGTCCAGTCGACCATCCAGGAGGAGATGGGGGTGGCGCCGGTGTTGGCCACTGTCACCTCGGCCTGGTAGCCGCCGTTCCAGGTGCTGGTGGTCTTCTGGGAGGCGGTGCACTTGGCCGTCGGCGGGTTGGTCGGGTCGCTGCCGCCGCTGGAGGCGCCCGGCACCGTCACCTCACCGTTGCCGCCGTCGAAGACCACGTCGGAGCAGCTGTAGAAGGTCTCCTGGCTGTCCGAGCGGGTCCAGACGGTGTAGATGATGTGGCGGCCGCTCTTGCCCGAGGGCAGATTGGCGGTCCAGGTGTACTTGCCGTCCACCGTGCCGACCGGGCCCGTCTGCGGCGGGTTCGTCACCGTGTTGAACGGCTGGTCCTCCAGGTCGTTCCAGGTGAGCGGCTTCGTCGGGTCGATCGCGTTCTTGGTGACGTAGCTGCGGAACGAACCGGGGTGCGCGGCCCAGGCGTTGTAGGTGAACTGCATCGACTTGCCGGCGGTCAGATGGGTCACCGGCCAGTCGTTGCTGCCCAGGTCGAAGCCGGAGAAGTTGTAGACGGTGGCCGCGCCGCTGCACAGCTGGCCGTCCGGGATGAAGCCCTTGGTCCGGCCGGCCCCGTCCGAACGCAGCACCGCGAACCAGTTGTAGAACGGGGTGGCCCCGCTCTTGTCGAACGCGGCCTTGCAGGCGGGGTTGGTCGGCTTGACCTCTCCGGTGCTGGACAGGCTGTACTTCCAGCACAGATAGGTGCGGCTGCCCGGTGCCATCGGCGCGCCGTGCGCGGAGGCGCTGCCGCCACCGAAGAAGACCAGCCCGAGGGCGGGCAGCACACCGAGCAGGACCAGCAGGACGGACCGGCGGGCGCGGGAGGGGCCCGGCGGGCGAGCGGGACGTGCGAGAGCCATCAATCGTCGTGGCATTGCGCTTCTTCTTCCCTTCGACGCGAACGGGTCAGGAACCGTCGTATGGGAGCGCTCCCAAGTTACTTTGTGAAGGTAGCGCCGTCCGGAGTAGGTGTAAATGCTTTAGGCCGCGAACACAGCATCAGTTCTGGCGGGCCGTCAGTTACGGATCAGCAGGGCCACCGGAAGTTGGTCGAAGAGCTCGCCGAGCGGGCTGGCGCCCTCGGCCGCCCGCCCGGTCAGCAGATCGCGCCAGCGTCCCGGCGGCAGCGGCAGCGCCGTGCCCCGCCAGCCGCCCGCCTCGGCGAGCCGCCGCGACAGCCGGGTGACGGCGGTGACCGCCCCGCCGCCCCCGCCCCCGTCTTCACCCTCGCCCTCGCCCTGGCCGTCCGTCCGCAGAAAGGCCACGCAGTGTGCGGCGGCCGGGCCCTCGGCGGCCAGCGGGGTGTACGCGCCCGACGGCCCGAACCACCGGGGCCGGCGCCTCCGCAGCCGCAGGGCCGCCGCGGTCAGCAGCAGCTTCTCGGCCGACGGCCCGTCAGGCCCGCGCCTTGCGTCCAGCTGGGCGAGCAGCTCGGGGCGCGGCTCGGGCGGGCGGCGGTTGTCGGGGTCGACCAGCGCGGCATAGCTGTGCTCGGTGCCCATGTAGAGGTCCGGCACGCCCGGCATGGTCAGCTGAAGCAGCGCCGCGCCCAGCGCGTTGGCGCGCGCGGGGCCGTCCAGCGCGCCGCCCAGCGCCGCCCAGGCCGCATGGCCGGGGTCGCACGGGCCCGCCTTCAGGTAGGCGGCGACCTCCTCCTCGTATGCCGGGTCCTGTTCGGTCCACGTCGTCCGCAGCCCCGCCTCCCGCACCGACTTGAGCAGCGCGGGGACCAGCCGCTCGCCGTCCGCGGAGCCCAGGCCCACCGCGGTCTGCCACGCCGTCCACACCAGATGGGCATCCGGTGCCGCCGCGGAGCCCGGCGCCGCCTCCCGCACCTCCGCGTCCACCGCCACCAGCAGCCGTTCCCAGCGCTCGGGGCACTCCGTCAGCGCCGCGAGCCGCGCCCGCACGTCCGCGCTGCGCTTGGTGTCGTGCGTGGACAGGACCGTGCCCGTCGTGGGCCAGTCGGCCTGGAGCCGGGCGGCGAAGGCGTGGAACTCCGCGGGGGAGACGGCGGGGTGCCCCGGGTCGCCGCCGACCTCCGCCGTCGAGAGCAGCGGGGCATAGCGGTAGAAGGCGGTGTCCTCGACCGACTTGGCGCGCAGCGCGGCGGCGGTCTGCGCGAAGCGCGCGCAGAAGTCCCGGTGGTGCGGCCCGTCCCCCAGCCTGCCGAGTGCCGCGTCCCGCACCGTGAACACCACCCGCCCCTCCTCCGGCACCGCGAACGCTCCCCGCGCGTCCTCCGCCGCCAGGGTCAGCATCTCGGCGTCCGTCCGCGCCGCCGGGGCGTCGGGGGAGACATACGGGCGGTAGACCGGCAGCCGCACCAGCAGCTCGTGGATCGCCGCGCGCAGCGCCCAGGGCGCGTGGTCACGCAGCGCGGGGTCGGCCGCGCAGATCTTCACGGCCGAGCGCGTCAGCCGCTCCACCTCGGCGGCCAGCTCATGGGTCACCACGCGGCGGGCGGCGCGCCGCACGGTGGCCGGCCAGTCGCCGCCCAGGTCCTCCGGGGGTGCGGCGAAGGCGCGGTAGAGCGCGGTCAGCTCGGCCAGCCCGCCCGGGTCGACGAAGAGGCCGTCGATGTGGTGCAGCGCGTCATAGCCAGTGGTCCCGGCGACGGGCCAGCGCGCGGGCAGCGGCTCGCCCCGGCCGAGGATCTTCTCCACGACGGTCCACCGGCCGCCGCCCGCCGCTGCCCGCACCTCGCGGTCCAGATGGCGCAGATAGCCCTCCGGGTCGGCGAGGCCGTCCGGATGGTCCACCCGCAGCCCGTCGATCACTCCGTCGCGCACCAGCTCCAGCAGCTTTCCGTGGGTCGCCGCGAAGACCTCGGGGTCCTCGACCCGCACCGCGATCAGCTCGGAGATGGTGAAGAAGCGCCGGTAGTTCAGCTCCGTACGCGCCAGCCGCCACCAGCCCAGCCGATACCACTGCCGGTCCAGCAGCGCGGGCAGCGGCGTCTCCTCGGTGCCGGGCCGCAGCGGGAACTCGTGGTCGTGGTAGTGCAGCACGTCGCCCTCGACCCGCAGCTCCGCCAGCTTGTCGCCGAGCGGGCCGCCGAGCACCGGCAGCAGCACCTTGCCGCCGTGCCGGCCCCAGTCGATGTCGAACCATCGCGCGTATGCCGAGGCGGGGCCGTCCCGCAGCACCTCCCACAGCGGTTGGTTGAGCCGCTCCGGCGCGGGCACTGCCATGTGGTTGGGGACGATGTCGACGATCAGCCCGAGCCCATGGTCGCGCGCGGCGCGGGCGAGGGAGCGCAGCCCCTCCTCGCCGCCCAGCTCCGCCCGCACGGCCGAGTGGTCGACCACGTCATAGCCGTGTGTGGAGCCGGGCACGGCCTCCAGCACCGGCGAGAGATGCAGATGGGACACGCCGAGCGAGGCCAGATACGGCACGGCCTCGCGCGCCGCCCCGAAGGGGAAGGCGGGCTGGAGCTGTAGCCGGTAGGTGGCGGTCGGGGCGGCGGCCCCGGGCGCGGTGCGGTCGGACGTCATAGAACGTACGTACCCACAACGCGCCCGGCATCAGATCGGGGCAGCCGCCAAACACTCGTACGAGGGTTTCTTCGCCGAAACGGGAACCGGCCCCGTCCCCCTCCGTAAGCACAACCGGCCCACGGCGCTAAGCGGGCCGCTGAAGCACCAGCAGGCTCCGGTCCACCAGGGTCAGCCGGTCGCCCGCCGCCACCTTCGCCCCGCTGCCGGGCTCCACGCCCTCCGGCAGCGAGGTGTCCACGATCACCTGCCACTGCTTGCCGTGGTCGATGGGCACCGTGAAGTCCAGCGGCTCGTGGTGCGCGTTGAACATCAGCAGGAAGGAGTCGTCGGTGATCCGCTCCCCGCGCGGCCCCGGCTCGGAGATGGCGTTGCCGTTGAGGAAGACCGTTAGCGACTTGGCGTGGGCCGCCTGCCAGTCGCGCTGCCGCATCTCCTCGCCCTCGGCCGTGAACCAGGCGATGTCCGACAGCTCGTCGTGGGTGCCCTCCACCGGCCGCCCGTGGAAGAAGCGGCGCCGCCGGAAGACCGGGTGGTCGCGGCGCAGCCAGATCAGCGAGCGGGCGAAGCGCAGCAGCTCCAGGGCCGGCGCGTCCGCCTCGTTCGCCTGGTTTTTGGTGCCCGGCCATTGAACCCAGGACACCTCGCTGTCCTGGCAGTACGCGTTGTTGTTGCCGTGCTGGGTGCGCGCGAACTCGTCGCCGTGGCTGAGCATCGGCACGCCCTGGGAGAGCATCAGGGTGGCGATGAAGTTGCGCATCTGACGCTCGCGCAGCGCCCGCACCGCCGGGTCGTCGGACTCGCCCTCGACCCCGCAGTTCCAGGAGCGGTTGTAGCTCTCGCCGTCCCGGTTGCCCTCGCCGTTGGCCTCGTTGTGCTTCTTGTCGTACGAGACCAGGTCGCGCAGGGTGAAGCCGTCGTGGCAGGTGACGAAGTTGACGGAGGCCAGCGGCCGCCGCCCGTCGCCCTGGTAGAGGTCGGAGGAGCCGGTCAGCCGGGAGGCGAACTCGGCGAGCTTGCGCGGCTCGCCCCGCCACAGGTCGCGCACCGTATCGCGGAACTTGCCGTTCCATTCGGTCCACAGGGGCGGAAAGTTCCCCACCTGGTAGCCGCCCTCGCCGACGTCCCAGGGCTCGGCGATCAGCTTCACCTGGCTGACCACCGGGTCCTGCTGCACCAGGTCGAAGAACGAGGACAGCCGGTCCACCTCGTGGAACTGCCGGGCCAGCGTGGCCGCCAGATCGAAGCGGAAGCCGTCGACCCGCATCTCGCTCACCCAGTAGCGCAGCGAGTCCATGATCAGCTGAAGCACGTGCGGGCTGCGCATCAGCAGGGAGTTCCCGGTGCCGGTGGTGTCCATGTAGTAGCGCCGGTCGCTGCTCAGCCGGTAGTACGAGGCGTTGTCCAGGCCCCGGAAGGACAGCGTCGGCCCCAGGTGGTTGCCCTCGGCGGTGTGGTTGTAGACGACGTCGAGGATCACCTCGATGCCGGCCTGGTGGAGGGCGCGTACGGCCGACTTGAACTCCAGCACCTGCTGTCCCCGGTCGCCCCAGGAGGCGTACGCGTTGTGCGGGGCGAAGAACCCGATGGTGTTGTAGCCCCAGTAGTTCGACAGTCCCGCGTCGGCCAGCCGGTGGTCGTGCACGAACTGGTGCACCGGCATCAGTTCCAGCGTGGTGACGCCCAGCTCCGTCAGGTGCTCGATGATCGCGGGGTGCGCGAGCGCCGCGTAGGTCCCGCGCAGCTCGTCCGGCAGCCGGGGGTGGAGCATGGTGAGGCCCTTGACATGGGCCTCGTAGATCACGGTGCGGTGGTAGTCGGTGCGCGGCGGCCGGTCGTCGCCCCAGTCGAAGTACGGGTTGACGACGACCGAGGCCATGGTGTGCGGGGCCGAGTCGAGGTCGTTGCGCTTCTCGGGCCGCTGGAAGTGGTAGCCGTAGACCTCCTCGCCCCAGCGGACCTGCCCGCTGACCGCCTTGGCGTACGGGTCGAGCAGCAGCTTGGCGGAGTTGCACCGGTGGCCGCGCTCCGGCTGGTACGGGCCGTGGGCCCGGAACCCGTACCGCTGCCCGGGCATGATCCCCGGCAGATAGGCGTGGCGTACGAAGGCGTCGGTCTCGCGCAGCTCCACCGCGGTCTCCGAGCCGTCGTCGTGCAGTAGGCACAGCTCGATCCGCACGGCGGCCTCCGAGAAGACCGCGAAGTTGGTTCCGGCGCCGTCGTAGGTGGCGCCCAGGGGGTAAGCCTGTCCCGGCCAGACCTGCATGCGTCGACTCTTCCACTTCTTCCCGGGGGGCCGCGAGCACCCCTGGCACCGCACGAGAAGAAATCCTTGCCCAACTGGCGCCCTGGGGTAGCGGTTTCGCTCCAACTTCGCTGAAACGGAGGCAACCTACGGTCGGATCGGTTCGTCCTACCGGGTGACTCCGCACACCGGATCTCCCGGTATGCGGTCCCATGCGACCTGAGGGGTGTTTGGGGGAGAATGTGCGCAACATGATGCACCGCCACCTGGGAAAGGTGGTGGCAGGTGCGGCCATCGCGGTCACCGCCACCGCGGTGATGGTGGGGGTGACGCTGCCGAGCGACGCGTCCGGCCAGGAGAAGGGCGCGGCCGCGGGGCGCGAAGGCGGCCCGCAGGGCTCGACGGCCGAGCAGAGCCAGTCGGGGCGGCCGCAGCCCGCCGTCGTGGAGTCCGCCCCCGCCCAGGGGAAGAAGGGCACCGGCCGCGACCCGCTCACGGGCGACGAGATGAAGCGCGCCGAGCAGCTCGCGCTGACCCGTGGCTTCCGCGACAGCAGCGAGAACGTCACCGGCGGCAAGGGCCCACAGCAGCTGGCCACCGACCTCGCGGAGCTGTCTCCGGAGGAGGCGGCCGAGGCCGCTCCACCGCGCCGCGCCGAGGTCTCGTACTACGACTACAAGGGCGACAGCTACGTCACCAAGACCGTCGACCTCGACTCCGGCAAGGTCGTGGAGACCGACACCCAGCACGGCGTGCAGCCGCCGCCCACCCGCGACGAGGCACGCGAGGCCGCCCGCCTGCTGATCGCCGACAAGCTCGGCGACGGCCTCAAGCGGGACTACAAGGACGCCACCGGCAGGGCGCTGACCGGCCCCGACCAGCTGACGGTCACCGGCTTCGTCTACCGGGTCGACGAGGAGAACGCCGGGCCGGCCGCCCTCGCGGACTGCGGCACCCACCGCTGCATACGGCTGTTCACCAAGGTCGTCAACGGGCAGTGGATCGACACCCGGCAGATGGTCATCGACCTGAGCGCCCGCAGCGTCCACCGGCTGGGCTGACGCCCCCGGCGCGCTCCCTTTCGCACACCTTTACGTTCACCACAGGAGTTCCACCATGCCTGAAAGAAGGCTCCGCCGAGCCCGCGCGCGGGTCGCGGCGGCCCTCGGCGCCTCCGCGCTGATCGGGGTCACGGGCGTCGCGGCCGGTCCGGCCGGATCCGCCCAGGCCGCCCCCAAGGCGCCCGCCAAGGCCCCGGTCGCGGCCGCCGACTGCTCGGCCCCGTACCGGATCGAACAGAAGCTGGACGGCGGCACCACCTGGCGGATGTGCTGGCACTACGAGAGCAAGGCCGGGCTCGTGCTCGACGACGTCTCGTACCAGCCCAAGGGCGAGGCCGCCCCCATCAAGGTGCTGACCAGCGCCAAACTCGCCCAGATCCATGTGCCGTACGACGACGGCACCAATGAGTACGACGACCTCACCGGGCAGTCCTTCGCCCAGGGGCTCCAGCAGCTCGACCCGGCCGAGTGCCCCGGCGGCACCATCAAGACCGTCCGCGTCCCCGGCGCATGGGACCCGGACAACCCGGATGTGAAGGGTCTGTGCGCCACGACCCGCGCCCGCGGCCACGCCTACCGCATGGGCGGCGGCGGCCAGGACGGCAACAAGGTCTACCAGCTCCAGGGCAAGGACCTGCTCCTCTACACCGTCAACATGGTCGGCTGGTACGAGTACATCACCGAGTGGCGGTTCTCCGGCGACGGCACCATGACCATGCAGGTCGGCGCCACCGGCACGCTCTCCCCGGTCGACTACGACGCGGGCGACGGCCGCGGCTGGCCGATCGGCAAGGGCGCCAAGGACTACGCCACCAGCCACGCCCACAACGTCTTCTGGCGGCTGAACTTCGGCCTCGACGGCTCCCCGAAGAGCAGGATCGAGCAGTACGACTCCAAGACCACCACGGCCTCCGGACAGAATCCCAAGACCAAGACCACCCGCACCAAGGTCACCAAGGAGCTGGCCGGGGACGCGGCCGCGCAGCGCTGGTGGCGGATCGTGTCCGACACGGGCAAGAACAAGGACGGCCACCCGCGCAGCTACGAGATCGTGCCCGGCCACACCAGCAAGTTCCCCGGCCGTAGCTACACCAAGCACGACGTCTACTTCACCGAGTACAAGAAGTGTGAGCAGTTCGCCAGCCACAATCTGCGCAACTGCGGCGCCGGCGCGGGCAAGAGCGTCGACAAGTGGGTGAACGGCCAGACCCTCAAGCACCCCATCGTGTGGGTCAACATCGGCTTCCACCACATCGCCCGCGATGAGGACCAGGAGCCCATGCCGGTCCACTGGCAGGGCTTCCAGCTCGCCCCGCGAGACGTGACCGCTATGAATCCGCTCACGCCTTCTGCACTGTCCGATCACAACGGCAATACACAACAAGCAGGTTGACCGTAAGCTCGATCGATCGAGCTGCACCGCCCCCGTCCTCCGCAGTAGTCTGCGGTGATCGTTGGATGGGGGCGGAAGGCGGTGCGCAGGTGAGCTCGGGCGGGCTGGAGCTGCCCTCTGGGGACGCGGTTCCCGGGGGAGACAGCGCCACCGACACACCCCCCGGTGCGGTGTCCCTGGTACAGCCGGTGGAGATCGGAGCGGAACTGGACTGGGGCGCCGACGCCTGGGCCGAGGTGCGCACCCGCGCACGCCGGGCCGGGCGGGCCTACATCTGGCTGAACCTCGTCGAGCAGCGGCTGCGCGCGGTCGTGGCCGCGGTGCTCCGCCCCATCTACGAGCCGGTGCACAGCGACGACTGGGTCGTCGCCGCGGCCGGGCCGGCCGGGCAGGAGTGGGTGCAGCGCGCGGTCGCCGTGCGGGAGGTGAGCCGCCGCAAGGGCTATCTGCTGGACCCGGCGGACGACAACGTCCTCAGCTTCCTCACCCTGCCGCAGCTGCGCGAACTCCTCGTCCAGCACTGGCCGTGCTTCGAGCCGTACCTGGACGACCGGCGCGAGGTGGAGCTGGCCCTGGACGAGCTGGAGGTGGCCCGTAACGTCGTCTCCCGCAACCGCGCCCTGTCCGAGACCGTGCTGGCCCAGGCCGAGCGCGCCTCCGCCCGGCTCCTGGACATCCTCGGCAGCGGCACCGGCACCCCCTCCGCCGACCGGCTGCCCATCGACGCCGTCGAGGACCTGGTGGGGGACCGGTACGCGGATGTCGTCGGGGTCCACTCCGACCGGGTGCGGCTCCAGCGGCAACTGCCCGTCGAGGACCTCTTCGGCAACGCCCGCCGCCTCGACGCCGTCGGCATCGGGCTCAACCTCCTGGTCCAGAACTACTCCGGCCGCCGGATGGTCCGGCTGGCCGAATCCGGCTGCCGGGCCCGGCTGCTGTTCCTCAACCCGGCCAGCAGCGCGGTGCGGCGGCGCGAGCGCGAGCTGGGGCTGAAGAAGGGCGAGATGAGCCGGTCGGTGGAGATGAACATCCTCCACATGCGGCGGGTGCGGGCCCGGCTGCGCGACCCCGGCGCGTTCGAGATCCATGTCTTCGACGAGACCCCCCGCTTCACCGCCTACCTGGTCAACGGGGACGGCGCGGACGGCCTGGCCGTCGTCCAGTCGTATCTGCGCAAGGCCCGGGGCATCGAGGCCCCGGTGCTGGTGCTGCGCGGTGGCGGGCGCGGCCATGACGTGCTGCGGGACGGGCACGACATGAACCGGGACGGCGAGAACGGGCTCTTCGGCACCTACCGCGAGGAGTTCGAGAGCGTGTGGGCGGACTCCCGGCCGGTGTCCTGAGCAGCGTTGTCAGTGGCTGCCGCTAGCCTCCCGGCATGCCGGATGCCTACACCATGCTGTGGACCAACGACCTGTGCGCGTACCTCAAGAAGGAGGGGTACCAGGGCGAGCGCCTGGTGATCCTCTTCGGCGGGCCGTTCCAGTCGATGCCCAGCTTTGTACGCGCCGGCGTCAAGGAAGGCGACCACATCTACCCCGTGCGCGCCTTCCGCAAGCGGCTGTGGGCGCTGGGCCGCATGGAGGTCGGCCGGATCCTTCCGTACGACACGGTCGGCGAGCTCACCACCGACGAGGACTACGCCCGGGTGCTGCGCTGGCGGGCGCTGAAGGCCGGGGGCGGGGTGAGTGAGGTGCTGCTCGGCCCGCCCGGCTCACCCCTGCGGTTCGACCGGGCGGTGCCGCCCGGCCTCCTGGCCTCCTTGACCTACCGCTCCCGGCGGGGCGAGCGCCGCATCAAGCACGTCGAAGAGGGCGAGCTGAAGCGCTCCCACAGCGTGCGGGGCATCTATCGGCTGGCCCCCGCGTCGGCGGCGGCCATGGCCGCGCTGGTGGCCGGCTGAGCCGGGCCGCCGGTACGGGCCCGGCCGGTGCGGGCCGCCCAGCGGCCGTCGGTGCGGGTGATGCGCACCGGATGGCCGAAACAGTCGCTGATCCGCTCCGTGGTGACCACCTCGTCGGCCGCCCCGGAGGCCAGGGCGCGCCCCTGGCGCAGCAGCAGCGCGTGCGTGGTGCTCGCGGGCAGCTCCTCCAGATGGTGCGTCACCAGCACCGTGGCCAGCCGCGGATGGTCGCCCCGCAGCGCGTCCAGGCTGTCCAGCAGCTGCTCGCGCGCCGCCAGGTCAAGACCGGTGGCCGGCTCGTCGAGCAGCAGCAGGCGCGGGCGGGGCATCAGCGCGCGGGCGATCAGCACCCGGCCGCGCTCGCCCTGGGAGAGGGTGGGCCACAGGGCGTCGCGCCGGGCGCCCATCCCCAGCGTGTCGAGCAGCCGCTCGGCCTGCTCCAGCCGGGCGGGCTCGGGCCGCCGGCGCGGCACGGTCTCGACGGTGTTGGTCAGCCCGGTCAGCACCACGTCCCGCACCCGCAGCGGGGAGCGCAGCGGATGGCGCGGGTCGACATGGCCGACGAGGGTGCGCAGCTCCCGCAGATCCACCCGGCCCAGCGTGTGCCCCAGGACCTGCACCGTGCCCCGGGTGGGGTGCGTCAGCGCGCCCAGCAGCCCGAGCAGGGTGCTCTTGCCCGCGCCGTTGGCGCCGAGCAGCGCCCAGTGCTCGCCCTCGCGCACGGTCAGCGAGACCGACCGCAGCAGATACCGGCCGTCGCGGACCACGTCCACGTCCTCGGCCCGCAGCACGGCGGAGCGGGTCATCGCACCTCCTCCTCGACCAGGGCCATGACGGACGCCAGATGGGCGGCGGTGGCCGCGACCGCAGCCGCGGCGTCGCCGCGCGCCAGGGCGTCCAGCAGCTCCGCGTGGGCGTGGGACAGGTCGGGCAGCCGGGTCTCGTACGTCACCATCTCCACCAGCGCCTCGCGCAGCACCGGCAGTACGGAGGTGAACAGGCCGAGCAGCACGGCGTTGCCCGACAGCTCCACGACCGTCCGGTGGAACTCCAGATCGGCGTCCACGAAGGCGGCGGGCCCGGCCCCGGCGGACTCCTGCCGCCGCTTCAGATCCGCCGCGAGCCGGGCGACGTCCTCGGGGCGCGTGCGGCGCGCGGCCAGCCGGGCGGCCTCCACCTCCAGGGCCCTGCGGACCTCGTAGACCTCCAGCAGCCGGGCGCGGCGCAGCAGCTGGGGCAGATCCGGCTCCCCGGCCGCCCCGGCCTGCTCGGGTGCGGCCTGCTCGGGCGCGGTCGGGGCGGCGAAGGTGCCCGAGCCGTGGCGTACGTCCAGCAGGCCGTCCCGGGCCAGCAGCCGTACGGCCTCCCGCACCGAGGACCGGCCGACGCCCAGCTCCGCCGCCAGCATCACCTCGTTGGGCAGCCGCTCGCCCGGCCCCCAGCGTCCCTCGCGCAGCATGTCGCGCAGCGCGCCCTCGACCTGCGGTACAACGCGCCCGTGCCGCAGCCGGGTCGGCTCCGCCGCCACGCCCCCACCTCTCCTGATCATGTTCCGGGGACCCTAGCACGAGTCCTCAGACGTCTGAGGACTCGATGCGTTGTCAGTGGTGCGTGGGAGGGTGGTTCACACCAGGGGGAAAGTACGAAGGAGGGCCGGTATGGGCTGGCACCGAGAGCTGCTGATCGGATTCGATCTGGAGACCACGGGCACGGACCCGGGGGAGTCCCGGATCGTGACGGCGGCCGTGGTCGAGGTGAGGGGCGGGGAGCCGGTCGGGCGGCGCGAATGGCTGGCCGATCCGGGCGTGCCCATTCCCGACGACGCCGTCGCCGTGCACGGCATCACCACCGAGCGGGCGGCGGCCGAGGGGCGCCCCGCGCGCGAGGTGGCCGACGAGATAGCGGAGGCGCTGGTCGCCCACTGGCGGGCGGGAGCGCCGGTGGTGGCGTACAACGCGGCATTCGATCTGAGCCTGCTCGCCGCCGAGTTGCGGCGCCATGGGCTGCCCTCGCTGGGCGAGCGGCTGGGCGGCGCCGAGACCGGCCCGGTCGTGGACCCGTACACGATAGACCGGGCCGTCGACCGCTATCGCAAGGGAAAGCGCACGCTGGAGGCGGTGTGCGGGGAGTACGGGGTGGTCCATGAGCACGCCCATGAGGCGGGGGCGGACGCACTGGCGGCGGTCCGCGTCGCGTACGCGGTCGCGGAGCGGCACGGCCAGGTGGCGGGTCTTGACCTGTGGGATCTGCACCGCAAGCAGGTCGTCTGGTACGCCCGATGGGCGGCCGACTTCCAGGCATGGCTGCGCCGCAAGGGCACGGCGGACGCGGTGGTCGACGGCAGCTGGCCGCTCCACGAGGCCGAGGCGGTGGCGGTGGCGGGCTGACCGGCCGCCGCGCTCAGAACGCGTACCAGCGGACCGTGGGGTCGCCGTCCCGCAGGGAGGCCACGCGGCGGCCGAACTCCGCGAGTGCCGCCGGATTGCCCGGCGCGTGCTGGGCGACCCAGGCGCAGCTCGCGATCTCCCGCGCGCCCCGCAGCACCGCGCAGCCGTCCCACTCCCGTACGTCCCAGCCGTAGGCCGCCACGAACTCGTCGTACGCGGCCGGGCCGAGCCCGTAGCGGTCCCGGGTCAGGGCCATGACGACGAGGTCGTGTTCGCGCAGGTCGTACGAGAAGGTCTCCAGGTCCACCAGCACCGGGCCGGCTGGGCCGATGTGCACATTGCGCGGCAGCGCGTCGCCGTGCACCGGGCCGGGCGGCAGATGTGGGGTCAGCTCCGCGGCGGCCGCCGCGGCGTCGTCCCGGCGGGCGCGCAGATACGCCGCGTCCGCCGGGTCGATCGCGTCCCCGGCCAGCCGCAACCAGCGCTCCACGCCGCCCAGCAGATCACGGCCGGGCAGGGCGAAGGGCGGCTCGGGCAGGGCGTGCACCAGCAGAAGCAGCTCGGCGAGGTCGCGGGGGCCGGCGGGGCGTACGGACTCGGGGAGCTGCTGCCAGTAGGTGACGAGGTGGCCCCCGAAGGGGAGGGGCTGCTCCGGGCCGTAGCGGCGGTCCGGCCGCACCGCGGGCAGGCCCTCGCGCGCCAGCCAGTCGGCGACCTGGAGCTCCCGGGCGGCCCGGTCCCACACCTCCAGGTCGCGGCTGATCCGCACCACGAGGGACAGGCTGTCGACGGCGAAGACGGCGTTCTCGCCGAGCGCCAGCAGCCGGGCCTCGGCGGTGCCCGCCCGGTACGGCGGCAGCGCGGCGCCGAGCACGGCGCGCGCCCGCGCCTCGGTCAGCGTCGTGGTGCCCATGCCGTGCCTCCCAGACGTGTTCGCGGTGGGGTTCTTGCCCCCACCCGCCCCTTCCCGCGACGGGGGCAAGCCCCCGGCCCCCGGCCCCCGGACGCCCGGGCGGTCCCATCACGCTGCCCGGCGCGGCGCGCTCCAGGCTACGGGGCCGGGCGGGCATCTCCGGGCCGGGGCGGCCCTGCGCCTCGGGGGCACGCCACGGAGCGTCCGGGGTCGGGGGCGGAGCCCCAATGGGGGCCGGGGCAGGGCCCCAGCGGGGCGGGGGCAGGGCCCAGCGGGGGTTGGGGCGGAGCCCCAATGGGGGCCGGGGCGGAGCCCCGGATCGGGAAGGGGCGGGGTGGGGAAACAACCCCGCCGCCCAACTCCCTTACCCCTCACCTTGATCCAAACGCTTGACTGCGCCGCGCCCCCTCCGCACGATGACGTGGGCCTCCGCACCGGGCGCCCCAGTTCAGCCGTACCGCCGCGCCCGAAGGAGTCCCTCGCCGTGACATCAATGGCCGCAATGGCGCGGCCGGGCAACAGAACACCGGACGGGAGGCGGGGCCACGGCGCGTGGTTCCTGGTCCTGCCCGCCCTCATACCGATCCTCGTCCTCAGCGTCGGCCCCCTCCTCTACGGGATCGCGCTGGCCTTCACCGACTCCCAGTCGGGCCGCACCCGGCCCACCCAGTGGATCGGCCTGCTCAACTTCCAGGACCTGCTCCAGGACCGGCTCTTCTGGGAGTCGTTCGGCATCGGGCTGCAATGGGCGGTCGGGGTGACGGTCCCGCAGTTCCTGCTGGCGCTCGGACTGGCGCTGCTGCTCAACCAGAACCTCCGCTTCCGCTGGCTGGCGCGCGCCCTCGCGATCGTCCCGTGGGCCATGCCGGAGATCGTCGTCGGCATCATGTGGCGGCTGGTCTACCACCCCGACGCGGGTGTCCTCAACGAGGCGCTGGGCACCGACAAGAACTGGCTGGGCGACCCCGCCACCGCCCTGCCCGCCGTCATCGTGGTCGGCGTCTGGGCGGGCATGCCGCAGGTGACGGTCGCGCTGCTGGCCGGCCTGGCCAATGTGCCGCGCGAGCTGCACGAGGCCGCGGCGGTGGACGGGGCCGGGGCCTGGCGCCGCTTCCGCACCGTCACCTGGCCCGCCATCAGGCCGATAGCCCTGGCCATCAGCGCGCTGAGCTTCATCTGGAACCTCAACTCCTTCGCGCTGGTCTACGTCCTGACCAACGGCGGCCCCGGGGGCCGCACCCGGCTGCCCATGCTCTTCGCGTACGAAGAGGCTTTCCGCTACGGCCAGTTCGGCTACGCGGCGGCGATGGGTTGTGTGCTGGTCGCGGTCGTCTCCGTGCTGCTCGCCGTGTATCTGGCCGGGCGGCTGAAGGGAGAAGACCGGTGAAGCGGCAAACGGCCGCCAAGCGCACGGCCCGCGCCGGCCAGTACCTCGCGCTGCTGTGCTACCTCGGCTTCCTCGTCCTGCCCCTCCTGTGGCTGATGTCCACCGCCTTCAAGCCGCCCCGCGAGCTGGCCACCCTCGACCCCGGCTGGATCCCCGACCGCCCCACCCTGGACAACTTCCGCCAGGCGTTCGACGAGCAGCCGCTGCTCCAGGCCGCGGCCAACAGCCTGGTCGCCGCCGCCTGCGCCGCCGTGTTCGCCGTCGTCGTCGCGACCCCGATGGCGTATGTGATGGCCCGCCACCGGTCCGCGCTGTCCCGCGCGGCCACCGGCTGGGTCGTGGTCAGCCAGGCGTTTCCGGTGGTGCTGGTGATCATCCCGCTGTTTCTGGTCCTCAAGAACCTCCGCCTGATCGACTCCCTCGCGGGCCTGGTGGCGGTCTACGTGGTGTGGGCGCTGCCGTTCGCGCTGTGGATGCTCACCGGGTACGTCCGCGCCGTGCCGCGCGAGCTGGAGGAGGCCGCGGCCGTGGACGGCGCGGGCCGGGCGCGGATCCTGGTCTCGGTGACCGCCCCGCTGCTCGCCCCGGGGATCGTGGCCACGGCCCTGTTCGCCTTCATCACGTCCTGGAACGAGTTCTTCTTCGCCCTGGTCCTGCTCAAGTCGCCGGAGAAGCAGACCATGCCGGTCATCCTCACCCACTTCATCGGCGCGGAGGGTGTGGCCGACCTCGGCCCGCTCGCCGCGGCCGCGCTGCTCGCCACGATCCCCTCCCTCGTCCTCTTCGCCGTCATCCAGCGGCGGATCACGGGCGGGGTGCTGGCCGGGGCGGTGAAGCACTGATGCGCCGCAGGCACTTCCTCGCCGGGGCGCTGGCCGCGCCCGCCTCCGCCGCTCTGCTGCCGGCCTGTTCTGCGGGCCGCCGCCGCTCCGCCGACGGCACGGTCACCCTCCGCTTCCAGTCGCTGGCCTGGCAGCAGGAGTCCGTGGCCGCGAACAAGCAACTGGTCGCGGAGTGGAACGAGGCCCATCCGAAGATCCGGGTCGAGTACGTCCAGGGCAGCTGGACCGGCGTCCACGATCAGCTGCTGACCGCCTTCGAGGGCGGCGATCCGCCCGACATCATCCACGACGCCACCGACGACCTCGCGGACTTCGCGTACGGGGGCTCGCTTGCCGACCTCACCGATCTGCTGCCCCGGCGCCTCAGGGAGGACATCCCGCCCGAGAGCTGGCGCACCGCGACGTTCGGTGACGGCGTCTTCGGCGTGCCGTTCCTCCAGGAGCCGCGGGTGATCATGGCGAACCGGGCCCTGCTGGAGGCGGCGCGGGTGCGGGTCCCGACCGCCCGGGACCCCTGGAGCTGGGAGGAGTTCGAGGAGGCCGCGAAGCGGCTGACGCGCAAGGGCACCTACGGCGTGGCCTGGCCGCTCAAGGAGCCCGTCTCCGCGACCCTCAACCTGTCCCTGTCCACCGGCGGCCAGGTCTTCCACCGGGGCGCGGACGACAAGGTCACCATCCGCTTCGACGCCGCCGACCAGGCCGTCCCCGCCGTCATCCACCGGCAGCTGGGCGCCGACGGCACGGGCGCCCGGGCCACCTTGAGCATGGGCGGCTCGGACACCCTGCCCGGCTTCTTCGGCGGCAAGTACGCGATGGTGCCGCTCGGCTTCTCGTACCGCCAGCAGATCGTGCAGCAGGCGCCCGAGGGCTTCGAGTGGACCGTCCTCCCGGCGCCCGCCGGGCCCGGGGGAGAGCAGCGGCAGGGCGTCAGCCCGCAGACGCTGTCCATCGCGCAGGACAGCCCGTACAAGGAGGAGGCGGCCCGCTTCATCGACTTCTTCCTCCGGCCGCGCAACATGGTGCGGCTGGCGCGCGGCGACTGGCTGCTGCCGACGGGCACGCGCGCCCTGGCCGACCCCGCGCTGCGCACCCGCGAGCACGGCTGGGCGACCGGCGCGGCCCTGGCGAGCGCGCTGCGCCCGGCGCCCGCCCAGGCGGTCCGGGGCTATCCGGAGTGGAAGGACAAGATCGCGACACCGGGGCTTCAGGAGTACTACGGCGGCGAGATCGGGATGGAGGAGCTGAGGGACAGGCTGGTGAAGGACGGAAACCTGGTGCTCGCCCGCTACCAGCGATAGCGATCGCGACCGGCGCGGCGGACAGCACCAGGTTCAAGTTGCACGAGACGTATCGTCTCGCTTAATGTCACGGCCGTGGCCGAACCCTTCGACGCCCTGCTGTGCCCGCTGTGCGGCGACGGCCTCCGTCCCTCCGCCGGGTCGCTCGGCTGTCCCCGCGGCCACGCCTTCGACATCGCCCGCCAGGGATACGCCAGCCTGCTCGTGGGCGGCGCCTCCACCGCGAGCGCCGACACCGCGGCCATGGTCCGGGCCCGGGCGGCGTTCCTCGGGGCCGGGCACTACGCGGGTCTCGCGGGCGCCCTCGCGCGGCTCGCCGCGCCGCTGTGCCCGCCCGGCTCCACCGTGCTGGACGCCGGGGCGGGCACCGGCTACTACCTGTCCGCCGTGCTGGACACCGCCCCCGGCGCGGTCGGCCTGGCGCTGGACACCTCCAAGCACGCGCTGCGCCGGGCCGGGCGGGCCCACCCCCGCGCGGGCGCCGCCCGCTGGGACCTGCGGCGGCCGCTGCCCGTCCGGACCGGCTCGGTCGACGTGCTGCTCAATGTGTTCGCGCCGCGCAACGGCGGTGAGTTCCGCCGCGTGCTGCGGCCCGGCGGTGCGCTCCTGGTGGTCACCCCCACGGAGCGGCATCTCGCCGAACTCCGGCCCTCCATGGGCCTGTTGTCGGTCGACGCGGCCAAGGACGACCGGCTGCGCCGCACGCTGGACGGCCGCTTCCGGCTGGAGCGCACCGCGTCCTGTGACCGTACGGTCGCACTGACCACCGAGGACGCGGAGAACGCGGTCTCCATGGGGCCCTCCGCCTACCACCTCGACGAGGCCGAAGTGCGCCGCCGGGCCGCCCGTCTGCCCGCCCCGCTGCGGGTGACCACGTCCTTCCGGCTGGCGGTCTACCGGCCGGCCTGACGGACCGCGGCTTCCGACGGCAGGTCGGCGGCGGCCGTGAGTGAGTGAAGGCAGTAGGTGGCGAGTTCCCGGGGGGCGATGTCGTCCCGGAGTGCTTGGGCGGCCGCGGCTTGCGCGATCACATCTTCGAAGAGCCGGCTGAGGTCGCGCTGTGCCTGGACGATCGCTTCGCCGCGGTGGAGCAGCGCCGAGAGTTCCTCGGTGCCCTGGCCGCGTCGGCGGTAGGAGATGAGCGCGTAGCGCTCAAGGACCGCCCGAACCCGTTCGCCGGGGTCGGGGAGGCTGTCGCGGAGTTGGCGAAGCCGCGGCGCATCCTGGACGGCATCGCCGCACGCATCGAGAAGATCGGCAGACGTGACAATCTGCACGTGACCTGGCATCGTCCCGGCGCCGCCGACGCCGCCCCCGGCGTGGCGGGCGGGCCACCCGCCGCACGGTCGCCGCTCCGCGCCCACGGCGGGGCGATCGCCTTGTCCGCCGTCGCCCTGCTGGTCCTGGCCGTGCACCTCGCGGCCGGCCGCACCCTGGTGGACTCCTCCTGGTCGAGCTGGGCGCTCGTCACCGTCCTCGGCATTGTCGCGGTCAAGGCCACTGTCATCACGGCCGTGGTCATCCGCCGCCGCAAGGCCGCCAGGGCACACCCCTGACAGGCCGATGCCATGGACCAGCTCCCTCCGGGAGACCGTTACCGCGGAGGAAAGGTTGTGTACCGACTGCCTTGTGTCCTTTCTTTACTGCTTCTTACCGTCGAGTGAACTCTTGACTAACGCAGGAAAGTTGGACATGCGCGCAGACATACCGCCACTCGCCGAAGTACGTCGTATCACCGAGAAGAAGCGCGACGCGTGGTGGACCGTCATGCTTGTGGACCCGGTCGCCACACCGCTGGTCCGCTGGACCGCGATGCACACCCGCGTCACCCCGAACCAGCTCACCTGGGGCGCGTTCCTCGTGGGCCTCGGGTCCGCCGCCTGCTTCGCGCAGGGGGACTGGCGCTGGCTGCTGCTCGGCGCCCTGCTCTACCACGTCAGCTTCATCTTCGACTGCATGGACGGCAAGCTGGCCCGGCTGACCGGCGCCGGCTCGGTCTTCGGCGCCTGGCTGGACTTCGTCTTCGACCGGATCCGGGTCCTGGTCTGCGCGGTCGCGCTGATGGCCGGCCAGTACGAGCGCACCGGGGAGGTGCGCTACATCTGGCTCGCGCTGGCAGTGGCGGCCCTGGACGCGCTGCGCTATATCAACTCGCTCGAGACGTTCAAGATCCGGCACGGGATGCGCGAGCAGATCAAGGCCCGGATGGAGGCGGCCCGCGAGGCGCACAACGAGGCCGAGCTGGCCTTCATGGAGGACCTGCTGAGGGACAACCCCCAGGCCGACGTGGAGCACGACCGCGCCGTCGCGGCCGGGGCGGCGCGCGGGACGACGGTGGAGGTGACGACGGCGGAGGCGACGACGGCGAGGGCGCCGGCCGAGGCGACCGCACCGGAGGCCCCCGACGGGCCCGTGGTCGTCGATCTCCAGCGGTCGTTCCGCCGCCGCTTCCCCTGGTGGACGCGGTGCCGCTCGTTCCTTCAGCGGCACCGCGTCCGCGCTCATCTCGTCAGCGGTATCGAGTTCCAGATGGGCGTGTTCATCATCGGGCCCGCCCTGGACTCGGTGGTGGCGGGGACCGTCGTCTCAGCCGCTCTGCTGCTCGTCTTCGAGCTGGCCATCATCTACAAGCTGCTGCTGTCGACCCGGGACTTCACCCGCACCCTCAACTCCTTCGGCACCACCGCTTGAGCACCGCTCAGGCAGGCGTGCCGCTGAGCTCCTCGAACAGCACGAGCCACTGCCGCGGAGTCGCGTACGCCACCACGGCATCCCGGCCGAGCCCCGCCCGCCGGAACGCGGAGTCCAGCCGCCGGGCGGGGTGCGCGCGGCGCAGCGACGCGTACAGCGTCCCGCCGATGCCGGAGAAGCCGAGCTCGACCAGCCGCTCGTACGCGGCCCGCTCGGCCGCCCCCGTCAGCAGCGGCCGCGGGCGCCGGGTCAGCCGCATGATCCCGCCGTCGACCCTCGGCACCGGCCGGAAGGCGGCGCGCGGAACCCGCCCGCACATCCGCCACTCGACATCCGGCCAGGTCCGTACGGTCAGCAGGCTCCAGCGGCCGAAGTCCCCGGTGCGCTTGCGGGCGTACTCCAACTGCGTCAGGAAGGTGGCCGAGGTCAGCCGGGGCGCCCGCAGACACCAGTCGACGATCTCGGCGGTGCGGGCGTAGGGCACATTGCCGACCACCGCGAAGGGCTCCAGCGGGGGCCGTGCGGTCAGGAAATCCCGGTGCACCACGCGCACATGGGGGTGCCCGGCCAGGCGCAGCCGCAGGCCGGGGATGAGGTGGGGGTCGATCTCGTAGCCGATGAGCTCGCGGCAGTGCGGCGCGAGCGCCGCGGTGAGCGCGCCCTTGCCCATGCCGACCTCGACCACCAGGTCGCCGGGGCCGGGCCGCGCGGCCCGCACCACGCGGGCGACGGAGGCCGGGTCGACCAGGAAGTTCTGCGAGAGCGTACGGCGCGCCAGATCGCGTTCGGAACAGCGCGGGTTTCGGGATGGAGTTCGCTTGCGGGCCACAGCCGGCGGTCCTTTCGGAGCCGGGCGGGCGGCAGCAGCACGGAACGGGCCCTGCCGCCCGTCCCGGAGTGAATGATTCCTGGACTGGCGGGGGCCCTGGCCGAGGGCGTGCGGAAGCGAGCCGTAGGGCTGTGAAGCCGGAGGCGATACCGCTACGAGGTGACGGAGCTACAGAGCTACGAAGGTACGGAGCTACGAGGCTCTGAAAGCCTCAGCGTCGGACAGGCGTCGAGCGCTCAGTGGCGAGCGGTCAACGGCTGGGGAAGGCGCTGGGCGCGTCCGGGCCGGCCAGGGCACCGGGGCCGCGCCGCGGGCGGCGGGTGAGCAGGAGAGAGGCGTTCACACACGCTGCCCGGGCGAAGCCCTGGGAGTCGCGGATGAACGCGCCGATCAGAGATCCCATCGGTGAGTGCCTTCCGCGCGCGTGCGTCGTTCCTGTCTGCCGTCCGTGCCGCCAAAAACACGGAACCGGCCGCGCGGCACGAGGGCCACGCGACCGGTTCACCGTAGGGACGCGCCCTAGCGGGCCGCAACCGATTTACGCTCCGGCTCCGGCTCCGGCTCCACCCCGGCGGCCGGCGCCGCCGCCACGGCCGGCTCGTCGTGTGTGAGGTCCGGCAGCCACTGGAGCCAGCGCGGCAGGTACCAGTTGCGCTCGCCGAGCAGCGACATCACGGCCGGCAGCAGCACCCCGCGGATGATGGTGGCGTCGATGAGCACCGCGGCCGCGAGCCCCACGCCCATCTGCTTCATGCTCTGCATCGACAGCGTGCCGAAGATCGCGAAGACCGCGACCATGATCACGGCGGCGCTGGTGACCACGCCCGCCGTGGTGACCACGCCGTGCACCACCGCGTCCTTGGTGGTCCGCCCGGCCATCCGCGCCTCGCGGATCCGGGAGACCACGAAGACGTGGTAGTCCATGCTCAGCCCGAACAGGATCACGAAGAGGAACAGCGGCAGCCAGGACACGATCGCGCCGACCCCCTCCGCGCCGACCAGGCCCGCGCCCCAGCCGTGCTGGAAGATCGCGGTGAGGACGCCGTACGCGGCGCCCACCGACAGCAGGTTGAGCACGATCGAGGTGATGGCGACCGTCAGCGACCTGAAGGACATCAGCATCAGCAGGAAGGCGAAGACGACGACGAAGGCGAAGACCGGCGTCACGGCCGAGCCGAGCTTGTCGTTGAAGTCCTTGGACATGGCGGTGGAGCCGCCGATCGGCGCGTCGATGATGCCGTCGGCCTTGTCGAGCGTGTCCGGACGCACCGTGTCGCGCAGGATGTTCAGGCTTTTCTCGCTCTTGGCCTCGTCGGAGCCGCCGGTCAGCGGCACCTCGATGACGGCGAGGTTCTCGCGGTCGTGGAAGGCCACCTTCACCGGGCCCTTGGAGGCGCCCTTGGCGACCGCCTCGGCACGGAAGTCCTCGATCGCGGCGCGCACCGGCGCCGCGTTGATGTCATCGGCCTTGACGGCCACCTGGGCCGGGGAGGGACCGCCGGGGAACGCCTCGTCCATGTGCTCGTACGCGGCCACGATCGGCAGGGAGTTGCCGAACTCCTGGTCCAGGGTGAGGTTCGCGGTGTTCATGCCCACGGCCGGGACGGCCACGGCGATCAGCACACCGCCCGCCAGCGCCACCGACAGCTTCGGCTTGCGCAGCACCCGGGTCAGCACGGCGCGCCAGAAGCGGCTCTCGCCGTTGCTCTCCCGCTTGATGCGGCCCAGGAACGGCACCCGGCCCTTATCGACCCGCTCGCCCAGCAGCGACAGCAGCGCCGGGAGCACCGTCACCGAGCCGATCATCGCCACGGCCACCACCAGCAGGGTGGCCAGGCCCATCGCCTTGAACTCGGCGATGCCGGTGAAGAGCATGCCCGCCATCGCCACGATCACGGTGAAGCCCGAGACGAGGATGGCCCGGCCGGAGGTGGCGGCGGCTATCCGCAGCGCGGTCTGCGCGTCCCGGCCCGCGGCCCGCTCCTCGCGCTCCCGCCGCAGGTAGAACAGGCAGTAGTCGACGCCCACCGCGAGACCCACCAGCAGCATCACGGAGTTGGCGGTGTCGCTCATGTGCACGGCGTGGCTGACCACCGCCACCAGACCGGAGGTGGCCAGGAACGCGGTCATCGCCAGCAGGACCGGCAGCAGGGCCGCCACCAGCGCGCCGAAGGCGATCAGCAGGATGCCGAGGGCCACGGGCAGCGCCGAGTACTCGGCCTGCTGGAAGTCGTCGCCGAACGCGTCGTCGAACGCCTTCTGGCCGCTCGCGTCGCCGAACTGCTCGATCAGCAGGTCCTTGTGCTCGCCCTGCGCCTTCTTCACCGCGTCCAGCACCGGCTGGACGTGGTCGGCGGCCTTGTCGGGGTCGCCGCGCATATCGAACTGGACCAGCGCGGACCGCTGGTCGGCGGAGATCGTCTTCGTGTCGTACGGCGAGGTGACTTCGGTGACCTGCCCCGTGCCCTGTACGGCCTTGATCACGCCGTCGACGGCGGAGCGGAACGCCGGGTCGCTCGCCGTGACACCCTTGCCCTTCGCCTGGATGAGCACGGTCTCGCCGGCCGGGTCTTCAATGCCGACGTCGTCCAGAAGCTTCAGAACACGCCCGGACTCGCCCGGCATGGCCTCGCCGTTCGATACGTCCACCCGGCCCGCCATCGACCCGACGGCGAGGGCGAGGATGACGAGCAGCACCCACCCCCCGACCGCGGTCCACCGGTGCCGGGCACTCCAACTGCCCATGCGGGCCGCGATTCCGTGCGGCCTGTCCATGTGGCCTGTGTCCGCCACGACGTCCCCTTTTCCCCAGATCTCCCGGTGACGGACTCGCCGCCGCCCCCTGGACAAGACGCTATGGGGCGCGGGGGTGCCGTCCCATCCTGCTGTCCGGTGAACCCTCGGGCAGTCATCTCCACCGAAAGGAGGGGGGATATCCCCACCCCCAGGAAAGAGGCCCCTTACACGTAAAACGGCCCGCACCGGCCGACCTGAGCCTCAACCTCCCCTGTAATCAAGAACGTTGTTTACGTCACACATGGCCGAGGATCTTGAAATGACCGCGTCAATCGGTCAGGGTTTCGGGCAGGCCGGAGCGGGTCCCCACCGATGCTCCGGCGCGTTGCAAGGCGAACTTTCCCCCCACAACCACACGAGGAGGATCCCTCGTCATGGCAGTTCACAAGCGAGTCAACGCGCGTCAACTCACCCTGGCCACGGCCGTTGCGGCCGCTGTTGCCGCCGGTGCCTTCGTGGCCGTCCCCGCAGGCGCGTCCACCGCCGCGCCCGCCGAGGGCAAGGTCTACGGCACCCAGTCCGCGGACGCCGTCAAGGGCAGCTACATCGTCCTGCTCAAGGGCGGCAGGAGCATCAAGGCCGCGGCGGAGGGCAAGGACCTCGCCCAGCGCTACGGCGGAACCCTGCGCCGCAGCTACGACTCCGCGGTCAACGGCTTCTCCGCGAGCGGCCTCACCGAGACCGAGGCCAAGCGGCTGGCCGCCGACCCCGCCGTCGACAAGGTCGTCCAGAACCACCGCTTCACGATCGACGCCACCCAGGACAACCCCCCGTCCTGGGGCCTGGACCGCATCGACCAGACCGACACCGAGGGCGACAAGAAGTACACCTACCCGGACGCCGCGGGCGAGGGCGTCACCGCGTACGTCATCGACACCGGCGTCCGCGTCAGCCACGAGGACTTCGGCGGCCGCGCCGTCTCCGGCTTCGACGCCATCGACAACGACGACGACGCGGACGACGGCCACGGCCACGGCACGCACGTGGCCGGCACCATCGCCGGAGCCGAGCACGGCGTCGCCAAGAAGGCCAAGATCGTCGCGGTCCGCGTCCTGGACGACCAGGGCTCCGGCACCACCGAACAGGTCGTCGCGGGCATCGACTGGGTCACCGAGAACCACCAGGGCCCGTCCGTCGCCAACATGAGCCTCGGCGGCACGGCGGATGACGCCCTCGACGCGGCCGTCCAGAAGGCCATCGACTCCGGCATCACCTTCGCCGTCGCGGCCGGCAACGAGTCCACCGACGCGGGCCAGGGCTCGCCCGCGCGCGTCAAGGACGCGATCACCGTCGCCTCCAGCACGGACGCCGACGAGCAGTCCGACTTCTCCAACTACGGCGACATCGTCGACCTCTACGCCCCCGGCTCGGACATCACCTCCGACTGGAACACCGGCGACGACGCCACGAACACCATCTCCGGCACGTCCATGGCCACCCCGCACGTGGTCGGCGCCGCGGCGGTCTACCTCGGCGGCCACCCCGACGCCACCCCGGCGGACGTGGCCAAGGCGCTGACCGAGGGCGCGACCCCGGACAAGATCTCCAACCCGAGCGCGGGCACGCCCAACAAGCTGCTGAAGATAGTGGAGTAGGACCAGCACGACCCAGTGCCGCCGCGCTCATCCCCCATGGAGCGCGGCGGCCCCATTCCCGGGCCATTCCCGGGCCGCGAGTGGCCCACCGTCCAGGGCCGGGAATGGCCCAGAGCGGTGGGCCGCTCAACGGCTAATGTCCCACCCATGAACACATCTTCGAATACCGCCACCCGCACGAAGGTCGACCTCTACTTCGACCCCATCTGCCCCTTCGCCTGGATCACTTCGCGCTGGATCCTCGAGGTCGAGGGCCAGCGCGACCTCGACCTGCGCTTCCGGGTCATGAGCTTGTCCGTCCTCAACGAGGGCCGCGAGGACCTCCCCGAGCGCTACCGAGACCTGCTCGAGGCGGGCTGGGGCCCCGTCCGCGTCTGCGTCGCCGCCGCACAGAACCACGGCGAGGAGGTCCTGCGCGACCTCTACACCGCGCTCGGCACCCGCATCCACAACCAGGGCAACGAGGACACCGAGGCCGTGATCCGCGAAGCCCTCGCCGAAGTCGGCCTCCCCGCCGACCTCGCCTCGGCCGCGACCAGCACCGCCTACGACGAGGCCCTCCGCGAGAGCCACCACGAGGGCATGGACCCCGTCGGCGAAGACGTCGGCACGCCGACTCTTCACGTCGACGGCGTCGCCTTCTTCGGCCCGGTGCTGTCGTCCATCCCGCGCGGCGAGGATGCGGTGCGCATCTTCGACGGCGCCCGGCTGCTCGCGGGCTACCCGGACTTCTTCGAGCTCAAGCGGACCCGGACGGGGGGCCTGGACTTCAGCTGAGGTCGTCGAGCGCGCCGGTTTTCACGGTGCGTATGAAGGTGCCGAGCCGGGCTGGGGTCGTGCGGATGGCTGCGGTGGGGGTGTCGCTCTCCCGCAGCCATATTTTGCCGTCTGCGGCGGCCAGCTCGACGCAGTTTTCTTCCTCGCCGTGGCCCGAGAAGGATGACTTCCGCCACTCCATTGCTTCAGTCACGATCTGTCCCTTCAAAGTTCTACCGTGATGCGACGGATGAGATCGCGCGATTCCTCTGGTGGGAGAGCGAATCCGAGGGCCTTGTCGAGAAGTAGGCGAAACCGTACGAGTTGCGACTCTGCGTCCAGCAAAATCATCCTCAGCGCGTCTAGCTGTACGGTATCCAGTTTCGGTACTGGCCCACCTGCGTACAGCATGGAATTTCCGGCCCCGCCAAACCCGTCGACGTCGAACGGGATCACCCGGACAGTGATGTTCGGCCGTTCTGACTGCTCCAGCACGTACTGCAACTGGCGGCGCGCTACGTCCCGGTCGGCAACCCGTGTTCGTAGGGCGGATTCGCAGATGACCGCTTCGAACGAGGGAGGGGTATCGCGCTCCAGGACGCGCTGGCGGCGCATGCGGAAGTCGACCAACACGTCAAGGTGGTGTGGCGTTGGCTCGGGGAGCCCATAGGCCATGAGGGAGCGCATGTAGTCCTTGGTCTGTAGAAGCCCCGGGATGTAGACAGCCTGAAGCGTTCGCATGTAGCAGGAGCGGGATTCCAGCTCGGCGAGATCCAGCGCCCCGTGTGCGAGGTGGCCTCGGAACTCCTCCCACCACCCCTTGCCGCGATCCGTGGCCATGGCGGCCAACTCGGCGATCAATTCCTCTTCGAGGCAGGCGTAATGAGTCGCCATCTGCCGAACCCGTTCCGCGCTGATGCCCGCACGCCCCGACTCCACGTGGCTCATCTGGGCCGATGTCGTACCGACTCGCTCGGCTGCCTCGCGGGCGGTCATGCCCGCCGCCTCGCGCATCTTGCGCAGTTCGGCGCCCAGTCGCGCCTGGAACGCGGTGGGCTGACTCCTCAGTGCCATGCGGCCGTTCCCTCCGATCCATCGAGAGCCCGACAAACGCTCGTTGCGCCATCCAACCAGACAGCTCGGACATCGCCACAAACTTGTGGTGCACAAAGTTGTGGCGTACTGTGAGTGACGCACTCATCACACAGCGATGATCGGTGCAAGTCGAAAGCGTACGGCCCCCTCATGCCTGCTGCCTCGGCACCGGCATGTCCGAAGCGGGGGCATCGACACCTCTCGGAGGCCCACGTGGAGACACCTAACCCCAACCCACCGAGCCCGAACCACCCTCCGCTCCCGTTCCCGTGGGCGGACACATCCCCGGAAGCCTTCGACAAAGAGCTGTGCGACCTCGTCGTCGCCGTCGCGCCCCGCGTCTTCGCCGTCATCCAGGAATACGAGGTGGACCCGGGCGTGAAGGACGGTTGCGTCGCGGCCTGGGGCATGGCCTTCGACGACGGCTCCGTACGCGTCACCACCATCGACGGCACCCGCCAGTTCGTCCTCAACACGCCCGAGCGAGCGCTCCGGTGGTTCACCGGGCGCGGCGGCGAGGACGAGGTGTCGGCGAGGCTGGTCTGGCTCGGCCAGGCCGACGCCGCCGACTTCGAGCGCGTCGAGGCCGCCTGACTGCACAGTTAAGGGGCGAGGCGCGCTACCTCGCCCCTTGAACCCGCCGCAAACAGCGTGCGCGAATCGTCAAAGGCCGTGCGCGGAGTGACAAGGCCGGGTGCTGTAGCCCTTGGCATCCTGAGTGCCGAACACCCAAGGGCCCTCAGGTGGAACCGTTCGCACTGGTGTCGACCAGTGATCACAGAACCGACAACTCTGATCTCCAAGGAGACGACATGAGGGGCAATATCAAGCGAGCAGCCACGGTGGTCGGCGCGCTGACGGCCGCTGTCGCCATGCTGGGGCAGGGCGTCGCGCAAGCCGCCCCCCTCGGCCGCACAAGCGCGTGCGCCAAGTTCACCGGTGACTACACCTACTGGAGCGACGGCACCGGCTGGTACGGCTTCAGTCTGAGCGGAAGCATCACGCGAACCTGCTCGGGAAGCGGGTGGCACACCATCCAGGTGACCGGTGACAAGAAGGGGGGCGACGGGGAGTACTACACCACCGATGCAGTCAACTTGACGAAGGGCGAGAATTTCCCGATCAGGGACATCGGTGCATCCAGCGGGGTTAAAGACATCCGCATCGCGCTCCTCGATGGCTGACCACGCGAAGCCGCGATTCCTGAAGATGGGGAGTAGGTTGTGCGTATTCGTTATGCCCTCATCGGCGCGGCCTTGGGAGCTGTGCTCGCCCTCGGGGCGATAGCCGTCCCCGCCCAGGCCGCCTCGTCTCAGTCCGTCGCACAGTCGGCCAGCGTCTCCGTGGACGCCCCCGCCGGCGTGCAGGGCTACGTCTACGCGGGGCAGTACCTCACGGAATACCAGTGTGGACTCGCCGGCTACGGCCAGCCGTTCCCGTGGTACTGCCAGAGGTACGGGGCAGTGTGGTATCTCTTCATCAAGACATCCTGAACAAGGGTTTCTGAGCTGTGGCTCGGATCAGAGGTCGGTTCTGAAGTCGCGGTGGTCCCGCCGGAAGGCGGGGCCACGGCGGTTTGTGACCGGCCCGTCGGACTGGCCCGGAACGAGCGGTTGGCGGAGTTCCATCCGTACGACGGCGAGGTCCGGGCCGTTTCCCTCTCGTGGCTCGACGATGCGGGAGCCCCCGATCGTGGCGACGGCCTCGGGGCCGGGGGTCGGGCTCCGCTGACCGCCCGCCGAGGCGGCGTCGAGGCCGAGCCCACCCGCCACCCTCCAGAGCTCCCGCGTCGTCGAGCAGCGCGCCGGTCTCAGCGGCTCACGGCGGTCTCCCGTTCCACACGCGACAGCTTCTCGGGATTGCGCACGGCGTAGAGCCCGGTGATGAGTCCGTCGTCGAGGCGCAGCGCCATGACGGTGTCGATCTCGCCGTCGAGCCGGACGAGCAGCCCCGGGCTGCCGTTGACCTGTACCGGCTCGAGGGACCTTGCGGCGTCGCGCTGGTACGAGTGGGCGCCCAGCAAGAGGGCGGCCACCTTGCCGATCCCCACGACGGGCCGCAGCAGAGCGTGCCTGACTCCGCCGCCGTCGCTCAGGGCGACGACGTCCGGCGCGAGGATGTCGAGCAGGCTCTGTAGGTCGCCGGTTTCGATCGCTCGTTGGAAGGCATGGAGGGCGGCTCGGCTCTCGGCCGGGGAGACGGTGCCGCGCGGTCGGCGCGTGGCGACGTGTGACCGTGCCCGATGCGCGATCTGGCGCACGGCGGCGGGGGTCTTGTCGACGGCTTCGGCGATTTCGTCGTAGTCCAGATCGAACACCTCGCGCAGCACGAACACCGCCCGCTCGGTCGGCCCGAGCGTCTCCAGCACCAGCAGCATCGCCATCGAGACGCTGTCGGCCAACTCGATGTCCTCTGCCACATCGGGCGCGATCAGCAACGGCTCGGGCAACCACGGCCCGACGTAGGACTCCTTGCGCCGGCTGAGCGCACGCAGCCGGTCCAGTGCCTGCCGGGTGACGATCCGCACCAGGTAGGCACGCTCCTCCCGCACGGTGCCGGGATCGACGCCCACCCATCGCAGCCAGGTCTCCTGAAGGACGTCTTCGGCGTCGGTGGCCGAGCCGAGCATCTCGTAGGCCACGGTGAACAGCAGGTTGCGGTGGGCGACGAACGCCTCGGTGGCGGAGTCCACGGAGTCCACGCGGTCGGCACGATCGAGCGGCTCACCCGTGTCCGTGGTGCGTTCGCTGCGCTCGCTCATACCCGGCTCCTGCCTGTTCGCCCGTCGCACTGCCACACGCACAGGACGCCGGTCCCCACCGTTTTGTGACACCCGTGATCGGTGGCCCATGTCACAGTTCCGCCCTGTCACAGGGATCGGGGCGCCGGCGTCTTGTGTGCGTCAGGACGCCGCGCGAACGAACCGGGCGGCACGCGGCACCACGAATCGTCCGAATCGACCCCCGAGCACGCACACGGAGAAGGTAGCCCGACACATGGCCCACACAGCCCTGCCTGAAACCGGCCCCGAACGCCGCGACATGTTGCTGGACAAGGGGGGAGACCCGCCGCCCCCCGACCCCCGCCGCTGGTGGGGCCTGGTGGTCATCGCCCTCGCCCAGCTGATCGTGGTGCTGGACATGACCATCGTCAACATCGCCCTGCCGTCCGCCCAGCAGGACCTCGGCTTGACCGACGGCAACCGGCAGTGGGCCATCACCGCCTACACCCTCGCCTTCGGCGGCCTGCTGCTGCTCGGCGGCCGCCTCGGCGACCTGTTCGGCCGCAAGCGCAACTTCATCATCGGCCTGATCGGCTTCGCCGGGGCCTCCGCGCTCGGCGGCGCCGCCACCGGCCCCGGCATGCTCTTCGCGGCCCGAGCCCTCCAGGGCGCCTTCGCCGCGCTGCTGGCCCCCGCCGCGCTGTCCCTGATGACCACGACCTTCACCGACCCGCGCGAACGCGGCAAGGCGTTCGGTGTGTTCGGCGCCATCGCAGGTGCCGGTGGCGCCATCGGCATGCTGCTCGGCGGTTTCCTGACCGAGTACCTGGACTGGCGCTGGTGCCTGTACGTCAATGCGCCGGTGGCGGCCGTGGCGGTGATCGGCGCGATCGTGGTGCTCAAGGACCCGGGCCGCAGGACCGGCGGTCGGCTGGACATCCTCGGCGCCGTGCTGGGGACCGCCGGTGTGCTGTCCATCGTCTACGGCTTCAGTGAGGCCGAGTCCCGCGACTGGGGCGATGCCCGGGTGCTGACTCTGCTGATCGGCGGCGTGGTGGTCCTCGGGATCTTCGCGCGGTGGCAGACCCGCGCCCGGACCCCGCTGCTGCCCCTGCACATCGTCAAGGACCGCCAGCGGGCGGGCGCCTATCTGACGATGGCCCTGGTCACGATCGCCATGTTCGGCGTCTTCCTGTTCCTGACCTACTACCTTCAGGGGATCAAGGGCTGGTCGCCGCTGAAGACCGGTGTGGCCTATCTGCCGATGACCGTCTGCATGATCATCGGCTCCACGCAGATCTCGGCGCGGCTGCTCCAGAAGGTGCCGGCCCGGGCGCTGATCATGCCCGGCCTGGCGCTGGCCGCCGGCGGCCTGGCCTTCCTTGCCTCCATGGACGTCGACGCCGGCTACCTCGGCCACGTCCTGCCCGGCATCAGCCTGATGGGCCTCGGCATGGGCGCCACCTTCATGGCGGCCATCTCCACGGCCACCGGGCGCGTCGCCCCGCATGAGCAGGGGGCGGCCTCGGCGACCCTCAACACCATGCAGCAGGTGGGCGGGTCGGTCGGCACCGCGCTGCTGAACACGATCGCGGCCGGCGTGACCACGGACTGGCTGACGGACCACCGGGTCGACCCCACCCAGCGGACACCGCAGGCGAAGGCGGCACTGGCGGAGGCGACGGTGCACGGCTACTCCGTGGCGACCTGGATCTCCGCGGGCGTCATGCTGCTGGCCGCGGTGGTCGCGGGCGTGTTCATCAACGCCAAGGCGCCGGGCCGGCAGGCCGACGCGGCGACCGGCGGCCCGGCGGGCGGCGACCGCGAGGCCGGGGCCGTCGCGGTGCCGGTCCACGCGGGCTAGCTGATTGATGTGCTATGCGTGCCGGTCTTCGGCTTGACGTGGTCGTAGGCGATGAGGCTGCGTTTCCGGGATGCTCCGCACGGCACGAGGGTGTTGTCCATCAGCCGTAGCAGCTCCGCCGCGGACGGTTCGGTGTCCACGACGCCCCTCACGCCGCGGCGGAGGTGCGGTGCAGCGTGAACCAGAAGGTCGGGACCGGGTTCGTACCAGGCGTCACGTCGGTCAGTTGCCACCCGGCGAACTTGGCGCGGAGCTCATCCGCAGTAACGCCGGAGATCGGGTCGTCGAACGCCTCGGGGCCGTACCCGAACATCAGCAACTGTGCTCCCGGGGCGGCGCGCTTCGTGAGACCGGCGGCGTAGGCGTCGCGGCGGTGCGGCGGAATGCCGCAGTAGCAGCTCAGGTCGAAGAACAGATCGTACGGGCCGAGCACGCCTACCTCGTCGAGCCGGGTGGCGTCCCCGCACAGCACCGTAACGTCCACCCCCGCCGCGTCGGCCTTCTTCCGGGCCTGACGGACCGCGCGGTCGACCAGGTCGACGGCCGCCACCCGCCAGCCGTGCCGGGCCAGGTACACCGCGTTGGTCCCGGTGCCGCAGCCGAGTTCGAGGACGTGACCGGGCGTCAGCGCGCCAGGTCCCTCTACCAGGTCCACCAGCTCGGGTGGTGTGACGCCGCTGTCCCACGGCGGCTTGCCGTCCCGGTAGTAGTCCTCCAACGAGCGGCGTACGGCCGCCTCTTGGTCGAGCTCCGCAGCCGTCCGTATATCGCTCACCGCTACCCCTCCAAGAATTTAGAGTTCGACTCTAGTGTCTGGCTCTAGAGATAGACTCCCGGCATGGCTGCCGTCAAGGGATCCGACAAGCGCCCCGACAAGCGGGCCGAGCGCTCGCGGCGCACCCGCGAGAAGATCGTCGCGGCGGCGCGGGATCTGTTCGTCGCGCAGGGGTATGGGGCGACGAGCCTTCAGGAGGTCGCAGACCGCGCGGGCGTGGCCGTCCAGACCGTGTATTTCGTGTTCCGCAACAAGCGCGCGCTGTTCAAGGACGTCGTCGACACGTCCATCGCCGGCGATGCCGAACCGGTCGCCACGATGGACCGAGACTGGTTCCGCAGCGCGTGCGCCGAGCCCACTGCGGCCGGACAACTGCGCGCCCACGTACGGGGCGTGCGCGAGATCCTCGGCCGGGTCGCCCCGATCATGCCGCTGATCGCCGCCGCCGCGGCCACCGACCCGGAGATCGCCGCGCAGTGGCCCACCGGCCCGGACCCGCGCTACACCGTCCAGTACGCCGCAGCTGAGGCGCTGACCTCCAAGCCCGACGCCCGCGCCGACGTCGACGTCACCCGCGCTGCCGACCTGCTGTACGGTCTGCTCAGCCCCGAGCTGTACCTGGTCTTCGTCCGCGACCGCGGCTGGTCCCCCGACGCCTGGGAGGAGTGGGCCTGTGCGGCGCTGACCGCTGACCTCTGCGCCGACCGCGAGTAAGGCTTAGCAGACCGAAAGACGCATCAATCATCCAGCCTCCGGCCGGTCCCGACCATGTGGAACCCGAGTCCGGCCCCGGCCCTTCTCCGGCGCCGGGGCCGGTACTCCCTCGGTGACTACCGTGCTGTTGCCGCCTGGGGTGCTCCCTGCGCTCGTGACGGGCCTCTGGCGCCCATGCTGCCGGGCATCGAGAGAAGCGCGCTGTACCAGACGTTGGCCATCTTGCTGTAGCCGCCCGCGTTCGGGTGCACTCCGTCCGCCAGGTCGGCGGTCGTGAGTGCCCGGTACATGTCAACCAGATGGACACGCTTGCCGGCGTTCACCTTGCTCTGCACGATCCCGGGGATCGCCGCGTTGAAGGTGCGGACGGTCGGGTCGGCGAAGGAGATGGGGACGATCGTCGCCACGAAGACCTCCGTGTCGGGGGCCGTGGCGGTGATGTGGTCGAGCAGGGTGGAGAGCCGGGCCGGTGCTCCGGCGGGGTCGCTCCCGTACATGTCATTGGTGCCGATGTGCAGGAGCACGGTGTGCGGGGTGTAGGTGCGGAGCCAGTTCACGACATTGCTGTCGATCTGGCCGATCGTCCACCCGGAGTGGCCTTCGTGATCCCGGTCGCCGAGACCGCTCGGACCGTTGGACATGGAGCCGACGAAGTCGACGTTGCGGCCGGCTGCCACGAACTTCTGCCAGAGGTCGACGCGGTAGCCGCCCGGCACGTTGAAACCGTCGGTGATCGAGTCGCCGAGCGGCATGACGCGCACTCCGGCGGCCGGTGCGGTGGGTGTGGCGAGTGCGGCGTGGGCGGTGCCCGTTGTGGTGATCAGTGCGAAGATCAGGGCCGCGAGAGCGATGGAGCTGGTGACCAGGCGTCTCATCCGCCTCGTGATCGTCTTCCTTGGTAACGGAACCATGGTGCCGCCTCTCGATCTCTGGTGACTTCCGGCAACGGTGATGAAACATTCCGGAGTGTGTTCCGAACTTTTTCGGTCGGCAAGAGTCAAGACGCGCCATAGCGTTTACGCCCGGGGGCGGGGGCTCTGGGTGACGGCTCCGGGCGGCATCAACCGGGCCCAGATGCTGGTGGTGGGCAATGACGAGCCGGCACGGGCGCAGCGGAACAGATCAGTGACCGCACTGTTACAGTCCGCTTGCCCCGAGTACGGGGACACGACGGAAAGCAGAATGAGGGGACCAGAGTTGCGCATACAAATAAGACGGATGATCGCGGTGATCGGGGTGGGGCTCGCGCTGGCCCTGACGCCGATCACGGGGACCGCGGCGGCGCAGGAGACGGGCACCATGGCCGTGACCGACATGGACTTCACCCCGTCCGCAGTGGACGCGACGCCTGGCGGCGAGACCGTCACGCTCCGCTGGACGATGACGGATACCACCCCAGAGAGCGACGGCATGAGCGCGCGGGTCTACCTGCGCCGCCAGGGCGCGACGGCCGGTACGTACCTGGGCGTGCCGCTGGTCGGGACCTATGACGTGGGCTCCTCTGGCCAGGACATCACCGTGGTGCCCGGTTCGACGCCTCAGGAGGCTACTTATGAGTGGACCCTGGCCGTTCCGCAGTACGCGGCCGGGACGTCGGTCACCTGGGCCGTTACCCGCTTAGAGGCCTGGGACAACCAGGGCACCTCGCTGGACTGGGGCGCCGCCGAGCTGGGTGCGTTCCACAGCACGTTCGAGGCGAAGACGCTCGCCGACGCGCAGGGTCCGACGTACGACGACCTTGCGGTGAACAGCGAACAGGAGCCGTACGTCTACGCCGGCGAGGACTCGTCGAGCATGACCTACGAGCTCGATGTGTACGACGCCCAGGCCGGCATTTCCGGCGGCACCCTGACGGTGACCGGCCCCGGCGGGCAGCACCTGACCGGCTCGTTCGCGATCGAGTGGACCTGGTACGAGGGCTACCAGGGGTGTGGCTCCATCGATTGGGGCCAGACATACGCCGGGTCCTGCCGCGTGTCCGTGACCTTCCCCGCGCACGCGGCATCGGGCACGTGGACCGTCTCGAAGGTCGAGCTCACCGACAACGCGGGCAACACCAGCACCTACAACAACCTCTCAGCCGCCCCTGTCCACGTCACCTCCAACGACGTGCTCTCCGCGGACGGTTTCACGGCGACGCCGAACCCGGTCGACACCTGGCACGGCGCCCGGACGATCAAGGTCGGCTTCCGGCCCCACGGGGACCAGGGCGAGGTCGCATCGGCGGTCGTGATTACCAACAGTGCCAACGGCTGTCGGCAGACCTCCACCACGGCAACGACCGCGGCGGACGGGACCGTCTCGGTGAACTACCAGGTGCCGCGGGGGGTCTTCACCTGCCACGTCACCGGCCTGATCATCACGGACAACGCCGGGAACGTCGCGCTGTACGGCTCGCAGTTCGGCGCACCGGAGACCGGTCTGACGATCGCTTCGGCACCCGACACGGTGCTGCCCGAGATCGACCAGGCCACGCTCTCGCCCACCACCATCCCGGCAACGGACCACTTCACGGACATCCGCCTCACCGTCAACGTCTCGGGCACCACCGCGGGTGTCAACAACTACGACGTCTACCTGATCGACTCCTCGGGGCAGCGGATCCCGGCCGTGTTCGGCGGTACCTCAGTGACCTTCAGCGGCTCGTTGACCTTCTCCTTCCCACTTCCCTCCGACGTGGCCCCCGGGACGTACACCGTCGCTCTGCGCCTGTCCGACCAGGCGCGCAAGTCCTCGTCCTTCGGCTTCCCGAACGGCACCCCGATGCCGGGTGGGCCGGTGACTTTGACGGTCACCTAGGCGCCCCGGAGTCTGAACAGATCGCCCAGCATCACTGGGGAGGTGCCCGGTCTCGCTGCGAGGCCGGGCACATCGCCGTCACTGCCCCGCGGAACGCCTCTGGGCCCCATCGCCGGTCCAACGGGCCCGTGCGGGGCTCCGGCCGTGCGCCACACACAACCCCAGCTGAGGCCAGAGCGGGAGCCCAGGGCTCATGCAGGTCTCGTACGACTTCCAGTGTCGCTGACCCGAGCCTCCTCGCGGCGGGGCGGACGCGCACGCCTCGCTGCTGCGCGCGGGGGCGGCCTTCGGGGGCGCCCTGACCGTACTGATCGCCGTACTGGCGCTGGCCGTGGGCGTGCTGGCGGGGTAGCCGTGAGGCGCTCAGCCCGCCAGGTCGCCGAGCAGCGCGGCGACGTCCAGCTCGACGCTGAACTCTCCGGCGATCTGGATGGACTCATTGCCCGTGACCGTGGCCACCTCGCGGTAGGTGTCGACCGACAACTCGTGCGCCACAACCCGCACCTGAGGCTCGAGCTCGACCCGCCAGTAGGCCGGCACCTTCGCCTGGGCGTAGAGGGCGGGCTTGAGGATGCGGTCGGTGGACTGGTTGCTCGGCGACACGATCTCGACGAGCAGGAGGACCGCTTCGAGCGGCACGGCCAGCGTCCCGCGCTGGACTGCGGCGCGGTCGGCGATGGCGATGTCGGGGATGAACAGTCGGGATTCCCCCGTCACGTTCACTGCCTCGGCGGAAATAAAGGGCGCGGCGGACCGAACCAGGGCAGCCTTGATCTGGCTGTGCAACTCCGAGGACACGATCTGGTGGTCCCATGAGGGTGCAGGGGACATCATGAGGACACCGTCCACGAGCTCATAGCGGGCGCGTGCAGGGTGCTCCGGGAGCGCGAGGACGTCCTCAACTGTCCAAGGGCCTTCGTGATCGTCGACTCGCATATTTTCGACGCTCATGACTGCCATCACCGCCTCCTCGTGTTCTTGGACTCCAGCATGGCACGCAGTTCTGACATTCGCCGAGACTTCCAGCCCGAGCCGCTAGCATGCGTCGAAAGGCATGCTTATCACTCTTTGGAGTGAGGTGGTCACCCGCGAGAGGGCCGCGGTTCACCGTCTGAGCAACCCCGCCAGCAGCCCCGCGATGTTCCACGCGTCGTCCACGCCCCGGTGGTGTGTGCCCTCCAGGGGGAGCCCGGCGTGGTGGAGGGCCCCGGCCATGCCCAGTTCGCGGTCGAGGGAGTGCATCAGCGAATACAGGTTCTTGACGTTGAGATGCCGGGTGCCGAACGGATAGCGGGTGTCGGTCGCCTCGCACTGGCGCGTGAACTGGGCGCGGTCGTACTCGCCCCAGCTCGCCCATACGCGGTGCCCGGCGCCGTGCTCGTCGCGCAGGATCTCGCAGGCTTCGGCGAATTCGAGGCCGTCGGCGGCCTGTTCGGGGGTGATGGTGGTCAGTTCGGTGCAGAAGGGGCTGACCGTGGAGCGCTCGGGGCGGATCATCAGGGAGCGGCGGCCGGAGCGTTCGCCGGTGGCGACGTCGAGTTCGCACAGGCCGATCTCGATGATGTCGGATTCCATGCCCTCGGGGGTGGGGCCGTCCCAGCAGGTCGCTTCGAGGTCCACGACGAGGACGCGGTCGAGTCGCAGTCTTGCCATGCGGGGTAGCGAATCACGGGGGCGTGGCGGGAGGCACGCGAATTGCCGTCAGGCGGGGGGCCGGTGGGCCGGGCGGGGAGGCGGCCATGCGGCGACGGTGCCGGTGATGCCCGCGCCGAGCAGGGCGAGCGCGATGGTGAGGGCGAGCCAGCGGTGGGCCGCGAGGTCGAGGACGCTCTGGTCGAGGGCCCCGGCGGGCTGGGCCTGGTAGGGGTCTTCACGGTTGTAGACGACGGTCGTCGCCACGCGGTCCTCGGCGTCCCGGTGGCCGTGCGGGACATAGAGCGAGCCGTCGATCGCCGTCTCCGGCACGCTGACCGGATCGCCGTCGGCGTCGACGAAATCGAGCCACACCGACGACGTCTCGCAGCTGATGCCCCGCCCCTGGGAGCAGGCGGTGGACAGGGACGCCTCGGCCCGCGCGTGCAGTCCGTGGGCGCGCAGCGCGGCCAGTTCGGAGTGGCCGTCCCATACGTGTTTGATCTGTCCTGACAGCAGAAGAGCGCCGATCACCGCGACGGTCACGGCGGCGGCCGTCGTCCACCACCGGCGCAGCAGACTCCGCATGGCAAGCCCTCCTCACGGGTCATGACCATGGTCCCGCATCAGCTGTCAGCCCAGCCTATTAGGGTCGTCCGACATGACGAACGACAGGCTTCGCCAAATCCTCGCCACCGGACTCATCGACCGCCTCGACGCCCGCGACAAGACGCTGCTGGAGCGTCGCGCGCGGACCAAGGCCAGTGGGGAGAAGCCGTTTCGGGTGGAACCGCGCGGATGGTGGTACGCGGTGCCGGGCGCGGCGTACGAGGGGGTGTTCGAGGCGCTGGAGCTGCACGACCGGTTCCCGGTCACGCTGGAGGAGGGTGTCGATGTGGACGACATGCCGTGGCGCCGGGGCGCGTTGCCCGTGTTCATCACCCCGGAGCTGGACGGCTGGCGGCTGATCTACGGCAACCTCATCAGTGTGGTCGGCGAGGGCTGGGACGAGTGGATGGGCGCGGTGGAGCGGCTGAGCGAGCACTGCGGCGAGGCGCAGATGTTCTTCGAGGACCAGGCGGCCGGGGCGGACATCTGGGTGGTGGCGGAGAAGGGGCGGATCCGGCGGCGTTACGCGGCGGAGAGCGACCCCGAGTGGATCGGCGAGCCGCTGCCGTGGGAGGACCTGGTCGTCGACGACGAGGACTACGACCCGGAGTACTACGAGGCCGAGCCCCACGAGGGCACGGCGCGGGCGGCGTACGCGTGCGGGCAGCTGTCCGTCGACCCCACGAAGGTCGGCCCCGGCACCGCGATGCGGGGCCACGGCTGGCTGGCCCTCAACGCTCCCGGCATCGGGTACAAGGGGCTGGATCTGCTGGTGTAGGAGGTCTGCGGTTTGTGGTGGATATGAGACAGCGACACGCCGATGCCACGGCGTGTCGTCGTCTCATATCCACCACGAAGTCACCGTCCCGCGCCCGCCGGAAGCACCTGGACCGTGTCGCCCACCGCGCGCTCGCCCGCCACGTCCGAGGGGGCGTTGACGAGCCCGCCGTTCACGGCCATGGCGCTGGAGCCGCCGCCGTCCAGGTTGAGAGCCTGCTCCGCACCCAGGGAGCGCATGAAGTCGGCGCCCTCCACGAGCGTGAAGCCCTCGCTGACGCCGGGCTGCCGCCCGTCCACCGTGGCGAGGATCAGCCGTCCCTGCTTGTCGATCCCGGCCATGGTGCGGGGCTGCCGTCCGTTGGACCAGGCGTAGCCGAAGGAGAGGTCCTGGGGGTCGAGCATGCCTTCGGTGGCGGCGTCGACGGCGTTCCGGCCGTCCTCGACCAGGGTGGGCGCGGCGCTGACGACGCTGTCGTCGGGGCCGAGTTCGACCTGCCGGCCGGCGGTGTCGCGGATGACCTCCTCGACGGATATGGGCTCGCCCGCGCGGCCGTGGGCCGTGAGCCAGTCGGCGCCGCCGCCGATGCCCTGGAGCACCGAGCCGCCGGACGGGACCTTGCCGCCGCGCGCGCCGACGGACACCACGCGGTGGTCGGCGTCGAGCACGGCCTGGACGCCGGGGCCGGTGGGCAGGTCGGCGCGGAACGACGACGTGAACTTCACCAGGTCGTCGGTCTTGGCGCAGGTGAGGTCCTGGCGGGGCTCCTCGGTGGGGGTGGCGCCTGGGCGGCCGCAGTTGCGCACCTTCCCGGGCACCCGGTTGATGCCCTCCACCGCGTAGCCGGCGGTTCCGGCGCGGGCGGTGACCGTGGTGGTCAGGTCCGCGATACGGGGGTTCCGGCCGCCGTCGTCGAGGATCAGCGCGGCCCGTGAGCCGGCGGCCATCGACTGGAGTTCGCCGTCGTAGGCGCCGATTCCGGCCATGGTGCCCTGGACGCCGTCGGCGTCGGAGGTGATGAAGAAGCCGCCGTTGACGCCGATCAGGGAGCCGACCTTCGCGGCGACGGAGGAGGTCGTCTCGCGGTCCGCGACATCGCCGTTGTGCGTGCCCGCGACGGTGCCGGTGAAGGCGGCCGGGTCGATGACCGCGACGTGCACGCTCTCCCGGTCGGCCGGCTGCTGCACGTCGTAGCCGGTCCACTCCACGGCCGGGCGCAGGCCGCTCGCGGACACCTTCTGGCTGGTGCTCTGGGCGCCCTCCGCGGTGGCGTACGAGCCCACGCGCACCCGCCAGCCCATCGTGCCGCTCGGCGTGTCCGCGTACGCGGGCCAGCGGACCTGCTCCAGGCGCGGCTCGAGACCGGCGTCCCGCAGCCGCCGCGCGGTGTCGTCGGCCCAGGCGCGGGTGGAGAGCGGGGCGGACGTCGGGGCGCCGGTCAGCCGGTTGACGGCGGGGGCCTGGATGGTGACCGTCCAGGAGGGTTTGGCGTCGGGGTCCTTGATGACGCCGGTGCGCAGTTCGACGCCCGGGGCCACGGTCCGCGTCGTCCAGTCGGTGACGGACTTCGCGGCGGCGGTTGGGGCGGGCTTCGCCGCCGCGGGCGTGGCCGCCTGCGCCGGCCCGGGCACCGCCCAGGGGTTGATGACCGTCAGCGCGATGGTGGCGGCCACCGCGATCGCGCCCCGCCTGCGGGCGCCGCGGCGGGCTGCTCTGTCGGCCGTGCCGACCATGTCGGTTCCGAGTGGACGGGGGGCGTGTTCAGTGCGCATGGCATCCCCTGGGGCGTCGGCGTTCTGCAACGTCCTGATGTGTGGGAGGCAAGTCCAGCGGTGTCCGGGGGCCGGGCTGACAAGGATGCGGGACGGGCGGGGGACGGGACACGGAAGACGCGGTGAATCGCACGGGGCGGAGGTGGCCGAACCCCGTCGGACCCCAGGCCCCGCCGGGGTCGGGCGTCCCTCTGAGGCGGAGCGGGAGAGTAGCCCGAACGGGTGAGGGAAGAAGGGACGGGACCGCGCGGTCAGGCGGTGAGCGCCGTCAGCTTCCGGGCCCCCGCCTCGTCGTAGCGGCGCAGCAGCAGCCGGGCCAGCTCCGGGGCCGGGCCCAGGACGCCCGCCAGGACGTCCGCACCCGCCTCCCGCGCGCCGTGCGCGATGCGGTCCGGGAGGCGGCCGGGGGCGATGACGTACGGGGCGACGGCCACGCGGCGGGCGCCCTCGGCGCGCAGCGCGCGCACCGCGTCCTCGGTTCTTGGAAGAGTGGCGGAGGCGAACGCGGGCCGCACGGCGCACCAACCGGTGTGCCGCCACTCCCGCGCGATTTCTGCGATCACCGCGATCGCCTCCGGGTCGGTGGAGCCCGCCGAGGCCAGGACGACCCCGGTCGAGCTTCGGTCGCCGGGCCGCAGCCCGGCCTCGTACAGCCGCCGCTCCAGGGCGCTGATCAGCAGCGGCGAGGGGCCGAGCACCTCGGCCTGCCGGACCCGCAGGCCCGGGTGGCGGGCCGTCGTCTCGCGCAGCACCGCCGGGATGTCGGCCTTCGCGTGGAAGGCGCGGGTGAGGAGGAGCGGGAGGGCGACCACATCGCGGGCGCCCTCCGCCGCCAGGCGGTCCAGGACCTGCCCCACCCTCGGCGCGTTGAAGTCCAGGAACGCCGCCTCCACCCGAAGCCCCGCCCGCAGCGACCGCACCCGCGCGCACAGCGCGGCGACGGTCGCCGCGTGGCGCGGGTCGCGGCTGCCGTGGGCGATGACCAGCAGGACGGGGGGAGAGGGGGTCACGGGATGCGTTACCGGATTCCTTACGAGGGCGGGCGGGGGGCTACGGGCGGGGTGGCCGGGCTACGGGCGGGGTCGTCGGGACGGGGTGTCAGTGGGTGCTCACCAGCAGGCCCCGGCTCCGCAGCACCCGCCGCTCGATCGGGGCGAAGATCAGCAGCTCGATCGCGATCCCGACGAACAGGATCATGATGATGCCGAGCAGCACCCCCGCCATGTCGGAGTTGTTGCGCTGGTTCTCCAGGTACTGGCCGAGCCCGAGCCCCAGGTCGGGGGACTTGGCGATGATCTCCGCGGCCATCAGCGAGCGCCAGGAGAACGCCCAGCCCTGCTTGAGCCCGGCGACATACCCGGGCAGCGCGGCGGGCAGCAGGATGTGCCGGGCGCTGACCAGGCCCCGGGCGCCGAGCGTGCGTCCGGCGCGCAGGAACAGCGGCGGCACCTGGTCGATGCCGGAGACCAGGCCGTTGGCGATCGAGGGGACCGCGCCGAGCAGGATCACGGCGTACATCATCCGGTCGTTGAGGCCCAGCCAGATCACCGCGGGCGCCACCCAGGCGACCGAGGGCAGCGACTGGAGCCCGGACAGGATCGGGCCGATCCCGGCGCGGATCACCTTCACCCGGGCGACGATCAGCCCCAGCGGGGTGGCGATCGCCAGCGCGATGAGGAAGCCGAACAGGCCGCGCGAGACGCTCGTCCAGACGATGTCGAGCAGCTCGCCGCGGAGCCACAGCTGCTCCAGCGCGTCCCAGACCAGCTTGGGGTCGGGGAGCTTGTAGTCGTCGGTGACCTTCGCCCAGACCAGCGCCTTCCACACGGCCAGGATCAGCGCGATCGCCACAATGGGCGGCAGCACCTTCTGGACCAGCACCTCGGCGGGCGAGGTGCGCCGGATCTGCACCGCGTCCAGCGCGTCGAGCCCGGCCTCCAGGCCCGCCAGGTCCTGGCTGGTCTGCTTTCCCGGCTCCTTCTCAAGCTCCGTCTTCGCCACGGCGGCCGTGGTCTTCGGCGATTCGCCGGTGATCTCAGTGCCGGCCATGACGGCGGATCTCCCCACGCAGTTCTTCGGTGATCTCGATGGACAGGTCCGCGACGGCCGCGTCCTCGATCCGGCGCGGCTGCGGAATGTCCACCGTCCACTCCCGGACGACCCGCCCCGGCCGCGAGGACAGCAGCACCACGCGCTGGGCCAGGCGCACCGCCTCGCGCACGTTGTGCGTGACGAACAGGACCGAGACGCCCGTCTCGCTCCAGATGCGGGTCAGTTCGCCGTGCAGCACATCGCGGGTGATGGCGTCGAGCGCGGCGAACGGCTCGTCCATCAGCAGCACGCTGGAGTCCTGCGCCAGCGCGCGGGCGAGCGCCACGCGCTGCCGCATGCCGCCGGACAGCTCGTGCACCCGCTTGCCGTGCGCGCCGCCCAGCCGCACCAGCTCCAGCAGCTGCTCCGCCTTCGGCCTGCGCTCGGCGCGCGGCACGCCGCCAAGACGCAGCGCCAGCTCGATGTTCTTGCCCGCGGTCAGCCAGGGGAAGAGCGCGTGCTCCTGGAACATCAGGGCCGGCCGGCCGCCCGGGACCTCGATGGACCCGGCGGTCGGCCTGTCCAGGTCGGCGACCAGGTTGAGCAGCGTCGACTTGCCGCAGCCGGAGGCGCCCAGGATGCACACGAACTCGCCCGGCCGCACATCGAGACTGATGTCGTCGAGCACGGGCTGTGCGGCGCCGGGGCGGCCGAACGCCTTGTGGACGTGGTTGATCCGGACAGCTCCGGAGGAATCCGAGGGGCCTGCCGCGGCCGCCGCGGCCGCGCCCGCCCGGTCGGCCTTGTCGGTGGTCAGTGCCGGGGACATCCGGTCACCTCCTGATGGGTGCGTACGTGCGTATGGGCGTGCGTACGGGGTGCCCGCGTACGCGATGCGTGCGTACGCGGGCGGCCGGCGGCTACTGGGTGCCGAGCCCCGCGGCGGAGACCGTCGGCTTGCCCTCCGCCTTGAGGACCTTGTTGAGCAGGGTCAGGTCGTAGATGCCCTTGAGGTCGGGCTTCTCCAGGAGCCCGGCCTTGACCGCGTGTTCCGCCTCGGTGTCCAGGGTCGAGGCCAGCGGGTCGTCGGTGACCTGGATGCTCTTCCACGCCGGGTCGATCACCTCGGCCGGGAGCCCCTTGCCGGTCTCCGCCTCGAGGGCGGCGTTGGCCTCGGACTTCGCCTTGTCGGGGTTGGCCTTGATGTACGCGTTGGTGTTCACCGAGCCGCGCAGCACCGCCTCGACGACGTCCGGGTGCTTCTTCAGGAAGTCCTGCCGGACGATCACGTTGGTGATGACGAACTTCTTGTCCGGCCACAGGGTGGACTCGTCCAGCAGCACCTTCCCGCCCTCGGCGACCAGCTTGGAGGCGGTGGGCTCGGGCACCCAGGCGCCGTCGATCGCGCCGGACTTGTAGGCGTCGGGGGTCACCTTGTTGTCCGTGCGGACCACGGAGACATCGCCCTTGCCGCTCTGGGCGTCGACCTTCCAGCCCTTCTCGGCGATCCAGTTGAGGAACGCCACGTCCTGGGTGTTGCCGAGCTGCGGGGTGGCGATCTTCTTGCCCTTGACGTCGTCCAGCGTCTTGATCTTCTTCGGGTTGACGACGAGCTTGACCCCGCCGGACGCCGAACCCGCGATGATCTTGAGGTTCTTGCCGTGCGACTTCACATAGCCGTTGATGGACGGCGAGGGGCCGATCCAGCCGATGTCGATGGAGTTCGCGTTGAGCGCCTCGATCTCGGACGGGCCCGCGTTGAAGACGAACGGCTGGATCTCGGTGCCGCCCAGCTCCTTCTGGATCAGCCCGCCGTCGCGCAGGCCCACCAGCGCGGTGGCGTGCGTGAGGTTGGCGAAGTAGCCGATCCTCACCTTGTCCAGGCCGTCGATCTTCTTCCCGCCGGCGGCGGGGACGGCCTTGTCTCCCGTGTCGTCCTTCTTTGAGCCGTAGCCGCAGGCGCCCAGCGCGCCGATCAGCAGCGGGAGGGCGGCGGCTGCCGCGAAGAGGCGGGTGCGCCGGCTGAAGGCCGGGCGCGGGTGCGTGGTGCGGTCGACGGGCACGGGAGGAGTTCCTCTCGGAGGGCCGGGGACAGCGTCAGGGGACGCCCGGCAGTTCGGCTGGTCTTCGGTTACGCCGCTTGCGATACGGCGGGGGAACGGGGAACGAGCGGGTCAGCTGGCACATCGGCCGACCCCTCCCTGTCCACTGCCGAGGGCGCCGCTGCCGACGCGGCCGCCCTCCTTCGCGAAGGTGGAGAAGACATCACCGGACATGATCAGAAGTCCCATCCGTCGTCGTCGGACGTGTCGTCGTCGGCCGTGGCCGGGGTGGCGGTCGCGAACGAGTCGCCCACCATGCCCGCCGTCAGCGTGGTGCCGTCGGCCGGGTCGATCAGGATGAACGAGCCGGTGCGGCGCGAGTCGGCGTAGGAGTCCACCGGCAGCGGCTCGGCGGTACGGATCTTCACTCGGCCGATGTCGTTGGCCACGAGCTGCTCCGGGTGCGGGTGCAGGGACAGGTCGTCCAGCGTCAGCCGGGACGGGATGTCCTTGACGACGGCCTTCACGGTGCGCGTGCCGTGCTTGACCAGCACCCGGTGGCCCACCGTCAGCGGCTGGTCCGCGACATGGCAGACCGTCGCCTCGATGTCCTGCGTGGCCGGTGGCGCGTCCTTGCTCGGCACGAGCAGATCGCCGCGCGAGACGTCGATGTCGTCCTCCAGCAGGACGGTCACCGACTGCGTCGTCCAGGCCACGTCGACCGGCTTGCCCAGCAGGTCGATGCCCGAGATCGTGGTCGTACGGCCGGACGGCAGCACCGTGACCCGCTCCCCGACGCGGAACGAACCGGCCGCGATCTGGCCCGCGTACCCCCGGTAGTCCGGGTGCTCGGCGGTCTGCGGACGGATCACATACTGCACGGGCAGCCGCGCGTGGCAGTGCGCCAGGTCGTGGCTGACCGGGACGGTCTCCAGGTGTTCGAGGACGGTCGGGCCGCCGTACCAGTCCATGGTGGCGGACGGCTCCACCACGTTGTCACCGGCCAGCGCCGAGATCGGGATGGCGGTGACCTCGGGGATGCCGAGCTCGGTGGCGTAGGCCGTGAACTCCTCGGCGATGGTGGCGAAGACCGGCTCCCGGTAGCCGACGAGGTCCATCTTGTTGACCGCGAGGACCACGTGCGGGACGCGCAGCAGGGCCGCGATGGCGGCGTGGCGGCGGGTCTGCTCGACGACGCCGTTGCGGGCGTCGACCAGGATCACCGTGAGCTCGGCGGTGGAGGCGCCGGTGACCATGTTGCGGGTGTACTGCACATGGCCGGGGGTGTCGGCGAGGATGAACCGGCGCCGGGGCGTGGCGAAGTAGCGGTACGCCACGTCGATGGTGATGCCCTGCTCGCGCTCGGCGCGCAGGCCGTCGGTGAGCAGCGCCAGGTCCGGGCCCTCCTGGCCCCGGTTCGCCGACGCGCGCTCCACGGCCTCCAGCTGGTCGGCGAGGACCGACTTGGAGTCGTGCAGAAGACGGCCGACGAGGGTGGACTTGCCGTCGTCGACCGAACCGGCGGTGGCGAACCGCAGAAGGGTCGTCTCGGAGAGCTCCGTGGTCGTGGTCATGCTTAGAAGTACCCCTCGCGCTTGCGGTCCTCCATGGCGGCCTCGGACAGCTTGTCGTCGGCGCGGGTGGCGCCGCGCTCGGTGAGCCGGGAGGCGGCGATCTCGGCGATGACGGCGTCGAGCGTGGTGGCGTCCGAGTCGACCGCGCCGGTGCAGGACATGTCGCCGACGGTGCGGTAACGGACCTGCCGCTTCTCGACGGTCTCGCCGTCCTTGGGCCCGCCCCACTCGCCCGCGGTCAGCCACATGCCGCCCCGCGCGAAGACCTCGCGCTCATGGGCGAAGTAGATCTCCGGCAGCTCGATGTTCTCGCGGGCGATGTACTGCCACACGTCCAGCTCGGTCCAGTTGGACAGCGGGAACACGCGGACGTGCTCGCCCGGCGCGTGGCGGCCGTTGTACAGGTTCCACAGCTCGGGGCGCTGGCGGCGCGGGTCCCACTGCGAGAACTCGTCCCGCAGCGAGAACACCCGCTCCTTGGCGCGGGCCTTCTCCTCGTCGCGGCGCCCGCCGCCGAACACCGCGTCGAACCGCTCGGCCTGGATCTTCTCCGTCAGCGGCAGCGTCTGGAGCGGGTTGCGGGTGCCGTCGGGGCGCTCCTTGAGGACCCCGCGGTCGATGTAGTCCTGGACGGAGGCCACATGGAGGCGCAGCCCGTGGGCCGCCACCGCGCGGTCCCGGTACTCCAGGACCTCGGGGAAGTTGTGCCCGGTGTCGACGTGGAGCAGTGAGAAGGGCACCGGTGCCGGGGCGAACGCCTTGAGCGCCAGATGCAGCATGACGATGGAGTCCTTGCCGCCGGAGAACAGGATCACCGGCCGCTCGAACTCGCCCGCCACCTCGCGGAAGATGTGCACCGCCTCGGACTCCAGCGAGTCCAGGTGCGACAGCGTGTAGAGGGCGCCGTCGCCGTCGCCGTCCTCCGAGCCGGGTCCCGTCCCGTTGACCTGAGCCACGGTCGTCATGCCAGTCCCCTCTCACCCAGCAGCGCTCTCAGCGCCGCGGCGGATTCCTGGACGCCCTGCCCGTGCGTCTCGATGCGCAGGTCCGGGACCTCGGGGGCCTCGTACGGGTCGTCGACCCCGGTCAGCCCGGAGATCTCGCCCGCCGCCTGCTTGGCGTACAGCCCCTTGACGTCCCGCTCGGCGCACACGTCCACCGGCGTGGCGACGTGCACCTCCAGATAGGCCGTGCCCTCGCTCTGGTGGCGCTTGCGGACCGTCTCGCGGCTGTCCGCGTACGGGGCGATGACCGGCACCAGGACCTTGACGCCGTTGGAGGCCAGCAGCTCGGCCACGAAGCCGATCCGCTGGACGTTGGTGTCCCGGTCCGCGCGGGAGAAGCCGAGGCCGGAGGAGAGGAACTCGCGGATCTCGTCGCCGTCCAGCACCTCCACCCGGTGCCCCTCGCCGCGCAGCCGCTCGGCCAGCGCGTAGGCGATCGTCGTCTTGCCCGCGCTCGGCAGACCGGTGAGCCATACCGTGGCGCCCTGCTCTGTCACGCTCATCTGGTTCTCCTGGTCAGCCATCAGCCGTGCAGCCCGCACTCGGTCTTGGCGCGGCCCGCCCAGCGGCCGGCGCGCGCGTCCTCGCCCTCCAGTACCCGCCGGGTGCAGGGCGCGCACCCCACGGACGCATAGCCGTCCATCAGCAGGGGGTTGGTGAGCACGCCGTGTTCGTCGACGTACGCGTCCACGTCCGCCTGCGTCCAGCGGGCGATGGGGGAGACCTTGACCTTGCCGCGCCTGGCGTCCCAGCCGACGACCGGGGTGTTGGCGCGGGTCGGGGACTCGTCGCGGCGCAGCCCGGTCGCCCAGGCGGCGTAGCCGCGCAGCCCCTCCTCCAGCGGCTTGACCTTGCGCAGGGCGCAGCACAGGTCCGGGTTCCGGTCGTGCAGCTTCGGGCCGTACTCGGCGTCCTGCTCGGCCACGGTCTGGCGGGGGGTGAGCGTGATGACGTTGACGTCCATCACGGCCGCCACCGCGTCACGGGTGCCGATGGTCTCGGGGAAGTGGTAGCCGGTGTCGAGGAAGACGACATCGACGCCGGGCAGGACGCGGGAGGCCAGATGGGCCACCACCGCGTCCTCCATCGAGGAGGTGACACAGAAGCGCGGCCCGAAGGTGTCGGCCGCCCAGCGCAGGATCTCCAGCGCCGGGGCGTCCTCCAGCTCGCGCCCCGCGCGCTCGGCGAGCCGCTCCAGGTGCGCGGGGTCGCCGGACTCGTCGAGGTCCACGTGCTCGGTCATATCGCCGTGCCCCCTTCGCCGTGTTCGCGCCGCAGGCCCTTGGCCAGCAGCCCGAGGAACGACAGCCGGAACGCGCGGTTGCAGGACGCGCATTCCCACGCCCCGTGGCCTTCCTCGGAGGGGCGCAGGTCCTCGTCCCCGCAGTACGGGCAGTAAAAAGGCGCCGCACGCTCGCTCATGAGAGGGCCTCCTCACTGGCCCGCGACGCCCACGTCGCGAACCGCTCGCCCTCTTCCCGCTCTTCCTCGAAGCGGCGCAGCACGCGCTCGATGTAGTCGGGGAGTTCGGCGGAGGTGACCTTGAGGCCGCGCACCTTGCGGCCGAAGCCGGGCTCCAGGCCGAGCGCGCCGCCCAGGTGGACCTGGTAGCCCTCGACCTGCTCGCCGTTGTCGTCCATGACCAGCTGGCCCTTGAGGCCGATGTCGGCGACCTGGATGCGCGCGCACGCGTTCGGGCAGCCGTTGAGGTTGATGGTGATGGGCTCGTCGAACTCGGGCAGCCGGCGCTCCAGCTCGTCGATCAGCGAGGAGCCGCGCGCCTTGGTCTCGACGATCGCGAGCTTGCAGAACTCGATGCCGGTGCAGGCCATGGTGCCGCGCCGGAACGTCGACGGGGTGACCTGGAGGTCCAGCGCCTCCAGACCCGCGACGAGCGAGTCGACCCGGTCCTGCTCGACATCGAGCACGATCATCTTCTGCTCGACGGTGGTCCTGACGCGGCCGGAGCCATGTGCCTCGGCCAGCTCGGCGATCTTGGTGAGGGTGGCCCCGTCCACGCGGCCGACGCGCGGCGCGAAGCCGACGTAGTAGCGGCCGTCCTGCTGGCGGTGCACGCCGATGTGGTCGCGCCACCGCTGCACCGGCTGCGCGGGCGCGGGGCCGTCGGCCAGCTTGCGCTTCAGGTACTCGTCCTCCAGCACCTGGCGGAACTTCTCCGCGCCCCAGTCGGCGACCAGGAACTTCAGCCGGGCGCGGGTGCGCAGCCGCCGGTAGCCGTAGTCGCGAAAGATGCCGATGACCCCCGCCCAGACCTCCGGGACCTCCTCCAGCGGGACCCAGGCGCCGAGCCGGACGCCGATCTTCGGGTTGGTGGAAAGACCGCCGCCGACCCACAGGTCGAAGCCGGGGCCGTGCTCGGGGTGGCGCACGCCGACGAACGCGATGTCGTTGATCTCGTGGACGACATCGAGCACCGGCGAGCCGGAGATGGCCGTCTTGAACTTGCGCGGAAGGTTGGAGAACTCCTTGGTGCCGATGAAGCGGCGGTGGATCTCGTCGATGGCCGGGGTGCCGTCGATGATCTCGTCCTCGGCGATCCCGGCGACCGGTGAGCCGACGATGACGCGCGGAGTGTCGCCGCAGGCCTCGGTGGTCGACAGGCCGACGGCCTCCAGCCGACGCCAGATCTCGGGCACGTCCTCGATCCGGATCCAGTGGTACTGGACGTTCTGCCGGTCCGTGATGTCCGCCGTGCCGCGGGCGAACTCCTGCGAGACCTCGCCGACGACCCGCAGCTGCTCGGTGGTCAGCCGCCCGCCGTCGATACGGACGCGCAGCATGAAGTGCTCGTCGTCCAGCTCCTCCGGCTCCAGGATGGCGGTCTTGCCGCCGTCGATGCCGGGCTTGCGCTGGGTGTAGAGGCCCCACCAGCGCATACGTCCGCGCAGGTCGGCGCCGTCGATGGCGTCGAAGCCGCGGTGGGCGTAGATCGTCTCAATGCGTGTCCGCACATTGAGACCGTCGTCGTCCTTCTTGAACTGCTCGTTGGCGTTGAGCGGGGTGAAGTGACCCGCGGCCCACTGGCCCTCGCCGCGGTGGCGTCCGGCCTTGCGGCGGGGCGTGGCTGCGCTGGGGCGGTCCGGGGTGGCGGCCATGGCGGTGTGTGTCCTTCTGAGCGGCTCTGGTGCGGCGGGCGGTACTCGTCAGCGCACCCTCGGTGACCTGCGCTTTTGTGCAGGCGGGCACGGCGTTGCGGCAGAGGGCGCGGGGCGCGGGGTGCAGAGGTTAAGGAGGCGGGGAGAGTGCGAGACGTGCGCGCTCGCCCACGACGTCGGGGGCGGCGGGGAAAGCTGCGCTGCTGGCGGTGGCGTCCAGGACGGAGGCCCGACTACGGGTACAGCCTCAGCCCGCTGGACAGATCGCGCTGGACATGCGGCCGAGATCGACGTGTCGCCGACTCACCAAGGCAATTCCAGCTCGAGACATGAGGGAAGCGTGGCATGGGGGTCTCAGGGCAGTCCACCATCATCCAATATTTGGACGACTCTGTCCCGCATCGTGAGACGATGTGTCCTTGGTCACGTGTGCCGCCCCTCGCCGGGGGGAAAGACCGGCCTACTCGGCCCCGGCGTCGGCCCTGGTGTCGCCCCCGGCGTCGGCCTCTGTGTCGACCTTGGTGTCGAAGACCCGGAATCCGCGCCGCCGGTAGTTGTCCAGCGCATGCGGCCCGTCCTTGCTACAGGTGTGCACCCACACCCGCTTGGTCGGCGGCCGCCCGGCCCAGCGCTCGGACAGGTCCCAGGCCCGGCCGGTGCCCCAGGACAGCAGGTGCCCGCCGATGCGCCGGCCCCGGAAGGCGGGCAGCAGCCCGAAGTACGCGATCTCGACCACGCCCTCGTCCTGCCCTTCCAGCTCGATGTATCCGGCCGGGGTGCCGCGCTCGTACGCGACCCAGGTCTCCACCCCGGGCCGCTCCAGGAACTCCCGCCACCGGTCGGGCGTCCAGCCCAGCCGGTCCGTCCAGGCCACGTCCGCGCCCACCGACGTGTAGAGGAAGCGGTTGAACTCCGGGCTGGGGATCTCGGCCCGTACGATCCACACCCCCGCGGAGGCGGGCGGCTCCTGCGCCGGGGCGAGGTCCGCGGGCGAGGTCTGCTCCAGGGACCAGGTGGTGACCGTGATGCTCATGGAGCACAGCCAATCACGACCGCCGCCGGGTGCCCGGGGCGGGCGCGCGCTGCCCGGCGGGCGGCGCGTTGCAACGCCGCGCAACCTTTGCCTATGGCTGTACCCCGCACGGACAGTGGGCGCGGCGGAGGGCGGTACCGAGTCGGCGCGGCATCCCCTCCGCCGGCCCGGCCCAGGCCCCGGCCACGCACCGTCCGGCCTGGTCACCGGCTGGTCACGGAGGGAAACACCGGGCGCCGCCGGGCACCCCGGGGCGGATACCGTGAGAAGGTGCAGCCAGGGAAAGAACCGTCGAAGCCGTCCGGTCGGCTCTACAAGGCGCGCGCCTTGTACCGAAACGTGTCCAAGCGCAGGATGGTCTGGCTGCTGCTGAAGGACACCGTCAACTCCTGCATGGAGTACCGGGTCACCGGCCTGGCCGCCGAGGCCGCCTTCTTCACCCTCCTGTCTCTGCCGCCGCTGCTGCTCGGCCTGATCGGGCTGCTCGGCTACTTCGACGCGTGGACCAACACCGACACCGTGGCCACCATCCGGCAGAACATCCTCAACGCCTCGGGGACCGTGCTCTCCGACAAGGGGGTCCGGGAGATCGCCCGGCCGCTGCTGGACGACGTCATCAGGGGCGGCCGCCCCGACGTCATCTCGCTCGGCTTCGCCATCGCCCTGTGGTCCGGCTCCCGCGCGGTCAACGTCTTCGTCGACACCATCACCATCATGTACGGGCTCGAAGGCCGCCGCGGGATCGTCAGGACCCGGCTGCTGTCCTTTCTCCTCTATCTGGTCGCGCTGGTCATCGGGGCGGTGGCGCTGCCCCTGATGGTGATCGGCCCGGAGACCGTGGTGGACCTGGTGCCCTCGAGCGGGGACCTCGTACGGATCCTCTACTGGCCCGTGGTCATCCTGCTGTCCGTCGCCTTCCTCACCACCCTCTACCACGTCTCCGTGCCGGTGCGCTCGCCCTGGCGGGAGGACATCCCCGGCGCGCTCGTCGCCCTGGCGATATGGGTGCTCGGCAGCTTCCTGCTCCGTATCTACCTGCTCCACACCGTGGAGGGGCCGACGATCTACGGCTCGCTGGCCGCGCCCGTCGCCGTGCTGCTGTGGATCGGTGTGTCCGCCTTCGCGGTGCTCGTGGGCGCCGCCGTCAACGCCGCGATCGACCGCGTCTGGCCGTCGGTGGCCACCGCCGCCGGGCGCGCCGAGGCGGCCGCCCGGGTCCGGGAGGAGGCGACCCGGCGGCGGGCCTGGGAGCAGCGCACCGCGGACGACGGGGCGGCGGAGATCACCCCGCCCTCGGAGTTCCCCGAGCGCTGGGCGCAGTTCCTGCCGCACGCCGACGTACGCTCCCGGCTGCACGGCAAGCGCGCCGCCCGGCAGGAGCAGCAATCGCCGGAGCAGCGCGCGCCGGAGCAGCGCGCGCCCGAGCCGAGGGCGTCGGAGCCGAGGGCGTCGGAGAACGGCGCGTCGGAGAACGGCGCGTCGGCGAATGGTGCGTCGGCGAAGCCCGCAGCCGAGAACGGCGCGCCCAAGGACGCCCCGGGCGCCCAGGGCTCGCCGGCCGCCCCGGGCGCACCGCGCGCCCCGCGCGACGGCCGGACCGACGCCGCCGGGAAGCCGGTGCGCAGCGCCACCGGCGGATCAGAACCAGACGCGGGAGGCCAGTAGCCCCGTCCCGGCCTCGGCCGCCCCCCGCCACACCCGCAGCGGCCCGTCGAGGAGCGCCTCGGCTTCCTTCTCGCCCGGCCAGTCGTCGATCCGGGCCAGCGCCCGCTCGCGCTCCGCCCCGGACACCGCGAGCGCGGCCTCGGCCGCGGGGAGCCGACGGCGCACCTCGTCGGCGGTGAAGACGGCGTCACCGGCCCAGCCGGGCAGCTTCCCGGCGCGCTCGGGCCCCAGGCCGTGGAAGAGGGCGGCCACCGGGTTGTCCTTGCGCACGGACTCGACGAAGGGCTCGACCGCGTCGGTGTCGATCCGGTCCCACCACTCCATGATGTGGAGCTTCCCCGAGCCGTCCATCGCGTCGAAGGCCGAGTCGTCGACCAGGTTGTACAGGTGCAGCGCGTCCTCGGTGTTGTAGGCGCCGTCCTCGCGCCACACCGGCACCGCGCCACCGCCGCGCTCCGCGTCCCGCTCCCAGCGCGCCCAGGTCCCCACCGCCGCCGCCCGGGCCGCGGTGGCCTCGATGGCGGGCACCGCCAGCGGGGCCAGCTCCGCGACGTCCGCCTCACCCAGCGCCCCCACGAGCCAGCAGCCGGACATCCCCATGGCGAACCCCACCTCCACACCGAAGATCGTGATTCCGTTCGAACGGAGGTTCAGGGTGGCATGCCCCACCGACGGCACGGTTGGGCCCATCAGGTGACAGGCGCGGGTCAGGTGGCGCACGTACCGCCGGGGTGCTCGACCTGCCCCCGCTCAGATGACACCGTCTCGTGACATGGATCACAGCGCTCGAACGCGGAACCTGCGCCCGAGGCTGGTGCTCGCCAGCGCCACCATGCTCTTCGTCGAGCTGGCGCTGATCAGGTGGACCGGGGCCAACGTCGTCCACCTGAGCTACTTCTCGAACTTCATCCTGCTGGGCTCGTTCCTCGGGATCGGCCTGGGGTTCCTGATCCCGGCCGGGCGCGGGCAGTGGCTCACCCGCTGGGCGCCCGTGCCGCTCGCCGTCCTCGTCGTCCTGGTGCGGGCGTTCCCCGTGCAAGTGCGGCAGACCAGCGGCGAGGTCATCTACTTCACGGCCGTGAAGACCACCGGGCTGCCCCAGTGGGTGACCCTCCCTGTCCTGTTCGGCCTTGCCGCGCTCACCATGACGGCGCTCGGCAAGATGACGGCGGACCTGTTCCGGCAGCTGCCGTCGCTGGACGCCTACCGCTACGACCTGCTGGGCTCGCTGGGCGGCTCGCTCTCCTTCGCGGCGCTGTCCTGGCTGCGCGCCCCGTCGGTGGCGTGGGGGGCGCTCGCCGCGGTGGCGCTGCTGGTGCTGGGCGGGCGGCGCAACACCGTCCGATACGCGGCGCCGCTGGCCTTGGTGGTGGCGGCGCTGACGCTGGAGTCGCTGGCGACCGGCATCTCCTGGTCCCCGTACTACAAGATCGAGGTCACCCGGCCGACCACCGGCAGCCGCGACTACAAGATCTCCGCCAACGGGGTGCCGCACCAGAGCATCGCGCCGCTGAAGGTGCTGCGGCGCTCCGACTCCCCGTACGAGCGGCCCTACCAGGAGACCCCGGCCAATCCGCACCGCCGCGTCCTGGTCATCGGCGCCGGCAACGGCAATGACGTGGCCGTGGCGCTCGCTCACGGCGCCCGGCGGGTGGACGCGGTCGAGATCGACCCCAGGCTCAAGCAGATCGGCGCCGATCTGCACCCGGACCGGCCGTACGACGACCCCCGGGTGCATGTCCACATCGACGACGGGCGGGCCTTCCTGGAGCGCACCGACGCCCGCTACGACCTGGTCGTCCTCGCGCTGCCGGACTCCCTGACCCTGGTGTCCGGCGCCAGCAACCTCCGCCTGGAGAGCTATCTGTTCACCCGGCAGGCGTTCGAGGCGGCCCACCGCCATCTGGCCCCCGGCGGCGCGTTCGCGATGTACAACTACTACCGGCAGAACTGGCTGATCGACCGCTACGGCTCCACGATCACCGACGTCTTCGGGCACGCGCCCTGCATCACCCACTACGGCGGCAAGAAGGCCGCGATCCTCGTCGCCGGCGCCACCCCGGGCGACCAGCGGTGCCGCACCGCCTGGCGGCCCTCGGGCCCGGTGCCCGCGGCCGCCACCGACGACCACCCCTTCCCGTACCTGCTGCACCGCACCATCCCCAACCTCTACCTCGGGGTGCTCGGCGCGATCCTGCTGGTGACCCTGGTGTCGGTGCGGCTGACCGGGGTCCGCGTCGGACGCACCGTCAAGTACGCCGACATGTTCCTGCTCGGTGCCGCGTTCATGCTGCTCGAGACCAAGAACGTGATCGGGTTCGCGCTCTACTTCGGCACCACCTGGCTGGTCAACGCGGTCGTCTTCGCCGGTGTCATGCTGGCCGTGCTGTGCGGCGTCGAGGTCCGCCGCCGGATGCGCCGCGTCAACCAGACCGCCCTCCAGCTCGCGCTGTTCGCCACGCTGGCCGTGTCCTGGCTGGTCCCGACCCATCTGGTGCTCGGGCTGCCCTTCGCCGCGCGCCTGGTCGCGGCGATCGCGCTGGCCTTCGCCCCGATCTTCTGCGCCAACATCATCTTCTCCGACCGGCTGGCGGCGGCCTCCGACCCCACGTCCGCCTTCGGGGCCAACCTCCTGGGCGCCCTCGTCGGCGGCACGCTCGAATACCTCGCCCTGATCACCGGCTATCAGGCGCTGCTGCTCCTGGTCGCCGTGCTGTACGCGGGCGCGTGTGTCGCGATGCGCTTCACCGGCCGCGGCCAGAGCCAGGCGCAGCCGGTGGAGCGGCTCACGGCGGAACCCACCGCCCACCCCTGACCACTGCCGCACACCCCGTCAGGCCCCCGGTCCCGCCGGGGGCCTGACGGATTTCCGTGTTCCAGGTATCGCTTTCGGAGGCGACATCGAGAGTCCCCAGGCGCCGGGAGACCGGCAGCGGCAGCAGCGGTAGTGGCAGCAGCGGCGGCTGACTGCGGCGGTTCGGCGTCGTGCTGGCGGCCGCCCTGCTCCCGGTGGTGTCCACGGCCGTCCCCGGCCGCGCGGCGGCCGCCGAACCGCGCGGTGGCCACGCGCCCCTCGCCCCCGCCGACCTGACCGTCGGCGACCGCGCCCGGCCGCACACGCCTCGCAGATCGCCAACGCCTACGCCGTCGCCTTCGGCATCGCCCCCGACGCGGCCGTGGACACCATCGCCGACCATCTCGCCTCGCTGAAGCTCCAGATGGGCCCGATGACCGCCAACTGGCTGCTCACCGCCCTGCACCGGGCCGGCCGTGACGACCAGGTGCTGGCCCGGCTCACCGACCGCACCTCGCTCGGCTGGGCCAACATCCTCGCCCGGGGCGGAACCTTCACCTGGGAGTCCTGGGAGGCGCCGGACGACGGCCAGAACCTCTCCCACGGCTGGGGCGCCACCGCACTGGTGGATCTCCAGCAGGACATGCTCGGCCTGAACATCACCGCCCCGGGCGCCGCCACCCTGCGGATCAGGCCACCGCGCGACACCGGTCTGACCCACGCCGAGGGCACGGTGTGGACCCAGGCGGGCACCGTCGGGGTCCGCTGGAGCACCACCGCGCACGGCACCGCGGTGAAGGTCGACATCCCCGTCAACGTCACCGCCGAGGTGCAGGCCCCGCTGGCCGGTGGCCGGACGCCCGAGGCCCGTGGCGCCGGGCCTGACGGCGCGTCAACGCCGCGCTTCCGGGGCGTCCGTAACGGCTACGCCGTCTACACGGTGGGCTCCGGACACTCCACCTTCACCCCGGCCGCCTGACGCGATCCCGGCCGCGACGTGGCGATCTTCCCGATACCGTGTGGCACAGACGCGAGTTGGGGGTGGGTGGGCTGTGGAGCCGTTCACGATGGCGGCGGTGGCTTCGGCGGTCGGCACGGTGACCTCCGGTGCCCTGTCGGGAGCGGGCGGGGAGATGGGGCGGCGAAGCTCGGAGGCGCTGGCCGGGCTCGTACGGCGGATGCGGCGTCAGAACCCCGCCCCCGCCCCCGGCGCCGACAGCGAGCCGCTGCTGCCCGCCACCGAGGAGGAGCGGCGCGAGCTCGCCCGGCAGCTGTGGGAGGGCGCGCGCACCTCGCCCGGCCTGGCCCGTGAGGTCACGGCCTGGCTGCGGGAGGCCGGGTGGCTGGGGTCCGGCGCCGTCCCGGCCGTGGCCCCCGGGGCGTCCCGTCCGCGGATGCTGCCTCCCGCGAACGCCGCCTTCACCGACCGCGAGTCGCTGCCGGAGCAGATCGCCCAGGTGCTGGACGGCGTGGACCGGCCCGCCGGCGTGCCCGCGGTCGTCGTGCTGGTCGGGCCCGGCGGCATCGGGAAGACCGCCGCGGCCGTGCACTGCGCGCATCTGCTCAAGGACCGCTTCCCCGACGGGCAGCTCTACATCGACCTGGAGGGGCAGTCCGCGACGACGGCGCTGACCCCCTCCGAGGCGCTGGTCCGGTTCCTGGACCGGCTCGGGGTGCCGTCCGGCCGGATGCCCGCCGACGAGCAGCGGCTGAGCGAGCTCTACCGTGACTGCGCGGCCGAGCGGCGCATGGTCGTCGTGCTCGACAACGCCCACTCGGAGCGCCAGGTCGCGCCGCTGCTGACCGCCGCCTCCGAATCCCTGGTCATCATCACCAGCCGCTATCGCCTGGACCGGCTCGCCGCCGACCCCGGCGCCCGGGTGATCAGGCTCGATCCGCTCTCCACCGCCGACTCCGTCCAGCTGCTGACCCGCATCGTGGGCCACGACGCGATGGCCGGGCGCGGACCCGGCGCGGCTGCGGTCGCGGAGCGGTGCGGCGGGATTCCGCTCGCGCTGTGCGAGACGGGCGCCCGCGTCGCCGTACGGGAACATCTCACCTGGCACACCGTCGGACGCCAGCTGGCCGAGCGGGCACACCGCCGGGAACGGGAGGCCCTGCCCATGGACGACCGCTCCTCCCGGGACGCGGTGGACCTCACCACCGATGTCACCTACGGGGAACTGAGCCCGCGGGCGGCCCTGCTGTACCGGATGCTGGGCGTGTGGCCGTGGCACAGCGTCACCGTGGGGGCCGCGCGCAGGGCCGTGGACGCGACGGACGACGACGAGGCGCGGGTCCTCCTCGGCGAGCTGGCCGGCGTCCATCTGCTCGAGGAAGTGGGCGAGGAGCGCTACCGCTTCCACGACCTCGTACGCCAACACGCCGAGCGGCGCGGCGAGACGGAGGACCGACACGCCGACCGGGTGGCCGCCGTGCGCCGCGTCGTCGTCTGGCACCTCGGGTGCGCCGCCGCCGCCGACCTCCGCGTCATCCCCGGGCGCTGGCGGCTGGGCCCCGCCTACGCGCGGCTGGAGCCGCCGGCGGGCCGCGGCCCCGAGGACGGCCGCCTCGCCCTCGCCGAGCTGCGCGCCGAGCGCGAGAACCTCGCCGCGGCAGTGCGCGCCGCGGAACACCACGGCTTCGACGACCTGGCCTGGCAGCTGTGCGAGGCGATGTGGGGCCTGCATCTGCGGCTCGGCTACCACGAGCAGTGGGTCGACACCCATCTGAGGGGCGTGGCCGCCGCCCGCCGCAGCGCCGCCGAGTTCGGCGACCCGCGGGCCGAGGGCCGGATGCTCGTCCAACTCGCCTTCGCCCACATGGGCCTCGGCCGCCTGGCCGAGGCCGAGCAGGCCCTGCTGGAGGCCGCCGCCGCGGACGGGCGGGCCCGGCACCACCGCGGCCAGGCCACCGCCGCCGAGGCCCTCGGCCTGCTGCGCCTCAAGCAGTGGCGATACCCCGACGCGCGGCGGAGCCTCGAAGAGGCCCGGCAGGCGCTCGGGCGGATCCGCCCCGGGGACGACGGCGCGCCGGACGTGCCCCGCGCCCTGGCGCTGCTGGCCCACCACACCGGGCGCGCCCTGCGCGGCCAGGGGCGCCACGTTGAGGCCGTGCGCCGACTCCACCAGGCCCTGGCCGACTTCCGGGCCCTGCCCGAGCCGGACCTGTACAACGAGGGCCGCGTGTACATGAGCCTGGGCGAGACGCACCTGGACGCCGGGGGCGCGGACAACGCCGAGTCGGCCCGTGTCTGCCTCGACGCGGCCGTCGCCACGATGGGGCGCGAGGGCGCGGAGTTGCAACACGCCGACGCCGCGGAGATGCGTGCTCGCTGCGCGCGGCGGCTCGGCGACTTGGCCGGGGAGGCCGACGATCTGCGCATGGCGCTGGGGCTGTACGAGACGGCGGGCGACGCGCTCTCGATCGCCCGCGTACGCGCGCGCCTGGCGGACCTGGCGGACGCCTGACCTCCCGCCGCGCGCCCCGTCCCGTGTGCGGCTCCGCCGCGCCGGGGGCTTCGCCCCCCTGGGGTCCGCTACGCGGCGGAATTGTCCCCTACCCGCCCCTTCCCGAAACTGGGGCTCCGCCCCAGACCCCGGGGGCTGGGGCGGAGCTCCGCCAA
>NZ_JBVHTN010000005.1:387147-992536 GCF_055569495.1 Streptomyces sp. NPDC028305
ACGCGGGGGCTGCGCCACGCGGGGGCTGCGCCACGCGGGGGCTGCGCCACGCGGGGGCTGCGCCACGCGGGGGCTGCGCCACGCGGGGGCTGCGCCACGCGGGGGCTGCGCCCCCAGACCTCGGGGTCTGGGGGCGCAGCCCCCAGTTTCGGGAAGGGGCGGGTAGGGGAAGAGGCCCGCCGCAGGCGTCAACACCCGCCGCGCGCCGCCTACCGCAGGCGCTCCACCGCCACCCGGTGGTGCGCCGCGCCCGTGACCACGGTCAGTTCGGGTGCCGCCTCGGCGAGGGGCTTGCGGCCCAGCCAGGCCAGCAGCGCGGAGGCGTACGCGGCCGGGTCGCACAGGTCCGCCCGGCCGTCCTCGCCGGGCGCGGCCGTCAGCCGCACCAGGTCGCCCCGACGGGTGCGCACGGTGCAGCGGTCCGGGCCGCTCACATACACCGCGAGCGCGCAGTGCGGATGGCGCGCGAGCACCTCCGCCGTCCAGGCAGCGGACGGGCCGACCCGTGGGTCGTCCTCCGCCGCGTACCGCACGATCACATCCGCCACGCTCAGCCGCCCGGCGTCCCGCGTGTCCTCGTGCACGGCCGTGTGCGCGCCGTCCGCGTCGGGGTCCTCGGGCTCGTGGGCGGCGTCGGCGTGGCGGGTGACCGCGACCTTCGGCGGGTCGGCGCCGATCAGCCGGGTCAGGACCCGTACGGGCGCGGTGCGCTCCGCCGGCTCGTACGGCGGCAGGGGCAGCCGGTCGAGGAGGGCGGGGCGGCCGGCGGGCTCGGGGATGCCGATGAGGCGGTAGAAGAGGCGCCGCAGCAGCGCGGCGGAGCGGCCGGGGGAGGAGGTGGTCTGGGCGGCCAACTCGGCGTAGCGGCCGGGGGCGTGGCCCTCGACGGCTTGGTCGATCTGTGTGCGCAGCCCGCCGTGCGGGCGGAGTCTGGGGGCGGCCCGGCCGAGCGCGGCGACGGGCGAGGCGGGGTCGAGGTCGCCGTCGGGGAAGGCGCCGAGGAGGACGGGCCTGCCGAGGGACGCGGCGTAGTACGTGACGCTGCCGTGGTCGCCCAGGACGCAGTCCGCCGCTATCAGGGCCTGTCGCCAGCCGTGCAGCGGATCGATCAGGCCGAGGCCGGCCCGCCGCGCCCGGTCCAGCCAGCCCCGGACCTGCCCGGGGCCGTGCCCGTACCAGATGTTGGGGTGCAGAACGGCCACCGCGCGGTACTCGTCCGCGGGCAGTTCGGCCGTCAGGCGGGGCAGCAGCCAGGGCAGCAGGTCGCCTTCGCCGCCGTCGCCGAAGAGGGAGCGGGGCGACCAGGTGGAGTTGACCACGATCAGCCGCTGGTGCGGGCCGACCCCGAGGGCGCGGCGGAACCGCTCGCGGTACGGCAGGGCGTCGAGGACGCGGTCGTAGGCCGGGTCCCCGGCCAGTACGGCTGTGGGGACCGCCTCCGGGCAGGCGGCGGCCAGCCGGTCGAGCTGCTCGGGGTGGGACAGCACGGTGGCCGAGGCGAGGGGGCGCCCGTCGTGCAGCAGCCACTCGGGCGAGAGCCCGAAGACCGGTGTTGTCCGGTGTTGCCAGCCTTTTATTGTACCCGATGCCATGGGAAAGCACCGCCAACCGGCCGCGCAGCGCGTGGAGTTCGCCGCCGTAGCTGGCGGATATGGCGAGGGCGACGGGGGTGTCCTTCGCCTGCTCCCAGGGGAGGACCGGCACCTCCGCCGAGGCCAGCAGCTCGGGCACGCCGGCCAGAAACGGCGAGGACCCCGTGCAGGTCGCCAGCAGCTGCACCCGATGGTCGTCGCGGAACAGCGGCAGCACATCCAGCAGCCGGGTCGCGGACGTCACGTTGTGCACCACGAGGAGCACAAACCGGACATCCGCCCGGGTCGTCCATCTTTCCGTGTCGGCGCCGACCGGAACCCTCAGTCGCGGCGTGTCCGTGCCCGTCATCCTGGCGATATTACCGTCGGTGACGACGGCTACCCGCCGCCCCGCATCGATCTTTGTCCTGCGAGTGGGGAAAGTTAGCAGCAATCCGTGCGCAGATTCTTCCCAGGTACGGAAGCCGCTGCTACGTTCCTCACGAAAGCCCGACACTGGTGGCCGAATCTGGGCGGGGAGGGGATCGTGAGACGCATGACGGCGCGACCGGCCAACGCTCATCAGGCCCGCCTGCTCAAGCTGTTGCGTGACGGCGGCCCCAACTCCCGTGCCCAGCTGGGCGACCAGGTCGAACTGTCCCGGTCCAAGCTGGCCGTGGAGGTGGACCGGCTGCTGGAGACGGACCTGGTGGTGGCCGACGGACTCGCCGCCTCGCGCGGTGGCCGGCGCTCCCACAACATCCGGCTCAACCCGGGCCTCAGGTTCCTCGGCGTCGACATCGGCGCGACATCGGTCGACGTCGCCGTCACTAACGCGGAGCTGGAGGTCCTCGGCCACCTCAACCAGCCGATGGACGTCCGTGAGGGCCCCGTCGCGGTCTTCGAGCAAGCCTTGGACATGGCCGGGAAGTTGAAGGACGCCGGGCTCGCCGAGGGCTTCGACGGCGCCGGTATCGGCGTCCCCGGACCGGTGCGCTTCCCCGAGGGCGTCCCGGTGGCGCCGCCGATCATGCCGGGCTGGGACGGCTTCCCCGTGCGGGAGGTGCTCAGCCAGGAACTCGGCTGTCCGATCATGGTCGACAACGACGTGAACCTCATGGCTATGGGGGAACAGCACGCCGGAGTCGCCCGCAGCGTCGCCGACTTCCTCTGCGTCAAGATCGGTACCGGCATCGGCTGCGGCATCGTGGTCGGCGGCCGGGTCTACCGGGGCACCACCGGCAGCGCGGGCGACATCGGCCACATCCAGGCCGTGCCCGGCGGCAGGCCCTGCGCCTGCGGCAACCGGGGCTGCCTGGAGGCCCACTTCAGCGGTGCGGCGCTGGCCCGCGACGCGGTGCAGGCGGCCCAACAGGGCCTGTCCACCGAGCTCGCGGCCCGGCTGGAGGCCGGCGGCACCCTCACCGCCGTCGATGTCGCCGCCGCGGCCGCCGCGGGCGACGCCACCGCGCTGGAGCTGATCCGCGAGGGCGGCACCCACGTCGGCCAGGTCCTGGCCGGTCTCGTCTCCTTCTTCAACCCTGCCCTGTTAGTGATCGGCGGCGGAGTGACCGGCCTGGGCCACACCCTGCTCGCCGCGATCCGTACCCAGGTCTACCGCCAGTCGCTGCCCCTCGCGACCGGCAATCTGCCCATCGTCCTGGGAGAGTTGGGCCCCACCGCCGGAGTGACCGGCGCGGCCCGGCTGATCAGCGACCACCTCTTCTCACCCGCCTGAGCGACCGCCTCCTTTCACCCGCGCTCCTCTCACCCGCGCTCGTCCCACCCGCGCTCCTCTCACCCGCGCTCCTCTCACCCGCGCTCCTCTCACCGCGCTCGTCCCACCCGCGCAAGCGATCCGAATCGTGTAGACCCCGTCTCCCCGGCCGCTCGGCCCGTGCGGCGCCCGGCTCTGCCGCGCGCCCGAACACCCCGCACCTTCCCCGCAAACCCCCCGCCCTGTACGAAGTACGCCTGCCCGGCGCCGCGCCGGCCGCAGGCGCAGCATGCCCTGCCACCGGCCCGCGCGTCCGCCGAGGGGAACCCACATGGCCTCAGAACCACCGCTGCTCAGCATGTCCGGGATCACCAAGTCGTTTCCCGGAGTCCGTGCCCTGGACGGCGTCGACCTCGACGTCCAGGCCGGTGAGGTGCACTGCCTGCTCGGCCAGAACGGCGCCGGGAAGTCCACCCTCATCAAGGTCCTGGCCGGCGCCCACCAGCCGGACGGCGGCACCATCCGCTGGCGCGGCGAGCCCGTCACCCTGCGCTCGCCGATCGCCGCCATGCGCCTGGGCATCGCCACCATCTACCAGGAACTCGACCTGGTGGAGCACCTGTCGGTGGCGGAGAACGTCCACCTCGGCCACGAGCCGACGGCCGCCGGATTCGTCGTACGGGGCAACGCGGCGCGTGCGTCGACGGCCAAACTGCTCAAGCGGCTGGGGCACCCGGAGATCGATCCGGCCCGGCCGGTGGCCGAACTGTCGGCGGCCCAGCGGCAGATCGTCTCCATGGCGCGGGCCCTCTCGCACGACGTACGGCTCATCGTCATGGACGAGCCGTCCGCCGCCCTCGACCCGGACGAGGTGAACAACCTCTTCCGCATCGTCGGCGACCTCACCGCCGACGGCGTGGCCGTCGTCTACATCTCGCACCGCCTGGAGGAGATCCGGCACATCGGCGATCAGGTGACCGTGCTCAAGGACGGGCGGGCGGTCGCGGGGGGACTGCCCGCCAAGACGACCCCGACCCGGGACGTCGTCGCCCTGATGACCGGCCGCAACGTCGAGTACGTCTTTCCCGAGCGGCCCGCGCGGCCGCCCGCGGGCGACCCCGTGCTCAAGGTCCGCGGGCTGGCCCGCGACGGCGAGTTCGCGCCGCTCGACCTCGACATACGGCCGGGTGAGATCGTCGGCCTCGCCGGGCTGGTCGGCTCCGGGCGCTCCGAAGTCCTGGAGACGGTCTACGGCGCCCGCAAGCCCACCGCGGGCGAGGTCCTCGTCGACGGCAGACCGCTGAAACCCGGCAGCGTCCGCGCGGCCGTGCGCGCCGGGCTCGGACTCGCCCCCGAGGAGCGCAAGGCGCAGGCCCTGCTGATGCTGGAGTCCGTCACCCGCAACGTGTCGGTCTCCACCCTCTCCCGCTTCTCCCGGGCGGGCTGGATCGACCGGGGCGCCGAGCGGCGCGCCGCCCGGGCCGCGGTCCGCGAACTGTCGCTGCGGCCCGACAACCCGGAGGTGCCCGTGCGCACCCTGTCCGGCGGCAACCAGCAGAAGGCCGTCCTGGCCCGCTGGCTGCTGCGCGGCTGCCGGGTGCTGCTGCTGGACGAGCCCACCCGCGGCGTCGATGTGGGCGCCCGCGCCGAACTGTACGCGGTCGTCCGACGACTGGCCGACGAAGGCCTCGCGGTGCTCCTCGTCTCCAGCGAGGTGCCCGAGGTGCTCGGCCTGGCCGACCGGGTGCTGGTGCTCCGCGAGGGGCGGGTCGTGCACAGCGCGCCCGCCCGGGAGCTCGACGAACACCGTGTCCTCGACCTCGTCATGGAAGGAAGCCCGGCGTCATGACGCAGCACGTCTCCCCGCCCAGCGACGCCGCAGGCAAGACGCCGGCGGCCGACCGTCCCCCGGCCTGGCGCGGCCTGCGGGCCCGCGTCGACATCCGTACGCTGTCGCTGCTCGGCGTGCTCGCCGTGCTCGTCGTCGTCGGCGGTGTCACCAAGCCCGACGAATTCCTCGACACCCACAACCTCCAGCTGGTGCTCACCCAGGCGTCGATCATCGGCGTCGTCACCGTCGGCATGACCTTCGTCATCACCTCCGGGGGCATCGACCTGTCGGTCGGCGCGATCGTGGCGCTCTCCTCGGTGTGGGCGACCACGGTCGCCACCCAGGAGTACGGGTTCGCCGGGATCCTCTTCACCGCCGTGCTGGTCGGCCTCGGCTGCGGCCTGGTCAACGGGCTGCTCATCGCCTACGGCGGCCTGGTCCCCTTCATCGCCACCCTCGCCATGCTCGCCTCGGCGCGCGGCCTCGCCCTCCAGATCACGGACGGCAGCACCCAGATCGTCACCGTGGACGGGATCCTGAACCTCGGCGAGCGCGACTCCTACGTCCTGGGCATACCGCCACTGGTCATGGTGTTCGCGATCGTGACGATCCTCGGCTGGTTTGTGCTCAACCGGACCACCTTCGGCCGGCGCACGGTCGCGGTGGGCGGCAACGCGGAGGCGGCCCGGCTCGCCGGGATCGACGTCCGGCGCCAGCGGCTCTACCTCTATCTGCTGTCGGGCCTGTGCTGCGGCATCGCCGCGTTCCTGCTGATCGTGCTGTCCGGCTCGGGCCAGAACACCAACGGCAACCTGTACGAACTCGACGCCATCGCCGCCGCGATCATCGGCGGCACCCTGCTCACCGGCGGCCGGTCCACCATCACCGGCTCGGTCCTCGGCGTCCTGATCTTCACCACCATCACCAACATCTTCGCCCTCAACAACCTCCAGAGCGACGTCCAGCAGATCGCGAAGGGCGCGATCATCGTCGCCGCCGTGCTGGTCCAACGCCGCACCGCGAATACGGCCTGAGGAAAGGGTTCACCCGCCATGCCAGAGCACACCAGCCGCAGAGGACTCCTCTTCGGGACCGCCGCAGTGTCCGCCGGAGCGTTTCTCACCGCTTGCACCAGCAACGAGAACAACGACAAGAGCCCCGCCGCCGACTCCAAGCCGGCCGCCGACGACAAGCCCGGCAAGCACGTCACCATCGGCTTCGCCGGACCCCAGGCCGACCACGGCTGGCTCAACGCCATCAACGAGAACGCCAAGAGCCGGGCGAAGAAATACTCCGACGTCACCCTGGAGACCACCGAGGGCTCCAACGACACCGCGCAGCAGATCGGTCAGATCGAGACCCTCATCAACAAGAAGGTCGACGTCCTGGTCATCCTGCCCGCCGACGGCAAGGCCCTCACCCAGGTCGGCCTCAAGGCCATGAGGTCGGGCATCCCGGTCGTCAACCTCGACCGGATCTTCAACACGGCCCAGGCGTACCGCTGCTGGATCGGCGGAGACAACTACGGCATGGGCCTCAACGCCGGGCACTACATCGGCGAGAAGCTCAAGGGCAAGAAGAACGCGAAGGTCATCGAGTTGGCGGGCGTGGACAGCCTGGAGCTGACGAAGCAGCGCACCCAGGGTTTCGACGACGCGCTGAAGAACTACCCCAACATCGAGAAGGTGGCCCGCCAGGCGGCCGAGTTCACGGTCGAGTCCGGGCAGGCCAAGATGGCCCAGCTCCTCCAGGCCCAGTCGAAGTTCGACGCCCTGTGGAACCACGACGACGACCAGGGCGTGGGCGCGCTGCGCGCCATCGAGCAGGCCGGGCGGGACGAGTTCCTGATGGTCGGCGGGGCCGGGGCGCTCTCCGCGTTCCAGGCCATCAAGCAGGACAAGGGCGTGCTGAAGGCGACCGTCCTGTACCCCCCGACCATGGCGGCGTCCGCGATCGACCTCGCCCGCGCCCTCGGCCAGGCCAAGGGCGTCAGCGGCCTCGCCGAGTACGAGATCCCGGCGTCGATCACCCTCTACTCGGCCGTCGTCGACAAGGACAACGTGGACCAGTACATGCCCACCGGCTTCCGATGAGGCGCCCCGCCCGCACCCCCGCCGTGTCATGACGAACAGGAGGACGAGCGCATGGAACAGCCGCAGCAGTCAGCGGAGCAGGAGCCGGTGGCCGAGGCCGCACCGGGGGCCGGAAAACCCCCGCTGCGCGTGGGCATGGTCGGATACGCCTTCATGGGCGCCGCCCACTCCCAGGGCTGGCGCACCGCGGGACGCGTCTTCGACCTGCCCCGGCAGCCGGTCCTGGCCGTGATCTGCGGCCGCGACGCCACCGCCGTACGGGCGGCGGCGGACCGGCACGGCTGGGCGGCCACCGAGACCGACTGGCGCGCCCTGATCGCCCGGGACGACGTCGACCTCGTCGACATCTGCACCCCCGGCGACAGCCATGCCGAGATCGCGGTCGCCGCGCTGGCCGCCGGCAAGCACGTTCTGTGCGAGAAGCCCCTCGCCAACACCGTGCGGGAGGCCGAGGCCATGACCGCCGCGGCCGAGGAGGCGTACCGGCGCGGCCGGCTGCTGGGGATGACGGGCTTCAACTACCGCCGGCTCCCCGCCACCGCCTTCGCTCGCCGCATGGTCGCCGACGGGCGGATCGGCGCCCTGCGCCACGTCCGGGCGACCTACCTCCAGGACTGGCTGGTGGACCCGGAGGCCCCCCTGACGTGGCGGCTGCGCAAGGAGTCGGCGGGCTCCGGCTCGCTGGGGGACCTCGGCGCGCACATCGTCGACCTGGCCCAGTATCTGGCGGGGGAGAGGCTGGCCGGGGTGTCCGCCCTGACCGAGACCTTCGTACGGGAACGCCCGCTGCCCGGCGGCCCCGCAAGCGGCCTGAGCGCCGTGGCCGCGGCGGGCACCGGTGAGGTCACCGTGGACGATGCGGCCCTGTTCACCGGCCGGTTCGCCTCCGGCGCCCTCGCCTCCTTCGAGGCCACCCGCTACGCCACCGGCCGCAAGAACGCGCTGCGCATCGAGCTCAACGGCGACCGCGGCTCGCTCGCCTTCGACCTGGAGCGCCTCAACGAACTGTGGTTCCATGACGCCGGCCAGCCCGGCGCCGAGGCCGGCTTCCGCCGCATCCTGGTCACCGAACCCGACCACCCCTACCTGGACGCCTGGTGGCCGCCGGGGCACGGCCTCGGCTACGAGCACAGCTTCGTCCACCAGGCCCGCGACCTGGTCCACGCCATCGCCGAGGACCGCCGCCCCGAACCGTCGTTCGCCGACGGGCTCCAAGTGCAGCGCGTCCTCGCCGCGGTGGAGGAGAGCGCGGAGAAGAACTCCGTCTACACCCCCATCGCGGGCCCACGCCCCTGAGCCGCCGTCGGCCCTCTCCGACGCGGCACTCCCCAGCCGGCGCCCCAGCGCGCCAGTTCTCACAGCCCCGGGATGACGGCGCATCCCGGCGTACGCGCCCGACCGTACAACCAGCCCCATTCTGGAGGCATTTCGTGCACGGGAACGACCGCACCACCCGCACCCGAACCCCTAGATCCCCACTGCGCAAGGCGATCGCGCTGCTGAGCGGCGTGCTGCTCGCCGGCGCGGGCCTGACCCTCACCACCCCCCAGGCCGGCGCAGCCGTCACCGGCCAGGAGAAGGCCGCGGCGGCCGAGGACTTCCAGCAGGTCACCCTCGCCAAGGGGGAGGCGGAGGTCGGCGAGCCCATGTCGCTGGCCGTCCTCCCCGACCGCTCCGTCCTGCACACCTCCCGCGACGGCGAACTGCGCCTGACCGACGCCGCGGGCAACACCAAGCTCGCGGGCAAGCTCGACGTCTACTCCCATGACGAGGAGGGCCTGCAAGGCATCGGCGTCGACCCGGGCTTCGCCGACAACCGCTTCATCTACCTCTACTACGCGCCCCCGATGAACACCCCGGCCGGCGACGCTCCGGAGACCGGCACCGCCGCCGACTTCGCGCCCTTCGACGGCGTCAACCGGCTCTCCCGCTTTGTGCTGAAGACCGACGGCACCCTCGACACCGCCAGCGAGAAGAAGATCTTCGACGTCCCGGCCACCCGCGGGCTGTGCTGCCACGTCGGCGGCGACATCGACTTCGACGCGGCCGGCAACCTGTACCTGTCGACCGGCGACGACACCAACCCCTTCCAGTCGGACGGCTACACGCCGATCGACGAGCGCGCCAACCGCAACCCCGGCTTCGACGCCCAGCGCTCCGCGGGCAACACCAACGACCTGCGCGGCAAGATCCTGCGCGTCAAGGTCGAGGCCGACGGCTCGTACTCCATCCCCGAGGGCAACCTCTTCAAGCCCGGCACCGACAAGACGCGGCCCGAGATCTACGCGATGGGCTTCCGCAACCCGTTCCGGTTCAGCGTCGACAAGAAGACCGGCATCCTCTACGTCGGCGACTACGGCCCCGACGCCGGCGCCGCCAACCCGGGCCGCGGCCCGTCCGGACAGGTCGAGTTCGCCCGCGTCACCGGCCCCGGCAACTTCGGCTGGCCGTACTGCACCGGCGCCAACGACGCGTACGTCGACTTCGACTTCGCCACCCGCACCTCCGGCGCGGCCTTCGACTGCTCCGCCCCGAAGAACACCTCGCCGAACAACACCGGCCTCACCGACCTGCCCCCGGCGCAGGCCGCCTGGATACCGTACGACGGCGGATCCGTCCCGGAGTTCGGAGACGGCTCCGAGTCCCCGATGGGCGGCCCGGTCTACCACTACGACCCCACCCTCGACTCGCCCGTGAAGTTCCCCGAGGCCTACGACGGCGACTTCTTCGCCGGTGAGTTCGGCCGCCGCTGGATCAAGCGCATCAGCAGCGACGCCGACGGCAAGGTGCAGTCGATCAACGACATCCCCTGGAGCGGCACCCAGGTGATGGACATGGCCTTCGGCCCGGACGGCGCGCTGTACGTCCTCGACTACGGCACCGCCTGGTTCGGCGGCGACGAGCACTCGGCGCTGTACCGCATCGAGAACGCGACCGACGGCCACTCCCCGTCGCCCCAGGCCTCCGCCGACCGCACCTCCGGCCAGGCCCCGATGAAGGTCCAGTTCTCCTCGGCCGGTACCACCGACCAGGACGGCGACACCCTCACCTACAGCTGGGACTTCGGCGACGGCGGAACCTCCACGGCCGCCAACCCGGCCCACAAGTACGCCAAGAACGGCACCTACACCGCCACCGTCACCGCCAAGGACCCCTCCGGCCGCACCGGCAGCGCCAGTGTGCAGATCGTCGTCGGCAACACCGCACCCACGGTCGTCCTCGAGACGCCCAAGGACGGTCAGCTGTTCAGCTTCGGCGACGCCATCCCGTTCAAGGTGAAGGTCACCGACCCCGAGGACGGGCGGACCATCGACTGCGACAAGGTCAAGGTCACCCTGATCCTCGGCCATGACACCCACGGCCACCCGCTCACCTCCGCCAACGGCTGCTCCGGCACCATCCAGTCCAGCGCCGACGGCGGCCACGACGAGGACGCCAACATATTCGGCGTCCTGGACGCCGAGTACACCGACGGCGGAGGCGGCGGCCAGGCCGCGCTCACCTCGCACGACCAGAGCGTCCTCCAGCCCCGCCACCGCCAGGCCGAGCACTTCGGCACCAGCTCCGGCGTGACGGTCGTCGCCCATGACACCGCCCAGGGCGGCAAGGTCGTCGGTGACATCGACAACGGCGACTGGATCGCCTTCAAGCCCTACGTCCTGAGCGACGCCAAGAAGATCACGGCGCGCATCGCCTCCGCCGGCGCGGGCGGCACCCTCGAGGTCCGCGCGGGCTCGGCCACCGGCACCCTGCTCGGCAAGGCCACGGTGCCCGTGACCGGCGGCTGGGAGACCTACCAGGACGTCTCCGCCAACCTGTCCCGGGCGCCGCGCGGCACCACCACGCTCTACCTCGTCTTCAAGGGCGGCAGCGGTGCCCTCTATGAGCTCGACGGCTTCACCTTCACGACCGGCTGAGCCCGCCAAGGGCCACTGAACGGCGGCGGGCGGGAGACGCCGGACTCCCGCCCGCCGTCACCACCCTCATCCCTTCCGGCAGCTACCCCTCATCCCCTCCGGGATCTCGTTCCCCGGACAAGGAGGCAGCCCATGTCCGCGTCCCTCTCCCGTCCCCCTCGGGTCGGCGTCTGGCTGGTCGGGGCCCGCGGCTCCGTCGCGACCACCGTCGTCGCCGGATGCGCCGCCGTGACCGCGGGGCTGCGCCCGCCGACCGGCCTGGTCACCGAGGAGCCCGCCTTCGCCGACAGCGGCCTGCCCGCCCTGTCCTCCCTGGTCTTCGGCGGCCACGACACCACGGACTGCCCCCTGCCCAAACGCGCCGAACAACTGGCGGCCGGCGGCGTCCTCCCGCCCGGCCTGCCCTCCGCCGTCGCCGCCGAACTCGCCGCCGCCGACGCGGAGATCAGGCCCGGCGGCCCGCTCCCCGGCGACACCCGGGACGAGGACGAACTGATCGCCGCCTTCGCCGCCGACCTCCAGGACTTCGTCACCCGGCGCGGCCTGGAGCGCGCGGTGGTCGTGAACGTCGCCTCCACCGAACCGGCCCCGTCGTCCGGCACCGGGCACGGTCGACCGTCGACAGGGGCTGAGGCGCCCCGGAGGGGAACCGAGCCTCAAAAGAGGGGCCTCCCGCCCAGCTCGCTCTACGCGGCCGCCGCCCTGCGCGCCGGCTGCCCGTACGTCAACTTCACCCCGTCCACGGGCCTGCACCACCCGGCGCTCGCCCCGCTCGCCGAGTCGAGCGGACTGCCGTACGCGGGCCGCGACGGCAAGACCGGCCAGACGCTGCTGCGCTCCGTACTCGGCCCCATGTTCGCCCAGCGGGCGCTGGACGTCCGGGCCTGGTCCGGCACCAACCTCCTCGGCGGCGGCGACGGCGCCTCCCTCGCCGACCCGGCCGCCGCCGCGGCGAAGAACGCCGGCAAGGAACGCGTCCTCGCGGACACCCTTGGCACCACCCCCGAGGGCGAGGTCCACATCGACGACGTGCCCGCGCTCGGCGACTGGAAGACCGCCTGGGACCACGTGGCCTTCGACGGCTTCCTCGGCACCCGCATGGTCCTCCAGACCATCTGGCAGGGCTGCGACTCGGCGCTCGCCGCGCCCCTGGTCCTCGACCTGGCCCGGCTCGTCGCCCGCGCCCACGAGACCGGTCTGCGCGGCCCCCTCGCCGAACTGGCCTTCTTCTTCAAGGACCCGGTCGGCCGGGCGCCGTCGGCGCTGGGCGAGCAGTACGCGGAACTGGTGCGGTTCGCCCGGGGGCTGGGGGAGGGCGAGTGAGCCGACTCCGCGCCTGGGCCGAACTGCTGCGCCTGCCCGCCCTGTTCACCGTCCCCGGCGACGGGCTGGCCGGCGCGGCCGCCGTCGCCGCCCGCCCCGACCGCCGTACCGCGCTCGCCGTCGGCTGCTCCCTGTGCCTGTACGAGGCCGGGATGGCCCTCAACGACTGGGCGGACCAGGAGGAGGACGCCGTCGAGCGCCCGCACCGCCCGCTCCCGTCCGGCCGGGTCCGTCCCGCCGCCGCCCTCGCCGCGGCCTGCGCGCTCACGGCCGCGGGCCTCGCCCTGGCCGCCCGCGCGGGACGGCCTGCGCTGGCGGTCGCGGTGCCGCTGGCGGCCACCGTCTGGTCGTACGACCTGGTCCTGAAGCGCACGCCCGCCGGGCCCGGCGCCATGGCCGTCGCCCGCGGCCTTGACCTGCTCCTCGGCGCAGCGGCCACCGGTGGCCGGGTCCGCCCGGCCCTGCCCTCGGCGGCCCTGCTCTCCACCCACACCCTCGCCGTCACCGCCGTCTCCCGCCAGGAGACCCGCGACGGCACCCCGCTCGCCCCGCTCGCCGCCCTGGCCGCCACGGCCGGCCTGACCCGGCTGCTGCCGGGCGACCCGGGACGCGACCGGCCGTCGTCCTTCCGCCGGCACTTCCTGCCCACCGCGCTCGCCCTCAACTACGCCTCCGCCACGGCCCGCCCCTACCTGCACGCCGCCCTGAACCCCTCACCGCCGCTGACCCAGCGCGCTGTGGGCGCCGGAATCCGCGCCACCATCCCGCTCCAGGCGGCCCTCGCCGCCCGCGCCGGGGCCGGGGCCACCGCGCTGGGCACGGCCGCCCTCGCCGCGCTGGCGCGGCGCTTCTCGAAGCGGGTGAGCGTCACATGACCTCCCAGGGGACGGCCCTCCGGTTCGGCTACGGCACCAACGGCCTCGCCGACCTACGCCTCGACGACGCCCTCGCCCTCCTCGCCGACCTCGGCTACGACGGCGTCGGCCTGACCCTCGACCACATGCACCTCGACCCGCTGGCCCCCGACCTCGCCGCCCGCACGGGGCGGGTCGCCCGGCGCCTGGCCGCCCTCGGGCTCGACGTCACCGTGGAGACCGGCGCCCGCTACGTCCTGGACCCCCGCCGCAAGCACGGCCCCTCGCTCCTCGACCCGGATCCGGAGGCCCGCGCCCGCCGCGTGGACCTCCTGCTGCGCGCGGTCCGGGTGGCCGCCGACCTCGGCGCGCACGCCGTGCACTGCTTCAGCGGAATCGTTCCGCCCGGCGACGACACGGCCACGGCCTGGGAGCGGCTCGCCGCCGCCCTCACCCCGGTCCTGGAGGCCGCCGACACCGCCGGGATCCCGCTCGCCGTCGAGCCCGAACCCGGCCACCTCCTCGCCACCCTCGCCGACTTCCACCACCTCCGCGGCCTCCTCGGCGACCCGCCCGCGCTGGGCCTCACCATGGACCTCGGCCACTGCCAGTGCCTGGAACCCCTGCCGCCCGCCGACTGCGTGCGCGCCGCCGCGCCCTGGCTGCGGCACGTCCAGATCGAGGACATGCGGCGCGGCGTCCACGACCACCTCCCGTTCGGGGAGGGCGAGATGGACTTCCCGCCCCTCCTCGCGGCGCTCGCCGCCACCGGCTACCAGGGCCTGACCGTCGTCGAGCTGCCCCGCCACTCCCACGCCGGCCCCCACTACGCCGAGACCTCCCTGCCGTTCCTGCGCCGCGCTGCCGCTGCCGCGGCGGCGACCGCCCCGGCCGCCTCGGGCGCCGGTGCCCCGGTCACGGCCGCGCCGACCGCCGCCGCCCAGGCCGCCGCCAACCCGGCCGTAGCAGCCCCGGCCGTCGCAGCCCTGGTCACTGCCGCTCCGGGCGCCGCCAACCCGGTCCCCGCCGTCCCCGACACCACCGTGCGGGAAGGGAGCACCCCATGACCCACTCGCCCGCCACGGGAACCGGCCCGGACCCCACCCCCGACGCCCTCCGCGACCACCTCGACAGCCACCTCCACCCGGCCGCCCGCGCCTGGCTCCGGCAGGCCCTGGACGAGGCCGCCGCCCACCCCGGCGGGCCCAGGCCCGCGTGGGAGCTGCGCGTGGCCGAGGCCGGGCGCCGCTGCGGCAGCCGGCACGCCGACGCCGCCCGCGTCCTCATCCTGCACGCGGCCCAGGCCGATCCCGCCACCCTCGCCCGCCTCTACCACCAGGGCACGGCCGCCGAACGCCGCGCCGTGCTGAGCGCTCTGCCGCACCTCGTGCCAGGACCCGACGCGGTGCCGCTGGTCGAGGACGCCCTGCGCACCAACGACACCCGCCTCCTCGCCGCCGCCCTCGGCCCGTACGCGGCCCGCCACCTGGACCCCCACAGCTGGCGGCACGCCGTACTGAAGTGCCTGTTCACCGGCGTCCCCGTGGACGCGGTGGCAGGGCTCGCGGAGCGCGGGCGCGGCGACGCCGAACTCGCCCGCATGCTCGCCGACTACGCGGCCGAGCGCACCGCCGCCGACCGGCCCGTCCCCGCCGACCTGTACCGCGTCCTGGCCCTGGCCGCCGAAGAGCCCGAGGCGGACCACCCCCACGGCAAGGAGTCCTGATGCGCCTGTTCGACCCCCACATCCATATGACCTCCCGCACCACCGACGACTACGAGGCCATGCGCGCCGCCGGGATCCGAGCCGTCGTCGAGCCGTCGTTCTGGCTCGGCCAGCCCCGCACCTCGCCCGCCTCCTTCCTCGACTACTTCGACTCCCTGCTCGGCTGGGAGCCCTTCCGCGCCGCCCAGTACGGCATCGCCCACCACTGCACCCTCGCCCTCAACCCCAAAGAGGCGAACGACCCGCGCTGCGTGCCCGTACTCGACGAGCTGCCCCGCTATCTCGTCAAGGACCAGGTCGTGGCCGTGGGCGAGATCGGCTACGACTCGATGACCCCCGCCGAGGACACCGCCCTCGCCGCGCAGCTCCAGCTCGCCGCCGACCACGGCCTGCCCGCGCTCGTGCACACCCCGCACCGCGACAAGCTCGCCGGCCTGCGCCGCACCCTCGACGCCGTCCGCGAGTCCGCGCTGCCCGTGGACCGGGTGCTGGTGGACCACCTCAACGAGACGACGGTCAAGGAGGCCAAGGACAGCGGCTGCTGGCTGGGGTTCTCCGTCTACCCCGACACCAAGATGGACGAGCGCCGGATGGTGGCGATCCTGCGCGCGTACGGGCCGGAAAAGGTCCTGGTGAACTCCGCCGCAGACTGGGGCAGAAGCGATCCGCTGAAGACCCGGCGGGTGGCCGATCTGATGCTGGCCGAGGGGTTCACCGAGGACGACGTGGACCGGGTGCTGTGGCGCAACCCCGTCGCCTTCTACGGGCTCAGCGGCCGCCTGGAACTCGAGGTCGCCCCGCCGGAGGCCACCCACGAGGGCAACTCCGTGCTGCGCGGAGGGGAGTGAGCGATGCGCTTCCGCCACCCCGACGGCACCACCGTCCACCTCGCCTACTGCACCAACGTGCACCCCGCCGAGACCCTCGACGGCGTGATGGCCCAGCTCCGCGACCACTGCGCGCCCGTCCGCCGCCGCCTCGGCCGCGACCGGCTCGGCATCGGCCTGTGGCTCGCCCGCGACGCCGCCCGCACCCTCGACACCGACCCGGCCGCGCTGCGCGCCCTGCGCCGCGAACTCGACCGGAGCGGCCTGGAGGTCGTCACCCTCAACGGCTTCCCGTACGAGGGGTTCGGCGCCGCCGAGGTCAAGTACCGCGTCTACAAGCCGGACTGGGCCGACCCCGAGCGCCTGGAGTACACCACCGCACTGGCCCGGATCCTCACCGGCCTGCTGCCCGACGACGTCACCGAGGGCAGCATCTCCACCCTGCCGCTCGGCTGGCGCACCACCTGGAGCGCCGACCACGCCCGCGCCGGACAGCGGGCGCTCATGACCCTCGCGGAGCGCCTGGACGCCCTGGCGGAACTGACCGGCCGGAGCATCCGGGTGGGCCTGGAGCCGGAGCCCGGCTGCACCGTGGAGACCACCGGCGACGCCATCGCCCCGCTCACCGCCGTCGGCCACCCCCGCATCGGCGTGTGCGTCGACACCTGCCATCTGGCCACCTCCTTCGAGGACCCGACGGAGGCCCTGGACGCGCTCGCCGCCGCCCGCGTCCCCGTGATCAAGTCCCAGCTGTCGGCCGCCCTGCACGCCGAACATCCCGGCCGGCCCGAGGTCCGCGAGGCCCTCGCCGCCTTCGCCGAACCCCGCTTTCTGCACCAGACCCGCACGGTCACCCCGACCGGCCTGCACGGCACCGACGACCTCGACGAGGCCGTCCGCGATACGGCCCTGCCCCCCGACGCCCCCTGGCGGTCCCACTTCCACGTCCCGCTGCACGCGGCCCCCGCCGAGCCCCTCACCTCCACGCTCCCGGTCCTGCGGGCCGCCCTGGCCCACCTCGTCGGCGGCCCGAACCCGCTGACCCGCCACCTGGAGGTCGAGACCTACACCTGGCAGGCGCTCCCGCCCGAGCTGCGCCCCCGCGGCCGGGACCGGCTCGCCGACGGCATCGCCGCCGAACTCGCGCTCGCCCGCGACGAGCTGACCGACCTCGGACTGAAGGAGCTGCCATGACCGCGCCCACCGGCGACCCCACCCCGCTCCTCGTCCTCGACGTGGTCGGCCTCACCCCCCGGCTCCTCGACCGTATGCCCCACCTCAAGGCCCTCGCGACGGCCGGCTCCCGGGCCCACCTCGGCACCGTCCTGCCCGCCGTCACCTGCGCCGCCCAGTCCACCTTCCTCACCGGCACGATGCCCTCGGAACACGGCATCGTCGCCAACGGCTGGTACTTCCGCGAACTCGGCGACGTCCTGCTGTGGCGTCAGCACAACGGCCTGGTCGCCGGGGACAAGGTGTGGGACGCGGCCCGCCGCGCCCACCCCGGCTACACGGTCGCCAACATCTGCTGGTGGTACGCCATGGGCGCCGACACCGACCTCACCGTCACCCCGCGCCCCGTCTACTACGCCGACGGCCGCAAGGAGCCGGACTGCTACACCCGGCCGCCCGCCCTGCACGACGAACTCACCGAGAAGCTGGGCACGTTCCCGCTGTTCCACTTCTGGGGCCCCGGAGCGGATCTGGTCTCCAGCCAGTGGATCATCGACGCCACCCGTCACATCCTCCGCACCCGCCACCCCGACCTGGCGCTCTGCTACCTCCCGCACCTCGACTACGACCTCCAGCGCTACGGCCCCGACGACCCCCGCTCCCACCAGGCGGCCGCCGACCTGGACGCGGCCGTGGCCCCGCTGCTGGACGACGCCCGCGCCGAGGGCCGTACGGTCGTCGCGCTGTCCGAGTACGGCATCACCCGCGTGAGCCGGCCCGTCGACATCAACCGCGCCCTGCGCCGGGCCGGCCTGCTGGAGGTGCATACCCAGGGCGATGGCGTCGGCATGGAATACCTCGACCCGATGGCCTCCCGCGCCTTCGCCGTGGCCGACCACCAGATCGCCCATGTGTACGTCCGCCGCCCCGAGGACATGGCCGCCACCCGCGCCGCCCTCGACGGGCTGCCCGGCATCGAGCAACTCCTCGACGACGAGGGCAAGAAGGCCCACCACCTCGACCACGCCCGCTCCGGCGAACTGGTCGCCGTCGCCGAACCGGACGCCTGGTTCACGTACTACTACTGGCTCGACGACGCCCGCGCCCCCGACTTCGCGCAACTGGTCGAGATCCACCGCAAGCCCGGCTACGACCCGGTCGAGCTGTTCATGGACCCGCTCGACCCCTATGTGAAGGTCAAGGCCGCCACCGCGCTCGCCCGCAAGAAGCTCGGGATGCGCTACCGCATGGCGGTCGTCCCCCTCGACCCCTCACCCATCCGAGGCAGCCACGGCCGCCTGCCCACGAGCGACGACGACGGTCCGCTCCTCCTGTGCTCCACCCCCCGCGCCGTCGGCGACCGCATCGCGGCCACCGACGTGAAGTCCCTGCTGCTCCGACTCGCCGGTCTCGACACCGACGGCCCCTCAGAGGAAATGAAAGAAGGCACCCCGTGAACCACACGCCTGACACCGACGACCAGCTCCGCCGCAGCCTCGGCGTCGGCCGCCGCAGCTTCCTGAGCACCTGCACCGCCGTCGCGGCCGGGGCGATCGCCGCCCCCGTCCTCGGCGCGACCCCCGTGCAGGCCGCGCCCCGGGCCGCCGACACCGGCAGAGGGCACACGCTCGTCCCCGCGGACAAGCGCGGCATCATCCTCTACACGGTCCGCGACGCCATCGGCCGCGACCCGCTCGCCTCCTCCCTCCCGTCCGGCTTCCGCGCCGTCTTCGAGCAGCTCGCCCGCTTCGGCTACCGCCAGGTCGAGTTCGCCGGCTACGGCCAGCACGCCAACTCCCCGGGCGGCGCCAGCCTGGAGTCCGTCCAGGGCGCCAAGCTGCTGCGCCGCTGGCTGGACGACAACGGGCTGCGTGCCCAGGGCAACCACGGCTTCATCCCCGGCTCCTGGCCCCTGACCAGCGCCGACCTGGACACCTTCAAGAAGCACCTGGAGATCGCGAACATCCTCGGCCTGCCCCACATGGGCACCGGTGGCGACCCCACCGCAAGCTCCTACAAGGCCGACTGGGACGTGGCCGCCGAGAAGTGGAACGCCCTCGGCGCGATCGCCCGCCGCGCCGGCCTCAAGCTCTACACCCACAACCACGACGCCGCGTACAGCTTCCTCCTCGACGGCGGCCCGCTGGACGCCCAGTCCAAGCCCACCCGCAGCTCCGGCATCCGCAAGCTGGAGTACTTCCTGTCCATCACCGACCCCAAGCTGGTCTGGCTGGAGATGGACGTCTTCTGGGCACACGTCGCCCAGTACAAGTTCCGCACCTACACCGCCCACGACGGCTCCACGCAGACGAACATCTTCGACCCGGCCGGCCTCGTCACCCGCCACAACAAGCGCTACCCGCTGTTCCACGCCAAGGACGGCGTCGTCAACGCCACCAACGGGATGGGCTACGACATGGTCCCGTTCGGCACCGGCGTCATCGACTACACCACGTTCTTCTCCCGCGTGGGAGACCGCAACTACCACAACCCGATGGTCGAGCAGGACACCGCCCCGAGCACCACCAACCCGGGCCAGTCCCTCGAATACGCGGCGATCGGCTACCGCAACCTGGCCGCCCTGCGCCGCTAGCGGCAGACCTGGGCGGAGGGCCTCCCCGGCGACCCGGCGGCCCTCCGCCCGTGCCGGCGGGCCACCGAGCGATATTCGGTGGCGTGAACCGGCGTGCGCTTTTATAGTGAGTGCGCTCCTTGCGGTGGCCCTTTGGCCGCCGCTGTCGGCCGAGTTGAGGAAACAGGAGGTGTGACCGATGGCTGTCTCTGTGATGGGTGCTACCCGCAACCAGAAGAACGTCCACTCCACCTCCGCGGTCCCCGGCTGACCGACCCCTTACTTCTTCGCGCCCGCGAGCGCGCGGCCGGGGCTGCCCTGAGAAGGGTTTCCCTTGAATCTGTCTTCTTCCTCTTCCTCCGCTTCCTCACGTCCGCTGTCCGCCTACGGCTGGGACGAGGGATGGCAGGCCGAGTTCGCTCCGTACGCGGAGCAGGGCCTGGTCCTCGGGCGCGTCGTGCGGGTCGACCGCGGTCTGTGCGACGTCGTCACCCCTGAGGGCACCGTCCGCGCCGACACCGAGTTCGTCGTCCCCCGCGACCCGATGAAGATCGTCTGCACCGGCGACTGGGCCGCGATCGACGCGGCCGGTGACCCGCGGTACGTCCAGGCGCTGCTGCCGCGCCGTACCGCCTTCGTGCGTTCGACGTCATCGAAGCGCTCCGAGGGCCAGGTGCTGGCCGCGAACGTCGACCACGCGGTCGTGGCCGTCTCCCTCGCCGCCGAGCTCGACCTGGGCCGCCTGGAGCGGTTCCTGGCGCTGGCCTGGGAGAGCGGCGCCCAGCCGCTGGTCACCCTCACCAAGGCCGACCTGGTGCCCGACCCCGTGGTGCTGGCCCATCTCCTCGCGGACGTCGAGACCGCCGCGCCCGGCGTCCAGGTGCTGACCGTCAGCTCGGCGACCGGCGAGGGCCTCGACGTGCTCGGCGCCGTGCTCTCCTCCGGCACGTCGGTGCTGATCGGGCAGTCCGGCGCGGGCAAGTCCACGCTCGCCAACGCCCTGCTGGGCGAGTCCGCGCAGCATGTGCACGAGGTCCGGGACAGCGACGGCAAGGGGCGGCACACCACGACCACCCGCGATCTGCTGCCGCTGCCCTGGGGCGGGGTCCTCATCGACACGCCCGGGGTGCGCGGGGTCGGGCTGTGGGACGCCGGGGACGGCGTCGCACAGGCCTTCGCCGAGATCGAGCAACTGGCCGGGGACTGCCGCTTCCACGACTGCGCCCACGAGGCCGAGCCGGGCTGCGCCGTGCTCGCCGCGGTCGAGAACGGGACGCTGCCCGAGCGCCGCCTGGACAGCTACCGCAAGCTGCTGCGCGAGAACACGCGGCTCGCCGCCCGCACCGACGACCGGCTGCGGGCCGAGATGCGGCGGACCTTCAAGCAGCGGCAGGCCCTCGGCCGGCACATGATGGAACGCAAGCGGGGGCCGCAGCGCAAGCCGTAGCGCGACCCGTAGCGCGACTCATAGCGCTGCTCCGGCTCCGTGTCCGTGTGGCCCGCGACGGTTCCTTGGGGCCAGGATGGCCCAAGGAACCGAGAGAGAGCGAGTTGCGATGATGGCCGCCACAGAGGAGTACGACGTCGTCGTCCTGGGCGCGGGTCCCGTCGGGGAGAACGTCGCGGACCGGGTCCGCGCGTCCGGACTCTCCGCGGCGATCGTGGAGAGCGAACTGGTCGGCGGCGACTGCTCGTACTGGGCCTGCATTCCCAGCAAGGCGCTGCTGCGCCCGGCCATCGCCCGCGCCGACGCCCGGCGGCTGCCCGGGCTGCGCGAGGCGGTCGGGGGCCCGCTCGAGGCCCCGGCCGTCTTCGCGCGCCGGGACGAGTACGTCTCGCACTGGAAGGACGACGGCCAGGTCGGCTGGCTGGAGTCGGTCGGCGTCGACCTCGTCCGCGGCCACGGCCGTCTGGTGGGCGTCAAGCGGGTCGCGGTCTCGGACTCGGACGGGCGGGAACGCGTCCTGACCGCCCGGCACGCGGTCGCGGTGTGCACCGGCAGTCGCGCCGCGCTGCCCGGCCTGCCAGGACTGGCCGAGGTCCGCCCCTGGACCAGCCGCGAGGCCACCAGCGCCGCCGCGGTCCCCGGGCGGCTGGCCGTGGTCGGCGGCGGCGTGGTCGCCACGGAAATGGCCACCGCCTGGCAGGCGCTCGGCTCCGAGGTGACCGTGCTGGTCCGCGGCTCCGGGCTGCTGGGGCGCATGGAGCCGTTCGTCGGCGAACTCGTCGCCGCCTCGCTCACCGAGGCCGGAGCCAAGATCCGCACCGGCACCTCCGTGACCGGCGTCCGCCGCTCCGCGCCGGGCGGCCCGGCCGGCTTCGGCTCCGGCGCCGGGCCGGTGACCCTGACGCTGGACAACGGCGAGCACCTGGAAGCCGACGAGGTGCTGTTCGCCACCGGGCGCGCACCGCGCACCGAGGACATCGGCCTGGAGACGATCGGCCTCGAACCGGGCAGCTGGCTGCGGGTGGACGACAGCTGCCAGGTGCGGGACGTGGAGGGCGGCTGGCTGTACGCCGTCGGCGACGTCAACCACCGCGCCCTGATGACCCACCAGGGCAAGTACCAGGCGCGCATCGCGGGCGCGGCGATCGGCGCCCGCGCCCAGGGCGTGCCGCTCCTGGAGACGGACCCCTGGGGCGCCCACGCGGCCACCGCGGACACGGCGGCGGTGCCGCAGGTGGTGTTCACCGACCCCGAGGTCGGCTCGGTCGGCCTCACCGCGGCGCGGGCCGAGGCCGAGGGCCGCCGGATCCGGGTCGTCGACTACGACCTCGGACGGGTCTCCGGTTCCGGCCTCTACGCCGACGGCTACCGCGGCCAGGCCCGCATGGTCGTCGACCTCGACCGGGGGCACCTGATCGGCGTGACCTTCGTCGGCCCGGGCGTCGGCGAGCTGCTGCACTCCGCGACGGTGGCGGTCGCGGGGGAGGTCCCCGTGGAGCGGCTGTGGCACGCGGTCCCGTCGTTCCCGACGATCAGCGAGATCTGGCTGCGGCTGCTGGAGACCTACCGCGGCTAAGACTTGCCCCGCCCGCCCCCCGTCAACATGCGGCTCCGCCGCGTGGGGAGGCCCCGCGCCAGACCCCGATCCCTGGGGCGTCGCCCCCGCAGGCGGGCCGCGGCGCCTGCGGCGGGCTGCTGCTCCCCTACCCGCCCCTTCCCGCAACTGGGGCTCAGCCCCAGACCCCCGATGCCTGGGGCTGAGCCCCCGGCAGGCGCCCCGCGGAACACTGCCTGCGTGGCGCCTGCGGCGGGCCTCTCCCCTACCCGCCCCCTGCCGATATGCGGCTCCGCCGCGTGGGGAGGCTCCGCCCCCAGACCCCCAAGGCCGGGGGCGGAGCCCCGCAGGCCAGGGCCGCATCGGCGGGGTCCGGCTGTCCTGTGCCGTCCGGTGGCTGCATGTGCCGGCTGCGCCGCGGGGATGTGGTCCTTGGCCCTGGGGTCCGTGGCGGCGATGTCGCCCAGGCGGCGGAGCAGCGGATCGGCTGGGGCCGGAGGCAGCTTCCGGGATCTTGGGGTCCGGGGGCGGATCCCAGCGTGCCGGGGCCGCATTTCGGCGTGGCCTGGCTGCCATGCCCCGTCCGCCGGCTGCGTGTGGGGCTCCGCGGCGGGGGTGTCGGCCAGCCCAAGCTCGGGGTCTGGGGCGGAGCCCCAGTTGCGGGAAGGGGCGGGTAGGGGCTGTATCCAATATGCGGCTCCGCCGCGTGAGCCCGCCGCAGGCGGTGTTCCGCGGGGCGTCTGCCGGGGAAACAATTGTGGGCATGAGCCAACAGGGGGACAGGCGCCGTCACGAGGACGACTGGTGGGGCGAGTTGTACCACCAGCACACCGGCGATGTGGGGCCCGCCACCGCGTCGGACTCCGTCGACGACCGGTTCGACTCCGCGTCCCGCACGGTCGGCGGGCCGCCGTCGCACAGGGCCCCGCTCGGGTCGGTACCGGCCGCGGGAGCGCCCTGGGGGACGGAGCCGGGACCGGAACCGGAGAAGCCGACCGAGCCCGCCCCATCGGATGCGGCCTTCGGGTGGTTTTCCGGCGAACGGGCGCCGGCCCCGGCCCCGGCCGACCCGCGATCCGCCAAACGGCCGTCCCTGCCGCGTCCGTACGTGCCACGGCCGCCCGCGCCGCAGCCCCCCGCGCCGCAGCCCGCCCCGGACGCCGACGCCGACGCCGACGAGCCGATCGTGCCGCCCCCCGCAGACCCGTACGAACTGGCCGACCTCGTGCCGGACACCGTGCTGGACGGCGCCCGCTGCGGAGCCGCCACGCTGCGCGCCGTCTCCTCCCGCGGCGAGTCGGCCCGCCGGGGCGGGGAGCCGCGGCGGGACGTGTTGCTCATGGCGCGGTTCGGGTCCGGGCCCGGCGCGCTGGTGCTGGTGGCGCTGGCCGGCGGGGCTGGCGGGGCTGGCGGGGCTGGCGGGGTCGGCGGGGCCGACGGGGCGCACCAGGCGGCGCGCGAGCTGTGCGAGTGGATCGGCGGCGCGGTCGGCCGCAGCCATGCGCAGCTGGTCGACGACATACGCTCCGGCAACCGCGGCGCGCTCAAGTCCGGGCTGCACCGGCTCACCGACCGCGGCCTGGGCCGGTTGAGGGCCCGCGCGGCCGAGTTGGGCCTGGACCCGGCCGAGTACACCGCCGCGCTGCGCTGTCTGGTGCTGCCCGCCGACCCGGACTGCCGGATCCGCGTGGTCTTCGGCGTCGGCGACGGCGGCCTGTTCCGGCTGCGCGCGGGCGTCTGGCAGGACCTGGAGCCCGCCGAGCCGGAGCCGGACACCGCGGGCGGCCCGGTGCTCGGGTTCGGCAGTGCGACACGGGCGGCGGCCGGGTCGCCCCCGACGATGGACCTGGGGATCGCCACGCCGGGCACCGGCCCCGCCCCCGGCCCGGCCCCGGTCCCCGCCGCCGCTCCCTTCCGCTTCCGGGCTTCCGTAGCCCGGCCGGGGGATGTGCTGCTGATGTGCGGCCGCGGGCTCGCGGAGCCGCTGCGCGGCCGCCCCGAGCTCGCCGGACACCTGGCGGAACGCTGGGCGGAGGCGGCGCCGCCGGGGCTCGCCGAGTTCCTCGCGGACACCCGGACGCGGGTGGAGGGTTACGCCGACGACCGTACGGCGGCCGCCGTCTGGGAGGCGTGAGCGCGCGGTCCATGGGTTGATGGAGCTACGTAGCCGCTACGCAGCCGCACCGGCATACGCAGCCGAGACCCGTACGGAAGGGCGCGCGATGGGCAAGCAGACCGTGGCCGAGCAGTTCGTGGACCTCCTGGCGCGCGCCGGGGTGCGCCGGCTGTACGGGGTCGTCGGGGACAGCCTCAACCCGGTCGTCGACGCCGTACGCCGCAACGCGGCCATCGACTGGATCCAGGTCCGCCACGAGGAGTCCGCCGCGTTCGCCGCCGGTGCCGAGGCCCAGCTCACCGGCCGCCTCGCGGCCTGTGCCGGCTCCTGCGGCCCCGGCAATCTGCACCTGATCAACGGTCTGTACGACGCCCATCGCTCGATGGCCCCGGTCCTCGCCCTCGCCTCGCACATCCCCAGCAGCGAGATCGGCAGCGGCTACTTCCAGGAGACCCACCCCGAACGGCTGTTCGCCGAGTGCAGCCACTACTGCGAGCTGATCTCCAGCCCGCGGCAGATGCCGCGCGTCCCGCAGACCGCGATCCAGCACGCCATCGGGCGCGGCGGCGTCAGCGTGGTGGCGCTGCCCGGGGACATCGCGGCGCTCCCGGCGCCCGAGCGGGCCGAGGAGCACGCCCTGGTCACCGCCCGCCCCTCGGTGCGCCCCGGCGACGGGGAGATCGAGGCGCTCGCCCGGATGGTGGACGCGGCCGACCGGGTGACGCTGTTCTGCGGCAGCGGCACCGCCGGGGCGCACGCCGAGGTGATGGCCTTCGCCGAGCGGGTGAAGTCCCCGGTGGGGCACGCGCTGCGCGGCAAGGAGTGGATCCAGTACGACAACCCGTACGACGTCGGCATGAGCGGGCTGCTCGGCTACGGCGCGGCGTACGAGGCCACCCACGAGTGCGATCTGCTGATCCTGCTGGGCACCGACTTCCCGTACAACGCCTTCCTGCCCGACGACGTGAAGATCGTGCAGATCGACGTCCGCCCCGAGCACCTGGGCCGGCGCTCCAAGCTCGACCTGGCGGTGTGGGGCGATGTGCGGGAGACGCTGAGCTGTCTGACGCCGAAGGTGCGCGCCAAGAGCGACCGCAGATTCCTGGACCGGATGCTGAAGAAGCACGCCGACGCGCTGGAGGGCGTGGTCAAGGCGTACACCCGCAGGGTGGACAAGCACATTCCGATCCATCCGGAGTATGTGGCGGCGGTGCTGGACGAGGAGGCGGCCGCCGACGCGGTCTTCACGGTCGACACCGGGATGTGCAATGTGTGGGCGGCCCGCTATCTGACCCCCAACGGCCGCCGCCGGGTGATCGGCTCGTTCACCCATGGCTCGATGGCCAACGCGGTGCCGCAGGCGATCGGCGCCCAGTTCCTCGACCGCCGCCGCCAGGTCGTCTCGATGTCCGGGGACGGCGGCTTCGCCATGCTGATGGGCGACTTCCTCACCCTCGTCCAGTACGACCTGCCGGTGAAGGTGGTGCTCTTCAACAACTCCTCGCTCGGCATGGTCGAGCTGGAGATGATGGTCTCGGGCCTGCCCTCGTACGGCACCACCAACCTCAACCCCGACTTCGCGGAGATCGCCCGCGCCGCCGGGGCGTACGGCGAGCGGGTGGAGAAGCCCAAGCATCTGCGGGCGGCGCTGCGGTCCGCCCTGCGCTACAAGGGGCCCGCGCTGGTGGACGTGGTCACCGATCCCAACGCGCTGTCGATCCCGCCGAAGATCCGCGCGGAGATGGTGACCGGCTTCGCGCTCTCCGCGAGCAAGATCGTGCTGGACGGCGGGGTGGGCAAGATGGTGCAGCTGGCCCGCTCGAACCTGCGGAACCTGCCCCGCCCCTGACGGCCTGGGGTGCGATAGGGAGCACCCCAGGCCGTAACCCCGCCGTCCAGCCTCGCTGCGGGCCTACGCGGGCGTGAGCCTCAGGGTGAGGATCTCGTGCGGCCGCAGGCTCAGGGCCAGCCCGCCCTCGCCGGTGGCCGCCTCGTGCAGCGGCCGCTCCAGCAGGTCCGTCACCTGGGCGCTGATCACCGGGAACCCGGTGGTGAGCGTCGCCGACGCCCGCCCGCCGCGCGACTCGTACAGCCGCACCACCACATCGCCGCTACGGTCCTCCGCCAGCTTGACGGACTCGACGGTGACCGCCGGGTTGTCGACGCCGATCAGCGACGGGAGCGCCGCGCCCGCGGGCAGGGCGCGCGGCGGCAGGTTGAGCGCCAGGCCCTCGGCGACCGCGTCGCCCACCTCGGCGCCGGGCAGCAGCGCATACGCGAAGCGGTGGGCGCCGAGGTCGGTCTCGGGGTCGGGGCTGTGCGGGGCGCGCAGCAGGGTCAGCCGCACCGTCGTGCCCAGCACCGGCCCGCCGTCACCATCGACCGGGTGCTCCGTACGGGTCACATCGTGGCCGTACGTCGAGTCGTTGAGCAGCGCCGCCCCGTAGCCGGGCTCGGCGACCCGCAGCCAGCGGTGGGCGCAGATCTCGAACCGGGCCGCGTCCCAGCTGGTGTTGGTGTGGGTGGCGCGGTCCACATGCCCGAACTGGATCTCGGAGGTGGACACCTTGGCGTGGATGTCCAGCGGGAACGCCGCCTTGAGGACCTTCTCCGACTCCTGCCAGTCCACCTCGGTGGTGATGTCCACCCGGCGGCCGCCGCGGCTGAGGCGGATCTCCTGGGTGATCCGGGAGGCCCCCGAGGCGCCGAAGACGCGCACCACCCGGACCGCGGCGCGCAGCGGCCCGGACTCGACCAGCTCGACGGACTCGGCGTCGGTGAGGTCGGTGTGGACCCGGCGGTAGTGCCGGTCGATGTCCCAGGCGTCCCACTCGTTGGGGTGGTCGGGGTGCAGCTGGAGGAGGTTGGCGCGGGCGCCGGGCGCGATCAGCTCCCGGTCGGCCGTCAGGTCGCGTACGGAGGTCAGCAGCCCGTCGGCGTCGATGACCACGCGCAGCAGATCGTTGTCCAGCACGATGGTGCGCCCGTCGCTCAGCGCACTGACCGGCGCCTCGGACGCGCTCGCCCCCGGCGTGTCGGCCTGCACGGCCGACGCGCCCAGCGCGGGCAGCCGCACCGCCACCGCGGCGCGCCCGTCCTCCAGCGGCTGGACCGGCGTGCCTTCCGGGAGGGCCGCCGCCGTCGGCGCGTCGAGCGTGACGACCTCGCCGCGCTCGTACGGGGAGGCGTTGAACACCACCGGCCCGTCCTGCGCGCCGCCCAGCGCGTCCACCGCCGCCGAGATGATCCCCTCCAGCTCGGTGCGGACCCGCTCATAGGTGTCGCGCGCCTCGCGGTGCACCCAGGCGATCGAGGAGCCCGGCAGGATGTCATGGAACTGGTGCAGCAGCACCGTCTTCCAGATCCGGTCCAGGTCGTCGTACGGATAGGCGTACCCGGGGGAGCGCAGCGCGGCGGCCGTCGCCCACAGCTCCGCCTCCCGCAGCAGATGCTCGCTGCGCCGGTTGCCCTGCTTGGTCTTGGCCTGGGTGGTGTACGTCGCCCGGTGCAGCTCCAGATACAGCTCGCCCGACCACACCGGCGCCTTGGCCCCGTACTCCCGCTCCGCCTCGGCGAAGAACGCCGACGGCCGCTCGATCTCGACCCGCGGCGAGCCCTCGAGCGACTTGAGCCGCCGCGCCTTCTCCATCATCTCGCGGGTGGGGCCGCCACCGCCGTCGCCGTAGCCGAAGGGGACGAGGGAGCGGGTGGCCAGCCCCTTGTCGGCGAAGTTCTTCTCGGCGTGGGCGAGTTCGCTCGCATGGAACTGGGCGTTGTAGGTGTCCACCGGCGGGAAGTGGGTGAACACCCGGGTGCCGTCGATGCCCTCCCACCAGAAGGTGTGGTGCGGCATCTTGTTCGACTGGTTCCAGGACAGCTTCTGGGTGAGGAACCACCGCACCCCCGCGAGCTTCGCCAGCTGCGGGAAGGCGGCCGTGTAGCCGAAGGAGTCCGGCAGCCAGATCTCCTCGGTGTCCACCCCCAGCTCCTCCAGGAAGAACCGCTTGCCGTGCACGATCTGCCGGGCCAGCGCCTCGCCGCCGGGCATGTTGGCGTCCGACTCGACCCACATCGAGCCGACCGGTGCCCAGTTGCCGTCGGCCACGGCCTTCTTGATCCGCTCCCAGATGTGCGGCTGGTGCTCCTTGACCCATGCGTACTGCTGCGCCTGCGAGCAGGCGAAGACCAGCTCCGGGTAGTCGGGCGCGAGCGCGGTGACATTGGCGAAGGTCCGGGACGCCTTGCGGACGGTCTCGCGCAGCGGCCACAGCCACGCCGAGTCGATATGGGCGTGCCCGGTCGCCGACACGCGGTGCGCGCTGGCGTTCGCGGGGCGGCTGAGCGCCTCGGCCAGCGCGGCGCGCCCGGCCGCGGCGGTGCCCGGCACATCGTGGAGGTCCAGCGCGTCCAGCATGTTCTCCAGGGCGCGCAGTATCTCGTGGCGCCGCGCCCGGTCCGCCGGAAGCTCGCGCATCAGCTCCGACAGCACCTCGATGTCCAGCACCAGATGCCAGACCTCCTCGTCCAGCACGGCGAGGTCGGCCGAGGCGAAGCGGTACAGCGGGCGGTCCCCGGCGGTCAGCACATCGCCCAGCAGCGTCGGCTCATAGCCGTCGCGCAGCACGGCCGGGTTGGCGGCCGCCTCCAGCAGCAGCCGCACCGGCTCGCCCCCGGCCGCCGGCGCGGCGACGGGAACATGCCGGTTGCGGGGGTGGATGCCCTTGAGCGGCACCCCCTCCGCGTCGTACACCAGCCCCTCGGCCTGGAAGCCGGGGGCGTCCCCCGTGAAGCCGGGGTCGATGACGGCCTCGACCCGCCGCCCCGCCCACTCCGACGGCACCTCGCCCGCCAGCCGGAACCACCAGGTCGACCACGGCGAGCCCCACTCGGTGCCGGTCTCGAAGGGCTCGTACGACCCCTTCAGCGCGTCGCCCACCGGGACCGGCTCGCCCGGGGTGCGCCACGCGGTCAGCGTGAGCGGGGTGCGCGCCGTGTACTGGGCGGGCCTGATGAACTGGTGCAACGCCCGGTCGAGGCGCCCTTCCACCAGCGGTCGGTCGTCGTGCATGCGCGGCTCTCCTCAAGATCGGCGCGGGTCGGTCCCAGCGGATCATTTCCCTCGGTGTGTGGGGGCCAACACGCGGGAATGCATTCCGTGAGCGTGTTCGACGACATTTCGACGCTGGCTGTCCCCTGGGCGGCCGGGGCGGGGGAGGATGAAGCGTCAGCCTGCACGGCGGGGCGGCACGGCCGGGTGGCCGGAAGCGGGGGCGGTGGCCATCGAGAGCGAGCGGGACCCGGCTTTGAGCAAGCGATTACAGAACGGCGAGCTGTCCCGCGTCGCGGAGGTCCGTGCGGGGCTGCGCGAGCTGCTGCGGCGCTGGGGCGAGCCGAGCAGGAGGGACCTGGCCGAGCTGCTCACCAGCGAGCTGGTCACCAACGCGCTGGTGCACACCGACCGCGGGGCGCACATCACAGCCACGCTCGGCGAAGGTCAGGGCGGGCCGGTCAGCGGCCGATTACGGGTCGAGGTGCGGGATTTCGTCCCGCGGCATCCGACGCTGCGCACCCATGCGGCCGAGGAGGGCACCTCCGGGCGCGGGCTGCTGCTGGTGCACACGCTCGCGGACGCGTGGGGGGTGCGGGCCCACGGCGTGGGGAAGGCGGTCTGGTTCGAGCTCGACGCGCGGTCCGTGTGAGGGGCCGGCGGACCGGAGGCGGGGCATCGGTTCTTCGCGCGGCGGGTGCGGGTGCCGTCCGCGCGGGGGCGGGAGAGGAGACGTGCTCCCCGTCCCGCCCACCCGGCCGAAGGGGCGCGACCCTGTCGAAAGGGAGAGCGCGCGGAGGCCCTGAGGTACGAAGGGCCGAGCACGGTCGACCGTCGACAGGGTCTGCAGCGCCCCGGAGGCGAACCAAGCAGCACGTCAGCCGAAGGCGCGTTCGATCTGCGCGAGCTTCTCTTCCAGGGAGTCGAGCCGCGGCATGGTGAGTGTGTCGTCCTCGGCGGTGAGGTCGATGGTCCGCGGGCGGTCGGCCTCGCGGTCCCCGAATCCGTCACCGCTGCTCGCGGACCGCAGAGCGGGCCGGGAGGAGGGCGCGGACAGCTGTCCCTTGTCCAGCGAGGTACCGAGGGAGTTTTCCGGCGAGTTATCCGATATGGCAGGCTCCGATGTGAGCGCCGGTTGCGAGGAGGAGCCGGTGACCTCCACCTGGCGGCCGCCGCGCCGGCCCCAGGAGCGGTGCTGCCGGTTCAGCGCCCGGATCCGGGCCCGGTCCAGCCTCTCCTGCTCCCGCCGGCGGTGCCGGTTGTGCTCCTTCTCCTTGCGGTCCTCGCGCACCTCCTCGACGGCCTCGTCCAGGGTGCGGACGCCCTCGAGCAGCATCAGCGACCAGGCGGCGAAGGTCTCGCGGGGCGCGCGCAGCCAGCGAACGATACGGATCTGGGGCAGCGGCCTGGGCACCAGGCCCTGCTCGCGGAGTGCCGCGCGGCGGGTCTGCTTGAGCGCGCGGTCGAAGAGGACCGCCGCCGAGAGCGACATGCCGGCGAAGAACTGGGGCGCTCCGGCGTGGCCCATGCCGCGCGGCGCGTGCACCCAGTTGAACCAGGCCGCGGCGCCCGCGAACAGCCACACCAGCAGTCGGGAGCCGAGAGCGGCGTCACCGTGGCTGGCCTCGCGCACCGCGAGCACCGAGCAGAACATCGCGGCGCCGTCGAGCCCGAACGGCACCAGGTACTCCCAGCCGTTCGTCAGGGCGAGGTTCTCCCGCCCGAAGCCCACCAGCCCCTGGAAGGAGAGGGCGGCCGCGACCCCGGCGCAGCAGAACAGAAGCACATACGAGGCCATCCCATAGATGGCCTCCTTGCGGCGGCGCCGCTCCTCGCTCCGCTCCCAGGAGTCGGAGTTCGCCTTGTCTTCCTTGGCGTTACGTCCGCGCGCGAGCACTGTCACCGCTCCCACGACGCCGACGAGCACTACGACGGCCGGGAGGCCCCAGCTCGATATGTCGGTCAGTCTCATCCGGTGTCCCTTGCCTCGCTTCCGTGAAGTTCTGGCCGCAGTACGGCCTACTCGCGCGACATCTTGGCGTAAACCTGGCTTGTCCCGAGCGGGTTCTGGACAAGAGGACGCCAAATCGGCGGGGGGACACGCGGATAGGTGCGATACGGTTCGAACGCTCGCGCTGTGCAAGCGGCTTGCATTCTATTCATGGAATCCGACCGAACGTAAACGTCCTGCTGAGGTTGTGTCAGGACGCTCAATGTGGTCCGTTCCGGTTGGATCCGGTTAGGCTTGCCTTTTATATGACGTCCGAGGGGTTTGCCCTCGTGCGGCCTCCGCATATCGTTTCAAGCGGACGTCAGGAGGAGCCGAGGTGGAGCAGGCCAGTGCCGAAACGGCGGCGGAGCCGCACCCGGATCCCGGTATCCCCGGCCCCGGTGGCCCCGGCGGGCCCGCCTCGCGGAAGCCGCCCCGGCGCCACTCGGTGCGCGGACAGATCCTGGACGCCCTGCGGGACGCGCTGGTCGGGGGCGAGCTCGCCCCCGGCGAGGTCTACTCCGCGCCGGCCCTCGCCGAGCGCTTCGGTGTGTCGGCCACGCCCGTACGGGAGGCCATGCAGCAGCTCGCCGGAGAGGGCGCCGTCGAGGTGGTGCCGAACCGGGGGTTCCGGGTGGCCCGGCGCAGCGCGCGGGAGCTGGCGGAGCTGGCCGAGGTCCGGGCCCTGCTGGAGGTCCCCGTGATGCTCAGCCTGGCCGAGGCGATCGCGCCCGAGCGGTGGGCGGGGCTGCGGCCCTTCGCGGAGGCGACGGCCGCGGCGGCGGCGAAGGGGAGCCGGGCGGCGTATCTGGAGGCGGACCGCACCTTCCACCAGACGGTCCTGAGCCTGGCCGGAAATGAACAGCTGGTCGTGGTGGCCGACGAGCTGCACCGGCGGGCGCAGTGGCCGCTGGTCGGCGGCCAGATCGTGCGCACCGCCGACCTCGTCGCGGACGCGGCCGAGCACATGGCCCTGCTCGACGCCCTGGCCGCGCGGGACCTCGACGCCGTCGAGTCCCTGGTGCGCGACCACTTCAACGGCGGGGCGTGAGTTTCCCCTGCCGCCGCCCCTTCCCTCATCTGGGGCAAGCCCCAGCTCCCGGCCTCACTGACCGTCCGGGGCCCGGGGGCTTGCCCCCCACGCGGCGGAGCCGCACACCGACAGGGGCTGGGAAGGGGCGGGCAGGGAAACAGCCCTCGGCCTACGCCGTCGCGGTCGGGGCCTGTCTTAACTGTTCGGCGAGCCACACCGGCACCCCGCCCAGCAGCCGCACCAAGCGCTCCGCCTCCGTGCGCAGCCGGGTCGCCTCCGGCTCCTCCTCCACCTCGGCCAGCGCCGCGAGCGCCGGGGCGATGCCGATCAGATAGCCCAGCTCCTCCCGGATGCGCAGCGATTCGGCGAAGCCGCGCCGCGCCTCGGCCAGATCGCCCTCCTGCTCCGCCATCGCGGCCAGATGGCGCCAGGTGCACGAGAGCAGCAGCTCGTCGCCGTGGTTCTTGGCCCCGGCGTGTGCGCGCTGGAAGGCGGCCTGGGCGCCGGTGGGGTTCTGCGCGAGGTGCTGGGCGATCAGGCCGCGGCGGAAGTCCAGCAGCGGGCGGGTCGGCGAGCCGGGGCCGAGCAGCGCGGCGGCGCGCCCGAGCGCGGTCCGCGCCTCGTCGGCACGGTCGCGCACCCCCAGCAGGGTGGAGGCGTAGGCGAGATAGCCGCGTTCGCACGCCGTGGCGCCCCGCTCGTCGTCGGTGAGCGCGAGCGCCTCCGCCGCCCGCAGGGCGTCCTCGGCCGCTTCCCACCCCTCGGAGGTGAACATGCAGCGCTCGGTCAGTACGGCGGTCCGCTTGAGCGCGGCCGAGGCGTCGCCCGCCGCGCGCGGTGTGAGCAGGGCCGCGGCGTCGTGCCAACAGCCGCGCGAGCGCAGCCGCCACACCGCCGTGTCCACGGGGTCGTCTACCCGATCCGGGCGGAGACCAGAATCGGAATCCGATGATCCAGGTGGTGACATGGCGGTGTCCGCCACATTGCCCTCCCCAAGCGCGCCATCGAGCCGGAAGCTGTGATCCGAATCTCAGCATGGATGCGCGGGCGCGGCCAAGAGGTCGGTGTGAATGAATTCACAAACAGGCAAGGAAACTGGACATCCCTTGACCAACAGCCGACCCATCAGCCACACCCGGTCAGCTCATCCGCAGCGCCAGGAAGAAGTCCAGCTTGTCCTCGAGGCGCGCCAGATCACGCCCCGTCAGCTGCTCGATCCGCCCCACCCGGTACCGCAGCGTGTTGACGTGCAGATGCAGCCGGGTCGCGCAGCGCGTCCAGGAGCCGTCACAGTCCAGGAACGCCTCCAGGGTGGGGATCAGCTCGGCGCGGTGGCGGCGGTCGTAGTCGTACAGGGGGTCCAGCAGCCGGGCGGTGAAGGCGCGGCGGACGTCGTCGGGGACGAAGGGGAGCAGCAGCACATGCGAGGCGAGCTCCTGGTGGCCCGCCGCGCAGACCCGCCCGGGGCGAGCGGCGGCGACCCGCCGGGCGTGTCGCGCCTCCTCCAGGGCGCCGCGCAGCCCGTCGGCGGAGTGGACGACCGCGCTGACGCCGAGCGTCAGCCGACCGTCGCCGTCCAGCCCGCGGGAGAGCGGCTCCCGGACGGCGGCGAGCAGCGCGTCGGCGTGCAGCCCCGCCTCGAAGCCGTACGCCCCGCCGCCGCTGCCGCCGCCCTCGGCGTCGGCCGCCGGGGCGTCGGGCAGCGCGGGCAGCGGGACCAGCGCGACCGCCTCGTCGCCCGTGTGCGCCACCGCGATCCGGTCCGAGGGCTCGGGCCCGGTCGCCTCCGGGTCGACCAGCACCTCTTCCAGCAGCGACTGGGCCACCGGGCCACCCGGCGCCGTCGCGCCCTCCCACTCCACCTGGGCCACCACCACCTGCCAGTGCGGGGCCGTGGCCAGGCCCGGAAGCAGCACGGGCGCGGCCACCCGCAGCCGGGCGGCGACCTCGGCGGGCGGCGCGCCCGACTGGACCAGCTCCAGCACCTCCTGGGCCAGCCGGCGCCGCACGGTGCGCGAGGCGTCCCTGCGGTCCCGCTCCACCGCGATCAGCTGGGTCACCCCGTGCAGCAGATCCAGCCGCTCCTCGGGCCAGTCGCCCGCGTCCGCCCCGACCACCAGCAGCCAGTCGGAGAGCACGGTCTCCCGGACGTCCCCGGCGCCCGACGGGGCCGGCCCGCCGCTGCGGATGGGGAAGAGGGAGTACGTGACGCCGTCGGCGGTGGTCACCCGGTGCGGGCCGCGGCGCCCCGAGCGCTGGGCGGCCAGATGCTCGCCCGCGAGCCGCGCGCACACCGCGGAGGGCAGCTCGGGCGCGCCCCCGGGGCCGGCCGCCGCGGCGACGGACGGCACCGCGATCCGGCGGCCGGTGGGGGACAGCACCCAGGCGGGCAGGTCGAGATCGGAGCCGAGCAGATCCAGCACGACCTCCGGGCCGCCGCCCGCGGGCCCCGAGGTCATCAGCCGCCGGTGCCGGTCGACGACGGCCGCCAGATCCCCGGCCCGCTCGCCGGACACCCGGCGCACCACGTACTCGGTGATGGACGCGAAGGACACGTCCTCCACCACCGAGAAGAGCGGCAGCCGGTGCCGCGCGCAGGCCAGCACCAGGTCCACGGGCACGGAGCCGAGCTCCGCCTCGCCCGCCGCCAGCCCGGCGACCTGGGCCGCCACCAGGATCCGGACGAACCGCTCGGAGTCCTCCGGCTCCCGCCGCCACGCCAGGCCGGTCAGCACCAGCTCCCCGCCGGACAGATAGCGGCTCGGGTCGCGCAGATCGGTGGTCATCACCCCGCGCACGGTGCGGTCCAGCTCCTCCTCGCCGCCGAGCAGCCGCAGGCCCAGGGCGTCGGTCTCCAGCAGTGCGCGCAGCCGCATGTCGTCGCCAGCCGATCTTCGTGTGTTGCCGGTGGAAGTCCTCGCCGTTTCCGGTGATTACCGCCGAGGTTTCCACTCCCCGTCTTTCGTTCGAATCTACAAGACCACGCCGCTGGCCAGCCAACTGCTTCATGCCTTCGGTGACTGCACCAGGTGGCCCACAGATCGGTCTACTGGCGGTAGGCCGTGTGCAGAGTGATCGGGGGAGACCTCGAAGAGGGGACGAGAGAGCGCCTATGGAATTCCTGCGCCCCGCCAGTTGGGAGGAAGCGCTCGCCGCGAAGGCGGCGCATCCCACGGCCGTGCCCGTCGCGGGCGGGACCGACGTCATGGTGGAGATCAACTTCGACCGCCGCCGCCCCAGCCACCTGCTCGACCTGAACCGGATCGCCGAGCTGTACGAGTGGGAGACCGGCGCGGAGACCGTACGGCTGGGCGCCTCCGTGCCGTACACGCGGATCATCGAGCGGCTGGGGGCCGAGCTGCCGGCGCTGGCGATCGCCGCGCACACCGTCGGCTCGCCGCAGATCCGCAACCGCGGCAGCGTCGGCGGCAACCTCGGCGCCGCCTCGCCCGCGGGCGACGCGCACCCTGCGCTGCTCGCCGCCGGGGCCGAGGTGGAGGTCGCCTCGGTGCGCGGCAGCCGCCTCATCCCGGTCGAGGAGTTCTACACCGGCGTCAAGCGCAACGCCCTGGCGGACGACGAGCTGATCAGGGCGGTCCACATCCGCAGGGCCACCGGGCCGCAGCAGTTCTCCAAGGTCGGCACGCGCAACGCCATGGTCATCGCGGTGTGCGCCTTCGCGATCGCGCTCCACCCGGACACCCGCACGGTGCGGACCGGCATCGGTTCGGCCGCGCCCACCCCGGTACGGGCGCGGGAGGCCGAGGACTTCCTGAACGCCGCGCTCGCCGAGGGCGGCTTCTGGGACGACGGCAGGACCATCCCCCCAGACGCCGCGCTCGCCCGCCGCTTCGCCGAGCTGTGCGCGGCCGCCTGCGACCCCATCGACGATGTGCGCGGCAGCGCGGCGTACCGCCGCCACGCGGTGACCGTCATGGCACGCCGCACGCTCGGCTGGACCTGGCAGGCGTTCCGCGAGGGCGGAGACACGGCTGAGGGCGGCGGCACGACAGAGGGAGGCGCACGGTGCGCGTGACATTCACGGTCAACGGGCGGCCGCGGCAGGCCGACGATGTGTGGGAGGGCGAGTCGCTGCTGTACGTACTGCGCGAGCGGCTGGGCCTCCCGGGCTCCAAGAACGCCTGTGAGCAGGGCGAATGCGGATCCTGCACGGTCCGGCTCGACGGTCTGCCGGTCTGCGCCTGCCTGGTGGCGGCCGGTCAGGCCGAGGGCCGCGAGGTCGTCACGGTCGAGGGTCTCGCGGAGTACGCCGAGGCCAGGAGCCGGCGGGCCACGGGCCCGGAGGCGACGGCGGCCACGCCGCAGCAGCCCCCGCCGGCCCCCGTCCAGCAGGCGTTCATCGAGGCCGGCGCCATCCAGTGCGGCTTCTGCACCCCCGGCCTGCTCGTCGCCGCCGATGAACTGCTGGAGCGCAACCCCGACCCCTCCGACGCCGACATCCGCGAGGCGCTCTCCGGCAATCTCTGCCGCTGCACCGGCTACGAGAAGATCCTCGACGCGGTCCGGCTGGCCGCCGCGCGCACCACGGAGGCGAGGTGACCATGGGCCCCGGCCGCACCACCACCCCCGCCCCCGCCCGGCCGCACCCGGGCGCCACCACCCCGGGCGCCATCGGCGAGTCCACCCCACGCCCCGACGGCACCCTCAAGGTGACCGGCGAGTTCGCGTACGCGTCCGACCTGTGGCACGAGGACATGCTGTGGGGCTGCACCCTCCGCAGCCCGCACGCACACGCCGAGATCCGCTCCATCGACGTCGCCGAGGCGCTGGCCATGCCCGGTGTGCACACCGTCATGACCTACGCCGACCTCCCCGCCGAGACCCACTACGGCCTGGAGATCCGCGACCAGCCCGTGCTCGCCGCCGACCGGGTCCGCTACCACGGCGAGGCCGTCGCGATCGTCGCCGCCGACCACCCCGAGACCGCGCGCCGCGCCGCCGCCCGGATCAAGGTCGAGTACGCCGAGCTGCCGCTGATCACCGATGAGGCCACCGCCACCGCGCCCGGCGCGCCCGTGCTCCACCCCGGCCGCACCGACCGCCACGCCGCACACGCCCCGCACCCCAACATCGTCCACCGCCAGCCCATCAGGCGCGGCGACGTCGCCGACGCCAGGGCCCGCGCCGATGTCGTGGTGCGCCGCGACTACGAGGTCGGCATGCAGGACCAGGCCTTCCTCGGCCCGGAGTCCGGCCTGGCCATGCCCGCCGAGGACGGCGGCGTCGACCTCTACATCGCCACCCAGTGGCTGCATGTCGACCGCGACCAGCTCGCCCCGGTCCTGGGCCTGCCCGCCGACAAGGTCCGGCTGACCCTGTCCGGCGTCGGCGGGGCCTTCGGCGCCCGCGAGGACCTGTCCATGCAGGCCCACGCGTGCCTGCTGGCGCTGCGCACCGGCCGGCCCGTCAAGATCGTCTACAACCGCTACGAGTCGTTCTTCGGCCATGTCCACCGCCACCCCGCCAAGCTCACCTACGAGCACGGGGCGACCCGCGACGGCAGGCTGCTCTACGTCCAGTGCCGCATCGTCCTCGACGGCGGCGCGTACGCCTCCTCCTCCCCGGCGGTCGTCGGCAACGCCGCCTCCCTGTCCATCGGCCCCTACGCGGTGGACAACGTCGACATCGAGGCGCTCGCGCTGTACTCCAACAACCCGCCCTGCGGCGCCATGCGCGGATTCGGCGCCGTACAGGCCTGCTTCGCCTACGAGGCGCAGATGGACGCGGTGGCGGCCGAGCTCGGCCTGGACCCGGTGGAGTTCCGGCAGCGCAACGCCATGGAGCACGGCACCGCCATGCCCACGGGCCAGCGCGTCGACTCCCCGGCCCCGGTCGCCGAACTGCTGCGCCGGGTCAAGGCGCGGCCGATGCCGCCCGGCGGCTTCTCCGACGTACGGGAGCTGCCCGGCGGGCTGTCCAACACCAGCCACGGCGAGGGCGTGGTGCGCGGCGTCGGCTACGCGGTCGGCATCAAGAACGTCGGCTTCTCCGAGGGCTTCGACGACTACTCCACCGCCCGGGTGCGGCTCGAAGTGCTGGGCGGAGAGCCGGTCGCGCTGGTGCACACCGCCATGGCCGAGGTCGGCCAGGGCGGGGTGACCGTGCACACCCAGATCGCCCGCACCGAGCTCGGCGTCGCGCGGGTCGTGCTCCACCCGGCCGACACCCAGGTCGGCTCGGCGGGCTCCACCTCCGCCTCCCGCCAGACGTATATGACCGGCGGCGCGATCAAGCACACCTGCGAGGCGGTGCGCGAGGAGGTGTTCCGGCGCGGCCGCGAGCGGTTCGGGGCCGACCACCCCGGCTGGGCGGGCGCGGAGCTGCGGCTGGCGGGCGGCAAGGTGGTCACCGGGGCGGGCGAGGTCCTCGCCGACCTGGCCGAGATCCTCGGCGGGGACGCGATCGACATCGAGAAGGAGTTCCGGCACCGCCCGACCGAGCCGTTCCACCCGCGGACCGGGCAGGGCTTCGGACACGTCCAGTACTCCTTCTGCGCCCACCGGGCCGTCGTCGACGTCGACACCGAACTCGGCCTGGTCAAGGTCGTCGAACTCGCGGCCGCCCAGGACGTCGGCAAGGCGCTCAACCCGCTGTCCGTCGTCGGCCAGATCCAGGGCGGCACGACCCAGGGGCTCGGGCTCGCGGTCATGGAGGAGATCGTGGTGTCGGACGGCGCCCGGGTGCGCAACCCGTCCTTCACCGACTATCTGATCCCCACCATCCTCGACACGCCGAGCATCCCGGTGGACGTCCTCGAACTGGCCGACGACCACGCGCCGTACGGGCTGCGCGGGGTCGGCGAGGCCCCCACCCTGTCCTCCACCCCGGCCGTCGTCGCCGCCATCCGGGCGGCGACGGGCCTGCGGCTGGGACGCGTCCCCGTCCGCCCGGAACATCTGACCGGCACGTAGGAGCTGAGCACCATGCTGGACATCGCTGCCGAGCTGCGCCGCTGGTGCGAGGAGGGGCGTGACTTCGCCGTCGCCACGGTCGTGTCCGTCGGCGGCAGCGCGCCCCGGCAGCCCGGCGCGGCGCTGGCCGTCGACGCCGCGGGGACGGCGGTCGGCAGCGTGTCCGGCGGGTGCGTGGAGGGCGCGGTCTACGACCTGTGCCGGGACGCGCTGCGCACCGGGCAGGCCGTACGGGAGAGCTTCGGCTACTCCGACGAGGACGCCTTCAGCGTGGGCCTGACCTGCGGCGGGACCATCGAGATCCTGGTCACCCCGGTGCCGGCGGCCGACACCCGGCTGCGCCCGGTCCTCGCCGCCGCCCTGTCCGCCGCCGCCGACGGCCGCCCGGTGGCGCTCGTACGGGTCGCCGACGGGCCGCCGGAGCTGCTGGGGCGCGCGCTGCTGGTGCGCCCCGACGGCTCGTACGAGGGGAGCCTCGACCGCACGGCCCTCGACCGCACGGCCCTCGACCGCACGGCGGCCGGTGAGGCGCGGGCGCTGCTGGAGGCCGGGCGCACCGCCACCGTCGGGGCCGGCGCGGCCGGCGGCCGCTGCGGCGAGCCGGTCACGCTGCTCGTCGAGTCCGCCGTGGCGCCGCCCCGAATGATCGTCTTCGGCGCGGTCGACTTCGCGGGCGCGCTGGCGCGGATCGGCAAGTTCCTCGGCTACCACGTGACGGTGTGCGACGCCCGGCCCGTCTTCGCGACCGCCCGCCGCTTCCCGGAGGCGGACGAGGTCGTCGTCGACTGGCCGCACCGCTATCTGGACGCCACCGAGGTCGACGCCCGCACGGTCCTGTGCGTGCTCACCCACGACGCCAAGTTCGATGTGCCGCTGCTGGAGCGGGCGCTGCGGCTGCCCGTCGGGTACGTCGGGGCGATGGGCTCGCGCCGTACCCATGAGGACCGGCTGCGGCGGCTGCGCGACGCCGGGCTCGGCGAACTGGAGCTGGCGCGGCTGCGCTCCCCGATCGGCCTGGATCTCGGCGCCCGGACGCCCGAGGAGACGGCCCTGTCCATCGCGAGCGAGATCGTCGCCGCCCGGCGGGGCGGCGGCGGCCTGCCCCTGACGGGCGCGCACACCCCCATCCACCACGACCTTTCGGCGCCCGTGGACATGGGCCGGATCGATTCGGTCGCCTGACGGAGCCCCACTCATTGGTGGGGGAGCGGTTCGGCCACCCGGCGGAGCTACGCGTTGCGGGGTCCCGATTTCTGATTGAGCCTCAGAAATCGACCCCGAAATCGCCGCTTGAGGAGTGCGCACGTGCGTAAAAGACGGACGATCCCCGCCAAGCCGATGGCCGTTCTGGCCGCCATCGCGCTGCCCCTGTCCAGCGCCGCAGCCGTGTACGCGGCCGCGCCGGGGGAGCCTTCCAGGGCCAGGGCCCTGCACCGGCTGTACACCCCGCCGGGCGCGACGGACTCATACCGTCAGGTGACCCGGCTGGTGAGATACGGCGAACCCGACGCGGCCGCCGGGGTCCTCGCGATGGTCCGCACCCCGCACGCGATCTGGTTCGGGGACGAGACCCCGGAGGAGGTCGAGCGGCTGGTCCGCACGACCACCTGGAGCGCCACCCGGCGGGGCCGGGTACCCGTGCTCGCGCTCTACAACACCCCCGGCCGCGACTGCGGAAGCTACTCGGCGGGCGGAGCACGGAACACCGCCGAGTACCAGGAGTGGATCGACGCCGTCGCCCGGGGCATCGGCCGCCGCCGGGCGCTGATCGTCCTCGAGCCCGACTCGCTCGCCCTGCTGCCGTCCGACTGCGGCCCGGAGCGGGGTGCGGCCGACGCGCGGGACGAGGACCTCGGCGAGGAGTTCGGCGAGGAGATCGCGGCGGAGCCGGACGGCGGCGCCCCCGAGAGCGGTGCCGGATCCGACGACGATGCCTTCGACAGCCGGCTGTTCGGCGCCGGGGCCGAAGTGCTCGGCGGCGCGCTCGCGGGCATCGAAGCGCAGGCCGAGGCGCAGGCCCACGCGCGGGTCGCGGGGCAGGCGGCGGGGCACCTCGCGGCGCAGGTCAGGCCCCGGGCCGGGGCGCCGGGCGACATCGACCCGGTCACGGACCTGCCCGAGGAGGAGCCCACCGCCGCACCCACCGAGCCCGTCGCGCCCACGACCACGCCCCCCGGGCAACCCGCCGGCGAGCCGGCCGACGGCACCGCGGCCAACCCCACCGAGACCCCCACCAGCAACCCCACCAGCAACCCCAGCGACCAACAACCCACCGGCAACGCCACGGCCCCCGCCACCAACACCCCCAGGAAGCCCCCCGTCCTCACCCCCGCCGAGCGCAGGCTCCGCACCGCCGCCCGCTACCACGAGATCGACTACGCGGTGCGCACCCTGGAACCGCTCCCCGGCACCAAGGTCTACCTGGACGCCGGCCACCCGGCCTGGCACTCCGTCAACAACATCGTGTCCCGGCTGCTGCACGGCGGCGTGGACCACGCCACCGGCTTCTCCATCAACGTCTCCCACTACCAGACCGACGAGGACAACGTCTGGTACGGCCGGCTCATCTCCTCCTGCCTCGCCTATGTGGCCGACGGCGGCGACCAGGCGGACTGCCCGAACCAGCGCTGGCCGCGGCTGAACGCCGAGCGGTGGCTGGAGCTCAACGCGCTCCTCGATCCCGACGAGATGAAGCACTTCATCACCGACACCAGCCGCAACGGCCGCGGCCCGTGGCTGCCCAGGGCCGGCAGCCACGCCGACCCCCAGTCCTGGTGCAACCCTCCCGGCCGGGGCCTGGGCGCCCGCCCCACCACCAAGACGGGCGACCCGCTGCACGACGCCGCGCTGTGGGTGAAGACCCCCGGCGAGTCGGACGGCCAGTGCCTGCGCGGCACGGCGGGGCCGCAGGACCCGGAGCGCGGGTCGGTCGACCCGGAGGCGGGCAACTGGTTCCCCGAGCAGGCCCTGGAACTGGTCCGCAACGCCCAACCCTCCCTGTGACGAAACGTCAGGCGATTGCCAGTACCCCCGGTACGGTCACTCCGGCCGGGGGTCCGAGCGGAAGCGGCGGACCGCGACGACCGCCCCCGCGGCGCCCCAGAGGAGCAGCACGACGAGGCCTCGCCACGCCAAACCGGGAGCCGGGTGGTCGGCCGCTCGACGGTGATCCCGTCGAGAGATACGCCGCGCCCAAGCGCCCAGCCCGTCAGCCGGTACAGCGCCTCGGTCGGCATCCCAGTCTCCACGGTGACCAGGCAGCCGTCGCCCGGCGCGGTGGCGGCGACCGGCAGATCGGCCGCCGCGGACCCCTCCGGCAGGGCGAAGCGGATCCGCGCGCGGGCGGTGTCGCGGCCCCGAGGGACGAGGGGCCCCCTCGGCCACCACCCGGCCGTCGGCGATCACCGCCACCCGGTCACTGCTGATCTCGCCGGGCGTGAGCGGGTCGGCCGGTGGGGGACGTGCCGGTCCAGCTGGCCAGGATGTTGAGGGCTTCAGCAGTGGGTGAGGCTGGTTCTGGGGTGTAGATGACGAGAGTCTGCTCGGGGTCGTCTTCGACGGCCAGGACGACGTAGTCGAGGGTGAGGTCGCCGACGAGCGGGTGGTGCAGGCGTTTGGCACCGGTGGCGTGGGCGAGGACGTCGTGGTCGGCCCACAGCCGGCGGAAGGTGTCGCTGTGCAGGGACAGCTCGTCGATCAGTTCGGTGAGCTGTGGGTCGTCCGCGTGCCGTCCGGCGTACAGGCGCAGGGTGGCGACGCAGTCGGCGGCCACCCGTTCCCAGTCCGTGTACAGCGTGCGGGCGGCTGCGTCCAGGAAGACGAAGCGTGCGGCGTTGCGGTCGCGGTGGGGCCGGGCTTGGAAGTCGGTGATCAGGGCGTAGCCGAGCCGGTTGGCCGCCAGGATGTCCATGCGCCGCCCCTGGACGATCGCGGGGACGCTCAGGGCGTCCAGGGTGCGGTAGAGGGCGGGGCGGACCTTCTGCGGGGCGAGCGACCGCTTACGGCGGGTCCGGCCGGTGGTGGGCTGGGCCAGGTCGAAGAGGTGGGCGCGTTCGGCGTCGTCCAGTTGCAGCGCGCGGGCGACGGCCTCCCAGACGGCTTCCGAGACACCCCGGGTGCGGCCCCGTTCCAGGCGGATGTAGTAGTCGACGCTGACTCCGGCCAGCTGGGCGACTTCCTCGCGGCGCAGTCCCGGAACCCGGCGGGCGCCCTGGTCAGGGGTGAGGCCGGCCTTTTCGGGGGTGATCCGGGCCCTGCGTGTACGCAGGAACTCGCGGATCTCACTGCTGCGGTCCATGCATCCACCGTACGGCGGACGCCCTGCCGCTCAGCCCGCGAAGGAGGTACCGGCAGACCCCCGGTGGAGCGGTACCCCGTACGGGGGTCCTAGCGGGGCTGTCGGGTGGTTGCCTGGACAGCGGGCCCACTGAGCTGACTGATCACGGAAATCGCAGGGTCACCCCTCTCTCGGGGTCATGACCCCGACCAGGCCTGACGGCCGCCACGACAAGGAGTATGTGATGAAGCACGTATCGCTGGGTGGGCTGGATGTCTCTCGCATCGGCCTCGGCGCCATGACCATGGCAGGCACCTACACGACGGGCGGGGGACTCGATGACGCCGAGTCGATCCGCACCATCCACCGTGCGCTGGACCTCGGAGTCACGCACATCGACACCGCCGAGATCTATGGCCCCTTCCACAGCGAGGAGATTGTCGGCAAGGCCATCAAGGGCCGGCGTGACGATGTTGTCGTGGCGACGAAGTTCGGCCTGGTCTCCCACTCCGGTGGCGGTCCCGGTGTTATGGACAGCAGTGCCGGCAACGTGAAGGCCGCTGTCGAGGGCTCGCTCAAGCGGCTCGGCACCGACCACATCGACCTCTACTACCAGCACCGCGTCGACCCGAACACTCCCATCGAGGAGACCGTCGGCGCTCTGGCCGATCTGGTCGCCGAGGGCAAGGTGCGGTACATCGGGCTGTCCGAGGCCGGCCCCGCGACGATCCGCCGTGCGCACGCCGTGCATCCGGTGGCAGCGTTGCAGACGGAATACTCTCTGTGGACCCGCGACGTCGAGGCCGGGATTCTCCCGCTGCTGCGCGAGCTCGGTATCGGCTTCGTTCCCTACTCGCCGCTGGGGCACGGCCTTCTGACCGGGCAGATCCGCTCTGTCGACGACTTCGCCGATGACGACTGGCGCAAGACCAACCCGCGTTTCACCGGTGAGAACTTTCAGCGCAACCTGCGCATCGTCGACGAAGTGCAGGCCATCGGCGCCGAGATCGGAGCAACGCCGGCGCAGACCGCGCTGGCGTGGCTGCTGACCCGCGGCGACGACATCGCCCCCATCCCCGGAACCCGGCGGGTCTCGCGCGTCGAGGAGAACACTGCCGCCGACGGCATCGAACTCAGCGCCGTTCAGCTCGACCGTTTGAACAACCTCACCCCGGCCTCGGGCGAGCGCCACGACGAGGCGAACATGGCCAGCATCGACCGCTGACCGCGGTTGCCGGCGTCGGCGAGTGGCGGATCATGCCCACGGACCTGGCCCGACCATGCCCGGCGGTTGATCGCGGCCTCCTCCGACGGCCGCTCGGCGCGCGACCGCGCTCAGCGGCTGGTCGGGTCGCTGACCGAGCGGGAGGTCGAGGTGCTGGCCGGCCTCGGCGAGGGACTGTCGAACGCACAGATCGGCGCGCGGCTGTACCTCTCGGAGGCCACGATCAAGGGCTATGTGTCGCGGCTGCTGAACAAGCTGGGCTCGGTGAACCGCACCCAGGCCGGGCTGATCGCCCACGACGCGGGCCTCGTTGGCTCTTGGGTCCCGTCGTCGGACGGCTCGCCTATGGCGAGACCACAACGCCACCGATGCCGCTGCGGCCGGCCACTGTGCCCACCAACTCGACGCTCACACCGGAGCGGACGCGTTCGCCGAACACGGCGACGACCGCGTCGGTGACTCCGGATATCAGCCGGGACACGATCTCCTCCGCGTCCGGTCGGCTGAACGCGGCCTCCTTGATGCCGAACGTCACACTCGGCGACGGCGCCTGCGCCGGCTTGCCACCGATGCCCCACCGGCTCGGCGGCAGACCGATCAGGTGCACGACCACGATGTCTCGTGCCCAGTCCCCGTACACGGCGACGACCGCGTCGGTCAGGGCTTCGATCAAGTCGGTCTCCCGACCGACGAGATCACTTTCGAGGACGTTGACGGTCAAATGCGGCATGGCAGCCCCCAGGTGATTGCTTTGAAAGCAAATACATTTGCAAGCAAAGCTAATGGGTGCGGTTGACGCACGTCAACATCCCGGCCCGTTCGCGCGGTCCGTCAGGGACCCGTCAGCCGGCGGGCTGCTCCCGCACCCACATCAATCGCGCGGAAATGTGTGGCGGGTGGGCGAACCTCCGCACCCCGCGCTCCGGTGACCGCACGTTCATTCGGACGCGTCCCTCCACGTCGATGATCTCGGCGTGATCGTCGAGTGCCATGCCCCACGCAGCGATTCCGTCTTCCTCCTTGCCGTAGACCTGTACGACGGCGAACAGTCGTGGGGCGGAGTCGTCGACCAGCTCGCGCCGGCCGAACTGCGCAAGGGGCTTGAGAAGCTGCGGCAGGAGGCGCCGCGGCGAACGCCGCAGTGGGCGACATACGGGCTGCCGGACTGGGCGCGGCCGTTGGTGGGCTTCGAGCAGGACGCGGTCGTGATCCAGACCTTCGAGCCCGTACTCATTCCCGGCCTCTTGCAAACCGAGGAGTACGCCCATGCCATTCATACGGCCGGGAGGAACAAGGTCGCCCCGGAGTTCATCGAAAAGTGGGTTGCCGCGAGGATGCGGCGGTCCGCTGGGCGGTTACATCGTCAGCGACGAGGGCGATGTGGCCACGATGGTCAAGATGTTCGACGATCTGCGTCAGTTGGCCCTCTCGGAGGCAGACTCGGCCGAACTGCTGGCCGCCAACCTGAAGAAGCACCGCAGAAGGGCCACCACACATGCCTGACCCCTCCATAGCGCCGTGGCGCAAGTCCAGCTTCAGCGATGCGGGAGGCAACTGCGTCGAAGTCGCCCCGCAGGCGGACGGCACGATCGCCGTCCGCAACGGCAAGGACCCTGAAGCGGGCACGGTCTTCTTCACGCGTGCGGAGATGGACGCCTGGCTCAGGGGCGTCAAAGCGGGCGAGTTCGACGACCTTGTGAGCTAAGGCTCTGTCCGGTGGGCGCTTGCGGCGCCTGGCCCATCGGTCAGGAGACGGCCAATTGCGCGCTGTTATCGCCCAACGCACTTCCATATGCTGCTGGCTGTCCTGTCTGCCCGTTTCGGGAGGTACCGTGCGGCCCCACACGATGTACTGCTACACCTGCGACGCTGACGAACAGCATCGCCCCCTCACCGCCGCGGAGAAGGTCTGGCTCAAGAATGAAAAGGACCTCAGGAACGTCGAAGCGTTCTTCGTGTGCACGAAACCGAACTGCCGCAACCTGCGCACCGGCTTCAACAAACACCCCTTCGACCCTGTCGTCCGTCTCCCTCAGCCCGACTGAACCCTGTCAGGCAGCCGGATTGTGCCGGATGAGGGTGTCGACGAGGCCGGAGACGGTGTTCGGGAAGTCCATCGGCACCACCCCGAGCCCGGTCCACCCGGCCGCCTCGGAGCTCTCCAGGAAGCTCTTGACCTGCGGGTTCAGTCGGTCCGCGTTGGAGCGGGGCGGGAGCAGGGCGGCGGTGGAGACATAGTTGACGAAGAGCTTGCCGGGCTGGGCGGCGGCCTTGCGGAACTGGGCCTGGATCTTCGGCCACTTGCCGAATGGCTCCGCCATGTAGTCGTCCTGGATATCGAAGAGCGCCGCGTCGGCGTACCGCACTCCCGGCATGTTGTCGGAGTCGGCGAGCAGGACGACCCTGCCGCGTGCCTGGCCCAGCGACGGGAGCGTGGCGTCCAGGCGGAACAGCGAGCGCCAGCCCTTCCCGTCGAGGTAGGTGTCGAAGATACGGCGGAACTCCGCGGCGCTCTCCTCCGAGTACTCCTGCTTGACCCGCATCAGCACGGTCTCCGACGGGTGCGCGCTCAGGAAGTCCCGGCAGGCGCCGAGGACGTCGTCGAAGTTGAGGTGCTGGTAGAACGCGCCGTGGTGGATGGGGAAGGCGCCCTCGAAGGCGCGGCAGCGGATGTCCAGGAAGCGTATGCCGCTGTTCAGCTGATCGCCGATGATGGTGTTCTGGCACTCCGTCCAGGGGCCGCCGTAGCGGGCGCCGGAGTCGTGGGTGCCCGGCAGTGTCAGCCGCTGGACGGGGGTGGCGTCGGCGATGCCGGACAGCCAGTCCGTGGCCGCCAGCGGCCGTGGTGCGGCGGTCGCCGTGGCCGTACCGCCCATGGCCGATACCAGTCCCGCGGCGGATACCGCGGCCGCGCCCCTCAGGAACCCTCGCCGGTCCATACGCAATCTCCCGTCGCCGTCGCTCACCTGTGCGTGCCATGTGTGCCGGACGGCATCGAAGCACAAGTCGGCTTGGGAAAACCCCAGTTGTGCCCTTCCCGGAACAGAACGAGAAGGAAGAAGGCCGGACGAGGACAGAAACTGTCCGCAAGGGTTCGTAGCGTAAGGGCATGACGAACGACGTGCTCGGTCCTCGCGCCCTCAACCGGGCCCTGCTGGAGCGCCAACTGCTGCTGAACCGGTCGGGGTCCCTCACCGCCCTCGAGGTGATCGAGCGGCTTGTCGGCATGCAGTCCCAGGCGCCCAACGCCCCGTACATCGGCCTGTGGACGCGCCTGGACGGCTTTGCCTTCGAGGAGCTGGCGCGCCTGACGCGGGAGCGGGAGGTGGTGCGGATGGTGCTGATGCGCGGCACCGTGCACCTGGTCTCCGCGGCCGACGCGCTGCGGCTGCGGCCGCTCATCCAGCCGATGCTGGACAGGCATTTCTTCGCGCGCCGACTGCCCGGCGTGGCGCGGGACGAACTGGTGGCGGCCGGGCGGAAGTCGCTCGGGCCGCGCGCCCTGAGCCCGGCCGAGCTGCGCGCCGAGCTCGGCCCCCGATGGCCGGGCGCGGACCCCGGTGCGCTGGTCGACGCGGTGCGTCTGTGCGCGCCGCTGGTGCAGGTGCCGCCGCGCGGGCTGTGGGGCAAGAGCGGCGGGCCCCGGTACGCGACCGTCGAGGACTGGCTGGGGCGGCCGATGGAGACCGAACCCTCCCTGGACGAGGTGGTGCTGCGCTATCTCACGGCCTTCGGGCCCGCGACCGTGGCGGACATCCAGAAGTGGTGCGGGCTGACCGGGCTGCGTGAGGTGGTCGAGCGGCTGGGGCCCGCCCTGCGGAGGTACCGGGACGAGAGCGGGCGCGAGCTCTACGACCCGGCGGGTGCGTCGCTGCCGGACCCCGGCACGCCCGTCCCCGCCCGCTTCGTCGCCGAATTCGACAACCTGCTGCTCTCGCACGCCGACCGCGCCCGCATCCTCGCCGACGAGTACCGGCGGCCGGTGATGGGTGACAACGGCATCGTGCGCGGCACGATTCTGGTGGACGGCTTCGTCGCCGGGATCTGGAAAATCGAGCGCGCCCGTGGCGTGGCGGCGCTGCGCGTGACGCCGTTCGTACGGCTCGGCGCCGCCGATCGGGAGGCTCTGGAGGCCGAGGGCGCGCGGCTGCTGGCGGTGACCGACGCGGCGGCGGGGGAGCGGGACGTGCGGTTCGAGCCGGTGGTGGGGTGATCAAGCCGGTCTGATCTGATCAAAATAGTGTGCCAAGCGGTCATCGTTCGATCAGTGTGATCGAACTCGCAGGCACAGCAGACGCAGCGACGAGGGTTCGGACCCGGGCGTGCCCGCCCGGGTCCATCCGGCATCAGACCTGACGAACGACCCCGCAGCGGAGCAGCGCGCGGTTCACGGCCGCCGCCATGGCCTGCTCACCCTGCGCGTTCGGGTGGGCCGGTGCCGCCGGGGTCTCGGGGGCGAGGCTCTCGATCCAGCGTTCACCGACGGGTTGGCACATGTCGTGGCCGATCGTGGGCTTGTATGTGTCGACGTACGCGGCCCCGCCGAGCTTGGCCTGGCGAGCGATCATGGCGTTGAGCGACTTCGTCTTGTCCCGCAGATAGGCGAAGTCGCCGGCGGCGAAGGGGACGCTGCGGCTCGTGCAGCCGACTCCGCTGTCGGGGAAGAGCGACGGATAGCCGACCATGACCACCTCGGCGCGCGGGGCCCGGCGGTTGACTTCGGCGATCACCTGGGAGATCTTCGGCGCGGTGGCGGCGATGCTCCGCTCCACCTGGTCGTCGCCGCCCTGCGTGAGGTCGTCGCGACAGGGGCTTCCGGTCGGGTTTCCCGCGCCCAGCGTGGCGCAGCGGCCGAGTACGGCGGAGAAGCCGATGTCGTTGCCGCCGATGCTCACGGTCACCAGGTCGGTGCCGCGGTTGAGGGCGTCGTACTGCGCGGGGGCCGTGTCGGTGGCGAGGGCCAGATCCGCCGTGGTCGCCCCCGAGCAGGTGACGTCCGTCAGCCGCGCCCTGTTCCGCTCGGCCACGAGATGCGGATAGTTGCTGTTGGAGCGGGCGCACGCGGTGTCGATCTGCTCGGGGACGCCGGGCGCCGCGGCGTAGGAGTCCCCCAGGGCGACGTAGTCGAGCGATGCGGAGTGCCGGGGCGCGGCGCTCGCCGGTACGGCGGACGTCATCGCGAGGGACAGGGCGCCCGCGGCGACCATGGCGCCGAGCGCGGCCGTGCGTTGACGTGAGCTCTGTGTCGAATGTTGTTTCACCCGGGCAAGTATCGTGAACGCCCGCTTGTCCACCAACCAACTGGCCGCCGTCGTGTCGGACTTGGCCGGTCGCGCCGCGGCGCTCGCACGCCGCGGCGCGATCAGGGTTCGGCCGGGGAACCGGTGCGATCAGCCCTTGAAGATGAGCTCGGCCTGGTCACGCCGGGTGGTGTGCAGCTCCCAGTAGACGGGGGAGATGTCCTCGGGCTGGATCACCGGCTGGCCGGGGATGAGGGAGACGGCGATCGACACGTCGATGCCGATGTGGGCGGCCTGGATGCCGGTGCCGTCCAGCTCCTTGTGCAGGTTGACCGCCCAGTTGCGCAGCGCCGCGGCGGCGGCGTTGACGTTCCCGACCACGGGCAGGGGGTCGAGCGAGCCGGCGCCGGTGGTGTAGAGCAGGGTGCCGGTGCCGGCCTCGCGCATGGCCGGCAGTACGGCCTTGGTGGCGGCGATCGCTCCGTACAGCTGGAACTCGATCTCGTGCTGGATGTGGGACGGGTCGCTTTCGGCGGGGGTGGTGAGGACGACCTGACCGAACGTCCCCAGCGGGGAGTACTCCAGGACGTCGATGCCGCCGAAGCGGTCCGCGGCGTTCTTGAGTGCCTGGGTGAGGGTGTCGCGGTCGAGGACGTCGGCGGGGAAGGCGGCGGCGGTGATGCCCTCGGCGGTGAGTTTGCCGACGAGGTCGTCGAGCTTGTCGGGGTTGCGGGAGATGAGGGCGACGTCGTAGCCCTGGGTGCCGAAGGTGCGGGCGATGGCCAGGCCCAGCTGGGGGCCCGCTCCGACGATGGCGATGCTGGTCACAGCGATCCTTTCGCAAAGCCTCTCTCGGTGAGGGGAGGCCGGGAATTTGGATAGCCCTATCCGAATTGCGATCCGGATAGGGCTTACCGGTTCAATGCGTCCACCGTACCATCGAAAATGGATAGGCCATTCCGATTGCTAGACTGGCCGGTATGACTCCTGGCGCCCAGCACCCCGACGACACCACCGCTCAGCCGCTGCGCAGCGACGCCGAGCGCAACCGGGGCAGGATCATCGCGGCCGCACGCAAGGTGTTCGCGCGCGACGGGCTGAACGCTTCGATGGCCTCGGTGGCCCGTGAGGCGGGTGTCGGGATCGCCACGATCTTCCGCCACTTTCCGGCCAAGGAGGAGCTGGTCGCCGCGGTCTTCGCCGACCGTATGGACGCCTACGCCGACGCGGTCGCCACTGCCCTGGACGACCCCGACCCCTGGCATGGTTTCGTCGGCTACCTCGAGGCCGCCTGCGCGATGCAGGCTGCTGACTACGGCTTCGCCGACGTGCTGACCACGACCTTCCCCACTGCCAAGGCGCTGGAGGCGCGTCGCAACGAGGCGTACGAGGGCATGGTGCGGCTCATCGACCGTGCCAAGGGTGCAGGCCGGCTGCGCGAGGACTTCGACCCCTCGGACCTGGTGCTGCTCCACATGGCGAACGCCGGCGTCGTCAACGCCACCGGTGACGCAGCCCCCGACGCCTGGCGCCGCGTCGTCGCCCTGTTCATCCAGTCCTTCGAGGCTCCCGCCCGGGGCCTGCTGCCCGCCTCTCCCGAGCACGAGGCCCTCTACAAGGCCATGCTCCGCGCCGGCCCGGCAGGCCTCACGGCGCCTGCCCCGGACAGGACAAGTTGAACCTTGGTTTTGTCGTTCCACGCGGGCTGGGGCGAGACGATCTTCCCTGGGGTCCCGGCGCCGGGTGACTGCTCAGAGCCAGTCCCGACGCTTGAAGATGACGTACAAACTGGTGCATACGATCGCCATCAGGAGGATTGCGAAGGGATATCCCAGCACCCAGTGCAACTCCGGCATGTCCCTGAAGTTCATCCCGTAGATCGTCCCGACCAGCGTAGGGGCGAAGAGGATGGCCGCCCAGGCGGAGATCTTCTTGACCTCCTCGTTCTGCTCGAAGCCCGCCTCGGCCAGCGCCCGCATCTCCGCGTTCTGCTGCTGGGTGACCAGGGTGGCGTTGACCGCGAGGATGTCGGCGAGGGCCGAGCGGAAGCCGTCCACGCGCTCGCTGGTGTGGGTGACGTGGTCGGCGACATCGCGCAGATAGCGCTGTAGCTCCTCGTCGGTGCCGTACTTGTCGAACCCGGCCATCAGGCCGTGCAACATCCCCACCAGCGGCCGGGTCGCACGCTGGAACTCGACCATCTCGCGGGAGAGTTCATAGATGCGGCGGGAGACCTCCGGGTCGCCGCGGAAGACCTCGGTCTCGATCTCGTCGATGTCGTTCTGCACCCCCGCGACCACCGGGGCGTAGCCGTCCACGACCGAGTCCAGGATGGCGTACAGCACGGCCTCGGGCCCGAGCGCCAGCAGCTCGGGCGTGGCCTCCACGCGGCGGCGCACCGCGGACAGGTCGGGGGCGGCGCCGTGGCGCACCGTGATCACGAAATCGGGGCCGACGAAGACATGCAGCTCGCCGAAGTCGACCTCCTCGGGCGCGTCGAGGTAGCGGGCCGCGCGCAGCACCACGAACAGCGTGTCGCCGTAGCGTTCCAGCTTGGGCCGCTGGTGGGCCTCGAGCGCGTCCTCGATGGCCAGCTTGTGCAGGTCGAACTCGTCCGCGAGCGAGAGCAGCTCCGCCTCGGTGGGCCGCAGCAGCCCGATCCAGGCCATGCTCCCCGGCTCCTCGCGCAGCCGCCGGTAGGTGGCGGCCAGGGAGTCGGGTGTGCCGATCCGGAGCCCGTCCCGGTAGGCGGCGGCGTCGACCACGCTGTGGTCGTCCTCCGCCGCGGTGCGGGCCGCCGGGTCCGCGGGGCGCGGCCCGCCGTCCGGCGGTGTGGCGGACGCGGCGCCGGGGCGTGCGGCGCCGGAGCCGCCGCGGCCCTGGGCGGCGCGCAGCCAGGAGGGCTTCCGCGGTGAGCGAGGGGGCCGGGGACGGGGCTCTTCGCTGTGCATCGCGGACCTCACCTCCCAAGCCATGGGCGCGCGGGCACGGGGCGCCGACCTCAGGGAAGGATATACGTCCCAAATGACCCGGACCGGGCGGGGGAGAGGGGGCGCTACGGGAGCAGCCCCGCGCGCCGTGCCTCCACCACCGCGTGCAGCCGGGTGTGCGCCCCCAACTTCCGCATGGACGAGCGCAGATAGCTCTTGACCGTCTCCGGCCGCAGCCCCAGCCGGTCCGCCGCCGCCGAGTTCGTCGCGCCCGAGGCCACGCACGCCAGCACATCCACCTCGCGCGGCGACAGCTCCACCCCCGGCCGCGCCGCCGTGTCCCCCGCCCCGCCGCCCGAGGAGGCCCGGGCCAGGCGCCCGCAGGCGCTGAGGATCCGCTCCTTCAGCTGCGGGTCGGTCACCTGCTGGGCCAGTGCGCGCAGGTCGCCGTGCGCCTCGCGGACCTCTTCCCACATCGCCGGGTCCGCGTCGGGCGGCTGCTGCGCCACGGTGATCAGCCGCTGCGCCTCTTCCTGCACCGCCAGCGACTGCTCCAGCTCCCGCACCGCCTCCATCGCCGCGTTCAGCGCCCGGTCGCCGAGCGCCAGGGGCTGGCGCAGCGCCCCGTACAGCACCCCGCGCACCCGGCCGCGGACCACCACCGGCACCGCCAGCATCGAGCGCAGGCTCTCGGCGCCGACCGCCGCGTCGTACTCGTGGCTGATGGCGCGCGAGGTCGGGTAGTCGACCACGGAGATCGGCCGGGACATGGTGAGGACCTTGCCGCCAAGACCGTTGCCGGGGGTGACGGCGAGCCCGCGCAGGGCGTTCGTCGTGGTGCCGGTGAGTTCGGAGATGCGGAACTGGCGCGAGTTCGGGAACAGCCCGCCGAAGGCCACGGGCAGGGCTCCGCGCCGTCGCATCCGCAGCAGGGTCGTCCGCAGATCCACCGTTCGGTCCGATTGCGCCACGGTCACCTCCCCGAAATATCACCACCCCCGTCCGGGGGTGGTGAGACCCAGATCACCCGTCGCACGATGCTAGCGAGCGGCACGGCGATCAGGAGGAGATGTGGCAGCAAACGGCCTGACTGACGGATTCCGGGCGGCACGGGACTTTCTCCTGGACCGTCGGAACGACTACACCGCCGCGTACGAGGGGTTCAGCTGGCCGCGCCCGGCCGAGTTCAACTGGGCGCTCGACTGGTTCGACCGGATTGCCCGGGGCAACGACCGTACCGCGCTGCACATCGTCGAGGAAGGCGGCCTCGAGACCCGGATCTCCTTCGAGGACATGCGCCGCCGCTCCGATCGGGCGGCGAACTGGCTGCGCGCCCAGGGTGTGCGGGCCGGTGACCGCATCGTGGTGATGCTCGGCAACCAGGCCGAGCTGTGGGAGACGGCGCTGGCGGCGATGAAGCTGCGGGCCGTGGTCATCCCCGCCACCCCGCTGCTCGGCCCGCTCGACCTCGTCGACCGGGTGGAGCGCGGGCGGGCCGCGCATGTGATCGTGCGGTCCGAGGACACGGCCAAGTTCGCCGAGGTGCCCGGCGACTACACGCGCATCGCGGTCGGCGGCGCGCCCGCCGGCTGGCTGGCCTACGCGGACGCTGGCACGGACACGGACGCCGGCGGGGACGAGCCGTTCGTGCCGGACGGTCCGACCCCGGCCGACGCCCCCCTGATGCTCTACTTCACCTCGGGCACCACCGCCCGCCCCAAGCTGGTCCAGCACACCCACACCTCGTACCCCATCGGCCATCTGTCGACGATGTACTGGATCGGCCTCAGACCCGGCGACGTCCACCTCAACATCTCCTCCCCGGGCTGGGCCAAGCACGCGTGGTCCAATCTCTTCGCCCCCTGGAACGCCGAGGCGACCGTGTTCGTGCACAACTACACGCGCTTCGACGCCACCCGCCTCATGGCCGAGATGGACCGCTGCGGGGTGACCACCTTCTGCGCCCCGCCGACCGTGTGGCGGATGCTCATCCAGGCCGATCTGACGCAGCTGCGCATCCCGCCCCGCGAGGCCCTCGCGGCCGGTGAGCCGCTCAACCCGGAGGTCATCGAGCATGTCCGGCGCGACTGGGGGGTGACCATCCGGGACGGGTTCGGGCAGACCGAGACCTCCGTCCAGGTCGCCAACACGCCCGGACAGCCGCTCAAGCCGGGCTCGATGGGCCGTCCCAGCCCCGGCTACGCGGTCACCCTGCTCGACCCGGTCACCGGGCAGCCGGGCGACGAGGGCGAGATCTGTCTCGATCTGTCGGGCCCCCTCGGCCGCCCGGTCGGCCTGATGACCGGCTACGAGGGCGACGAGGAGCGCACGGCCGAGGCGACGGCGGGCGGCTACTACCGCACCGGGGACATCGGATCGCGCGACGCCGAGGGCTACATCACCTACATCGGCCGCGCCGACGACGTCTTCAAGGCATCCGACTACAAGATCTCGCCATTCGAGCTGGAGAGCGCCCTCCTGGAACACGAGGCGGTCGCCGAGGCCGCGGTGGTCCCGGCCCCCGACCCGCTGCGGCTGGCCGTGCCGAAGGCGTATGTGGTGCTGGCCGAGGGGTGGGAGCCGGGGCCGGAGACCGCGAAGGCCCTGTTTGCGCACTCCAGGGCGGTTCTGGCGCCCTACAAACGTGTGCGTCGACTGGAATTCGCCGAACTTCCCAAGACCGTCTCCGGCAAAATCCGCCGTATAGAGCTACGCGAACGCACCCTGCGCGGCGATGGTGTCGAGTTTCATGAGGAGACCACCTCTTGACCGACCCGCACTCACCACGCGATCACGAGGAGTACTCATGACCGACCGACCGGCCGACCCATCAGGCCCACCGGACGCATCGGGCGCATCGGAACCATCGGACCCATCGGAATTCGACCCCTCCGTCCACGCGGCCGGGCTGTCGTACGCGAGCGGGGCGGGCGAGGTCCCGCTGCTCGGCGACACCATCGGAGCCAACCTGGCCGACACCATCGAGCGGTTCGGCGACCGCGAGGCGCTCGTCGACATCCCCAGCGGCCGCCGCTGGACCTACACCGAGTTCGGCCAGGCTGTCGAGGAGGTCGCGCTCGGGCTGATGGCCAAGGGCGTCGCCAAGGGCGACCGGGTCGGCATCTGGGCGATCAACTGCGCCGAGTGGGTGCTGGTGCAGTACGCCACCGCCCGCATCGGCGCGATCATGGTCAATATCAACCCCGCCTCCCGCGTCCATGAGCTGACGTTCGTGCTGCGGCAGGCCGGTGTCTCCGTCCTGATCTCCTCGACCGAGCACAAGACCAGCAACTACCGCCGCATGGTCGAACAGGTGCGCTCCGAGTGTCCCGCCCTGCGCGATGTCGTCTATATCGGCGACCGCACCTGGGACGGGCTGTTGCGCGCGGGCGCCGATGTGTCCCGCGAGCGGCTGACCGAGCGTGAGGCCCGGCTGACCTGCGACGACCCGGTCAATATCCAGTACACCTCCGGCACCACCGGCTTCCCCAAGGGCGCCACGCTCTCGCACCACAACATCCTCAACAACGGCTACTCCGTCGGGGAGACGCTCGGGTACACCCCTCAGGACCGCGTCTGCCTGCCGGTCCCCTTCTCCCACTGCTTCGGCATGGTGACCGGCAACCTGGGCGCCACCAGCCACGGCGCCTGCATCGTCATCCCCGCCCCCGCCTTCGACCCGGCCGCCACGCTGCGCGCCGTCGAGCAGGAGCGCTGCACCTCGCTGTACGGCGTCCCGACGATGTTCATCGCCGAACTGGGGCTGCCCGACTTCGACTCGTACGACCTCTCCTCCCTGCGCACCGGGATCATCGCCGGATCCACCTGCCCGGTGGAGGTCCTGCGGCGCGCGGTGGACGAGATGCACATGGCCGAGGTGTCGATCTTCTACGGCATGACCGAGACCTCGCCGGTGTCCACCCAGACCCGGCGCGACGACGACCTGCGCCACCGCACCGGCACGGTCGGCCGGGTGCTGCCGCATGTCGAGATCAAGGTCGTGGACCCGTTGACCGGTGTGACAGTGCCCCGCGGCACCCGCGGCGAGCTGTGCACCCGCGGCTACTCGGTGATGCTCGGCTACTGGGAGGAGCCGGAGCGGACCGCCGAGGTGATCGACTCGGGGCGCTGGATGCACACCGGCGACCTCGCGGTGATGGACGAGGGCGGCTATGTCCGGATCGTCGGCCGGATCAACGACATGATCATCCGAGGTGGGGAGAAGGTGTACCCCCGGGAGATCGAGGAGTTCCTCTACACCCATCCGAAGATCGCCGATGTGCAGGTCGTCGGCGTGCCGGACGAGAAGTACGGCGAGGAGATCCTGGCCTGCGTCATCCTGCGGGACGGCGCCAAGTCGCTCACCCGTGACGAGCTGGCCCGCTTCTGCCGGGGCCGCCTCGCGCACTACAAGGTGCCCCGCTATCTGCGGCTCATGGACGCCTTCCCGATGACCGTCAGCGGGAAGGTCCGTAAGGTGGACCTCCGAACGGCGGGCGTCGCCGACGCCGTCCGGCTGCGGGACTCCCGCGCGGACGCCGGCGCCCAGGCGACGGCGCCCACGCGCTGAAAGTACCCCGGGCCGCAGGGCCCCGCCGGTGCCCCGCCCGCCCCACCGGTCATTCGGCCATTCGGCCGGATGACCACCGGACCAGGGACGGGCGGCCCGGTTGTCAGTGCCCCGTGATGGACTTGTGCCAAGCACAGCACGCGGTATGGCGGGGCACCACGGGGGCACTGATGGCACGGAGTTCGGCACTGGCCGCGATCGACACACTGCGCGGGCTCTCCCGGGGCGCGCCGCCGCTGCCCGCGGACGAAGGCGTGCTGCGGCTCCTGGCCGACACGCACGTCACCCACTGGCCGGGCGCCGAGTTCCCCGCCTGGGCGCGCGACGCCTGGCAGAGCTGGGACGGCCGCGGGATCGCCGACCCGCTGCGGCTGGTGCCCGCCCCCGACACCCGCCGGGCGCTCAGCAGGCTCCGCGAGGGCCGCGGCTGGAGCGACTGGCTGGGCATCGTCGAATCGATCCGCAACGAGCTGGACACCGCCTGGCTCGCGGGCACGGTCACCGGCCCCGACATGCTCGCCGCCATCCCCGCCCGGTACACCATGCCGGTGGGGCCCCCGAACGGCTCCCCGTCCCTGTGGGTGCTGGAGCGGGCGCTGTGCGCCTTCCTGGCCGGCGCGCTCGGCACCGACACGGACGCCTGGCTGCGGCTGCTGACCGCCGTGGCGGAGGTGCCCATGGACCCCGGCGCGGTCCACGACACCACCTGGCCCGACCTGCTGGCGCGCGCCGCCGACACCCCTCCCGACCCCCGGCGGATCGTCCCGCACCCCAAGGTCACCGGCCGGGCCCGGGAGAAGCTGCTGCGCCGGGGCGAGTGGACCTGGCCGGCCGGGGAGGTGCTCCGGCGGGCGCCCGACGCCAAGACCCTGGACGCCCTCATGCCGCTGCTGCCCGACCACACGGGATGGCTGCTCGCGCTGTACGTGGTCGCCCAGCGGATGCCCGCGCCCGAGGCGGTCGTCGAGCATCTGAAGCGGAGCGGCGACCGTGAGGCGCTGCTGCTGCTGGCGGAGTGGGCCGATACGGACCCGCCCACCCACCGCGCCCTGCTCGCCGTCGGCGACCCCGAGATCCACCTCGCCCTGCTCGCCCCGCACTTCTACCTCGGCTCGGAGGAGGCCCGGCAGGTGCTGGGCGGCTCGGTGCCGCTCGCCCCGTGCGAGCCTGGCGGTGTCAATATGCGGCTCCGCCGCGTGCCGGGCAACGCCCACCCCGATCTGCTGCACGCGGCCGAACCGGAGCTGATCGAGGCCGCGTTCGCGCACGACCGCGGGCGGTTCAAGACGCCCGAGCAGCTCGCCGGCTGTCTGAACCTGCTGCGCCGCGGCGGCCCCCCGCGCCTGTCCGCGCTGCTGGCCACCGGTCAGGTGGGCCCCGCCGTCACCAAGATGTGCCACCGGGCCCTCGCCTCCGCCGACCCCCTCGCCGCGCTCGAAGCCCGGGCGAAGCGCGAGCTGACGACGGAGAAGCTGGCGAGCCGGCTGCGCAAGGCCCGCCGCTACCGCTTCGACGACACCGACCGGCTCCTGGTCCTCTTCCCGGACATCGACTGGGCGTATCTGGAGGCCGAGCACGCCCGTGAGCCGTTCCCCCACTGGTCGGTGGTGGTCGCCCACGCCGCGACCCCGTCCGCCGTCGCCGCCCGCCACGCCGACGCGATCATGCGCGACCCGCGCGGCAGCTCCCGCCAACGCCCCGTCCGGGACGCCGAGATCGCCCGCGGCATGGCCCGCCACGGCCTCGGGGGCGCCGACTGGCGGTCGATCACCATGCGCGCCGACCAGCTGCTGACCGACGGCCTGCTGACCGACCGCGACCTGGTCTCCGCCGCCGCCCCCGCCGACCGCGTCCTCGGCTACCTCGGCAGCGCCCTCCGCCGCCCCGACGCACCGCCCGCGGCCCGGGCCGCCGCCGAGCGGGTCGCCGAGCTCGTCGCGGCCCACCTCGACGGGGCCGACGATCCGGACGCGGCCTGGCAGCGGGTGTACGCGCGCCTGGCCGGGCAGGACCTGCGGTGGCAGGGGGCGAGCAGCATCGAGGCCACCCTCACCGAGGGCCCGGCCGGGGCGTCATGAGCGCGCGCCCAGGCCGGTGGTGAAGGAGCGGATCAGCCCGGCGACCGCGCGCGGGCGCTCCAGGAGCATGGCGTGCGAGGCGTCGATGGTGTGCAGGGTGAGGTGGGGGTGCGCGGCCGCCAGCTCGCTCAGGTCGCGGTCCAGGCCCTTGACGTACGCGGTCATCAGCTCGTCGAACCACGCCAGCTCGCCGCCCTGTGCCGCCAGCCGTCCCGCGCGCACGATCAGCACCGGGCGGGTGAGGCGGCGGTAGACCGGGAAGAGGTCGAGCTCGTCCATCCGGTCGAGCATCTCCAGCGCCCGCTCCCGCTCCGGCCGCAGAAACAGCTGCCCCTCCGGGGTCTCGCCGAGCGCGCGCCGGACGCCCTCGTCGAGCACCTCGGGCTCGATCCCCAGCGCCTTGGCCATCGCCGCCTGCTGGGCGAAGACCGTCGTCTCCAGCGCCTCCGGGGGAAAGGCCATGCCCGCCGCGGCCTCGGAGAACCGGCGGGCGCGGGCGAGACCGTCGAGCACGGTGTCCCGGTCCAGGCCGACGTACTGCTCGGGGCGGCCGTTGCCCACGCCGTCGAGGTTGACCGCGGCGGGGGTGTGCGGGTGGGCGTCCGCGTACAGCGCGGCGGCCATGCCGCCGAGGGAGTGGCCGACGGGTATGGCCTCCGGGATGCCCAGGGCCGCCAGGACGGCCTCGATGTCGTCGAGCACGGCGGGGAACGTCCAGGGCGTGTCGCCGCGGCCGGAGCGGCCGTGGGCGCGCAGGTCCATCGAGACCACCCGGTGGTCCGTGGCGAGGTCGGCCGCGGTGACCGACCAGTCGGCGAGGGTGCGGGAGGCCCCGTGGAGCAGCAGCAGCGGGGTGCCGGCGCCGCCGTGGTCGCGTACGGCCAGCGTCACGTCGTCGCGCTCGACGGTGAGGTCGACGGGGGAGGCAGAGGCGGATGAGGGCATGGGGCATCGCTCCGTAGCGTCGCGAAAGTCGCGGAAAGTCGCGGAAAGGGGATCGACCACCACCGTAGGGCGCTCCGGAGAGGCGAAGATCATCCCCGAAGGGGAGGCCCGGGGCCCCTCCGCCGGGTCATAATGAACAAGGCGCGAACGCGGGGCACGCGGTCACCGTTCAGGAGGCCCCACCCGGATCAGCGAGTCCGCCGGGTCGTTGACGGGCTGTGGGGTGCCGGTCAGATCCATGATGAACAGCGGGATGTGCAGCGCGTCGGCGCGCGCCCGCGCGTCCCTGGCGTAGCCCGCGAGCGAGAAGAGCACGCTGACGGCGGATTCGTTGAGCCCGTTCAGCCACAGACACTCGATGTCGCGCAGCGCGGTGGGCCGGGTGGTCGGGTCCACCTGGGCGACCACCCCCGGCCCGCACAGATCCACCCCGGACGTCGCCTGGCCCGCCTCCGGCTGCCGCACCCCGTGGAAGCCGAGCCACTTCAGATACTGCGCGGCGGCGGTCACCGCGTCCCGCGCCGTACGGATCGTCACCGGCTGGAAGGCGGGGCGCAGCACGGCCCTGCCCGGCGGCCCGGCGGCGGGGGCCGCCGCGTTGCGGGGGCGGGCGGTGGCCGGGGCGCGCTCCGTGGGATCGGGCGCCGACGCCACCGGGACGCGCACCAGCGCGCCGCACGGACAGCCGAACTCCGGCTGCGGCCAGCTCCCCTGGCGGCCGCAGGCGGCGCAGTTGGCCGCCACCCAGGTGGCCTCCCAGGTACGGTGCTCGATCTCCTCCGGGGAACTGTCGTGCAGCACGGGGAGGGTGAGCGGGGCCCCGCACGAGCACGGGTAGGTGGGCGGGGTGAACGACTGCTCGCGGCGGCACGCGGGGCAGCGCACCGGCACGCTGTCTGTCATCTGGTGCTCCGAGGGTCGGTCGCGGCCCCCTCGGGGGCCGGGGGAGAGGTATCCACCCATGCTCCAGGAAGGGGGAGGCCCCGGGCAGCGACTTGGCGGTTCTGCACGCGTCGGCCCGACCACCCTGCTAGGGCCTTGCGGGCCCGGAGCCCGGAGCCCGGAGCCCGGAGCCCGTGACGCTTTGTGCGCGTGGGCAGTAGGTTGGCGGCGTGAGACTGAGGGTTGAGTTCACCACCGAGCCGTTCGACCTCGACGAGGTGCCCCCGCACGCCGTGGTGGCCCGCGACATCGTGCAGGGTGCCGCGCTGGACTCCGTCGACGTCGGCCCGTTCGGCAACACCGCGGAGGGCCGGGCGGAGGCCGTCCTGACCACGATCGACGAGCTGCTCCGCAAGTCCCTGGAGGCGGGCGCCACCCGGGTCTCGCTCCAGGTCAACGTGGTCGCGGAGGAGCCCGGCGAGCCGGAGGAGGGCGGCCGATGACCCCGCCCGCCGACGACGACCCCTTCGCCAAGGCCGTCAAGCCGCTGGTGGACGCCATAGGCGGCGAGCTGGTCGCCCCGGACCACGCCCAGGACGACGACGTGGTCCTCTCCTGGGAGGGCCGGGAGGTCGTGGCCGTACGCCTCCCTCACCTCTCCGACTCGCTCGACCACATCCTCGCCGAGCTCCGCCGCCGCCACGGCGTCCCGCTCGCCGACCTCGACCGCAAGACCAAGCAGTCGGTCGTCCGCCTCCTCGAACAGCGCGGCGCGTTCGCCATGCGCCACGGCGTGGAGACCGTCGCGACCGCGCTCGGCGTCAGCCGCTTCACGGTCTACAACTACATCAATTACGCCAATGAGCAGCGGGCCAAGGCGCGTGGGGGCGGCCGGACGAGCGACCCGGCGCACCGCGACGATCAGGTCGGTTGAACCGCGATCAGGCAGGTGTCGTCGTCGGTGTCGGCGATGTCGCAGGACAGCAGTGCGTCCAGATAGTCCTCGAGGTCGTCCACCGGGCGGCCGGCGGCGGCGAGGAGCTGTCCGAGGGCTTGGTCGATGCTGCTGCCGCGGCGCTCGATCAGGCCGTCGGTGTACACCAGCAGGATGTCGTGCCGCCGCAGCTCGTGCCGGGTCTCCTCGTACGAGGCGGAGTCCACAGCGCCCAGCAGCACGCCGTCCGGCGGCGTGAGCGCTTCGGCCTTCCCACGGCGGACGAGGATCGGGGGCATGTGTCCCGCGTTGGCCCAGTGCAAGGTCCGGGCGGCGGGATCGAACAGGCCGCAGACGACGGTCGCGGTGACCTGCTCGGGGAGGCAGCAGGCGACGCTGTTGAGCCAGGAGAGCAGCCGGCCCGGCCCCGCACCGGTGACGGCGAGGCCGCGCAGCGCGTTGCGCAGGACGACCATGCCCGTTGCGGCAGCGATGCCGTGGCCGGCGATGTCACCGACCGTGAGCAGCATCCGGCCATCGGGCAACACGACGGCGTCGTACCAGTCTCCGCCGACCCGCTGGTCCTCTTCCGCCGGGCGGTAGCGCACGGCGACCCGCAGCCCCGCCCCGTACACCGGGTGTTCCTCCGGGGGCATGATCGCCCGCTGTAGCTGCCGGGCCAGCCGATGACGCTCCGCGGACTGCTGCTCGGCACCGGCCAGCCGGTCCCGGGTGGCGGCCAGCGCGACCTCGGTCCAGCGGTGGGGAGAGATGTCCTGGTAGGCGCCGCGCACCGCGACCAGGAGCCCGGAGGCGTCGCAGAGCGGTTCGGCGACCACCCGCAGGTGGCGGACCACCCCGTCGGCGCGCCGGAGCCGGAAGGTGATCGCGCTCTCCTTCCGCTGATGCAGCACGCTGCGCAGGAAGCGGCGCACGGCGCCGGTGTCGTCGGGGTGCGCATGTCCGGAGAGCTGGTGCAGCGGCACCGGGGCCGCGCCGGGCTCCAGCCCGTACAGGGCGGACAGCTGCTCGGTCCAGGAGATCTCACCGGTGATCAGGTTCTCCTCGAAGGCGCCGATCCGGCTGAGCCGCTGGGCGTGCCCCAGCAGGTCGGCCAGTCGGGCGTCGCCCTCCGGGAGCCGCCAGCTGAGCAGCACCACATCGCCGAAGCGGGCCAGCCCCACGGCAGCCACCACGGCCGGTGGCGCCGGGCCGCCCGGGAACCTGAGCACCGTGCTCCGGCTGCGATACGGGGCCCCGGTGCTGTGCACCCGCTTGATCCGCTCGAACAGGCCGCCCTCCGCGGCGAACAGCGGATAAGCCTCCAGCAGCGGGAGCCCGGTCAGCGCGTCACGGGGACGGCCGGCCGGGTCGGTGAAGCGCTCGTTGGTGTGCTCGATCCTGAAGTCGGTGATCCGGCCGTCGTGGTCCCGCAGCGGGCGCAGCAGGGCGGCGGAGTCCAGCAGGCCGTCGAGCAGTCCGACGAGCCAGGCGGCGGCCCCGCCGGGCGGGCCGCCCGACTCCACGCCGTGGTCGGAGAGCGACAGGGCGCACAGCTGGGCCAAGGCATCCAGCTGTCGTTGGAGGGCGAGCGCGGGGTGGGGGCCCGGCCAGTGGACCTCCAGGACGCCCACCCGCTGACCGCCGCCTTGAGCAGGCACGACGGCCCGTGTGCCGCCGCTGCCGCCGCTGCCGCCGATGGTGGGCGGCGGCGGGTCGCCGGACTCGGTGATCCACAGCGTCCGGTCCTCGGTGATGGCCTGCTGGGCCGGGGTGCCGAGCCCGGGCGGGACATAGCGCCAGCGGGCGGCCTCGGCGGGGCCGAACCCGGCTTCTCCGGCCAGCGTGAGGGAGCCGTCGGGGGCGGCCGACCACACGGCGGCGGCGGTGGCGCCCAATGGTTTCAGGGCCCGGTCGAGGAGGCCGCGGGCGAGCGCCTGGGTGTCGTCACCGGCCAGGATGGCGGCGGCCTCCGCCGTACGCAGCCGCAGGGCGGGCCCTTCGCGCTGCGGGCCCGCGGCTTCCTCTGCCGTCCGGCCGGTGCCGGACGCGGCGGCCTGCGCGGCTCGGGCTTCCGCGGCCGCGGCCGCGGTGGCGTCCGAGGCGGCCTGGTTGATGATGTCGGCGGCCAGTTCGGGCAGGGGCATCAGGGCGTCGGAGGCGAGCCTCCGCAGCTGCTGCGCGGCTTCGGCCGGAGCGCAGTTCAGCCGTTCCACGAGGACGCCCTCGGCGAGTTCCACCACGACCCGGGCCTCGCGGTCCTCCCACAGGGCGCGAATCTCCGTACTCAGCCGGTCGACCGTGGCCGCCAGCCCGGCCGCTCCGGCCTCACCGTGTGGTGCGGGACGCGCGGCGGGTTCGGAAGGGGGCCGCTGCCGCGAGGGCTCGTGCTGCTGCTCCGCCATGGGGGTTGCTCCTCGGCCCGGGGATCCGGGGGGCCGCTGCTCTGCCTGCCCGGTACCCACCCCAAGCACATCACAGGTCGATCCAGCGGCGCATGCAGTGGACCAGCTGCTGTGCGTCGACGGGCTTGGACACGTAGTCGTCCGCCCCGGCGGCCAGGCACTTCTCCCGGTCACCGGACATCGCCTTGGCGGTGACCGCGATGATCGGTACATGGCGCCGCCCGGGCATGGCACGCATCGCCGCGGTGGCGGCGTAGCCGTCCATCTGGGGCATCATCACGTCCATCAGGACCAGGTCGATGTCCTCGTCGGCCAGCGCCTCCACGCCTTCACGGCCGTTCTCGGCGTGCACGACGCGCATGTCGTGCAGCTCCAGGATGCCGGTGACGGCGAAGACGTTCCGGTCATCGTCGTCGACGATCAGCACGGTGCGGCCGGCCAGCGGGTCGGCCTCCCGGGGTGCGGGCGCCAGCCTCGTCCTCGGGGCGTGGACCAGCGGCAGGGCCTCGCCGGGGCGCTCGGCGGTCAGGTGCAGCACGATGCGTGTCCGCAGCTCGTCCAGGCTGGTGAGCACTTCGAACGGCTGGGCGCCGGCCCGCGCCCGGAGCCGGTGCTCCTCCTCGGCCGAGGGCTCCGGGTGGCCGCAGTGGACCAGGACGGGGACGTGGCGCAGGGCCGGGTCGGCGTCGAGGAGACCCAGCAGTTCGCGCGCGCCCTCGCGGGGCAGACCGCAGTCCACCACCGCGCAGTGGTGTGTTCGGCCGGCCAGTGCGGCCGCCGCCTCCCCGGGGTCGGTGGCGGTGTCCACCTGGACGGGCGAGGGGACCCCGGGCAGGTCGGCGACAGCGCTCTGGGCCAGTAGGGACAGCAACCCCCGCGGCCTGGCCTCGACGACCAGCACGCGGCGCACCGCGGGTGGCACGCTGTGGGGCGGCGCGGCGCCGGGCACCTCCGCCGCGGGGGCCGCCGTGGCAGTGCCCGGCGGGTGCGGTGCCGCGGTGTCCTGGACGGTGGGGTGCACGGTCGGCAGGTACAGGGTGAAGCAGCTGCCCTCGCCCTGGGTGCTCCGGGCGTGGATGGAGCCGCCGAGCAGGTAGGCGATCTCGCGGCAGATGGACAGGCCCAGGCCGGTTCCCCCGTACGTGCGGCTGGTGGTGCCATCGGCCTGCTGGAAGGCGCCGAAGACGCTCTCCAGGTGCTGTTCCGAGATGCCGATGCCGGTGTCGCCGACCCGGAAGGCCAGGGCGGGGCGGCTGGAGCGGCGGACGGAGTCGGGCAGGTCGGCGGCGGATGTGTCGACGCGTTCGATCCGCAGTTCGACATGGCCTGCCTCGGTGAACTTCACGGCGTTGGAGAGCAGGTTCCGGAGCACCTGGCGCAGCCGGGACTCGTCGGTGACCAGTTCGGACGGAACTCCGGGCGCCGTGACGACCTGGAACTCCAGCCCCTTCTGGGAGGTGAGGGGGCGGAAGGCGGCGTCCAGGGAGTCCAGCAGCCGGCGCAGCCGGAAGCGCTCGGGGCTGATGTCCATCTTCCCCGCCTCGACCTTGGACAGGTCGAGGATGTCGTTGATCAGCTGGAGCAGGTCGGAGCCGGCGGAGTGGATGACTTCCGCGTACTCCACCTGCTTCGGGGTGAGGTTGCGGCCGGGGTTCTGGGACAGCAGTTGGGCGAGGATGAGCAGGCTGTTGAGCGGAGTCCGCAGCTCGTGGCTCATGTTGGCCAGGAATTCCGACTTGTACCTGGACGCACGGGCGAGCTCCCGGGCCCGGGCCTCGAGCTCCTGCCGCGCCTGCTCGATCTCCTGGTTCTTCGTCTCGATGTCGCGGTTCTGGCTGGCCAGCAGCGCGGCCTTCTCCTCCAGTTCGGCGTTGGAGTGCTGGAGTTCCTCCTGGCGGACCTGGAGTTCCTCCGAACGCGCCTGAAGCTCGCCCGCGAGGCGCTGCGACTCGCCCAGGAGCTCGTCGGTGCGGGCGCCCGCGATGATGGCGTTGACGTTGCCGCCGACGGTCTCCATCAGCTGGTCCAGGAAATCCCGGTGCACCGGGGTGAAGCGGCCGGTGGTGGCCAGCTCGATGACGCCGAGCACCTGCTCCTCCGCCATGACGGGCAGCACGACCAGGCTGGCGGGGGCCGCGTCGCCGAGCCCGGAGGAGATGACGTAATCGGCTGGGACGTCGTCCACCGCGATGGTGCGCCGGCTGCGGGCGGCCTGACCCACCAGCGACTCGCCGAGCCGGAACCGCGTGGGGCGGCGGGAGCCCTCGGGACGTCCGTAGGAGTCGATGAGACACAGCCGCACGCCGTCGTGAGTGTCCTCGGCGAGGAAGAAGGCGCCGTACTGGGCGGAGACCAGCGGTACCAGCTCGTCCATGATCAGCCCGGCGACGTCGGCGAGATCGCGGCGGCCCTGTACCAGGCCGGAGATCCGGGCCAGGTTGGTCTTGAGCCAGTCCTGCTCCTGGTTGGCCCGGGTGGTCTGGCGCAGCGACTTCACCATGGCGTTGATGTTGTCCTTGAGTTCGGCGACCTCTCCGGAGGCGTCCACGGTGATGGAGCGGGTGAGGTCCCCCTCGGCCACCGCACTGGTGACCTCGGCGATCGCGCGGACCTGCCGGGTGAGGTTGCCGGCCAGCTCGTTGACGTTCTCGGTGAGCCGCTTCCAGGTGCCCGAGACGCCCTCCACTTCGGCCTGCCCGCCGAGGCGGCCCTCGCTGCCGACCTCGCGGGCCACCCGGGTCACCTCGGCGGCGAAGGAGGACAGCTGGTCGACCATGGTGTTGATGGTGGTCTTGAGCTCCAGGATCTCCCCGCGGGCGTCCACGTCTATCTTGCGGTGGAGGTCGCCGCCCGCGACGGCGGTGGTGACCTGGGCGATGTTGCGGACCTGGCCGGTCAGGTTGTTCGCCATGGAGTTGACGCTGTCCGTGAGGTCCTTCCAGGTACCCGCCACATGGGGCACCCGGGCCTGTCCTCCGAGGATGCCGTCGGTGCCCACCTCGGAGGCCACCCGGGTCACCTCGTCGGCGAACGCGGACAGCGTGTCGACCATGGTGTTGATGACCCCGGCGAGGGCGGCGACCTCCCCCTTGGCCTCGACGACGATCCGCTGGGAGAGGTCGCCCCGGGCGACCGCGGTGGCCACCTGCGAGATGCTCCGCACCTGGCCGGTGAGGTTGGACGCCATGACGTTGACGTTGTCGGTGAGGTCCTTCCAGGTGCCGGAGACCCCGCGGACGGTGGCCTGGCCGCCGAGGTTGCCCTCGGTGCCCACCTCGCGGGCCACCCGGGTCACCTCGTCGGCGAACGCCGAAAGCTGGTCGACCATCGTGTTGATGGTCTCCTTGAGCTCCAGGATCTCCCCGCGAGCGTCCACGGTGATCTTCTGGGAGAGATCGCCGCAGGCCACGGCGGTGGCCACCTGCGCGATGTTCCGCACCTGAGTGGTGAGGTTCCCCGCCATGGCGTTCACCGACTCGGTGAGGTCCTTCCACGACCCCGACACGTCCGGCACCCGGGCCTGTCCGCCGAGGCGGCCCTCGCTGCCGACCTCGCGGGCCACCCGGGTCACCTCGGAGGTGAACCGTGACAGCTGGTCCAGCATGCCGTTGAAGACGGTGGCCATCTCACCGAGCAGCCCGTCGCAGTCCTCGGGGATCCGGGTGCGGAAATCGCCGTCCCGGACCGCGGTGAGACCGTCGAGCAGACGGCGCAACCCGGTCTCGTCCATCTGGCAGGCCACGCTCGCAGGTCCGTCCCGCGCGGCCGCGCCGGAAGCCTCAGCCATCTCCGCTCCAGCCGTACTGATCCGTCATCGGCCGACCGGCCGGAAGGCTGCCTGGAGACCGCGGCCCCTCGACCGCCCGGAGGCCGCCCGGCGGTCGCCCCGTCGTCTCCAGTGTGCCGCCGACGTTTCCATGGCGGACAGCGCGGCCCGAGGTGCTATTGGGCCCTCCGTCTCACCCCAGGCCGCCGTTGCTGTGGAGCAGCTGGCCGTTGACCCAGCCGCCCTGGTCGGAGCAGAGGAACGTGACCAGATTGGCGCAGTCCTGCGGCATCCCGAGGCGGCCCAGCGGGGTCGCCCGGCTCAGGTCGGCCTTCTGCCGCTCGGTCATCCAGCCGGTGTCCGTCGGCCCGGGGTTGACGGCGTTCGCGGTGACTCCGAGGTGGGCGAGCTCGTGGGCGGCGGCCAGCGTGATGCGGTCCATGGCCCCCTTGCTCGCCCCGTAGGGCAGATTGCCGGCCGTGTGGTCGCTGGTCAGGCTGATGATCCGGCCGGTACCGGGGGTGCCCCGGAACCTCAGGCCGTACTCCTTGATCAGCAGCCAGGTGGCCCGCGCGTTGACCGCGAAGTGCAGGTCGAAGCTCTCGACGGAGGTGTTCAGCAGCCCCGAGTCGACGGACTCGCAGTGGCAGAGCACCAGCGCGGTGACGTTCCCCAGCTCCTTCTCCGCCGTGTCGAAGAGCGCCGCCGGGGCGGCCGGGTCGCTCAGGTCGGCCTCGACCGCCATCGACCTGGCCCCGAGCGCGCCCAGCCGCTCGCGCAGCTGACCCGCGGCCTCCGGCTGGGCTCCCCAGGACATCCTCCGGTCGTACGGGGGCCAGTGGCTGAACGCCACGTCCCAGCCGGCCTCCGCCAGCCCCAGGACGATGGCCGTGGCGATGCCCTCCCGCCGGCCCGCCCCCGTGACCAGGGCCAGTGGCCGCTCCGCGCCGCCCCCCGCCTGCTCGTTCATCGCGCCCGCGCCATCGCTCATGGGGCTATCCTGCCCGGCCGTCCGGCCCGTGGGCACACGGATTTCCGGGCAGCGGGCCGCTCGCTGTAACCCGAAGTTTTCAACAAACTGTTGACGCCCTGCCGCGGCGGATCCTAGCTTGCGGGTGTGACTTCCAGCGCTCCGCCGGGACTGGCCCGGTTCAACACAGCGGACGAGCCGGGCGCGGCCGCGCTGCTGGGCGAGGTGTGCGCCAGCCGGGCCTGGGGCGCGGCGGTGGCCGCCGGGCGGCCGTACGGCAGCGTCGGCGCGCTGCTGGCCGCCGCCGAGGACGCGATGGCGGGGCTGACCGCTGCCGACCTGGCCGAGGCGATGGCCGGGCATCCGCCCATAGGGCGGCCGAGGCCGGGCGACGCCACCTCGGCGCGCGAGCAGAGCGGGGTGGGGGAGGCCGAGCGCGCGGAGCTGCTGGAGCTGAACCTCGCCTACCAGGAGCGCCACGGCCATGTCTTCCTCATCTGCGCCACCGGGCGCGGCGGCGAGGAGATGCTGGCTGCTCTCAACGAGCGGATCGGCAACGACGCGGACACCGAACGCGAGATCGTCCGCGCCGAGCTGGGCAAGATCAATCGCATTCGGCTGGCCCGGCTTGTGGACGTCGGGCATGAGGAAGAAGGAGGGCAGGGGTGATGGCCACGGCATCCGGTACGCGCACCTCCGTGTCCACGCACATCCTGGACACCTCCCTCGGCCGCCCGGCCGCCGGGGTGTCCGTCGAGCTGTCCGTACGCCGCCGGGCCGACGCGGCCTGGGCGGCACACGCCGTCTCCCGGACCGATGCCGACGGCCGCTGCAAGGATCTGCCGGCCCTCCCCGAGGGCACCGCACACGCACGGCTGCGCTTCGAGGTCGAGCCGTATCTCGTGCGCGCGGGACACGCCCCCTTCTTCCCGGAGGCGGTCGTGGTCTTCGCCGTCGAGCGCGGCGAGCACTACCACGTGCCCCTGCTGCTCAACCCGTTCGGCTACTCCGTATACCGAGGGAGCTAGCACCGATGCCCACGCTCGGCCAGAACCAGTACGGCAAGGCGGAGACCCGCGTCGTCAGGATCGTGCGGGACGGCGCCGTCCACCACATCAGGGACCTGAACGTGTCGGTGGCGCTCTCCGGCGACATGGACGAGGTCCACCTCTCCGGCAGCAACGCCAACGTCCTGCCGACCGACACCACCAAGAACACCGTGTACGCCTTCGCCAAGGAAGGTGGCATCGCCTCGCCGGAGGAGTTCGGCATCCGGCTCGCCCGCCACTTCGTCACGGGCCAGGAGGCCATCCGCACCGCCCGCGTCCGGATCGAGGAGTACGGCTGGGAGCGGATCGAGACCGCCGGGGCGGCGCGCCACTCCTTCGTGCGCTCGGGGCAGGAGACCCGCACCGCCCAGGTCGCCTTCGACGGCGAGCGGTGGGAGGTGATCTCGGGGCTCATGGATCTGACCGTCCTGAACTCCACCGACTCGGAGTTCCACGGCTTCGTCAAGGACGAGTACACCACGCTGCCGGAGACCCGCGACCGCGTCCTCGCCACCGAAGTGCACGCCCGGTGGCGCCACGGCTGGTGCGACGACCGCGAGCCGGCGCCGGACTGGGAGCGTATATACGCAGACGCGAGAGGCGACCTGCTGGCCGCCTTCGCCGAGACGTACTCGCTCTCGCTCCAGCAGACGCTGTACGAGATGGGCGCGCGGGTGATCGACAACCGCCCCGCGATCGACGAGATACGGCTCTCGCTGCCCAACAAGCACCACTTCCTGGTCGATCTGACGCCCTTCGGCCTCAAGAACGACAACGAGGTGTACTTCGCCGCCGACCGGCCGTACGGCCTCATCGAGGCCACGGTCCTGCGGGACGGCGTCCGGCCCCGCATCGCCACGGACTGAAGGGGCGACTGACGTGAACAACACCGCGGAACCCGGCCACACCGCCGCCGCACCGAACCGCATCGTCATCGAGAACTGCGCCATCGCCACCGTCGACGCCCATGACACCGAGTACGCCGACGGCCACCTCGTGGTCGCGGGCAACCGCCTGGAGTCGGTGGGCCCCGGCCCCGCGCCCGCCGGCCTGGACGGGGTGGTCCGCCGGGTCGACGGCACCGGACATCTGGCGACCCCCGGCCTGGTCAACACCCACCACCACTTCTACCAGTGGCTCACCCGCGGCCTGGCCCAGGACCACAACCTCTTCGACTGGCTGGTCGCGCTCTACCCCACCTGGGCCCGGATCGACGAGCCGATGGTGCACGAGGCAGCGCGCGCCTCGCTGGCCATGATGGTCCGCGGCGGCGTCACCTGCGCCATGGACCACCACTACGTCTTCCCGCGCGGCGCGGGCGACCTGCTGGGCGCCGAGATCAGCGCGGCGCGGGAGCTGGGCGTGCGGTTCACGGCCGCGCGCGGCTCCATGGACCGGGGTGTCTCGGACGGCGGGCTACCGCCGGACTTCGCAGTCGAGACCACCGAAGGCGCGCTGCGCGCCACCGAGGAGGCGATCGACACCCACCACGACCCCTCCTTCGACTCCATGCTGCACATCGCGGTCGCGCCCTGCTCGCCCTTCTCGGTCTCCACCGAACTGCTGCGCGAGGGCGCGGCGCTGGCCCGCCGCAAGGGCGTACGGCTGCACACGCACGGCTCGGAGACGGTGGAGGAGGAGAAGTTCTGCCACGAGCTGTTCGGGATGGGCCCGACCGACTACTTCGAGTCGACCGGCTGGCTGGGCGAGGACGTGTGGATGGCGCACTGCGTCCATATGAACGACGCCGACATCGCGGCCTTCGCCCGCACCGGCACGGGCGTGGCGCACTGCCCCTCGTCCAACGCCCGGCTGGCCGCGGGCATCGCGCGCGTCCCCGACCTGCTGGCCGCCGGAGTGCCGGTCGGCCTGGGCGTGGACGGCACCGCCTCCAACGAGTCCGGCGAGCTGCACACCGAACTGCGCAACGCCCTGCTGGTGGGCCGGCTCGGACCGCACCGGGAGGCGGCGCTGAACGTCCGTCAGGCGCTGCGCCTCGGCACCTACGGCGGGGCCCGGGTGCTCGGCCGGCAGGACCAGATCGGCTCGCTGGAGCCGGGCAAGCTGGCCGACCTGGTGCTGTGGAAGCTGGACGGCCTCGGCCACTCGACGATCGCCGACCCGGTCGCGGCGCTGGTCCTCGGCCCGCCCGCGCCGGTGACCCTGTCGCTCGTGGACGGCCGCCCGGTGGTGGAGGCGGGCCGGCTGATGACCGCCGACGAGGACGACATCGCCCGCCGCGCCCGCGACGAGGCCCGCCGGCTCGCCCGTATCGCGGCCGACGGCTGAGCGGCGGGGCGGCTCATGGCAGGGCGGCTGAGTGGCACGGCGGCTGAGTGGCTGAGCCAATGCGCCCCGGTCAGCGCAGGGCGCTCTTGGCCCGCCACTCCTCCCAGCTCACGTTCCAGTCGCCGAAGCCGTTGTTCAGCGCCACCTGCCCCTTCGTCTCCGCGCCCTTGACCTCGAACGGGTCGCCGATGCGGGCGTGTTCGTACAGCCACGCCGCGTTGGCGTCGCTCATGCCGATGCAGCCGTGGCTCTTGTTGGCCTTGCCGAAGTAGGCGGCGTTCCAGGGCGCGGCGTGTGCGTACGTCCCGGACCAGGTCAGCCGCATCGAGTAGTCGACCGTCTCGTCGTAGGCGTTGCCGAGGCCGACGGTCTCGGAGTTCATCCGGATGGTGCCCTCCTTCGCCATCAGCACCTCGGTGCCCCGCCATGAGCCGGTGTCGGCGCCGGGGGTGCCGCCGGAGACCGGGAAGGTCCGTACCGCCTTGCCGTCGCGCTCCAGGGTGAGCCGCTTGTCGTCGAGGTCGACCTTGACCACCTGCCGGGCGCCGATGGTGAAGCCGAGCTTGTAGTCGCGGACGAACCAGCCGCCGCCCCGGCCCGAGTCGGTGCCGTTCAGCCGGGCGTCCAGGGTGACCTCGGTGCCCGGCCGCCAGTACTCCCTGGGCCGCCAGTCCACCCGGTCCCGGCCGGACCAGTCCTTCATCCAGCCCCACGAGCCCTCGGTGTTGTTCGAGGTGGTGACCTTGAGCTGCTTCTCGACGGCGGCCTTGTTCTTCACCGGGCGGTCGAAGACCAGGGAGATCGGCTGCGCCACACCGACCGTGGTGTCCCCGCCCGGCCGCCAGTCCACCTTGTTGACGAGGCCCGCGGCGGCGGTGGTGAAGGACGACTTCGCGCTTCCCGCCGCCCCGCCCTCGGCGCGGGTGGCCGCCTTGACGGTGTAGGTGGTGCCGGGCGCGGCGTTGCGGTCCGAGGTCCAGGTCCGGCCGTCGCGCGACACCGCGCCGGTGAGCCTGCCGCCCCGTCCGTCGGTGACGGTGACCGAGGCGAGGGTGCCGCCGCTCGCGGCGACCTCGACCGGCTCGCCCGCCCGCCGGGGCGTGACGGTGACCGCCACCGCCCTGCCGCCCGAGCCCTCGCCGTCGACCTTCGCCTCCGCCTTCGCCGGGGCCGCGCCGCCGGAGGAGCAGCCGCTGAGCGCGGCGGTCAGCAGGGCGGCGGCCGCCGCGGCGGTGGCGGCGGAGCGCACACGTATCTGGCGCAACGGAAACCTCCGTGAGAGTCGGGGAGATGACGGGACGCTCGGGACTCTAAGCCGCGAAAAGCACGGGAATCGGCCCGCGCGGCCATGTGACGGCAGCTGGAGAGGAACGGTCATCGTCCGGTCACATGCGCCGCGCGGCACGGTCACGGGCGGCTGTGAGCCTCCTCGCGTTCCGCATCCGAGGAACCGGAAGAAAGGGATCTCCTTGTCCGACACCACACCCCGCGTCGGCGCCGTCCGCCGTCGCCGTCTCGCCGTGGCCCTGGCCGCCGGAGTGGTCGCGCTCGCGATCGGCGCCGCCCCGGCGTCCGCCCGGCCCGGCTCCTGGCGCGCCGTCGTGCCGGAGGGCCTGAGCGAGGCCGTCCTCTACGACATCTCCAGCGCCGAGGGGGCGACATGGACCGCCGGGATCGATGTGACCGACTGGTCGCCGCTCGCCCTGCGCTGGAACGGCAGCGGCTGGACCAGGACGCCGCAGCCCGTGGAGCACGGCCGCTTCGACGACATCGCCGCGGGCGCCGGCGGCGAGGCGTGGGCGGTGGGCTCCCAGGGCGGCGGCGACGGCGGTGACGCGCCGATCGTCGAACGCTGGGACGGCGGCGCCTGGCAGCTGGAGGACGTGCCCCTGCCCGCCGGGGCGCGCGGCGGCTTCCACGCGGTCGCCGTCTCGCCGCAGGGCACGGTCTGGGCCGGCGGCGGCCTCTTCAACGACAACGAGGACGGGCTCCAGAGTCCGCTGCTGATGACCCGGAGCTCCGACGGGACCTGGCGGAGCGTGGAGATCCCGGCCGAGGCGGCCGTCGGCTCCACGATCAACGTCCTCCCGCTGGCGGACGACGACGTATGGCTGCTCGGGGTCAAGGGGGTCGCGCACTTCGACGGCACGGCCTGGACCCGCCAGCGGCTCCCCTCCCAGCTCGACGACACGACCTTCTACCTCTACGACATCGAGGAGCGGGAGCCGGGCGAGCTGTGGGCCGTAGGGCTCGCCCAGGACGACGAGCTGTGGCGGCGGCCGGTGGTGCTGCGCCTCGACCGCGGCCGCTGGAAGGAGGTGCCCACGCCGAAGGAGACCGCCGAGCTGCGCGGCATCACCTTCGACGACCACAAGCGCCCGGTGATCGTCGGAGAGACCGTGGACCCCGCGGTGGACCCGGACAGCAACTACACCCTGACCCTGGACGACGGCGGCCGCCTGGTCCGTGGGGAGCGGCCGCCCGGCGCCGGACACCTCATCGGGGCGGACACCGACGAGACGGGCCGGATCTGGACGTCGGGGACCGTGGACCACCCGGAGAAGCCCGGTTCGTACCTGCCGTACGCCGCCGTGCGCGACTGACGGACCGCAACCGTACGACCCGTCTCCCGAGGCCAGGTCAGACAACCCGTCTGACCTGGCCTTTCGCCATGCGCACGGCTATGCGCACGGACGAGTGCGCCGACCGGTGGCCATGTGACGGCGACCGCACAGGAACGGTCATCGTCCGGTCACACTCGCCGCTCGGCACGGTCATGGGCGGCTGTGAATCTTCCTCGCATCCCCATCAACGGCACCCGAGGAGGCGCAGTGTCAGCACTGCTGGTGACGGCGAGCCGCGGTCAGCGGGAAGCCCGGCTGGAGCCGATCAGCCCCGAGGCGTACCGCGCCTTCCTGGCGTCCCGCGCCGGCTCCGCCCTGGGCCCCGGCTTTCTCCAGTGCCCGTCCTGGGCCGAGGTGAAGGACGGCTGGCAGTCGAGGCTGCTCGGCTGGGGGCCGGAGGCCGGACCCGGGGCGGGGGAGCTGAGCGGGGTCGCGCTGGTGCTGCTGCGTCAGCTTCCCGGCACCCGGAAGTACTTCGCCTATCTGCCCGAGGGGCCCGTCGCCGACTGGACCGACCCGGACATCGACGGCTGGCTCGACCCGCTGCTGCGCCATCTGCGCGGCTGCGGCGTGTTCGCCGTGCGCATCGGGCCCGCCCCCGCCTACCGCGGCTGGCACGCCGCCGCGCTGAAGGCGCGCACCGGACCCGGGCGGCGCCTGTCCGACGTCCTCGCCAGCGAGGTCGACCCGCTGGGCACCGCCGTCGCCGACCGGCTGCGGGCCCGCGGCTGGCAGCGCTGCGGCGGGGACGACGAGGACGGGGACGCTCAGCCCCGCTATGTCTTCCGGGTGCCGCTGGCCGGACGGTCCCGCGAGGACCTGTGGCAGGGGCTCAACCAGGAGTGGCGGCGCAACATCCGCCGGGCCCACAAGGCGGGCGTGCGGGTGGAGTCGGGCGGCCCCGCCGAACTCCCCGAGTTCTACCGGCTGCTGCGGATCACCGAGGAGCGCGACGGCTTCCGCCTCGGCCGCTCACTGGCGTACTACGAGCGTCAGTACGCGGCGCTCAACGCCGAGGAGCCGGGGCGGATGAGGCTCTACCTCGCCCGGCACCAGGGCGAGATCCTCGCCGCCCACACCATGATCACGGTGGGCCGGCGGGTCTGGTACCAGACCGGGGCCTCGGCCGACCACCGGCGCGAGGTCCGCCCCTCCAACGCCCTCCAGTGGCAGATGCTGCTGGACGCCCACGACCGGGGCGCGGAGGTGTACGACATGCGCGGGGTACCCTCCACACTCGACCCCGACGAACGGCCGTTCGGGCTGCTGCGCTGGAAGCTGGGCACCGGAGGCCAGGTTGTCGAGACGCTGGGGGAGTGGGAGACACCATTGAGCGGCACCGCCAACCACGCGCTGTACCGCGCCTTCCAGCTGTATCTGGCCCGCCGATGAGCGCCCCCGCGAACCCGGCGGCCGAGGCGAACCCGGCGGCCGAGGCGAACCCGGCGGCCGAGTCGAACCCGGCGGCCGAGGCGAACCCGGCGGCCGAGGCGGTCGACGAGCCCCATGCCCCGCCCGCCGGCCGCCCCGCCTCCGTGCTGCGCAGCGGGGCGCTCATGGCCGCCGGGTCCCTGGTCTCCCGCGCCACCGGATTCGTCCGCTCCGCCGTCGTCGCCGCCGCGCTCGGCGTCGGGCTGGCCGCCGACGGCTACGCGGTCGGCAACTCCGTGCCCAACATCGTCTACACGCTGCTCCTGGGCGGCGCGCTCAACGCCGTCTTCGTGCCCGAGCTGGTCAGGGCCGCCAAGGAACACGCGGACGGCGGCGCCGCGTACACCGACCGGCTGCTCACCGTCTGCACCGCGGCCCTGCTGCTGATCACTGCCGGGGCGGTGCTCGCCGCGCCCGCCATCGTCGCGGCGTACACCGACTACACGGGCGGGCAGGCCACGATGACGGTCGCCTTCGCCCGCTATTGCCTGCCGCAGATCTTCTTCCTCGGGCTCTTCACCCTGCTGGGGCAGGTGCTGAACGCCCGGGGCCGGTTCGGCGCGATGATGTGGACCCCCGTCCTCAACAACGTCGTCGTGATCGCCGTGTTCGGCCTGTATCTGGCCACGGCCGGTACCGGGGGCACGCTCACCCCCGGCGAGACCGCGCTGCTCGGCTGGGGGACGACCGCGGGCATCGCCGTCCAGGCGCTGGCGCTGCTGCCGTCGCTGCGCGCGGCGCGCTTCCGCTGGCGGCCGAGGTTCGACTGGCGGGGCAGCGGGCTGTCCCGGCCGCTGCGCTCGGCCGGTTGGCTGGTGCTGCTGGTGTTCACCAACCAGGTCGCGTACTGGGTGGTGACCTGGCTGGCGACGCGGGCCGGGGAGCGCGCGGCGGCCGAGGGGACGGACGGCGCCGGGTTCAGCGCATACAACAACGCGTATCTGCTGTGGGCCGTACCGCACGGGATCGTGACCGTGTCGCTGGTCACCGCGCTGATGCCGAGGATGAGCGGGGCGGCGGCCGACGGCGACACCGCGGCCGTGCGGCGGGACGTCTCGTACGCCCTGCGCAGCAGCGCCGCCGCCGTCGTGCCCGCCGCCTGCGCGCTCTTCTCGCTCGCCGGGCCGGTGATGGCGGCCGTCTTCCAGTACGGCAGGACCGGCGCGGACGACATCGAGGTCATGGCGGGGACCCTGATGGCGTTCGCCCCGGGGCTGGTGGCCTTCTCCGGGCAGTACGTCCTCTCGCGCGCCTTCTACGCGCTCTCCGACACCCGCACGCCCTTCCTGCTGAACCTGGTGATCTCCGGGCTCAACGCGGGGCTGTCCGTGGCCGCGTATCTGCTGCTGCCCGCGCGCTGGGCGGTCACCGGGATGGCCGGGGCCTATTCGGTGGCGCTGTTCGCGGGCTGGGCGGCCACCGCGTATGTGCTGAACCGCAGGCTCCCGCCGACGCCCGCGCCCACGCCGGGCGGGCGGGGGCGGACGAGGGTGCGGCGGGGCGGGCTGTGGCGCTCGCCGTCCGTGGGCGCGCTGGTCCGGCTGCTGCTGGCCGCCGCGCCGGCCACCGTCTACGGCCAGTTGGCGGCCACCCGCACGGCCTCCTTGGGCCCGGTCGCCGCCGCCACCGCGGGCCTGGCGGCCATCGCGGCGGTCTACGCGATCCTGGCGGGGCCGCTGCGCCTGACCGAACTGGACGCGGCGCTCAAGGCGGTGTTCCGCAAACTGCGCCGCCGCACCTGACCGGATGCCGCGCCTGACCGGATGCCGCGCCTGAACAGACGCCGCCTCACCTGCTGGAATGGAATACTCCGCACATGCCACGCGTCCTTCTCATAGAAGACGACCCCTCTGTCCGCGAAGGGATCGAACTCGGCCTGCGCCGCCGCGGACACGAGGTGCGCACCGCCGCCACCGGCGAGGCCGGGCTCACCGCCATCCGTGAGTTCCAGCCCGACCTGCTGCTCCTGGACCTCATGCTGCCCGGCATCAACGGAGTCCAGGTCTGCCGCCAGGTCCGCGAGGCCAGCCAGCTGCCGATCATCATGCTCACCGCGCGTGGCGACGACTTCGACGTGGTGGTCGGTCTTGAGGCCGGGGCCGACGACTACATCGTCAAACCCGCCCGTACCGAGGTCATCGAGGCCCGTATCCGGGCCGTGCTGCGCCGCATCGAGGAGCCCGGCGGGCGCCCAGCCGTCGAGTTCTACGGCGACCTCGCCATCGACCGCGCAGGGCTGGCCGTGTCCAAGGCCGGGGAACGCCTCGCCCTCGCGCCCTCCGAGCTGAAGCTCCTGCTGTATCTGACCGCCGCGCCCGAGCAGGTCTTCAGCCGTCAGCAACTGCTCGAACAGGTCTGGGAGCACAGCTACCACGGCGACGCCCGCCTGGTCGACGCCTGCGTACGGCGGCTGCGCCACAAGATCGAGGACGTGGCCGGCAGCCCGCGTTACATACAGACCCTGCGGGGCTTCGGCTACCGCTTCGGACCGCTGTGAGCCCCCGTTGACCCGCTGGAGAGCCCGCATCGGGCTGCGCACCCGGCTCGTGCTCGCCTTCCTGCTGGTCGCCGCGGTCAGCGCCGGCACCACCGCGACCCTCACCTACCGCAAGGCGCGCACCGCGATCCTCGAACAGGCCCAGGACACCGCCGTCTCCTCCTTCCGGGACCGGGTCAGCGATATGGGCGTCCAGCTCCCCGTCGAGCCCAAGTCCCTTCAGGAGCGCCTGCGTCAGCTCGCCCGGCAGGGCAAGCCGCACCCCTGGGTGGTGTTCGCCGAGTACGGCTCGGTCCGGGTCTCCTCCGGCACCAGCCCCGTCTCCACCGTCATCACCCCGGAGCTGCGCCGCGCCGCGCTCGCCAGCCCGCGCAGCGGCAGCTTCCAGCGGGTCGAGAAGCACGGCGCCCCCTGGCTGACCGTCGCCGTCCCGACCGTCTTCCGGGCCGGGAAGACCGTGCGCCCCACCGGTCTTGTGCTCTACGCCGTGATGCCGCTGACCGACGAGGAGGCCAACGTCCGGGCCATGGTCACCGCGGCCCGCGACGGGGCCCTGCCGGGGCTCGCCGTGGCGCTCGTCCCCGCGCTGCTGGCCGCGCGCAGCGTGCTGCGCCCGGTGCGCGACCTGCGGAAGGCCTCGCAGAGCATGGGCCGGGGCCGCCTCGACACCCGGATCCAGGTCAAGGGCAGCGATGAACTCTCCGACCTCGCCCGCACCTTCAACGAGTCCGCCGTCGCCCTGGAGCGATCCGTCGGCGAACTCCAGGACGCCGAGGCGCGCGCCCGCCGCTTCGCCTCCGACGTCTCGCATGAGCTGCGCACCCCGCTCGCCGGGATGCTCGCGGTCACCGAGGTCCTGGACGAGGACGCGGCCCGCCTCGCCCCCGACACCGCGGCCGCCGTCCGGCTGATCAGCGCGGAGACCGGCAAACTCGCGGTCCTCGTCGAGGACCTGATGGAGATCTCCCGCTTCGACGCCGGGGCCGCCGAGCTGAACACCGACGAGGTCGACGTCGCGCAGACCATCCGCAAGACCCTGAGCAGCCGCCACTGGACCGACCCCGACGAGATCGTCACCGACCTGCCCGACGGCATCCGGGCCCGGCTCGACCCCCGCCGTTTCGATGTCGTCGTCGCCAACCTCGTCGGCAACGCGCTGCGGCACGGCGCCGCGCCGGTCGTCGTACGGCTGCGGACGGAGACGCCCCCGGCGCCGGACGGTGAGCTGCCCCGGCTCGTCGCCGAGGTCGCCGACAGCGGCCCCGGCATCCGCCCTGACGCGCTGCCGCATATCTTCGACCGCTTCTACAAGGCGGACTCCGCCCGCACCCGGTCGGAGGGCAGCGGCCTCGGCCTCGCCATCACCCTGGAGAACGTACGGCTGCACGGCGGCACGATCCGGGCGGCGAACGGCCCACAGGGAGGCGCCGTCTTCACCGTGGAGATCCCCGTGACGAGCGGGGAGGTGACGGCGTGAAGCGTCCGGGCAGCCTGGGCCGCCTGGGCTCGGCCACGGTGGCGGCCGCGCTGCTCACCGGCTGCGGGGTGCGGCAGAGCGATGTAGTCGAGGCCGGCGGCCCGGCCACCGTCACCGTCCTGCCCGACGCCGAGCAGCGGGTGATTCTCTTCTTCGTCTCCTCGGAAGGCCGTCTGACCCCGGAGTCCAGGGGGTTCTTCCTGAGCCAGGAGGGGGAGTACGTGGTGCCCGGCGGCAAGGTTCTCACCATGCTGCTGGCCGGCCCGAGCGAGCAGGCGCGCGCGGCCGGGCTCCATACGGAGCTGCCCCGGTCGAGGGGGTTCGTGGGGGTGAAGGCGGGCCCGGACCAGGTGTTCGTCAGGGTCTCGATCGCGGTGCGCGACCTCGAGAAGACGGCCGTGCGCCAGCTGGTCTGCACGGCCGCGTACGTCGACGGCGGCGACGGCAACGCGGAGGTGATCATCACGGGCGACGACGGCAGGCTCCCGGCCATGGACTGCGACGCCTGACGCGGAGGGGCTCTGCGCCCCAGCCCCAAGGGGCGGGACACAGAGCCCCTGTGCGGCTCCGCCGCGTGCAGGCCCCGCTCAGCGCAGCAGCTCGTACGCCGGCAGCGTCAGGAACTCCGCGTAGTCCTCGTCCAGCGCGACCTTGAGCAGCAGATCGTGGGCCTGCTGCCAGTTGCCCGCCGCGAACGCCTCCGCGCCGATCTCCTCGCGGACCGCCGCCAGTTCCTCCGCCGCGATCGCGCGGACCAGTGGGGCCGTCGCCTTCTCCCCGTTCTCGAAGACCACGCCCGCGTTGATCCACTGCCAGATCTGGGAGCGGGAGATCTCGGCCGTGGCGGCGTCCTCCATGAGGTTGAAGATCGCGACCGCGCCCAGGCCCCGCAGCCAGGCCTCGATGTAGCGGATGCCGACCTGGACCGCGTTGCGCAGGCCGGCCGAGGTGGGCTTGGCGTCGAGGGAGGCGATGTCGATCAGCTCGGGGGCCGTGACCCGGACGTCCTCGCGCAGCCGGTCCTTCTGGTTCGGCCGGTCGCCGAGCACCGCGTCGAAGGAGGCGCGGGCGACGGGGACCAGGTCGGGGTGGGCGACCCAGGAGCCGTCGAAGCCGTCGTTCGCCTCGCGGTCCTTGTCGGTCCGGACCTTGTCGAAGGCGACGGCGTTGACCTCGGGGTCGCGGCGGGAGGGGATGAAGGCCGCCATGCCGCCGATCGCGTGGGCGCCGCGCTTGTGGCAGGTGCGGACCAGCAGTTCGGTGTAGGCGCGCATGAACGGGGCGGTCATGGTGACGGCGTTGCGGTCGGGGAGGACGAAGTCCGCCCCGGCGTCGCGGAAGTTCTTGACGATGGAGAAGAGGTAGTCCCAGCGCCCCGCGTTCAGCCCGGAGGCGTGGTCGCGCAGCTCGTAGAGGATCTCCTCCATCTCGTACGCGGCGGTGATCGTCTCGATGAGAACGGTGGCGCGGATGGTGCCCTGGGGGATGCCGAGGTGGTCCTGGGCGAAGACGAAGATGTCGTTCCAGAGGCGGGCCTCGAGGTGCGACTCGGTCTTGGGGAGGTAGAAGTACGGGCCCTTGCCCTGGTCGAGCAGGCGCCGGGCGTTGTGGAAGAAGTAGAGCCCGAAGTCGACGAGGGCGCCGGGCACGGCGCGGTCACCGGCCCGCAGATGGCGCTCGTCGAGGTGCCAGCCGCGCGGCCGGGCGACGACGGTGGCGAGCTCTTCGGCGGGGCGCAGCGCGTACGCCTTGCCCTCGGGGGTGGTGAAGTCGATGCGGCGCTCGTAGGCGTCGATGAGGTTGAGCTGGCCGAGGACGACGTTCTCCCAGGTCGGGGCTGAGGCGTCCTCGAAGTCGGCGAGCCAGACCCTGGCGCCCGAGTTGAGGGCGTTGATGGTCATCTTGCGGTCGGTGGGGCCGGTGATCTCCACCCGGCGGTCGTCGAGGGCGGCCGGGGCGGGGGCGACGCGCCAGTCGGGGTCCTCGCGGATGGAGGCGGTCTGCGGGAGGAAGTCAAGGGTGCCGGTTCGGGCGATCTCGGCGCGGCGTTCGGCGCGGCGGGCGAGGAGCTCGTCGCGGCGCGGGGTGAAGCGGTGATGGAGCTCGGCCAGGAAGGCCAGGGCCGAGTCGGTCAGCACCTCTCCCTGCCGCTCGAGCGGCTCGGCGTCGACGATGGCCAGCGGGGACGGTGCTGGTGCGGACATGGGCGGTCACTCCTCGGGCGACACACGGCGAAATACGTGAGCTTCCGTCTTCTGTTCTGTGGATACTAATTTCCTCATGGCGGAACTTCAACGTCCTGTTGGCCTCACTCCAGCCGCCCCAGGTCCTCCGGGGTGTCGATGTCGTCAGGCCGGGCGACATCGGAGCAGTCGACGAGCCTGACCGCCGACTGATGAGCCTTCAGATAAGCGCGTGCCCCCCGATCGCCCACCGCACTCGCCGCGACATCCCCCCACCGCTCGGCACCGAACAGCACCGGATGGCCCCGCAGCCCGTCGTACACCGCCGCGACCAGGCACGACGGCGAGTCGTACGCCGCCGCGACGCGGGCCACCGCCGCGGCCCCGATCCCCGGCTGGTCCACGAGCATCACCAGCGCCGCCCGCGCGCCCGTACCGGCCAGCGAGGCGAGGCCGGCCCGCAGCGAGGAGCCCATGCCCTCGGCCCAGTCCGGGTTGTCGACCAGCGTGCACCCGGGGAGCTCGGCCCTGGCCCGTACGGCCTCGGCGCCCGCCCCCAGCACGATGTGCACCGGGGCGCAGCCGCCCTCCCGCAGCGCCCGCGCCGCGTGCTCCACCAGTGGCCTGCCCCGGTGGGCCAGCAAAGCCTTCGGCCGCCCGCCCAGCCGCCTGCCGCCGCCCGCGGCCAGCAGCAACCCGGCGACCTGGGACTTTTCATGCGATGTGCGATCCATGGGCATTGTTTCTCCCGCTCGTCCCTTCAAGATCCCCCTGTGGTACCCGGTCTGATTTTCGCTCTCCGTATGGCGTGTCGTGCACAGAGTGGCGTTAACTGATCCGCGGCCTCTCGCGTCCGATCGGCGCGTCCAGGGGCCGTGGGGAGAAGGGGGCAGGCTTCGTGCAAAGCCGCGCGAGGGCGAGCAGGACAGTGATGTCCGACGATCACATGAGGCTCCGGACGACACCCGGCGCCTGGTCAGTGGAGGGCGCCGCGGTCGTGGAGGACAGCCGAGTGGGCTGCACCGAGGAGGATCCCAGAGCGACGGAGCTGCGCCGGGCCGTCGCCCGGCTGCGGCGCGAACTGGCCGCCCACCCGGCCGACTTGCCGGACCGGGCCATAGCGGACGACGAACTCGCCGCGCTGGACGCCATGGCGCGCGAGGGAGTGCCCGAAGTGCCCCGGCTGCGCCGGGCGCTGCTGCTCATCGCGGGCGCGCTCGGCTCGGTGAGCGCACTGGCCGCCGCGCTGACGGGGGTGCGCGCGGCGATCGACCTCTTCGGCGAGGTGCCGCAGCCGCGGGGAAGGGGAGTCGGCAGGGACTGAGGGCTGAGGACTGAGGGGAGTCGGGAGGCCGGGGGGGGTACCGTCAGGCCGATCCCGTGCTGGCGAGCGCGGAGGACAGCTGGGCCGCGACCTCCTTGAGGATCGGAACCATGTCCTCCGTGGCCTCGTCCGTCACCCGCCCGGCCGGGCCCGAGATCGAGATGGCCGCCGCCGTGGGCGAGTCGGGCACGGCCACCGCGAGGCAGCGCACGCCCATCTCCTGCTCGTTGTCGTCCACCGCGTAGCCCATCTCGCGCACCCGGCCCAGGGCCTCCAGGAACTCGTCCGGCGAGGTGATCGTCTTCGGGGTGGCGGCCGGCATGCCGGTCCGGGCCAGCAGCGCGCGCACCTCATCGGCGGGCGTGTGCGCCAGCAGCGCCTTGCCCACGCCCGTCGTGTGCGGCAGTACCCGCCGCCCGACCTCGGTGAACATCCGCATCGAGTGGCGCGAGGGCACCTGCGCCACGTACACCACCTCGTCGCCGTCCAGCAGCGCCATGTTCGCGGTCTCGCCGGTCTCCTCCACCAGCCGCGCCAGATACGGCCGGGCCCAGGTGCCCAGCAGCCGGGAGGCGCTCTCGCCGAGCCGGATCAGCCGGGGGCCGAGCGCGTAGCGGCGGTTCGGCTGCTGCCGCACATAGCCGCAGGCGACCAGGGTGCGCATCAGGCGGTGGATGGTGGGCAGCGGAAGCCCGCTGCTGCCGGAGAGCTCGCTCAGCCCGACCTCGCCCCCGGCGTCCGCCATCCGCTCGAGCAGATCGAAGGCTCGCTCGAGGGACTGGACGCCGCCGGAGGCGGCAGCGGCGGTCTTGGGCTCGGCGGACGGCACGTCGGCATTCCTTTCGCGGCGGGTGGGGCCGGCCCTCCCGCGGTTGTCCCGCCCCGGCCGACCGGCCAACGGGCAGCCTACCCGCCCCTGGGCGGCCAGGTTCTGCGCTCCGAAAATCCACTTCCATTCTATGAACGGTCGCTTGGGGAGCGGACGGGCCTCGGCCTGTCGGGTCTTGACCCGGCGGGCGGCTCGGTGAAAACTCGTAGAGCAGAAAGTTGTTTCCGCTTTGCGGAAGATCGGAGGGTGCGGATGTCCGACGCGGATCCGGATCTGGTGCTGCGCTCGACCCGTGTGGTGACCCCGGAGGGGACACGCGCGGCATCGGTCGCCATCGCCACGGCCGACGGAACGATCTCGGCAGTCCTGCCGTACGACACGGCCGTCCCGCCCGCGGCCCGCCTGGAGGACCTCGGGGACGACGCCCTCCTCCCCGGCCTCGTCGACACCCACGTCCATGTCAACGACCCCGGCCGCAGCGAATGGGAGGGCTTCGCCTCCGCCACCCGCGCGGCCGCGGCCGGCGGCGTCACCACCCTCGTCGACATGCCGCTCAACAGCATCCCGCCCACCACCACCGTCCGGGCGCTGGAGCTCAAGCGCGCCGTCGCCCGCGCCGCGGCCCACATCGACATCGGCTTCTGGGGCGGCGCCGTCCCCGGCAACGTACGGGACCTGAAACCCCTGCACGACGCCGGTGTCCTCGGCTTCAAGTGCTTTCTGCTCCACTCCGGCGTGGACGAGTTCCCCCAGCTCGCCCCCGCCGAACTCGACGCGGCGCTCGGCGAGATCGCGGGCTTCGGCGGCCTGCTCATCGTCCACGCCGAAGACCCCCAGCTGATCGACCGCGCCCCGAGCCCCGGCGGCCCCCGCTACGCCGACTTCCTCGCCTCACGCCCGCGCGAGGCCGAGAACCGGGCCATCGCGGGGCTGATCGAACTCGCGCGCAAGCACGCCGCCCGCGTGCACATCCTGCATCTGTCCTCCGCCGACGCGCTCCCGCTGATCGCCGCCGCCCGGCGCGAGGGCATCGACGTCACGGTGGAGACCTGCCCCCACTTCCTCACCCTGACCGCCGAGGAAGTCCCCGACGGCGCCACCGAGTTCAAGTGCTGCCCGCCCATCCGCGAGGCCGCCAACCAGGACGCGCTGTGGCAGGGCCTGGCCGACGGCACCATCGACTGCGTGGTCTCCGACCACTCGCCGTGCACCGCGGACCTCAAGGTCGGCGACTTCGGACAGGCCTGGGGCGGCATCTCCTCCCTCCAGCTCGGCCTCCCCGCGGTCTGGACCGAGGCGCGCCGCCGCGGCCGTACGCTCCACGACCTCGCCCGCTGGATGTCCACCGCCCCCGCCGCGCTGGTCGGCCTCGCGCACAAGGGCGCCATCGAACCCGGGCGCGACGCCGACTTCGCCGTCCTCGCGCCCGAGGAGACCTTCACCGTCGACCCGGCCGCGCTCCACCACCGCAATCAGGTCACCGCCTACGCAGGGAAGACCCTGTACGGCGTCGTGCGGTCCACCTGGCTGCGCGGCCGGAAGATCGCCGACCACGGCGCCCCGGCCGCACCCACCGGACCCACCGGCCGACTCCTGGAAAGGCAGCACACCGCATGACCGCGCCCATTCCCCGCTTCACCGGCGACGCGAGCCCCTACGGCGGCGGCGACCCGTACGCCGACTACCGCACCGCGGACCTCCCCTTCACCCACCTCGCGGACCTGGCCGACCGGCGGCTGGGCGCGAGCGTCATCGCGGCCAACGACGAGTTCTTCGCCGAGCGCGAGAACCTGCTGCGGCCCGAGGCCCCGCACTTCGACCCCGAGGACTTCGGCCACAAGGGCAAGGTCATGGACGGCTGGGAGACCCGCCGCCGGCGCGGCGCCTCGGCCGAGCACCCGCACCCCGCCGGCGAGGACCACGACTGGGCGCTGATCCGCCTCGGCACGCCCGGCGTCATCCACGGCATCGTCGTCGACACCGCCCACTTCCGCGGCAACTACCCGCAGGCCGTCGGCGTCGAGGCGACATCGGTGGCGGGCACCCCCTCCCCCGAAGAACTGCTCGCCGATGGGGTGCAGTGGACGGAACTCGTCCCCCGCACCCCCGTGGGCGGCCACGCGGCCAACGGCTTCCCGGTCGCGGTGGCCCGCCGCTTCACCCACCTCAGGCTGAAGCAGCACCCCGACGGCGGGATCGCCCGCCTCCGCGTCCACGGCGAGGCCGTCCCCGACCCCGGCTGGCTCACCGCCCTCGGCACCTTCGACCTGGCCGCCCTGGAGAACGGCGGCGCCGCCGAGGACGCCTCCGACCGCTTCTACTCCCCGCCCGCCAACTCCATCCAGCCCGGCCGCTCCCGCAAGATGGACGAGGGCTGGGAGACCCGCCGCCGCCGCGACCACGGCCACGACTGGGTCCGCTACCGGCTCACCGAACAGGCCCGGATCCGGGCCGTCGAGATCGACACCGGCTGCTACAAGGGCAACGCCCCGGGCTGGGCCGCGCTCTACGCCCTCGACGCCACCGCCGGCGCCGACCCGGCCGACCACTCGGCCCCCGGCTGGACCGAACTCCTGCCCCGCACCCGCCTCCAGCCCGACACCGTCCACCGCTTCCAACTCGCCGGGGCCGCGCCCGCCACCCACGTCCGCATCGACATCTTCCCGGACGGCGGCGTCGCCCGCCTGCGGCTGCACGGCACGCTCACGGAGGCGGGCGCGGAGCGGCTCGCGGCGCGGTACGCGGAGCTGGGCGGGGGTGAACCTCACCGGTAGCGGACCTGCACGCCCGGCCCGAGGCGGTCGGCGCCCGTGACGACCTGCGTTGTGCCCACCTCGACGCTCAGACGGGGGTGGGCCGGGCGGCCGGCCAGCGAGGACAGGTCGAGCGGGCCTGGGTAAGGGCCATGGCACATGCCGAAGAACACCCAGACCGTGCCGCGGTGACGGCCAGCCAGTTGAGCAGCGTCGTCTTCCCGGAGCCCGCTTCCCCGCGCAACAGCACACGTGGCGCCTGCTTCAGTGCCGCCTCGACCCGTACGCTCGTCGGCGACTCCTGCTCGGCCGTGTCCCATGCGCCGATGCCCGTCCGTAACCGGTCGACGGACCCGTGGCCCGTCCGCCGCGCTGCCCGCGCCTCGTCCGTGCTGACGCGCAGACTGATGTATGCGACGGACAGCTTGGTGCGCGGCGCCTGCCCTGCCGTGAAGCTGAACAGCTCCACCTCGTCCATGGTGCGGCTGATGAACTCCAGATACTCCCGGCGGAAGGCGGCGTCCTGATCCGCGCCCTGCGGCGCGTACAACGACCTGACGGGCAGCCGCTCCAGCACCCGGCTCAGCTCCGAGCCGAGCTCGCCGACCCGCCCGAGCAGCTCGGTGACGCCGCGCTCGGTGAAGACCGGGAGGCGGCGCAGGGTCTGCACATAGCAGTCGCAGCACTCGGCCAGCAGCAGTTCGTAGAAGCGCGTCTCCGCCTCGCTCAGCCCGGTCGGCGGGGAAGCGGCGGTACGGACCCGGCGGGCGAGCTCGGCCGGGTTGGCGTCGGACCCGAGGATCGCCTCGTCGGACAGGTCCGCGTGGGCGAAGGCCGCCGTCACGGCGTCGAGCGCCGCCCGCCGTCCGCCCTCGTCCAGGCCGCGGAACTCATGCCCGCAGATGGGCTCAAGCCGCGCCGCGACCGCGTCCGCGATCTGCTCGAACTGCCGCTCCACGCCACGCTGGGCCCGCAGCCCCGGTATCCGCCGCCGGATCAGCGCGGACATGTCCATCCGGCTCTCCTGCTCGCGCGTACGCGGGTCGAGCCACATCCGGACGACGCGCGTCGCCAGCGTCCGCCCCAGGTTGATCGCCGCGGCCTCAGCACTCACACCACTCCGCCCCTTCGAGGTGATTCTCGACTGCCGGAACCTTCCTGTCAGTCGCTGTGTCGCGCGTCACATCGACCTCATGTCACGTTCGCGCTGGCTGCTTGCATCTCGTGGTCGTCAGCAGGCGATGAGGGAGGACGGAACGATGAGCGCACACCGTGTGGTGGTTCTGGGGGCGGGTTACGCGGGGATGGCCGCGGCGGTTCAGCTCGCGGCCCGGGTCAAGGGGCGCGAGGGCGTGCGGGTGACGGTGGTGAACGCGCAGGAGCGGTTCACCGAGCGGCTGCGGCTGCACATGACGGCGACCGGGCAGCAGCTCGCGGAGCTGAGCATCCCGGAGTTGCTGGAGGGGACCGGGGCGGAGTTCGTGCGCGGCTGGGTGACGGCGGTGGACGCCGGGGCGAGGACGGTGCGGGTCGATGACGATCGGGTGCTGGAGTACGACACGCTGGTGTACGGGCTGGGTGGTGTGGCGGACACGGCCACGGTGCCGGGTGTTGAGGAACACGCCTACACCCTGAACAGCCCGCAGGATGCCGAGGTGCTGGCCGGGCGGCTGGGGCGGCTCGGTGGCGGGGGCACGGTGGTGGTCGGCGGGAGTGGGCTGACGGGTGTGGAGTCGGCGGCGGAGATCGCGGAGCGGTACCCGGAGTTGAATGTGGTGCTGCTGGGCCGGGGTGAGCCTGGTGCGGCGATGAACCCGAAGGCCCGGGCGTACATGCGGGCCGCGCTCCAGCGCCTGGGTGTTCAGGTGCGTAGCGGGGTCGAGGTGGCGAAGGTGCTGCCGGATGCGGTCGAGCTGGCGGGTGGGGAGAGCGTCGCCGCGGATGTGGTGTTGTGGACGAGTGGTACGCGGGTGTCGCCGCTGGCGGCCGCCGCGGGGCTGGCTGTCGATGAGCGCGGCCGGGTCGTCACGGACACCGCGCTGCGGTCGGTGTCGCACCCGGAGGTGTTCGCGGTGGGTGACGCGGCGGCGATCCGCCAGGGGTATGGCCTGATGCACGGCACCTGCCAGGGCGGGATGCCGACCGGTGTGCACGCCGCGCTGTCGATCGACCGGGTGCTGAAGGGCAAGGAGCCCAAGCCGTTCCGCTTCGGCTACTACCACACCCCGGTGAGCCTGGGCCGCAACGACGCCGTGGTGCAGTTCACCCACCCCGACGACAGCCCGCGGCGGGCGTATCTGACCGGCAGGTTTGCCGCCAGGTATAAGGAGACGGTGACTGCTTCGCCCTGGCCGACCTATGGCCGTATGAAGAAGATGCCCGCTTCGGGCGCGTTCTGGCCCCGTGGCGGCCGCTTCACCCGCATCCGGGGGTCGAGATGACCCACCCCTCCCCGGACGCCGACCAGCAGGTGTTCAACCAGCATCGCAATCTGCTGTTCTCGGTGGCCTACCGTGTCCTCGGCACCGCGGCCGATGCCGAGGACACGGTCCAGGACGCCTGGATCAAGTGGTCGGCCGCCGACCGCTCGCAGGTGGCCGACCCCAAGGCGTATCTGACGCGGATCGTGTCGAATCTGGCGCTGGCACGGCTGCGCTCCACCCGGCACAAGCGCGAGACCTATGTGGGGCCGTGGCTGCCGGAGCCCATCCTCACCATCGGCGACACCGCCGAGACCGTCGCGGACGCCGAGTCGGTGTCGATGGCCATGCTGGTGGTACTGGAGACACTCAGCCCGCTGGAGCGCGCGGTGTTCGTGCTGAAGGAGGTCTTCGACTTCAGCCACGCCGAGATCGCGGAGGCGGTGGAGCGTTCCGAAGCCGCGGTGCGGCAGGCCGCACACCGTGCCCGTGAGCATGTGCGGGCCCGGCGGCCGCGCTTCACCGCGGACCGGGCGCGGCAGCGCGAGGTCACCGATCGGTTCTTCGCCGCCGCGACCGGCGGTGACGTCAATGCCCTGATGGAGTTGCTGTCCCCGGACGTCACGCTGTGGACCGACGGCGGCGGGAAGGTCCGTCAGGCCCTGCTCCCGGTCGTGGGCGCCTCCACGGTGGCCAACTGGTTCGCCGCCATCGGCACCGTCACCTACCAGGGCATCGAGCCCGCCGACATGAAAGCCGAACTCGTCGAGATCAACGGCGGGCCGGGCGTGGTGTTCAGCGGGCCGGACCGCGTGATCGCCACCGTCACCTTCGATTTCGACCCCGACGGCCGCATCACCACCATCCACAACGTGGCCAACCCGGACAAGCTCCAGGCCGTGGCCAACGGCACCGCTCACGACTTCGGGACCCAGTGAGCCAGGCGCGAGAGCGCTCACCCCGTCGGCTTCGGGACCCCGATCGGGTTGGGGAAGCGGAGCGCGGAGCCGCAGGCGGTCGCGAGGGGCGTCAGAAGGCTCACCAGGTCAGCCGCCTCGTCGGGGCCGAGCGTCTGCCAGGGGCGCTCGGCGGCCCGGTCCGTCGCCGCCTCCACCGTACGGAGGGTCTCGCGCCCGGCGTCCGTCGCTGAGCCGTCCCGGGCGAGCAGGCCGCGTTCGGCCAGGCGCTGCTCGGCGGCCTGCCACTGCGCGTCGGTCCAGCCCCGGACCGGCTGGAGTTCGGCGCGGGGGAGGTCGACGGCGGCGCGGAGGGCGAGGGTTTCGCAGCCGTCGAGACCGGCGGCGACGAGGGCCGCGACATGGCCGTCGCCGCGGTGTTCGCGGAGCAGGGTGGCGGCGTGCCAGAGGCGCCCCAGGGGGTCGTCGGGGAAGCCGAGGGTGCCGTTCGCGGCGGCCAGGACGCGCCCGGAGCCGTCCAGGTCCGCGGCGCGCGGGGCCAGGGCCTCGGCGGCTCGCTCCACCGCGCGCTCGTGCCCGGCGAGCAGGCGGGCCAGCGCGGCCGTGGCGCCCGTGCGGCGCAGCTCCAAGGCACGCTCGGGAGCGGCCAGGCCCCAGACGGCGGGGAGGGCGCGGGCGACCATGGCCGGCGCGAAGCCGAAGAAGGCGGCCACGACGGGGCCGGGCCCGACCGGGCCGAGGGGCGCGGCGCGGCCCGCGAAGTAGCCGCGCCAGAAGCCGCGGAGGCCCGCGTCCTCGTACGCGGCCAGGGCCTCCGGCGCGAAGTAGGTGACCGCGTGGATCGGCTCGAACAGGGGCCACATCGTGCGGGCCCTCGCCGCCGCGTCGTCTGCCATCGTGCTGCTCCCCTCGGGGTCGGGACGGATGATCACAGGCCGTACTCCCGGCGTACATGCTCCCAGCCCAGCTTGACCAGTGAGCTGATCGTGGCGCCGAATGCGATGCCGAGCCCCTTCTTCGCGTATCGCGAGTATTTCCGCTCGGAGTTCCACTGCCTGCGTGTGCTTTCGCCTGTCCTGGGCACTGCTTGCCTCCTCGGTGTCTTCATAGAGGAGACGCGGCCGGGGAGGGAATTACGTCAGAAAGCATGTGTGCGGCTGAGGAATAAATACAGCGGGGCCCGGTCTCGACTTTTCCCCCTGCTGTCGAGACCGGGCCCCTCCCCCGAAACGCGCGCGGCAACCCCTGTTTACCGCCCGCGTACTTGTTGCGTCACGTCTCGCTCGGTCCTGCCCCCCGTGTCAGGGCCGGGCGAATCGTCATCGGAAGAACGCTGGGTCGTTCTCCTGAGAGTTCTTGCTCCGCGTGCAGTTCCTCGACGACAGCGACCGCTACTTCGTCGCCGGCCTGCGCTGCGTGGCGCCACCACGCGTAGGCCGCTTCTTCGCCGTCCAGGAGTTCCACGAGTTCCGCGATACGTCGGAGTCCTGCACCATCCTTTCCCTCGTGATTCCGGGTGATCTCTCTCAGCTCGTCCAGCAGCTCCTCCCGGCTCGCGCCGGGCGGTATCGCGTACCCCTGAACGAGGTCCTCCTCGGATTCGGCCCGCCGGGGGCCGGCCGCGCTGTGGCCGACCCCCGTGGCGGAAACCGCTGAAGAGACGAATCCCAGCTCGGGGAACACCCGAGCCAGGAAGGTCTCCGCGTCGGGCCGAACCGAATCCGGGGAAGCGTGCTGGGATGCCAGGGCGAGACGTTCAACGACGTCCATCCCCGCCTCCTTTCTCTCCCCACGCCCGTTCGGCTTCCGCGAGGGCGATGAGCGCCCTCTTGTCGAATCGGCGGGCGGTCGACTCGGAGATGCCCATGATCGCGGCGATCTCGGGGAACGACCTGCCCTGCTGGTACCGCAGTTCAATGACTGAACGCCAGGTGGGGTTGAGCATTTCCAGCATGGGCGGAAGGCTCAGCTTCCACTCGATGTCGGAGTAAAGATCCTGCGTTTCCGGCACCAGCTCGCCGGAGGCGTATTTCTTGAGACGCTCGCGTTCCGCGGTCTCGCTGCGCTCCATGGAGCGCCAGGCGTTGATCACGCAGCGCTGGGCGTATCCGGGTGTGTTCCTGACCTTCCGGCGAAGGTCAGCGTCATCCCATTTCTTCCAGAGGCTCTCCAACACATGTTGTACGGCGTCGTCCGCGGCCTGGTGGTCGCGAGCGTGCCGACGCGCGGTCAGCCGGAGCGGCTGGGTGTGTTCACGGCACCAGGCCATGAAATCCGCCCGCGCGTCGAACTCCTCGTCGCTCATGCGGACCTCCCGGACATCTGCGCGACGCTGGCGGCGCGCGCCGTCGCCGGGGCGGCGGAATGGTGGTCCGGCCGGCTGGGCCCGACGGTGTGGCGCAACGTCGAGTGGCCGCCGGAGCTGACCTCGCGGGCGGTGGTGTGGGCGGCGGCGTGGACCTGGGTGGCCCGGCTCTCCGCTCGGTGGCGCGTCGCGGGGTCGCGCGGGAAGGCGTCGTCGACTGCGGTCATCGACGGCTCCCCCTCTCGGTGAATCGATCGCCTCGGACCCCGGTCCCAGTGGGGCCGAGTCCGATGGCCGCCGAAGAAGTACGGCCGACCACCCCGTAGACGCGGCCGCCGCGGCGGTTCTGTCACAACGGCCGGAAATTTTTTGTCCGTTGGGCCGGACGGGGTCAGATCTCCGGCTCCGGCTCCGGCTCGCGGACGATCGCGAGGATCGTCAGCGTGGCCCGCGCCAGCTTCTCGTCCCCGCGCACCGTGGCCCGGCGCCGCGCCTCCCGCGGGGTGATCCCGCGCGTGGCCAGCCGCCACAGCGTGTCCGCGGCGAGCTCGACCTCCGCGGTCGCCGGGGTGGTGGGGTGGTCGTCCGGGGTGGCGGGGGTGCGGAGCGCCCAGTGGTCGCCGTCGCGTACCGCCGTCCACGCCCCGCCGCCCGGGCCGGGCACCAGGATCCGTACCGTCGCGCCGCCGTGGGCCGGGTGGGCGCGCAGGGTGTGGGGGAGGGCGCGCAGAAACGTGTCGAGCACGGGGTGCAGCAGCTCGGGGCCGGTGGCGCCCGGCCGGTCCACGGCGTCGCGGATTTGCTGCTGATGGACCCAGAACTCGGTGTACTCGCGGGCGGTGTCCAGCCAGTTCGGGGCGGGCGCCCCGGGGGCCGCCCAGGACACGTCCAGGCCGGCGGGCGCGGCGGGGTCCAGGCCGGCCCAGAAGTCGTCGAGCCGCGGGCCGAGCGTGGCCGGCAGCTCGGTCAGCACGCGCGGGCTGAGCTGCCGCGATACGCGGACGAAGTCCTCATTGGTCCGCGTGATGAACCGCGGCAGCGTCTCGCCGGGGCCGAACGGCGACCCCGGGTGCCCGTCGCGGCCGCCGGACAGCCGGCGGAGGTGATCGTGGAGGAGGTGGGCCACCAGGTCGTGCACGTCCCACCCGGGGCAGACGGTGGGGCGCCGCCAGTCCGCCGGGTCCAGGGCGGTCAGCAGATCGAGCAGGGCGCTGCGGTCGACGGGGAAGAGGGGGCGCACGTCCAGGGGCGCCCCAGCCATGCCCGGTCCATGCCGGTGCCTGTGTCCATGATCGGGATTATTGTGCCGTCGGCCTGTGACCGCGATCGCGTTTCTCCGGTGGAACCCAGGGCCTCGGGTCGAGCGTTGGCCATTGCGATATATCCGCCATGTCCGTACCGAGGAGTCCTGCTGTGACCCTGCGCCAAGAGATCGTCGGCAACGCCATGCAGATGGCGGTTTGCAGCCTCCAGCCCGGCCAGACCGTCTACTGCGAGGCAGGAAAGTTCCTGTTCAAGACGTCGAACGTGACGATGGAGACCCGGCTGTCCGGGCCCGGCGCGGGCGGCGGACAGGCCGCCGGGGGCAACGGGGACGGCGGCGGAAGCGGTGGCATGGGCGGCATGCTGCGCCAGGCCATGGGCACCGCCATGCAGGTGGGCCAGCGGGCGCTGGCGGGGGAGTCGCTCGCCTTCCAGTACTTCACCTCGACCGGCGGCGAGGGCACCGTCGGGTTCGCGGGCGTGCTGCCCGGGGAGATGCGGGCGTTGGAGCTGGACGGCGGCCGCGCCTGGTTCGCGGAGAAGGACGCCTTCGTGGCGGCCGAGTCGACCGTGGAGTTCGGCATCGCCTTCCAGGGCGGCAGGACGGGGCGCAGCGGCGGCGAGGGGTTCATCCTGGAGAAGTTCACCGGGCGCGGCACGGTGATCATCTGCGGCGCGGGCAATTTCATCGACCTCAACCCCGCCGACTTCGGCGGCCGGATCGAGGTCGACACGGGCTGCATCGTGGCCTTCGAGGAGGGCATCCAGTACGGCGTCCAGCGCATCGGCGGGCTCAACCGCCAGGGCCTGATGAACGCGGTGTTCGGCGGTGAGGGCCTGTCCCTGGCCACTCTGGAGGGCAATGGCCGGGTGATCCTCCAGTCGCTGACCATGGAGGGCCTGGCCAACGCGCTGAAGAAGGCGCAGGGCGGGGACAAGCAGGGGCCGACGGGCGGGCTGTTCTCCACCCGCGCGGGGTGACTGCGCCGCGCCCGGGGGCCGCTCCGGAGGGCCGGGCTATTTCGCCCCGGCCTATTTCGCCCCGGCCAGGTAGAACAGCAGGAAGAGGAACCCGGCGATGAAGTGAACGCCGACGAGATAGATGAAGACGCGGATGGTGAACCCCATCGGGGCCCGGTCCTCCTCCCGCACGACCTTGCCGGTCTGTGCGGTTCCGCTGTTCTGTGCGGCCCCGGTGCCCGGCGTGGTGCCCAGGGTGTTGTCGGCGTCGGTCATGGCGCGTTGTGCCTCCCTCCGCGGACGGCGTCGCCGAGGCACAGGTCGGCCGTGCCGCTCTGAAGCAGTGTGTGGACGAACAGCAGATCCACGCCTCCGGACGAGGCGGCGGCGATGCGGTGCGGGGTCAGCGAGTCGAAGTGGGCCGCGTCGCCGACGGCGAGCACATGGACGGTCTCGCCGAGCGTCAGCCGCAGCCGGCCCCGGGTGACGTACAGCCACTCCTCGCCCGGGTGGACCCGCACCAGGTCCTCCTGGGGGCCGGGCCCCGCCGGTACGTGCACCCGCAGCGCCTGCATCGCCCGGCCGCCGCCGCCGGCCCGCCAGTACGTCCAGCCGCCCGTCCGTGAGGCCTCCATCCGGTCGGCCCGCAGGATCGGGTCCCGTTCCGGCGACACCTCGCCCAGGAGGTCCGATACCGTGGTGCCGTAGGTACGGGCCAAGGCCAGCAGCATGGGGAGCGACGGCTGGCGCCGGGCGGTCTCCAGGCGGGACAGATGCGCGGGCGAGAGCCCGGCCAGCCGGGCGGCGGATTCGAGCGTCAGGCCGCTGCGCCGCCGCAGGTCGCGCAGGCGCGGGGCGACGGAGGGCAGCTCGGCGGGAGGCCCGTCGGCGGGCCCCTCAGGAGGCGGGAGCATGCCTCCGGTATAACCAGTTTTCGCCTCTCGGGCAAAAGTTTTGCCTCTGAGGCAAAGGCGCTCGCGGCGTTACGTCTCCATCACTTCTCCCGGCGCTTCGCGCGGGTCCTGTGAACTCCAGGGAAACTCCTTTCATTTGGCATTGACATGTCATGGTCTACGCGCGTCATGCTGTAAGGCATGAGAATCCCCCCACGGATCGCCCGCATCGGTGTGCTCGGCGCGCTCGCCTCGAGCCTTCTCATCGGCGGCCCGGCCGTCGCGTCCGCCCCGGCCGCACCGCTCGCCCCACAGGCCGTCGCGTCGGTCTCCCAGATCGCGGCCGTCGGAGACATCTGCTACTCCGACCTGCCCTCACAGGCCCATGACACGCTCGACCTGATCGCCTCCGGCGGCCCCTACCCGTACCCGCAGGACGGGACCGTCTTCCAGAATCGCGAGGGCATCCTGCCGTCCCAGTCCACCGGCTACTACCACGAGTACACCGTCAAGACCCCCGGCTCCAGCACCCGCGGCGCCCGCCGCATCGTGACCGGGAAGAAGACGGACGAGGACTACTACACGGCCGACCACTACGCGTCGTTCGACCTGGTCGACTACCGCTGCTGACCACCGAAGACCGCCACCCCCCGCACCTCGGCCGCCGCCTGTTCGCAGGCGGCGGCCGCCGCGTTGTGCGCCCCGTCTCCCTCCGGTGGGAACGGCATTGCGTACGACGGACGTTGGCGTGTCATGAAGTGACTCGAACCCCGCGGGGGCGTCTGTCGGCGCCTCCGGGTAGCGTTTCCGGGAGAAGGGGACGCGCGGGGAGCAAGGGGAGGCACCGGTGGTGAGCGGCCCGGAAGTGGTCACATGCGGTGAGACGATGCTGCTGTTACTCGCCGAGCCCGGCGTCCCCCTGGAGCAGGCCGTGCACTTCCGCCGCTCGGTCGCCGGAGCCGAGTCCAATGTGGCCACGGGCCTCGCCCGGCTCGGTCATCGCGTCCGCTGGGTCGGCCGGGTGGGGGAGGATCCGGCCGGTCAGGCCGTGCTGCGCGAGCTGCGCGCCGACGGGGTGGATGTGACCTTCGCCGGGGTGGACGAGCAGGCCCCGACCGGGCTGCTGCTGCGCGACAGCCATCCGCACCGCGCCATCGATGTGCAGTACTACCGCGCGGGCTCGGCCGGTTCCCGGCTCGCCCCCGAGCACATACCCGGCGAGGCCCTGACGGGCGTCCGGCTGCTGCACCTGTCCGGGATCACCCCGATGCTGTCGCCGACCGCGGCGGCCGCCACCGACCGGCTGGTCGAGCTGGCCCGCGCCGCCGGGGCGGAGATCTCCTTCGACCCGAATGTGCGGCGCAAGCTGGGCGGCGCGGCGCAGTGGGCGCAGACGGCCGGGCGGCTGCTGCGCGAGGCCGACCTCGTGCTCGCGGGGGAGGACGAGCTGGAGCTGCTGACCGCGAGATCCGCCGACGACGCCGCGGCGGAGCTGCTGGACGGCCGGGCGCATACGGTCGTCATCAAGCGGGCCGACCGCTCGGCGACGGCCCTGACCGCGGGCGGCCGCTGGGACCAGCCGCCCTATCCGGTGCCGGTCGCCGACCCGGTCGGCGCCGGAGACGCCTTCGCCGCGGGGTATCTGTCGGGGCGGCTGCGCGAGCTGCCGGAGCCGCGGGCGCTCGCCGAGGCCGCCTGTGTCGCCGCGCTGGTCGTCCAGACCGCGACCGATACGGACGGGCTGCCCTCGGCGGCCGGGCGCGATCGGGCCCTGGCCGCGTTCACGGGCGGCGCCGACTCCGTCCACCGCTGAACCCCCCGCCCCGCCCCCTTCCACCGCACCGAGAGGCAGATATCTCCCATCGCTCGCCGCCGCTGACCGACCGTCGAACCCCCCACACCGCTTCCCCCTACAGCGCTTTCCCCACCGACCATCGCACAGCGAAAGGCCGCATATCCCGGAGGCAATCCGGGGCGGCATCTCCAGGAGACCCTGCTGAGAGGAAAGGCGGCGAATTGCCGTGTACCGCTGGGAGATCACCCGGGCCGCGCTCGCACAGCGGGTTTTCGCCATCATCCGCAGCGACAGCTATGACCACGCGACCGCGGCGGCGGACACCCTGCTCTCCGCCGGCCTCACCACCCTGGAGTTCTCGCTGACCACGCCCTTCGCGCTGGAGGCCGTCACCACGCTGGTCCGCGAGGTCGGCGACGAGGCGGTGATCGGCGCGGGCACGGTGCTGGACGCCGCCTCCGCCCGGATGGCGGTCGACGCGGGCGCCCGCTTCCTGGTCTCCCCGAGCCTGGACCCGGAGGTGATCCGTACCGGCCACCGCTACGGCCTGCCGGTTTTCCCCGGCGTCGCCACGCCCACCGAGATGGTGCGCGCGCTGGAGCTGGGCGCGGACGCCCTGAAGCTGTTCCCGGCCTCGGCCCACAGCCCCCGCTGGGTCAAGGACGTACGGGCCGCGCTGCCGCAGGCCGCGCTGCTGCCCACCGGCGGGGTGACCGTCGCCGACGCCCCGGAGTGGATCGCCGCCGGGGCGGTCGCCTGCGGGATGGGCTCGGCGCTGTCGGAGGGCGACCGGGACGTCGTCGCCAAGCGAGGCGCCGAACTCCTCGCCCGGCTCCAGGACGTGGCACCGGCCGAGGACTTCTGACGCCGGATCGGTCCCGGACGCCGTTTCAGCTGGTGGTCAACGGGTTCCGCCGGGCGGCCACTTCTGCCACCCTGACCCCGCTGTGATCACGCGCAGGCGCCAAGCCCCACCCGTGCGCTCCGCGCGCGCCGTTCCGTGCCGCTCGCCGCGGCCTGTGCGAAGGAGTCGCCATGCGACGTTCCGTCACGCTGTCCGCCCTCGCCGCCGTCCTGGCCGCCACCGCCGCCGGCTCGGCCCTGGCCGCCGGTCCCGCCTCCGCACCCGCCTCCGCGTCCACACCGTCCTCCGCCTCCGCTGCCGCGGACCGGCACCAGCGCGGCACCCTGCTCGACCGGGTGCCCGAGCGCGGCGTGCTGCGCGTGTGCACCACCGGCGACTACCGCCCCTTCACCCACCGCGATCCCAAGACCGGCGACTACACCGGCATCGACATCGACATGGCCCGCGACCTGGCCAAGAGCCTGGACGCCAAGCCTGCCTTCGTCACCACGACGTGGGCCAAACTGGTGGACGACCTGGCCGCCGGGCGCTGTGACGTCGCCATGGGCGGGGTGTCGGTGACCCTGCCCCGGGCCCGTAAGGCGTACTTCAGCGAGCCGTATCTGACCGACGGCAAGACCCCGGTGGTGCGGTGCGAGGACGAGCAGAAGTACCAGACGCTGGAGGACATCGACCAGCCGGGCGTGCGGGTGATCGTCAACCCGGGCGGCACCAACGAGCAGTTCGCCCGCGCCCACATCAAGCGGGCCACCCTCACCGTCCACCCCGACAACACCACGATCTTCGACGAGATCATCGCGGGCCGGGCCGATGTGATGATGACCGACGCCAGCGAGACCCGCTACCAGGCGAAGATCCACCCGGAGCTGTGCGCCGTCCACCCCGACAAGCCGTTCTCCTTCTCGGAGAAGGCGTATGCCGTGCCGCGCGGTGACGCCGAGTTCAAGGAGTACGTCGACCAGTGGGTGCACCTGGCCACGCACGACGGCACGTACGCCAAGTACGAGCAGGACTGGATGAAGTGAGGCGAGCCGCGTCGCTGACCGCCCGCTACGCCGCGTCCAGCCGCAGCACCCGCACCCCGTACGGCGCCAGGACCACCGTCTCCGCCGGGGCGCCGTCGAGGGTGGTGAGCCTGCCTTCGGGCACCACCGGCTCGACCGCCAGCTCCTCGCGGGCCTGGCTGACCAGCCAGACGAACACCCGGCCGTCCTCGTGGACCAGGCGGTCCACGGCCACCCGGGGGTCGGCGACGGTGACCGGGCGGTGGACGCCGGCATGGGCGGCCAGCGCGTCGTACAGCGTGGTGGTGGCCTCGGGGTTGACCCGGGGGGTGACGGCCGCCATGTGCTCGATCGGGTAGGTGCAGAAGACCACACACCCCTCGCCGGTCTCGCGCAGCAGCAGCGCGGGGCGGCCGTGGCCGTCGACCGCGAGGACCTGCGCGCCGTCGGGTTCGACGGGGAGGAAGACGCGGCTGTTCTCGGTGCCCGCGGCGCGGAAGGTGAGCTCGGTGCCCTCGGGGAGGGTGCCGAAGGGGCGGGTGAGGGTGAAGGTCACCTCGTCGTCCTCGATCGGGTCGACCAGGCCGTACTCCAGCTGGTGGCGGACGCCGAACAGCTCGTTGAGATGGGCGTACCAGGGGCCGCGCTGCTCGCTGTGGGCGCCGGGGGAGTACGAGACATAGACCGTGGCGCCGTCCCGGGCCCGCCGCTCCAGCTCGTACCAGGTGGGGGAGAGCAGCTGTTTGGTGGACGGGACCAGCCACAGGCGTACGTCCGCGGGCAGCGCCCCGTCGCTCTCGCGGACCACCGCGGGCGGGGCGTCGGCGAGCCGGGCGGCGACCCAGGCCTGGCGGCCGGTCTGCTGGACGTAGGCGCGGTCCTCGGCGCGGGTGAAGGGGTAGACGGTGTCGAGGTAGGAGGAGAGCAGCAGGGCCGTGTCGGCGTGGGCGCGGTGGCAGCGGGGGAAGTCCACGGCGCTCAGCACCTCGGAGAAGTCGCGTAGTTCGCGCAGTTGCGGCTTGGGGGTGCCGGCGGTGTCGGTGAGGCCGAAGTGCATCTCGAAGGCGTGGTGGCGGTAGGGCGGCTGCTCGCTGAGGTTGTCGTAGTCGGTGTTGTTCCAGGCGATCCAGCCGGTGGCGCCGGCCAGCAGGCTGTTGTGCAGGGTCTGCCGGTAGTAGCGGGCGGCGCCGGGGCCCGCGGCGAAGTCGGAGCTGACGCCGAACTCCTCCAGCACGACGGGCCGCTGGAAGGTGCCGGTCAGCTCGCACACCCAGGCGGCGGCGTAGTGCTGCCGCACCGGGTCGTCCTCCATGCGGTAGACGTGCGGGCCGAGGAAGTCGCACAGGTCGGCCGTGTCCGCGAGCCGGAAGCCGTTGTCGTGGCCGGAGTTCTCCAGGCCCCAGGCGCCGTCGCCGAGCGAGACGGGCTGGGTGCCGCCGCCGGCCCGTACGGCGTCGAGGACGATCTGGGCCCAGGCCGCGACCGTCTCGCGCTCCGCGGGCACCTGGTCGGAGCGCACGCCGGGCTGGCGGCCGTAGATCGGCATCTCGTTGGAGACCAGCCAGCCGGCCACCGCGGGGTGTCCGGCGTAGCGGCGCACCGTCTCGCGTGCGAACCACGCCTGGCGGGAGACCAGCCACACATCGCTGTACAGGTCGCGGCCGCCGCGCCAGGAGGGGTCCCAGTTCTCGCCGGACATATGGCCGACGAGGAAGGTGGGGACGGTGGTCATGCCGAGCGCGTGGTGGCGGTCGAGGAAGTCGGCGAAGCGGGCGCACAGCTCCTCGTCGAGTTGGTCGGGGGCGGGCATGAAGTCCGGCCAGTAGAAGAACGACCGGGTCATGTTCAGCCCGTGGTCCCGCAGCACCCGCAGCTCGGCGTCGACCACGTCCGGGTCGTACGAGCGCCACATCAGCGGACCGCCGGTGCGTGACCAGTAGTTGGCGCCGAGCCAGATGACGGGCTGATCGCCGACGGTGAGCCGTGCGGACGTGCGCTGCATCTGCGAACTCTCCCTCAGGCAGGGGGCGTCAGGGATGCGGCCCGGTGCGGACGGGCGGTGCCGCGCAGCAAGCAGTGAACGGCTTTACCGGTTTAGTGTCAACACTTCGGACAAGGTTCGTACGCACGGCCGTCCGAGGGCCTGGATTGCCCAACTTCCCGTCTATCAGGCCGTTCCGGGGCGAGAGCTGGATGTTCGACTGATTCGACTAGCCCGGTTCAGCGACCGGGCCGTGCCGGGACTATTGACACCCTCTTCCGGACGCCTTTAATTTCACGGCGCCGACGGTGTGCGGACCACCGTCCGGCATGCGTCCGTTCATCCCGCACCGTTCATCCCGCTCTGTTCGACCCGCGCAGCTTCGCTTCCGTACATCGAGGGGAACCCATGATCTCGACGACAACGGCCGGTCCGCGCCGCGCGCTCGCCGCCGGGGCCGCGCTCGCGCTCACCGTCACACTCGCCGCCTGCGGCGGGGGCAAGGACAAGAGCGGTGGCGGGGGCGGAGTGCTGACCGTTGCCACGGGATCCACGGGCAATTTCATCCGGAACTTCAATCCGTTCGCCCCGCAGCCCCTCCAGGCCACCAACGGGATGATCTATGAGCCGCTGTTCCATATGAACGCGGCGAAGGCCGGGGAGATCGAGCCGTGGCTGGCGACCAAGTACACCTGGTCGGACGGGGGCAAGAAGCTTCGCGTCCAGGTGCGCAAGGGCGCCACCTGGAACGACGGAAAGCCCTTCACGGCCGAGGACGTCGCCTGGACGTTCCAGATGGCGAAGGAGAACAAGGCGCAGAACATGTACGCCCTCCCCATCGCCTCGGCGAGCGCGGAGGGCGAGGACGCCGCGGTGATCACCTTCTCCAAGTCGGCGTACACCAAGGAGTACTTCATCCTCGGCAAGATGAAGATGCTGCCCAAGCACATCTGGTCGAAGATCCCGGTCAAGGAGCGGGCCACCACGCTCAACGCCAACCCCGTGGGCACCGGCCCGTGGAAGGTGAAATCCGTCAAGGGCATGACCATGGATCTGGTCGCCCGCGACGACTACTACTTCAAGGGGCTTCCGCACTTCAAGGTCATGCGGTATCGGTCCTTCACCGGAAACAGCGCGGTCACCGCCGCGGTCACCTCCGGGCAGATCGACTGGGGCGGCGGCTTCATCCCCGACATCAAGAAGAACTACCTCGCCAAGGACAAGAACTTCGAACTCGTCAACATCCCGCTGGCGACGACATCGTTCGTGCCCAACGCCCAGCGCGGCCCGACGGCCGACGTCAATGTGCGCAAGGCGATCAGCGCCGCCCTCGACCGCGAATTCATGAACCGCAGCGTGTACGACGGCCAGGCCCCCGTCGCCAACCCCATGGCGCTGCTGCTCCCCAACTACGCGTCCGTGCTCGATCCGTCCCTGAAGGACGCCGTGATCGAGACCGGCCAGGACAAGGTCGACAAGTATCTGACCGCCTCCGGATACGCCAAATCGGGCGGCATGTGGCAGAAGGACGGCAAGAAGCTGTCCGTGACGGTCGAGCTGGTCTCCGGCTGGACCGACTACGTCAGCGTCGCCCAGCTGGCCAAGCAGCAGCTGAAGAAGGCCGGCATCGAGCTCGTCGTCAAGGCCGAGTCGTACGCGCAGTGGTCCAACAACCGCGCCCGCGGCCAGTTCCAGATGCTGCTCGACAACAGCGGCTACACCCCCGACCCCCGTGCCTACTACGCGCAGCTGGTGGACAGCACCATCCCGCCGAAGATCGGCGAATCCACCAACGTCGGCAACTTCGGCCGCTACGCCAACCCGGTCATGGACAAGGCCCTGGACGAGATCGCCTCCAGCACCGACGTCGAGAAGCAGAAGCCCTGGTATTACAGGATCCAGCAGGAATTCATCAAGGACATGCCGGTCATCCCGCTCTTCTACGGCCAGAACGAGCAGGAGTTCAACGGCAACCGCGTCACCGGATACCCCACCGAGGACAACCTCTACGCGGCCCCGTCCATCTGGCTCGACCCGGACGGCGGCTGGGTGGCCGCCCGGATCAAGCCCGCCACCGGTAAATCCGGCAAGTAAGGGCGCGGCAGCGTGCGGTACGTACTGCGGAAACTCGGCTTCTACGCCGTCGCCGCCTGGATGGCCGTCACCGTCAACTTCTTTCTGCCCCGGCTCATCCCCGGCGATCCGGTGCAGCTGATGATGGCCCGGATGGCACAGTCCGGGCCTGTGGAGCCGGGCCAGGAGGAGGCCCTGGCCAGCATGCTCGGGCTGAGCCACGGCAACATCGCGGTCCAGTACTGGGACTATCTGGGCTCCGTGATCCACCTGGACTTCGGCCTGTCGGTCACCTACTTCCCCAGCCCCGTCAGCAGCGTCCTGAGCGACGCCCTGCCCTGGACGCTCGTCCTCGTCGGCGCCGCCACCCTCATCAGCTTCGTCCTCGGCCTGACCCTGGGCACCCTGGCCGGCTGGCGGCGCGGCAGCTGGCTGGACTCCCTCGTCCCCTCCACCACCTTTCTCGCCGCCGTCCCCTACTTCTGGCTCGCGCTGCTGCTCCTCTACCTCTTCAGCCAGGTGTGGGGCGTGCTGCCGCTGGGCGGCGGCTACGACGAGACCCTGGACATCGGGCTCAGCGGCGACTTCCTCTCCTCCGCCGCCGAACACGCGGTGCTGCCCGCCGCCACCATCGTGCTCAGCTCGGTCGGCGGCTGGATGCTCGGCATGCGCAACATGATGGTCTCCACCCTCGCCGAGGACTATGTCACCGCCGCCGAGGCCAAGGGGCTGCGCTCGCGCACCGTCATGTTCGGCTACGCGGCCCGCAACGCGGTGCTGCCCTCGGTCGCCGGATTCGCCATCTCGCTCGGCTTCATCGTCAGCGGCTCGCTCGTCATGGAGATCGTCTTCTCCTATCCCGGCATGGGCTTCACCCTGCTCCAGGCCGTCGAGAACACCGACTACCCCCTGATGCAGGCGGTCTTCCTCGTCATCACCTTCGCCGTCCTGGCCGCCAACTTCCTGGTGGACCTGGTGTACGGCTTCGTCGATCCCCGGACCAGGCAGGCCCGATGACCGCCACCCTCCCGCCCCCCGCCACCGCCGCGCCCGAACGCCCCGCCGGCCGCGGACTGCTGCGCCTGGCGCTGCGCTCCCGCCGGCTGGCCTTCGGTCTCGGTATCCTCGCGATCTTCACGCTCACCGCGCTGATCGGCCCCTGGCTGGTCGACGACCCCGAGGCGGTCAGCGTGGACCTGGGCCAGGCCCCCTCCGGGGCGCACTGGCTCGGCACCACCCAGACCGGCCAGGACGTCTTCGCCCAGCTCGTGGTCTCCGCCCGCGGCACCCTGCTGATCGGCGCCGCGGCCGCGGTCGTGGCCACCGTCATCTCCGTGGTCATCGGCATCGGCGGCGGCTTCCTCGGCGGCGTCGCCGACGAGACGATCTCCCTGATCAGCAATGTCTTCCTGGTCATCCCCGGGCTGCCGCTGGTCATCGTGGTCGCGGCCTACGTCAAGGGCGACGGGGTCCTCTCCACCATCCTCGTCATCGCCCTGACCAGCTGGGCCGCCTCCGCCCGGGTGCTGCGCGCCCAGACCCTCTCGCTGCGCACCCGCGACTACGTCCTGGCCGCGCGGGTCTACGGGGAGAAGCGGTGGCGGATCGTGCTCGTGGAGATCCTCCCCAACGAACTGGCGATCATCGTCTCGCAGTTCATCCACGCGGTGATCTTCGCGGTGCTCACCCAGGCCGGCCTGGCCTTCCTCGGCCTCGCCGACCCCTCCTATCTCACCTGGGGCACGATGCTCTACTTCGCCCAGAACGCGGAGGCCCTGGCCGGCGGCGCCTGGTGGTGGTTCATCCCGCCGGGCCTGGGCATCGCCCTCCTGGGCACCGCCCTGTCCCTCATCAGCTTCGGCCTCGACGAGGTCCTGGACCCGCGGCTGCGCACCCGCCGCCCGCGGCAGCGGAAGGAAGCGCGATGAGCGACAGCGCGAGGAACGACACCGTGCTGCGTGCTGAGCACATCGACGTCAGTTATGAGGCGTACGGCGGGGCCCGCGCGACCCGGGCCGTCCGCGACGTCAGCTTCGAGCTGCGCCGCGGCGAGCTGCTGGGCATCGCGGGCGAGTCCGGCTGCGGCAAGTCCACCCTCGCGTACGCCGTCGCCCGCTGTCTCCAGCCGCCCGCCCGCCTCACCGCCGGGTCCGTCACCTTCCACGGCCGCGACGGCGGCGAGACCGACCTGTCGGCGCTGGAGGGCGAGGCGCTGCGCGCCTTCCGCTGGAACAGGCTGTCCATCGTCTTCCAGAGCGCGATGAACGCCCTCAACCCGGTGACCCGCGTCGGCCGGCAGTTCGACGACATCTTCCGCGCGCACCGGCCCGGCATGCCAGGCCCCGAGCGCCAGGAGCGCGCCCGCGCCCTCCTCGACATGGTCGGCATCGACCCCGCCCGCATCCGCGCCTACCCGCACGAGCTGTCCGGAGGCATGCGCCAGCGCGTCGTCATCGCCATGGCGCTCGCGCTGGAGCCCGAGGTCGTCATCATGGACGAGCCGACCACCGCCCTCGACGTGGTCGTCCAGCGCGAGATCCTCGACGAGGTGGAGCGGCTGCGCGAGGAGCTGGGCTTCAGCGTCGTCTTCATCACCCACGACCTGTCCCTGCTGCTGGAGATCAGCGACCGGCTGGCGGTGATGTACGCGGGCGGCATCGTTGAGTACGGGCCGTGTGACCGCATCGCGGCGGACGCCGGCCACCCCTACACCCAGGGGCTGCTGCGCTCCTTCCCCGAGCTGACCGGCGAGCGCCGCACGCTGCGTGGCATCCCCGGCTCGCCCCCCGACCTGCGGGAGGAGCTGCCCGGGTGCCCGTTCGCCGACCGCTGCGAGCGGGCGTTCGCGCCGTGCCGCACGGTCACCCCCCGGCCGGTCCCGCTGCCCGGCGGGGGCTACGCCGCCTGCCATCTGCACGACCCGGCCCATGCCGCCGCGGCGGCCGGGCCGCTCCACGAAGGGAGCCAGTCGTGACCGCGCTGGACGTGACCGGGCTCACCGTCGACTTCCCGCAGCCCGGCGGGCGGCCCTTCCGGGCTGTCGACCGGGTCTCCTTCACCCTGCACCCGGGCCGCACCCTGGCGCTGGTGGGGGAGAGCGGCAGCGGCAAGTCCACCGTCGTACGCGCCCTGTCCCGGCTGGTGACGCCCACCGCCGGGACGGTACGGCTCGGCGGGGCGCCCCGGACGCGCGGCGCGGACTACCGGCGCGCCGTCCAGATGGTCTTCCAGGACCCGTTCGCCTCCCTCAACCCGGCCCACACCATCGGCCACCATCTGCGGCGGCCGCTGCTGGTCAACGGGCGGGCGCGGCGCGGCGCCGACGCCCAGGAGAAGGCGGAGGAGCTGCTGCGGTCGGTCAATCTGACGCCCCCGGCCGATGTGGCCCGCAAGCGCCCGCACGAGCTGTCCGGCGGACAGCGGCAGCGGGTGGCCATCGCCCGCGCGCTCGCCCCGGGCCCCCAGGTGCTGCTGGCCGACGAGCCGGTGTCGATGCTCGACGTCTCGATCCGGCTGGAGATCCTGGGCCTGCTGGACGGGCTCAAGGACGAGCGCGGGCTGGCCCTGCTGTATGTGACCCACGACCTGGCCACCGCCCGTCACTTCTCCTCCGAGGTGATGGTGATGTACCGGGGCGAGATCGTCGAGCGCGGCCCCAGCGACGAGGTGATCCTCGCCCCCAGGCACCCCTACACCCGGCTGCTGGCCTCCGCCGCGACCGGCTCCGGGGCCACGCGGGAGGAGGCGCGGGCGGCGCGGGCGGCCCGGCTGGCGGCGCGGGCGCGGCGGGACGCCGAGCGGCGGGAGATCGTGGTCGGCGACGGCTGCCGGTTCCGGCCGCGCTGCCCGCTGGCCATGGACGCCTGTGCGCGGCGGCCGCCGGAGGCCGAGGTGGGCCCCGGGCACCGCGCCCTGTGCTGGCTGCACGCCCCCGTCACGCCCGCCGCCGGCGGCCGTGAAAGCGGCGGCGACGACAGCGTTGGCAACGTTATCGCGTAAGCCTGCACGTTTTGTCCGGACAACAGAACTTCACGACTTCCCGTCATGTGCTCATCCGGCTACGCTCGCCCCGTGGCAAAGCAGGAGGAAGACTCATCCGGATCAGCGGAGGCGCTTCAGCTCAGCGTGGACCGCGGCAGCCCCGTCCCGCTGTACTTCCAGCTGTCCCAGCAGCTCGAGGCGGCGATCGAGCAGGGGCGGCTGGCCCCCGGCAGCCTGCTCGGCAATGAGATCGAGCTGGCCGGGCGGCTCGGCCTGTCCCGGCCCACCGTCCGCCAGGCCATACAGTCCCTGGTCGACAAGGGGCTGCTGGTGCGCCGCCGCGGCGTGGGCACCCAGGTGGTGCACAGCCAGGTCAAGCGCCCGCTCGAGCTGAGCAGCCTCTACGACGACCTGGAGAACGCCGGACAGCGCCCCGCCACCCGCGTCCTGCGCAACACCACCGAGCCCGCGACCGCCGAGGTCGCCGCGGCCCTCGGGATCGCCGAGGGCACCGAGGTCGTCCTGATCGAGCGGCTGCGCATGGCCCACGGCGAGCCCATGGCCCATCTGTGCAACCACCTCCCGGCCGGCCTGCTGAAGCTGGACAGCGCCGAGCTGGAGGAGACCGGTCTTTACCGGCTGATGCGCGCGGCCGGGATCACCCTGCACAGCGCCCGCCAGACGGTCGGCGCCCGCGCAGCCACCGCCGAGGAGGGCGAGCGCCTCGGCGAGCCGGCGGGCGCGCCGCTGCTGACCATGCAGCGGACGGCCTTCGACGACACCGGCCGGGCCGTCGAATTCGGCTCGCACACCTACCGGGCCTCGCGCTACTCCTTCGAGTTCCAACTGCTCGTGCGCCCCTGACCTCGATTACTGCCGTACACCCCCTGGACCCCCGCCGTGCACCGTGACGGATACTTGGGCGGCGGCCGGGCCGATGACGCCTGCCCGGACGCCGTATTCCGGGACAAAACGGGACGTCTTCGAGAAGGGCTGGGTCTTCGTGGCCAGGGTTGGGACAGGGGCACGTGCGTTGACCGCCGCGGTGCTGGCGGGGCTGCTGGGGTTCGCCTCGGCAGGGTGCAGCAGTACGGGCGGCAAGCGCGCCGAGGAGCGGGCCGAGAGGGCGGCCGCTTCGGGGCGGGCGGCGGTGAACACCCCGAGGATGACCTTCGCCATGGTCACCCACTCCGGCGACGGTGACACCTTCTGGGACATCGTCCAGAGCGGGGCCGAGCAGGCCGCCCTCAAGGACAATGTGAAGTTCCTCTACGCGCACCACGAGGAGGGCAAGGACCAGGCCCAGCTGGTGCAGACCTACATCGACCAGAAGGTCGACGGGCTGATCGTCACCCTCGCCAAGCCCGAGGCCATGCAGGCCGTGGTCAAGAAGGCCGAGAAGGCGGGCATACCGGTCATCACCGTCAACTCCGGGGCCGCGGAGTCCAAGGCGTTCGGGGCCCTGAGCCACATCGGTCAGGACGAGACCATCGCGGGCGAGGCGGTCGGCGAGGAGCTGAACAAGCGGGGCCGCAAGAAGGCCCTGTGCGTGCTGCACGAGCAGGGCAACGTCGGCCTCGAGCAGCGCTGCGACGGCGCCGAGAAGACCTTCGACGGCAAGATGGAGCGGATCTACGTCGAGGGCACCAACATGCCCGATGTCGCCTCCTCGATCGAGGCGAAGCTCCAGGCCGACAAGGGCATCGACACCGTGGTGACGCTCGGCGCCCCGTTCGCGGCCACCGCCGCCAAGGCGGCGGACCAGGCGGGCAGCAAGGCGGAGATCGACACCTTCGACCTCAACGCCAAGGTCGCCGACGCACTTCAGAACGACACGCTCGGCTTCGCCGTCGACCAGCAGCCGTATCTCCAGGGCTACGAGGCCGTGGACCTGCTGTGGCTGTACCACTACAACGCCGATGTCCTCGGCGGCGGCAAGCCGGTCCTCACCGGCCCGCAGATCATCACCAAGGACGACGCCGCCGAGCTGGCCAAGTACACCAAGCGGGGGACCCGATGAGCGCGGAGGCGCCACCCCTGACCCCCCTGACCAAGGATGAGCGGCTCATCCGCCGCTCGCTGCCGCGCCGCCTGGCCGGCCGCCCCGAGCTGGGCGCGGTCGTCGGCGCCGTCGCCGTCTTCGTCTTCTTCTCGGTCGTCGCCGACAGCTTCCTCCAGTGGTCCAGCTTCAGCACCGTGCTGTACGCCGCCTCGACCATCGGGATCATGGCGACGCCGGTCGCGCTGCTGATGATCGGCGGCGAGTTCGATCTGTCGACCGGGGTGATGGTCACCTCCTCGGCGCTGGTCTCCTCGATGTTCTCGTTCCAGATGACGGCCAACGTCTGGGTCGGCGTCGGGGTGTCCCTGCTGGTCACCCTGGCCATCGGCTTCTTCAACGGCTTTCTGCTGGTGCGCACCGGGCTGCCGAGCTTCATCATCACGCTCGGCACCTTCCTGATCCTCCAGGGCTGCAACCTCGGCTTCACCAAGCTGATCAGCGAGTCGGTCTCCACCAAGACCATCGCGGACATGGAGGGCTTCCCCGCCGCCCAGGACGTCTTCGCCTCGCACCTGACGATCGGGGATGTCGATCTCCAGGTCACCGTGCTGTGGTGGCTCGGCCTCGTCGCGCTCGCCACCTGGATCCTGCTGCGCACCCGCGCGGGCAACTGGATCTTCGCGGTGGGCGGCAACAAGGAGGCGGCCCGCGCGGTCGGCGTGCCCGTGGACCGCACCAAGATCGGGCTCTACATGGGCGTCGCCTTCGCGGCCTGGGTCGCCGGGCAGCACCTGCTGTTCAGCTACGACGTCGTCCAGTCCGGCGAGGGCGTCGGCAATGAGTTCCTCTACATCATCGCGGCCGTCATCGGCGGCTGTCTGCTGACCGGCGGCTACGGCTCGGCGGTCGGCGCCGCCGTCGGCGCGTTCATCTTCGGCATGGCGAACAAGGGCATCGTGTACGCGCAGTGGAGCGCGGACTGGTTCAAGTTCTTCCTCGGCGCGATGCTGCTCCTCGCGACCATGCTCAACTGGTGGGTCCGTAAGCGGGCGGAGGCCAGCACATGACCACGACAGACACCGCGGCCGACACCGCTGCCGATACGTCCGGCCGCACGCCGCTGGTCGAGCTGCGCGACGTCAGCAAGCAGTACGGCAACGTCAAGGCGCTCCAGGGCGTCTCCCTCGAAGTGCACGCCGGGGAAATCACCTGCGTCCTCGGCGACAACGGCGCCGGCAAGTCCACCCTCATCAAGATCGTCGCGGGGCTGCACCGGCACGACGCGGGCAGCCTCACCATCGAGGGCGAGGAGACCAGGCTCGGCTCGCCGCGCGAGGCCCTGGACCGCGGCATCGCCACGGTCTACCAGGACCTCGCGGTGGTCTCCCTGATGCCGGTGTGGCGCAACTTCTTCCTCGGCTCCGAGCCCCGGAAGGGCCGCGGGCCCCTCAAGCGGCTCGACGTGGAGACGATGCGTTCCACGACGCGGGCGGCGCTGCTGCGCATGGGCATCGACCTGCGCGACGTCGACCAGCCCATCGGCACCCTCTCCGGCGGCGAGCGGCAGTGCGTGGCCATCGCCCGCGCCGTCCACTTCGGCGCCAAGGTCCTGGTGCTGGACGAGCCGACGGCGGCGCTCGGCGTCAAGCAGTCCGGGGTGGTGCTCAAGTACGTCGCGGCCGCCCGTGACGCGGGTCTCGGTGTGGTCCTGATCACCCACAACCCGCACCACGCCCACCTCGTCGGCGACCGCTTCGTCCTGCTCAAGCGGGGCGCGATGGCCGGCAGCCACCTGAAGGCGGAAATCACCCTCGACGAGCTCACCCGCCAGATGGCGGGCGGCAGCGAGCTGGAACAGCTCAGCCACGAGCTCGCCCGCCCGGAGGAGAAGGACACAGCGAGCGAGGTCTGAGGGGGTCCGAGAACGCGCGGCGCACGCCGGGCGTCGCATGGCGCGATCACCCGCCCCCGGGCGGGGCTCACCATGCGGCGCCCGGGGCGGGTGAGGCACAATCGCACGGCGGGCTCCACCCGCCACGACCACGCACGCCGAGGCCCCGGCCTCCCGAGACCCCCGCAGGGACGACGAACTCTTGCGAGCACGCACCCGCAGCGACCGCATCCCCCACGCCTGCGCAGCCGCCACGGCGGGCCCGCCCGGCCCGGCCCGCGCGGCCCTCGGCCGCGGACTCGGCCTGGGTGAAGGGGTGAGCCGATGAGCATCTACCGCGAAAGGGTGCACCGCGGGTCGGCCCGGGCGACCGTGCTGCGCACCGTCGGCACCCGCGAGCGCCGCTCGCACCTCACCGCGCCCCGGGTCCCCACGGTCGGCATCGACATCGGCGGCACCAAGGTGATGGCCGGGGTCGTCGACGCCGACGGCAACATCCTGGAGAAGCTGCGCACCGAGACGCCCGACAAGTCCAAGAGCCCCAAGGTCGTCGAGGACACCATCACCGAGCTGGTGCTGGACCTCTCCGACCGGCATGACGTGCACGCGGTCGGCATCGGCGCCGCGGGCTGGGTGGACGCCGACCGCAACCGCGTCCTGTTCGCCCCGCACCTGTCCTGGCGCAACGAGCCGCTGCGCGACCGCCTCGCCGAGCGGCTCGCGGTCCCGGTGATGGTCGACAACGACGCCAACGCCGCCGCGTGGGCCGAGTGGCGCTTCGGCGCCGGGCGCGGCGAGGACCACCTCGTCATGATCACCCTCGGCACCGGCATCGGTGGCGCCATCCTGGAGGACGGCCAGGTCAAGCGCGGCAAGTACGGGGTCGCGGGCGAGTTCGGCCATATGCAGGTGGTGCCCGGCGGGCACCGCTGCCCCTGCGGCAACCGCGGCTGCTGGGAGCAGTACAGCTCCGGCAACGCGCTGGTCAGGGAGGCGCGCGAGCTGGCCGCCGCCGAGTCCCCGGTGGCGTACGGGATCATCGACCGGGTCGGCGGCAACATCGCCGAGATCACCGGGCCCCTGATCACCGAGCTGGCCCGCGAGGGCGACGCCATGTGCGTGGAGCTGCTTCAGGACATCGGCCAGTGGCTCGGCGTCGGCATCGCCAACCTGGCCGCGGCCCTGGACCCCTCCTGCTTCGTCATCGGCGGCGGCGTCAGCGCGGCAGACGACCTGCTGATCGGCCCGGCCCGGGACGCCTTCCGGCGCAACCTGACCGGCCGCGGCTACCGGCCGGAGGCCCGTATCGTCAAGGCCCAGCTGGGCCCCGAGGCGGGCATGGTCGGCGCCGCCGACCTGGCCCGGCTGGTCGCCCGCCGCTTCCGCCGCGCCAACCGGCGCCGGGTGGAGCGCTACGAGCGCGCCGGGACCAGCCCTCTGCGGCTGGCGTCGCGCGGCCAGGCGGAGCGGCAGTGACCGCCGCCGAGCAGCGGTCCGCCGCGTCCGCCAACGGTGCTGCCCCGAACGGCTCCTCCGCCAACGGCTCCTCCGCCCATGGGGTCTCCGCGAACGGCTCCTCCGCCCATGGCACCTCCGCCAACGGCGCCTCGCCGCCGGGCCGGGGGACCGCCGGGGAGCGGTCCGGTGACGGCGGCCGCCGTCCGCGGCGCCGCTGGCTCAAGGCGGTGGTGGTCTTCCTGCTGATCACGATCCCGGCGGGCTATCTGGTCATCTCCGCCCTCCAGAGCCGCGACAGCGGCGAGGAGAAGCAGGAGAACGCCTCGGCGAACGGCCTCACCACGGGCTGGCCCAGCAAGGTGCAGCGGCGCATCTACGACGTGTGGATCCCGTCCTACTCCGCGGACGTGGCGTTCTACGAGACGAACTCCTGGAAGACCAGCGCGCTGTACGTGCAGTTCGTCACGTCCGTCCAGGGCCTGGACCGGTTCCTGGTCGGGCTCGGCACCGACCGCGCCGCGCTGAAGGGCGGCCGGATCACCATCGACGCCGACGATGCCAGGAAGGTCGGCTGGAAGCTCGGCGGCGACGAGGACTGGGCCGGCATGGTGCTCAAGCAGAAGGAACCCCAGCCGGAGTTGGAGATCACCGTCGACCTCGACAACCGGCGCCACCCCAAGGTGTACGTCGTCTCCACCGTCACCCCGTAGCCGCCCGGGAGGGCCGTCGCGGCGGTCCTCCCGGGCCCCGGAAGACCGGTCGGGGGACCGGCCGGAAGGGCCTGATCGCCGACAGGGCCGTCGGATACCGTGACCCGGTGAGCGAGACGCAGACTCTTCAGTACCGGTTCGACGGTCCCGAGGACGGGCCCGTACTCATCCTCGGCCCGTCGCTGGGCACGACCTGGCACATGTGGGACCGCCAGATACCCGAGCTGTCCCGCCACTGGCGCGTGCTGCGCTTCGACCTGCCCGGCCACGGCGGCGCGCCCGCCCACCCCGCCGTCTCGGTCTCCGACCTCGCCGAGCGCCTGCTGGCCACGATCGACGGGCTGGGCATCGACCGCTTCGGCTACGCGGGTTGCTCGATCGGCGGGGCCATCGGTGCGGAGCTGGCGCTGCGACATCCGCTCAGAGTGGGCTCCCTCGCGCTCGTCTCCGCCTCACCGCGCTTCGGCACCGCCGACTCGTACCGCCAGCGCGGCGTGGTGGTCCGCACCAACGGCCTCGACCCGATCGCCCGCGCCACCCCCGAGCGCTGGTTCACCCCCGCCTTCGCGGCCGGCCAGCCCGCCATCGTCGAGTGGTCCGTGCAGATGGTCCGCACCACCGACCCCGGCTGCTACATCGCGGCCTGCGAGGCCCTGGCCGCCTTCGACATGAACGCCGAGCTCGGCCGCATCGGCGTGCCCACCCTGGTCGTGGTGGGCGCCGACGACCACGTGACCCCGCCGGCCGACGCCCGGGTGCTCGTCGCCGGGATCCCCGACGCGCGGCTCGCGGTCGTCCCCGGCGCCTCCCACCTGGCGCCCGTCGAACAGCCCACCGCCGTCACCGACCTCCTGGTGCGCCACTTCTCCACCGCCTGGCAGTCCACGGACCAGCCGACCGGCATGACCATGATCCCCGCCCCCGCGCACCGGGCGATGCTGGCCACCGCGCCGCCCACCGGCATCCCGGTCGCCGAGATCGGCTACGCCGCCGACCCCGTCCCCGCCGTGCCCGACACCCGCTCGGACGCGTACGACAAGGGGATCAGGGTGCGCCGGGAAGTGCTCGGCGACGCCCATGTGGACCGCGCCCAGTCCAACGCCGACGAGTTCACCGGCGACTTCCAGGACTTCATCACCCGCTACGCCTGGGGCGAGGTGTGGACCCGGCCCGGCCTCGACCGGCGCACCCGCAGCGTGATCACCCTCACCGCGCTCGCCTCCCGCGGCCACCTCGACGAGCTCGCCTTCCACACCCGCGCCGCGCTGCGCAACGGGCTGACCCCCGCCGAGATCAAGGAAGTGCTGCTGCACACCGCCGTCTATTGTGGCGTGCCCACCGCGAACTCGGCCTTCTCCGTGGCCCAGCGCGTCATCCGCGAGGAGACCACGCCCGAGGCGTGAGGCCTCCCGGGAGGGGCACGGAGCGCCCGGCGCGCCCGCCGGGAGCACAATGATCCCCATGAAGCTCACCAAGAAGGGCCACGCCTGCGTCCGGCTGGAGAAGGACGGGCGGTCGCTCGTCATCGACCCCGGCGCGTTCAGCGAGGGGGACGCCGCGGTCGGCGCCGAGGCGATCCTGGTCACCCACGAGCACATGGACCACTTCGACGAGCAGCGGCTGCACGCGGCGCTCGACGCCGACCCCGCCGCGCGGATCTGGACGCTCGCCTCCGTCGCCGAGCAGATCGCGGACGCCTTCCCGGGGCGCGTGCACACCGTCGGGGACGGCGACACCTTCACCGCCGCGGGCTTCGACATCGAGGTCCACGGGCAGCTGCACGCCGTCATCCACCCGGACCTCCCGCGGATCACCAATGTGGGATACGTGGTGGACGGCTCGGTCTTCCACCCCGGCGACGCGCTCACCGTGCCCGGGCGGCCGGTCGAGACCCTGCTGCTGCCGGTCCACGCGCCGTGGAACAAGCTCGCCGAGGTCGTCGACTACGTCCGCGAGGTCGCGCCGAGCCGCGCGGTGGACGTCCACGACGCCCTGCTGTCCGACATCGCGCCGCTGGTCTACGGCCGGATGCTCGGCCCCGACGGCCCCGGGATCGGCGGCGCGGAGCATGTCCGCCTGGTGCCGGGGGAGAGCGTGACGGTCTGAGCCGGCGGCCTGAGCCGACGGTCCGAGCGGCACGGCCGCACGGTGAGCGTTGTCGGACCCGCGAGGTAGGTTGTCCCCTATGCGCATCGCGACCTGGAACGTCAATTCGATCACCGCGCGGCTGCCCCGCCTGCTCGCCTGGCTGGAGAGCAGCGGCACGGACGTGCTGTGCATACAGGAGATCAAGAGCGCCGAGAGCGCCTTCCCGTACGAGCCGCTGCGCGAGCTGGGCTACGAAGCCGCGGTCAACGCCACGGGCCGGTGGAACGGGGTGGGCGTGATCTCCCGGGTCGGCCTGGCCGAGGTGACCTCGGGCCTGCCCGGCGGCCCGGCCTACGAGGGCGAGCAGGAGCCCCGCGCCATCGCCGCCACCTGCGGCGCCGTCCGCGTCCAGTCGGTGTACGTGCCCAACGGCCGGGAGATCGGGCATCCGCACTACGACTACAAGCTGCGCTGGTTCGAGGCGCTGCGGGACTCCGCCGCGGCCGACGCGGCGGGCGGCCGCCCCTTCGCCGTCCTCGGCGACTTCAATGTGGCGCCCACCGACGAGGACGTGTGGGACCGCGCCGTCTTCGAGGGCTCGACACACGTCACCACCAAGGAGCGCGAGGCGCTGGCCGCCCTGCGCGAGGTGGGCCTGTCCGACGTGATGCCGCGCCCCCTGAAGTACGACCACCCCTTCACCTACTGGGACTACCGGGAGCTGGGCTTCCCGAAGAACAAGGGCATGCGGATCGACCTGGTGTACGGGAACGAGGCCTTCGCCAAGGCCGTCGGCGACGCGTATGTGGACCGCGAGGAGCGCAAGGGCAAGGGCGCCTCGGACCACGCGCCGGTCGTCGTCGACCTCGAGGTCTGACGCTCCCGGCCGGCCGGAAGCCTCAGCCGGTCAGCTGCCGCAGATCGATCGCGTCGGCCATCGCCTGGAGCCCCGCGTCGCCGGGGTGCAGATGGTCACCGCTGTCGTACACGGGCGCGATCCGCTGCGGCCGCAGCGGATCGCGCACCGCCGCGTCGAAGTCCAGCACCGCGTCGAACACCCCGCCGCTGTCACGGATGAAGGCGTTGACGGCGCTGCGCCGGGCGTCCACGTCCGCGGTGCACAGGGACTCGCCCTCGCAGGGCGCGATCGTCGCCACCACCACCCGCAGCCCGCGCTCATGCGCCCGCTGCGCGAGGGCGCGCAGCCCGGCGGTCAGCTGCTCGGCCGAGGTGCCCCAGCGCAGATCGTTGATGCCCTCGAAGACCACGACCGTGCGGGCGTTCGTCTGCGCGAACACATCGCGCTCCAGCCGGTTCAGGGCGCTGACCCCGCCGGTGTCCGTGCTCACCCCCTCGCCCGGGTAGCGGTCGGTCACCACGCGGTTGGCGGAGATGCCCTGGTTGAGCACGCCGTACGCGGGGACGTCGGACTGGCCGAGCAGCCGCCGGGCCAGCACGTCCGGCCAGCGCCGGTTGGCGCCGGTGGTCGACTTGGTGCCGTCGGTGATCGAGTCGCCGAGGGTCACCACCGACCCCGGCCCGCCCCCGACGTCCACACCGGTCAGGAACGGCCAGGTGGTCAGGGTCCCGGTGTACGCATCGCCGTCCGCGTCGGCCGTGTGGTCGCCGCTGCCCGGCGGGCTCAGATAGGAGCGCTGGGTGGCCTGGCTGTGCACCGGCACCGCCTGGACCGTGTCCGGCAGATGGATGCTCACCAGCAGATTGGCGTCCGGCGGGACGTCGAAGCCCACCGGGTCGCTGAACTCCTGCGCCCCCGCCGCGATCTCGATGCCCTCCCGGCCCCCGAAGGTGAGCGCCACCGGGTCGCCGTCCGCTGCCGCGCCCTCCGCTTGCAGGGAGACGCTGGCGCGGCCGATCCGCACCGGGGCGGCGGCGAAGGTGTTGGCCAGCCGGATCCGGGCCCGGGGCCCGCCCGCGCTGGTGTGCACCACGAGCCGCAGCGTCTGGTCGGTCCAGGGTCCGACCGCCGTGTATCCGCTGCTGCTCGCCGACCAGCTGCCCGTCCACCCCGCGGCGGCCCGGCGCACCGAGGCGGCGAACACATGCAGATCCGCGGCGCCCGGGTCGCGGGGCAGCACCACCGAGGCGATGTCCCGGCCGCGCTCCACCGGCACCGTCACCGCGTAAAGCCGCGCGGTCTCCACCCGCTGCCCCGCGCCGCTGTTGATGTGGGGGAGGGCGACGGCCCGGGTGCCCGTCGGGCCGGAGCGCCAGTCCGGCGCGGTGAGCGTGTACGTACTGCTCGACCCGTCCCGGTAGCGGACGACGCCGGCGCCGCTCGCCTCGCCGCCGGTGCCCGCGACCAGGAACGACAGCCCGTCGCCGCGCCCGTGCAGCCGCACCGTCTGACCGTCGGCGCGTACGTTGTCCGGGCGCGCGTGGCCGGCCGCTCGGGGCCAGGTGAGCCGGGCGGAGTCGATGGTGAGGGTGCGGCCCGGGGCCCAGCCGGCGGCCCGCAGATCCTGCGCGGACAGCGAGTTGCCCGCGCCGTCGAAGTCCGCGCCGCCGGGGCCGCCGTCGTCGCTGACCGCCGTGTTGTCGAAAAGCCGCTCCAAGGGGAGCGGCTTTCGGGGCTCTTGGCCGGGTGACCCGGGCGTGGCGGCGCCCGCGGGCGCCGCCGCCGTCCAGGCGAAGGAGAGGGCGACACCTCCCGTGACGAACGCGGTCGCTGTCCACCGTCTGCCCAGGAGCATGCGTGTCCCCTCTCGCAACCAACCCAACCGGCGATCCGACAGGTGCGGGACGAACGTAGGGAGACGGAAGGGTGTCGTCAAGACAATGATCGGATCACGGGCTATCCGCGCGCCCTGTGGTGTGGCGGGCGTGGGGGTGCCACGCTGGCTGGTATGAACATCCCGTTCTTGGGCAACTGGCGCAAGCGACACGACCAGGCGCGAGGTACGGCTGTCATGACCGCCCGGGAGGCGGATCAGCAGGGCGTGGCGCAGCTGTTGTCGGAGTGTGAGCTGCTGCGCGCCCGGGCCGCGTCCGCGGGGGTCGGGCTCGACGACTCCGCGGCCTCGCTCGAAGCGCTGGACCAGCTGCTGCCGCGCTGGCGCGACGACCCCGACGAGCTGCCGTGGCTCGGCAACGACGCCGGGCTGTATCTGGGCACCGTGATCATCCGTACCGTGCCCGGCGCCCTGTGGCAGGTGTGGCCGAACGGCCGGCCGATCGTCCGGCTCGCCTCCGGGCGGGAGATCGACGTGGTGGGGGCGGGCCATGAGTGGGCGGCCGACGGCGCGCCCGAGCTGTCGTATGTGTACGCCGAGGTCGCCGAGGTCTGAGCCGCGGTCTGTGAGCCGCGATCCGTGGACCGCGGTCTGAGCCGCAATCCCCCACTCGGCCCCTTTCAGGGGTTAAATATCCATTGATGCGTGTCGCCGCTAAAGCGCCCCTTATGTGTGGATAGTTTGCGCTGAGCGCGGCACAGCTGAAAGTGGGTGTGGCCGGTATGGCCTTCGGCGAAGCGTTGATCGAGTTGCGCGAGGTCAACAAGTACTTCGGCGCGCTGCACGTCCTGCGGGACATCGACCTCTCCGTCGGCCGCGGCGAGGTGGTGGTCGTCATCGGACCGTCCGGCTCCGGCAAGTCGACCCTCTGCCGGACGATCAACCGCCTCGAGGCGATCGACTCCGGCACCATCACCATCGACAGCATCCCCCTCCCCGAGGAGGGCAAGGAGCTCGCCCGGCTGCGCGCCGACGTCGGGATGGTCTTCCAGTCGTTCAACCTCTTCGCGCACAAGACCGTGCTCGCCAATGTGATGCTCGCCCAGCTCAAGGTGCGCGGCCGGACCAAACAGGAAGCCGAGCGGCGCGCCCGCGAGCTGCTGGACCGGGTCGGGCTCGTCACCCAGGCGGAGAAGTACCCGGCCCAGCTGTCGGGAGGTCAGCAGCAGCGCGTGGCGATCGCCCGCGCGCTGGCCATGGACCCCAAGGCGATGCTCTTCGACGAGCCGACCTCCGCGCTCGACCCGGAGATGATCAACGAGGTGCTGGAGGTCATGCGCCAGCTGGCCCGCGACGGCATGACGATGGTCGTGGTCACCCATGAGATGGGGTTCGCGCGCTACGCCGCCAACCGGGTGGTGTTCATGGACGGCGGGCGGATCGTCGAGGACCGCCCGCCGGACGAGTTCTTCGCCGCGCCCAGCACCGAGCGCGCCAAGGACTTCCTCTCCAAGATCCTCAAGCACTGAGCCCGGGGGACCACATGACGCGCACCCGCCGCGCGCTCGCCGCCCTGGCCCTCGCCATGGCGCTGCCGGCCGCGGTCTTCGGCTGCGGCAAGGAGGGCAGCCCGCCGGTCAAGGGGCCCAAGCCCGGCGCGCTGCCCGCCTACAAGGTGAACACCGGCTTCCGGCTGCCCTCCTCTCCCACCTGGCGGAAGGCCGAGCGCCGCGGCTATCTGGTGGTCGGCGCCAAGGAGGACCAGCCGTACCTGGGCGAGCGGGACCCGGCCACCGGCCGCTACTCCGGCTTCGACATCGAGATCGCCAAGATGATGTCGGCCTCCCTCGGCTTCGACCCGAAGACGATCAGGTTCAAGACCATCGCCTCCGCCAACCGCGAGACCGCCCTCCAGAACGGCCAGATCGACTACTACGTCGGCACCTACACCATCAACCCGCTCCGCAAGCGCCTGGTCGGCTTCGCCGGCCCCTACTTCATGGCCGGCCAGTCGCTGCTGGTCCGCAAGGACGAGAAGGACATCCACGGCCCGCAGGACCTGGCCGGCAAGACCGTGTGCTCGGTGGCCGGCTCCACCCCGCTGATGCGCCTCCAGACCGACTACCCCAAGGCCCGCACCGTCGCCTACGACACCTACTCGGTGTGCGTCGACAACCTGATCAGCCTCCAGGTGGACGCGGTCTCCACCGACAACACCATCCTGCTGGGGTACGCGGCCAAGGCCCCGGGCGAGCTGAAGGTCGTCGGCAGGCCGTTCTCCAAGGAGCCGTACGGCATCGGCGTGCCGAAGAAGGACAACGCGCTGCGGTTTGCCCTCAACGACGCCATCGAGGCCCATGAGCGCAACGGCGACTGGCTGAAGGCGTACAACGCGACCCTCGGCCTGTCCGGGGTGCCCGCCCCCAAGCCACCGCCCGTCGACCGCTACCCGCCGCGCTGAGAAACCCGCTCCGCCCTTCCCCGACCGACCCCAGGACCGCCCTCCCATGTACGTTCTCACGCACAACTTCTCCCTCTACGGCGAGGGCTTCCTCGGCACCGTGCAGCTGACCGTCTACGCCTCGCTGCTCGCGCTCGCGCTCGGCGTGCTGATGGCCGGCTTCCGCGTGGCGCCCGTCGCCCCGCTGCGGGCCTTCGGCACCGCGTGGGTGACGGTGCTCCGCAACACGCCGCTGACCCTGCTCTTCTTCGCGGTGATGCTCGGCCTGCCCCGCTTCGGGCTCGTCCTGCCGTTCTTCACCTTCGCGGTGCTCGCGCTCGGCTGCTACACCTCGGCGTTCATCTGCGAGGCGGTGCGCTCCGGCATCAACACCGTGCCGGTCGGGCAGGGCGAGGCGGCCCGGAGCCTCGGGATGAACTTCCCGCAGACCCTCGGCACGGTGGTGCTGCCGCAGGCGTTCCGCACGGTCATCCCGCCGATCGGCTCGACCCTGATCGCGCTCGCCAAGAACTCCGCCATCGCCGGTTCGTTCAGCGTGACCGAGCTGCTCGGCACGTACAAACCGCTCAACGAGCTCGGCTACAACATCATCTGGACGTTCGTCTGGATCGCCCTCGGCTATCTGATCATCACGCTCGCCATCAGCGCGCTCTTCCATGTGCTGGAGCGCCGCTGGGGGGTGCCCCGATGACCACCGCCAGCGCCCTCTACGACGTCCCCGGCCCGCACGCCCGGGCCCGCCACCGCGCCTATGGGCTGCTGGCCGCGGTCGTGCTGCTGCTCCTGCTCGCCTGGATCGTCTATCTGCTCATCCACACGGGCCAGTTCGCGGCCGAGAAGTGGCGGCCCTTCGAGTACAAGGGCATCCAGCTCCTGCTGCTGCGCGGGCTCGGCAACACGCTCAAGGCCTTCGCCCTCGCCGCGGTCTTCTCCCTCGTCCTCGGCGGGGTCCTCGCCGCCGGGCGGCTGTCCGAGCACCGCCCGGTGCGGTGGGTGGCCACGCTGGTCGTGGAGTTCTTCCGGGCCATGCCCGTGCTGGTGATGATCTTCTTCGTGTTCGTGGCGCTCAAGGTGCAGCCGCTGCCCGCGCTCGTCGCCGGACTGACCCTCTACAACGGCTCGGTGCTCGCCGAGGTGTTCCGTACGGGCGTCAATTCCGTCGAGCGCGGGCAGCGCGAGGCGGCGTACTCACTCGGCATGCGCAAGACGCAGGTCATGGCGCATGTGCTGGTGCCGCAGGGGGTGCGGGCGATGCTGCCGGCCATCATCAGCCAGCTGGTGGTCGCGCTGAAGGACACCTCGCTCGGCTTTCTCATCACCTACGAGGAGTTTCTGCACGCGGGCAAGCTCATCGCCGGCAACCTCGACTACGGCCTTCCGTTCATCCCCGTCGTCATGGTCATCTCCCCGGTCTACATCGGGATGTGCATGCTGCTGTCGTGGTTCGCCAACTGGGTCGCCAAGCGGGAGCGGCGCAGCGTGAAGACCGAGGCGGTGAAGGTGGCCCCGCCCGAGCCCGCCACGATGCTCCCGGGCGACACGATGCCGTGACGGGCGCGCCCGTTGTCCTGGCGCTCGCGCCTCCTCAGTCCCGGACCGGGAGCGACAGATACGACGGGTCGGTCTTCGGGGAGGAGAAGGTGAGGTGCGCGCCGTCGGGGTTGTGCTCGATATACAGCGGGTCGACGGTGTCGACGACCAGCGCGAGGCGGTGTCCGGCCGGGACGTCGTACGCCGTCGAGAACAGGTCCAGGTCGACGGCGAAGGGCGTGCCGGGAGTGCGGTCGTGGAAGGTGACCGGCGCGTTGGTGATCAGCTTCCCGACGCCGAGCGCGTCCACGTCATAGAGGTAGGCCACCGCGGTGCCGCTGGACTTGTCGCTGGTCACGGTGGTGTGCAGCGACACCGTGCCGCGGATGCGCTGCGCCGCGTCGTAGCGCCCGGTCTGCCAGACCGCGGCGCGTTCGCGCGACAGCAGCGGGACCGAGACCAGCGGCGGGATCTTCAGGAACTGGTCCAGTGCCCCGGTCAGCAGCACGGTCCCGGCGTTGGCGCCGGAGTCGGCGTTCGCGGCGATCTGCCGGGTCTCGCCGAGGTCGATCCGGCGCTCGCCCGACGGCACGGCCGACCAGCTCGGGTAGCCCTCGTAGCCGCCCCCCGTACGGGACTTGAGCTGCACCGGCCGCTCCTGGTCGATGCCGTTGCGCTCGCCCTTGACGTAACGGTCGAGCCAGCGCCTGGCGTCGTCCCAGGTGTCGTTGGGCAGGCCGAGCAGCCCGGTGAGCTCGCCGGTCGCGTGGTCGCCCGGCCGGAACTCCAGGCGCTTGGGGCCGGTCAGCTTCTCGTAGAAGTCGGCGTAGGTGTTGGGCGGGAAGATGGAGTCGCCCCAGGCGTTGGCGAGCATGACCGCCGTGCCGTTGGCGTTGATCCGGTCGAGGTAGGTGGCGGCGGAGCGCTTCTGGCCCCACTCGACGATCTCCTGCTCCTTGGTGAGGTCGGAGCCGAGGAAGTCCTGGAAGATCTGCCGGAGTTCGGCGCTGGGGCGGCCGAGCAGCTCACCGGAGCCGCTGAGCAGGGCGGCGGCCTGGGCGTGCTGGGTGCGGCCGCTGTAGATGGAGCCGACCAGATCCGCCCAGCCGCTCAGCGCGGCCACGGCCTTGATCCGCTTGTCGAAGCCGGAGGCGAGCAGGCTGATCCCGGCGCCGTACGACACCCCGGCCATGCCGATCCGGCCGGGGTCGGCGGGGGTGTTGGCCAGCGCCCAGTCGATGACCTTGGAGGCGTCGGCGACATCGGGCGGTCCGGCGGTCTCGATCTCCCCGCCGGACTGCCAGAAGCCGCGGACGTTGTAGCTGAGCACGACATAGCCGGAGTCGGCCAGCTTCTGGGCCTGGGCGAGATATTCGGCCTGGGGCAGGGCCCAGCTGGTGGGCAGGACGACGAGGGGGAGGCGCTGCGAGCCGTCCGCGCCGCGGGGGGTGACGACGTTGGCGGCCAGGGTGACGCCGCCGTCGCCGGGGATGTCGACGAACCGTACGGACGAGGCCGCCGACTGGGCGGCGGCCCGCGGCGGGGGCGGGGGAGCCGCCGCCTGCGCGGCGGGGGCGAGGCCGAGGGCGGCACCGGCCAGCACGGTCGCCGAGACGGCGGCTGCGGCGGTGGCGCGCAGCGGTTTGCGGGCGTGGGTCACTGTCGCTCCTGGAGGGGGAGTGGACCGGCAGAAGGGCGTGTCCGGCGCCTGACAGCCCCTAAGTGACCCGACGGTAACCGTGCTGGCTTACCGGTGGTAATAGGCCGGTAAGTTACGCGTGGGTAACGATCGGCGGCTCCGCCCCCGCCGTCCGCCCGTCCGGCAGGGTGACCCGGAAGACCGTCTTCCCCGGCCTGCTCGTCACCTCGATCGCCCCGCCGTGCGCAGACACCACGGCGCGCACGATGGCCAGCCCCAGACCGGTGCCGCCCGCGGCCCGCGCGCGGCCGGGGTCGGCGCGCGCGAAGCGCTCGAACACCTCCGGCAGCAGCGCCTCGGGGATGCCAGGACCGTCGTCCGTCACCGTCAGCTCCGCCGGCTCCGTTCGCCCCGCGCGCGCCGCCAGACGGATCGCCACCTCGGTGCCCGGCGGCGTGTGCGTACGGGCGTTGGCCAGCAGATTGGCCACCACCTGCTGTAGCCGGTGCTCATCACCCACGACGGTCACCGGCTCCTCGGACAGCTCCAGCGTCCAGCGGTGTTCCGGCCCCGCCGCCCGCGCGTCGCCCGCCGCGTCCAGCACCAGCCGCGTCAGGTCGACGGGGTCGCGGGCCAGCGGCCGGCCCGCGTCGAGCCGCGCGAGCAGCAGCAGATCGTCGACGAGCGTGCTCATCCGCTCCGACTCCGACTGGATCCGCTCCAGCGCGTGGCGCACCTCGCCGGGCACCGGCCCGGGGTGGCGCAGCGCCAGCTCGGCGTGGCCGCGCACCGAGGCCACCGGGGTGCGCAGCTCATGGCTGGCGTCCGCGGCGAACTGGCGCAGCCGCTCCTCGCTGGCGTGGCGGCTGGCCAGCGCGTCGCCGACATGCCCGAGCATCCGGTTCAGCGCGGCGCCCACCTGGCCGACCTCGGTGCGCGGATCGGTGTCCGGCACCGGCGCCGGCATCGCCACCTCGCCGCTGGCCAGCGGCAGCCGCGCCACCCCGGCCGCGGTGGCGGTCACCCGCCGCAGCGGGCGCAGCGACAGCCGCACCCACAGCGCCCCCGCCACGCCCGTCACCGCGAGCGCGGACCCGAAGACCACCGCCTCCACCAGCTCCACCCGGTGCACGGTCTCCTCCACCGGGCGCAGCGGCAGGCCGGTGATCAGGACGTCGCCGTCGTCCCCGCGCACCGCCAGCACCCGGTACTCGCCGATCGCCGACAGCCGGACGCCGTGCCCGCGGCCGTCGGCCGGCACCCCGGCCAGGGTGCGCCGATCGGCGCCGGTGAGCGGCACCGTGACATCCGTGTCGTCCCGCACCACCGCCGCCTGCGTGGCCTCGCCGCCCTTCAGCCGGGCGCCGAACGTGTACGCGGACTGGCCGCGCGTATCGGGCCGGTTGTCGGCGTCCGGCCGCCGCTCGCCGTGCTCCAGGCTCGCCGGGAAGCGCCCGCCCGCCGCGGTGAGCTGCTGGTCCAGGCGGCGCACCAGAAAGCCCTCCAGAGCGAGCACCGTGGCCAGGCCCACGGCCACGGAAGCGACCGCGAGCAGCACCACGAGGCCGGTGGTCAGCCGGGCCCGCAGGGTGCGGGGGAGCGCGGCGCGCAGCGCGCGCGGAAGCGACGGGCGGCTCAAGGTGTCTCCGATGCGCCGGGTTCGTTCGGCTTGAGCACATACCCGACCCCGCGCACGGTGTGGATCAGCGGGGTCCGCCCCGCGTCGATCTTCTTCCGCAGATAGCTGATGTAGAGCTCCACCACATGGGCCTGGCCGCCGAAGTCGTACGACCACACCCGGTCCAGGATCTGCGCCTTCGACAGCACCCGGCGCGGATTGCGCATCAGGAACCGCAGCAGCTCGAACTCGGTGCGGGACAGCTCGACCACCACCCCGCCACGGGTGACCTCCCGCGCCTTCTCGTCCATCACCAGATCGCCCACCACCAGCCGGTCGGCCTGGTGGACGTCTCGCCCGCGCGCCATCCCGGCCCGGCGCAGCACCCCGCGCAGCCTGGCCAGGACCTCCTCCAGGCTGAACGGCTTGGTCACATAGTCGTCGCCGCCCGCCGTGATCCCCGCGATCCGGTCCTCCACGGAGTCGCGCGCGGTGAGAAACAGCACACACACGCCCTCCAGCTCGGCCCGCAGCGCGCGCAGCACGGTCAGCCCGTCGGTGTCCGGAAGCATCCAGTCCAGCACGACCGCGTCGGGGCGGAACGCGCGCGCCTCGGCCAGCGCGGACGCGCCGTCGGCCGCCGTACGGACCCGCCAGCCCTCGCCGCGCAGGGCGCCCGACAGCACCTCCGTCAGATCGGGCTCGTCGTCGACGACGAGCACGCGGACGGGGGTGCCGTCCGGCCGACGGAGGAGGAAGGGGTCCGTGGTGTGGTTTTCCATGACACATCCAGCATCCCCCGGCGCGCGAAGCGGCGGGCCCCGGGGTCCCTCTGAGTTCGCTCTGAGTTTCCTCTGAATCGTGTCCGGAACCTCCCCTTCAAAGCCTTTTCAGAGGGTCTTCAGAAGTTGGCCTGTGAGGCTGAGCGCCCTGACCGCACCGTAACCCGGCTGTGCATCGCACGCCCCGCCGCGAAAGGACGACCCCGTGGCCACCACCGTCCACGACCGCCGCGCCACCGCGCCGCGCGCCCGGCCGCCCGCCCCGGGGGCGCCCCCGCACCCGCCCCTTTCCGTCGCGGCCCTCTCGCAGCTCGCGATCTGGGCGGGCGCCGCCGCCGTCCTGGCCCTGTGGTGGAGCGACACCACCTCCGTCGTCGGCACGGCGGGCTGGCTGACCGGCGCCGGGCGCATCACCGGGCTGCTCGCCGGATACGCGTGCGCCGTCCTGCTGCTGCTCATGGCCCGGGTGCCGGTGCTGGACCGCACCATCGGCAGCGACCGGCTGGCGCGCTGGCACGCGATGGGCGGCCGGTACGTCGTCTCCCTCGCCCTCGCGCACACCCTGCTGATCATCTGGGGCTATGCGCTGACCTCGCACACCGGCGTCGTGGACCAGACCACCACCCTGGTCTTCCACTACCCCGACCTCCTCAAGGGCACCATCGGCTTCCTGCTCTTCCTGGCCACCGGCGTCCTGTCCGCGCGCGCCGCCCGCCGCCGCCTCTCGTACGAGACCTGGCACCTGCTGCACTTCGCCACCTACCTGGCGGTCTTCCTGGTCTTCGGCCACCAGCTGTCCAACGGCGCCGACTTCGTCGGCAACCGCCCGGCCCAGCTGGCCTGGTACGCGCTGTACGGCGGGGTGGCGGCGCTGCTGCTGTGGTTCCGGTTCGCGGTGCCCGCGCGGCGGGCGCTGCGCCACCGGCTGTGGGTCTCGGAGGTCCGGCCCGAGGCGCCCGGCGTCGTCTCGGTGTATGTGACCGGGGACCGGCTGGACGAGCTGCGCGCCGAGCCCGGCCAGTTCTTCCGCTGGCGCTTTCTGGCGCCGGGCCTGTGGTGGGCCGCCAACCCGTACTCCCTCTCGGCCGCCGCCCACCCCTCCTTCCTGCGGATCACGGTGAAGGCGGCCGGCGGTCACAGCGAGGCGCTGGCCCGGCTCAAGCCCGGCACCCGGGTGCTCGCCGAGGGGCCGTACGGGGCGCTCACCGCCCGCCGCCGGCGCGCGGAGAAGGTGCTGCTGCTGGGCGGCGGGGTCGGCATCACCCCGCTGCGGGCGCTGTTCGAGACCCTGCCCGGCGAGGTGACGCTCATCTACCGCGCCCGGCGGCCCGAGGACCTGGCGCTGCGCGCGGAGCTCGACCAGCTGGCGGTGGCGCGCGGGGCGATCGTCCACTACGTCGTCGACGAGCCGGTCGAGTACTCCTCCCCGCTGACCACGCGCGCCCTGCGCCGGCTGGTCCCGGACCTCGCCGAGCGCGATGTGTACCTGTGCGGCCCGCCGGGGATGGCGGAGGCCGCCCAGCGGGCCCTGCGGGGGGCGGGGGTGCCGCGCCGCCGCATCCACCACGAGTCGTTCGCCTTCTGACCCGAACCGCAAAGGAGCCCCGGCCGTGCGAAAGGCCGCCCTCACCACCGCCTCGACCGTCGCGGGAGTGGTCCTGCTGCTGTCCCTCAAACCGCACCACACCCCCACAGTGGCGGTCGCGGCCCAGCCGCCGTCCCCGTCCCCCTCCTCGTCCTCCCCTTCTCCGTCCTCCCCTTCTCCGTCTTCTTCGTCCTCCTCCTCAAGCGGCTCGGCGGCGCCGTCGCCCTCGTCGCCGTCCGCCGCGCACACCACCCCGGCGGGCCCCACCGGCACCTACACCGGTTCCACGATCAACACCCGCTACGGCCCCGTGCAGCTCGCCGTCACCTTCTCCAAGGGGAAGATCACCGCGGTCAGGGCGGTGCAGACCCCGTCCGGCGACGGCCGCTCCCAGCAGATCGCCTCGTACGCGGTGCCGCAGCTCACCAGCGAGACGCTCACCGCCCAGAGCGCGCAGATCGACGCGGTGTCCGGCGCCACCTACACCAGCGAGGGCTATGTCCAGTCCTTGCAGAGCGCCCTGGACAAGGCCGGTGTCTGAGCCGCGGCACGGTGTGCGTCACGCCGAGCACGCCATGGGCACCGTCTTCTCCTTCGACATCCGCGACCCGGCCACGCCCGCCATCGGCCGGGCCCTGGAGGAGGCCGTGGCGTGGCTGCACCACGTGGACGAGGTCTTCTCCACCTACCGCCCGGCCAGCGCCATCAGCCGGCTCGGCCGCGGCGAGCTCGCCCCCGAACGGTGCGGGCCCGAGGTGGCGGAGGTGCTGGGCCTGTGCGAGGCGGCGGCGCGCGCCACCGACGGCTGGTTCAGCCACACGCCGGGCGGCCGGCTCGACCCGTCCGGGATGGTCAAGGGCTGGGCGGTGGAACGGGCCTCGGAGATCCTTTACGCGGCGGGGGCGCACAACACCTGCGTGAACGGGGGCGGGGACATCCAGCTGCGGGGCGAGGCGGCCCCGGGCGTCCCCTGGCGCATCGGCATCGCCCACCCGCTGCGCCCCGGGGCCCTGTGCGCCGTCGTCACGGGCCGCGACCACCTGGCCGTCGCCACCTCCGGCACGGCCGAGCGCGGGTCCCACGTCCTCGACCCGCACACCGGCGAACCCGCCACCGCCCTGGCCTCCCTCACCCTGACCGGCCACGGCCTCACCTGGACCGACGCCCTGGCCACGGCCGCCTTCGCCATGGGCGCGGGCGCCCACGCCTGGACCGAGGCCCTCGACGGGCACGAGGCCCTGGCGGTCACCGCGGCCGGCGAGATCTGGCGGACGCCCGGCTTCCCCGTCTGAGTTTGTGGTGATTATGGGACAGCGACACGCCGAAGCCACGGTGTGTCGCTGTCCCATATCCACCGCAAACGCGGTCAGTCCGCCTTGTGCGCGGCGCGCGGGCGCGAGGGCGGCGAGGTGGCGGCCTTGGTGACGTCCGCGACGACCTCGACCACGTCCGGGCCGTACGCCTGCGAGTTGACGATCTTCAGCAGCAGGCAGAAGGAGCCCTGCGTGCCGTACTTGCGGGCCAGCCGGGTGCGGTTGCGTACGAGGTGGCGGATCGCGGCGCGATGGGTGACCGGGCGCTGGCCGGCGGCCAGGAAGACGGGGCGGCCGCCCTCGGCCGCCGTGAGCCGGGCCAGCAGTACGTACTCCACCTCGCCGGGCTCCGGCCGGTACTCGGTGCCGCCTATCGTGAACGAGCCCCGCTCCTGGGTCTCGTCTCCCTGGTGGACCGCGACCCCCGGCAGCAGATTCGTCATATGGGCGGCGAGGCGGCGGTGCGCGGTCGGGTCGCCGACGCAGAACTCGGTGCGCGCGCCGAAGCCCTGGAGCCCGGTGTCGTGCGGGGCCACCTCCGCGTGCGCCCCGCAGTTCTCGACGACGGCGGCGATCCCGAGCAGCGCGAGCGCGTCATGGCGCGGGATGCTCCAGTGAGCGGAGGTGCTGTCCCGGTGCGTGACCAGGACGCACTCCGAGCCGTCGGGCAGCCCGAAGAAGAGTTGTTCGCGGGCGCGCTTGCGGCGCGTCTGGGCTGAGTGCACGGCCCATCCGAGGGCCAGGCCCACGACCAGGGCCGCGCCGGCGGCGATCAGGTCCTGCACTGTGTCATTCATGGCCGCGCATCGTAGCCTTGATGCGGGTGTTTGTTCGAGCTTGTGGGCGTGTTCGCCTTCTGTGCGCCCCCTGTCGTTTCCCGGACGCTCACCGGTAGGCTCCGGCCCCCGCCGTTAGCTTGGAGGCCCGGATGGCGCACCCCGCAAGACCAGCCGTAACGCCCGCAACGTCAGCCACGACACCAGCTCTTACCACCGCGCTGCGCCGACTCCCGGCCCTCGCCGCGACAGCCGGTCTCGTCGTGGCGCTCGGTGTCGCCCCGGCGGGGGCGCGAGGCGGCGCACCGGCCGGGGAGGCCCCGGCCGCGACGCCCGCCAAGTCCCCAGTGGCCGAGGGCTACGGCGGCGCGGTCGCCAGCGTGGACGCGGACGCCTCGGCGGCCGGAATCGAGGTGCTGCGACGCGGCGGCAACGCGGTGGACGCGGCCGTGGCCACCGCGGCCGCGCTCGGCGTCACCGAGCCGTACTCGGCGGGCGTCGGCGGTGGCGGATACTTCGTCTACTACAACGCCAAGCAGCACAAGGTGTTCACTCTCGACGGGCGCGAGACCGCGCCGCGCAGCGCGGACGAGAAGCTCTTCCTCGACAAGGACGGCAAGCCGATCCCCTTCGCCGACGCCGTCACCAGCGGCCTCAGCATCGGCACCCCCGGCACCCCCGGCACCTGGGACACCGCGCTCGACACCTGGGGCACCCGCTCACTCGCCCAGGTGCTGAAGCCCGCCGAGCGCATCGCCCGCGACGGCTTCACCGTCGACGCGACGTTCCGTCAGCAGACCGCCGACAACCAGGCCCGCTTCAAGGACTTCCCGGCCACCGCCGAGCTGTTCCTGCCCGGCGGCGAACTGCCGGTCGTCGGCTCCACCTTCACCAACCCCGACCTGGCCCGCACCTACGCCCTGCTGGCCAAGAAGGGCGTTGGCGCCGTCTACAAGGGCGAGCTGGGCCGCGACATCGTCCGTACGGTGCGCAAGCCGCCCGTGGACCCCGCCGCGCAGCGCACCGTACGGCCCGGCGATCTGACCGAGCAGGACCTGCGGGCGTACAAGGTCAAGCGCCAGGCCCCGACCAGGACCTCGTACCGCGGCCTCGACGTGTACGGCATGGCCCCGTCCTCCTCCGGCGGCACCTCGGTGGCCGAGGCGCTCAACATCCTGGAGAAGACCGACCTCACCAAGCTCAGCGACCGCGACTATCTGCACCGCTACATCGAGGCGAGCCGGATAGCCTTCGCCGACCGCGGGCGCTGGGTCGGCGACCCGGCCTTCGAGGACGTGCCGACCAAGGGGCTCACCTCGCAGCGGTTCGCCGACTCGCGGGCCTGCCTGATCAAGGCCGACGCGGTGCTGAGCAGCCCGCTCGCGCCCGGTGACCCCAGCCGGCCCACCGGCTGCGACACCGGCGGGACCGCGGCCCCCACCACGTACGAGGGCGAGAACACCACCCACCTGACGGTCGCCGACAAGTGGGGCAACGTCGTCGCCTACACCCTGACGATCGAGCAGACCGGCGGCAGCGGCATCACCGTGCCCGGCCGTGGCTTCCTGCTCAACAACGAGCTGACCGACTTCTCCTTCGCGCCCGCCAACCCCGCCGTCCACGACCCGAACCTGCCCGGCCCCGGCAAGCGGCCGCGCTCGTCCATGTCGCCGACGATCGTGACGGACAAGGGCCGCCCGGTGCTCGCGCTCGGCTCGCCCGGCGGCGCCACCATCATCACCACCGTGCTCCAGACCCTGCTGAACCACGTGGACCGCGGCATGCCACTGGTCGACGCGATCGCCGCGCCCCGCGCCAGCCAGCGCAACGCCGCGCAGACCGAGCTGGAGCCGGGGCTGTGGAACAGCCCGCTGCGCGGGCAGCTCACGGCGCTGGGCCACTCCTTCAAGCAGAACCCGGAGATCGGGGCGGCGACCGGCGTGCAGCGGCTGCCCGACGGGCGCTGGCTGGCTGCGGCGGAGACCGTACGGCGCGGCGGCGGCTCGGCGATGGTGGTGCGCCCGGCGAAGTGACGCCCCGCGGCGGCCGACCGTGATTCGGTCACGGTCGGCCGCCGTCGGCCGTGATCGGACGTGGTCGGGCGGTGTGTGCGGAGCCGGAAAAACTCCCGTAGCACGTTCGTAACCGTTCCCGTAACACAAAGGGTGTCGAATGCGTGCCCACTGGAGGGGGAATCGTCCACGGGTCCACGGGGAGAGGGATGACCATGTCCGGCGGTCAACTCCCGGCTGAGGTTGCGGAGTTCGCGCGCTATCTGCGTGCGCTGACGAGGCGTCTGGACGCGGAGAAGGGCTGGTACGGCGTCTTCGCGCAGCGCGACCCGGAGGGCATACGGGCCTGTCTGGACGGGCGGGAGGTGCCGCCCTGGGACGTGGTCCAGGCCCTGCTCCAGGACCTCTCCGCCCAGCGCGGCCCCGAGGTGGCCCAAGAGGCCGCCGCCCGCGCCGCGGGCCTCTACCGCGCGTCCGTCACCGCGTACGACACCACGGTCGGCGGCCGCCCCGCCCTCCGCGACCGGCTCGAGGCGATGCTCCGCGAGCAGCGGCAGGCGGCGCAGCGCGAACGCGAACTGCATGCCGCCGTACGCGACGCCACCGCCGAGGATGACGGTGATGCCGACGCCCGGGAGCGGCTCTCGACGGACCTTGCATGGGCCCGCGACGACTGGGAGCGGGCCACCGCCCGCTGCGAGGAGCTCCGCGCCCGCCTGGCCGCGCTGCCGCCTTCCGCGGGCGCGCCGGGTGGTCTCGCCGTGCCCGAGGGGTGGTTCCGCGACGAGGCGGCGGCAACGGGCTCCGGGCAGGGCGGGCCGGCGGGCGGAGCCGCGGCACGGATGCGGCGGCCGCGCGGGTCGCGGTTCGCCGCGGCGTACGAGGAGACGGGCGGCGGGCAGGAGCCCGCCGAGCCCGGCGGTCCCGGGGCCGCGCGCCCGGCGGGCATGCCCGGCGCGCCGGGCGGTCCTGGGAGCGGGGGGCCAGGCCAGGTCGGGGCGGCGGGAGCCGGACGGGGCGAGTGGGCCGCCGGGTCGGCGGAGCCGGGACGGACCTCACCCATGGGCGGTCGCTGGGCGGCCGGCGGCGGTCCCGGGGCCGCGGCGCCCGCCGGACCCGCCCCGTCGGCCGGGCACGGGCGCGTCCCGCGAGTGGGTGACGCCTGGGCGGTCGGCAGCGGTCCCGGGGTCACGGCTGACGCGCCGGGCGGTCCTGGGAGCGGGGGGCCCGGCCAGGTCGGGGCGGCGGGAGCCGGACGGGGTGAGTGGGCCGCCGGGTCGGCGGAGCCGGGACGGACCTCGCCCATGGGCGGCCGCTGGGCGGCCGATGGCGGCCCGGGAGGCGCGGCGGCTGAGGAATGGGGCGCTGGCGGTGGCGGTGGCGCACCTGCGACCGGGGCGGGCACGGAGTCCGGTGGCATGAGGGCCGCCGCAGGACCCGGGGGCGGCCCGGCCGGACCGGCTGCGGCGGCGGCAGGTGCGGGGCCCGGCGGCGCCGGACCCGCCCCGGGCGGGCGGGCCCGGCCGCGCGGGGCGCGGTTCGCGGGGCTGGAGGAGTCCGCGCCCGTGTCGCGGCCGCGCGGGGCCCGGTTCGCCGGGGCCGCGCCGGTCGAGGCCACCGCGGTCGAGGCCACCGCGGTCGAGGCCACCGCGGTCGAGGCCACCGCGGTCGAGGCCACCGCGGTCGAGGCCGCAGAAGTCGCCGAGGCCGGGGAGGCCGCCGAGCCGGGAGACAGGGCCACGCCCCGGGGCGCCCGGTTCGCCGGGGCGTACGAGGGCGGGGACGGCGCGAAGCGCCGCAGGCGTCTCAAGGCGCAGGAGGAGGACGCGCGGCGCGCCGCGCAGGAGGCGGCGCGGACCGCCGAGGCGCGGCAGGCCGCCGCCGAGGCCGTGGCCCGGCTGGCGCGGCTGCGCGCGACGGGCCGGGGCGGGGAGGCGCATGTCCTGCTGTGCGAGGCCGCCGCCTGGCCCGCACCCTGGCTCCCTTTACTGGCCGCCGAGCTGGAGCGCGCCGGTCTCGAGGCGGATGTGGCCACCCTGCTGTGGGAGGTGGCCTGTCTGCCGCCCACCGCCCTGGCCGCCGCCGCCGACGCGCTGGTCGCCTCGGGGCGCGGCGCGGACGGCGCGCGGCTGCTGCGGCAGAGCGTCGCCCGCCCCGTCACCGAGGTGGCGCAGACGGTGCTCGCGCTGCTGGCCGCGGGCAGCAGCGCGGAGGCCGCGTTTCTGCTGGAGGCCCTGGTGAGGGCCCGTAAGCCCGACGAGGCCGCGCAGGCCGCGGTGAACGCGCCGGCCGAGCTGGTGCCGCTGCTGCTGGACGCCGCGAGCGGCGTGTCGTCCAGCAGCCACCACGACCTGGCGCACGCGCTGCGCGTCGCGGGGCTGCCGGGAGTGCCCGGCCTTGCCTGACATAACACGAAACGTGAACGTCTTCGTTGAGTAACGGCCGCGGTATTGCCAGAGTGGTCGGTGCGCTTTTACGTTCTTTCCACAGCCGGAATCTACGTGCGTAGACGCCTGCGAAGGCGAAGGAGCTGACCATGCCCAACGTCGTACGTGCCGCGCTCGTCCAGTGCACCTGGACCGGCGATACCGAATCGATGATCGCGAAGCATGAGGAGTACGCCCGGCAGGCGGCCGCCCAGGGCGCCCAGGTGATCGGCTTCCAGGAGGTGTTCAACGCCCCGTACTTCTGCCAGGTGCAGGAGGCCGAGCACTACCGCTGGGCGGAGCCGGTCCCGGACGGGCCGACGGTCCGGCGCATGCGGGAGCTGGCCCGGGAGACCGGCATGGTGATGGTGGTGCCGGTCTTCGAGGAGGAGCAGTCCGGCTTCTACTACAACACCGCGGCGGTGATCGACGCGGACGGCAGCTTCCTCGGCAAGTACCGCAAGCACCACATCCCGCAGGTCAAGGGGTTCTGGGAGAAGTACTACTTCAAACCGGGGAACCTGGGCTGGCCGGTGTTCGACACGGCCGTCGGCAAGGTCGGCGTGTACATCTGCTACGACCGTCACTTCCCGGAGGGCTGGCGGGAGCTGGGCCTGGCCGGCGCCCAGCTGGTCTACAACCCCTCGGCCACCTCGCGCGGCCTCTCGGCGTATCTGTGGCAGCTGGAACAGCCCGCGGCCGCCGTCGCCAACGAGTACTTCATCGCCGCGATCAACCGCGTGGGCGTGGAGGAGTACGGCGACAACGACTTCTACGGCACCAGCTACTTCGTGGACCCGCGCGGCCAGTTGGTCGGCGAGGCGGCCGGCGACAAGGAAGAGGCGCTGGTCGTCCGGGACCTGGACTTCGGCCTGATCGACGAGGTGCGCCGGCAGTGGGCGTTCTACCGGGATCGGCGGCCTGACGCCTACGAGGGGCTGGTGAAGCCGTGAGTGACGATCTGTACGCCCGGCACAAGGCCGTGCTGCCCGACTGGCTCGCCCTCTACTACGAGCGGCCGATCGAGCTGACACACGGCGAGGGCCGCCACGTCTGGGACGCCGACGGCCACCGCTACCTCGACTTCTTCGGCGGCATCCTCACCACCATGACCGCCCACGCCCTCCCCGAGGTCACCAAGGCGGTCGGCGAGCAGGCGGCGCGGATCATCCACAGCTCCACGCTCTATCTCGACCGCCCCATGGTGGAGCTCGCCGAGCGCGTCGCCGAGCTGTCCGGCATCCCCGACCCGCGCGTCTTCTTCACCACCTCCGGCACCGAGGCCAATGACACGGCCCTGCTCCTGGCCACCACGCTCCGGCGCTCCAACCAGATCCTGGCGATGCGCAACAGCTACCACGGCCGGTCGTTCTCGACCGTCGGCATCACCGGCAACCGCTCGTGGTCGCCGACCAGCCTGTCCCCGCTTCAGACGCTGTACGTGCACGGCGGGGTGCGCGGCCGCGGCCCGTACGCCGGGTTGTCGGACGCCGAGTTCATCAAGGGGTGTGTCGCGGACCTGGAGGACGTCCTGGGCCAGGCGTACGGCCAGGTGGCGGCGCTGATCGCGGAGCCCGTGCAGGGCGTCGGCGGCTTCACCTCCCCGCCGGACGGGCTGTTCGCCGCCTTCCGTGAGGTCCTGGACCGGCACGGCATCCTGTGGATCAGCGACGAGGTGCAGACCGGCTGGGGGCGCACCGGCGACCACTTCTGGGGCTGGCAGGCGCACGCCGCCTCCGGCCCGCCCGACGTCCTCACCTTCGCCAAGGGCATCGGCAACGGCATGTCCATCGGCGGGGTCGTCGCCCGCGCAGAGGTCATGAACTGCCTGGACGCCAACTCCATCTCCACCTTCGGCGGCAGCCCGGTCACCATGGCCGCCGGCCTCGCCAACCTCACCTACCTCCTCGAACACGACCTCCAGGGCAACGCGCGACGCGTCGGCGGGCTGCTCATGGACCGGCTGCGCGCCGCGGCCGCCGGGCTCGACGTCGTACGCGAGGTGCGCGGCCGGGGGCTGATGATCGGCATCGAGATGGTCGAGCCGGGCAGCGGCCGGCCGTCGCCCGAGGCGGCCTCGGCCGTCCTGGAGGTGGCCCGCGAGGAGGGGCTGCTGCTCGGCAAGGGCGGCGGCCACAACAGCAGCGTGCTGCGCGTCGCCCCGCCGCTGAGCCTGACCGCCGCCGAGGCGGAGGAGGGCGCGGAGATCCTCGCGACGGCGCTCCGCGCGGCGCAGGCCATGGCGGACGGATCGGCGGAAGTGGCCGGCGAGGTCGGAAGGAGCGCACGCTGATGTCCCGCACCGTGATCCGTGGCGGCCTGGTCGTCACCGCCGCCGAGGAGACCCGGGCCGACGTCCTTGTCGAGGACGGCCGCGTCGCCGCCCTCGCGGCGCCCGACAGCGCGTACGCCCAGGGCTGGACGGCCGACCGTACAATCGACGCGACCGACAAGTACGTCATCCCGGGCGGGGTCGACGCGCACACCCACATGGAGCTGCCGTTCGGCGGCACGTCCGCCTCCGACACGTTCGAGACGGGCACCCGCGCCGCCGCCTGGGGCGGCACGACGACCATCGTGGACTTCGCGGTCCAGTCCGTGGGCCACTCGCTGCGCGAGGGCCTCGACGCCTGGCACGCCAAGGCGGCCGACCGGTGCGCGATCGACTACGCCTTCCACATGATCCTCTCCGACGTCAACGAGGGCTCGCTGAAGGAGATGGACCTCCTCGTCGGGGAAGGCGTCACGTCCTTCAAGCTCTTCATGGCCTACCCGGGCGTCTTCTACAGCGACGACGGGCAGATCCTGCGGGCCATGCAGCGCGGTGCCGTGGGCGGCGGGCTGATCATGATGCACGCCGAGAACGGCATCGCCATCGATGTCCTGGTCGAGCAGGCCCTCGCCGAGGGCAGGACCGACCCCCGCTACCACGGCGAGGTCCGCAAGGCGCTGCTGGAGGCGGAGGCGACCCACCGCGCGATCCAGCTGGCCCGGGTGGCCGGGGCCCCGCTGTATGTCGTCCACGTCTCGGCCGAGGAGGCCGTCGCGGAGCTGACCCAGGCCCGCGACAAGGGGCTTCCCGTCTTCGGCGAGACCTGTCCCCAGTACCTCTTCCTGTCCACGGACAACCTCGCCGAGCCGGACTTCGAGGGCGCCAAGTACGTCTGCTCCACCCCGCTGCGGCCCCGCGAGCACCAGGCCGCGCTGTGGCGGGGCTTGCGCACCAACGACCTTCAGGTCGTCTCCACCGACCACTGCCCCTTCTGCTTCGCGGGCCAGAAGGAGCTGGGCCGCGGCGACTTCTCCAAGATCCCCAACGGGCTGCCGGGCGTGGAGAACCGGATGGACCTCCTCCATCAGGCGGTCGTGGACGGTCATATCTCGCGCCGCCGCTGGATCGAGATCGCCTGTGCCGCCCCGGCCCGGATGTTCGGCCTCTACCCGAAGAAGGGCACCATCGCCCCCGGCACGGACGCGGACATCGTCGTCTACGACCCGCGGGCCGAGCAGACGATGTCCGCCGAGACCCACCACATGAACGTCGACTACTCGGCGTACGAGGGGAAGCGGATCACCGGACAGGTGGAGACCGTGCTCTCGCGCGGCGAAACCGTCATCGACCGGCGGCGGTTCACGGGGCGTGCGGGGCACGGCCAGTACATCGCGCGCGACACCTGCCAGTACCTGGACTGACCCGTATCCGGGCTGACCCTTACCTGGACTGACCTGGGAGCGAGTATGGACTTCGGACTCGTCCTTCAGACCGATCCGCCGGCGTCGGGGGTCGTCGATCTGATGAGGCGCGCGGAGGGCGCCGGCTTCACCTATGGCTGGACGTTCGACTCGGCCGTGCTGTGGCAGGAGCCGTTCGTCATCTACAGCCGCATCCTGGAACACACCGAGCGGCTGATCGTCGGCCCCATGGTGACCAACCCCGGGACCCGCACCTGGGAGGTCACCGCCTCCACCTTCGCCACCCTCAACGAGATGTACGGCAACCGCACCGTGTGCGGCATCGGCCGCGGCGACTCCGCCATGCGGGTGGCGGGCCGCAAGCCGAACACCCTCGCCCGCCTCGGCGAGGCCATCGACGCCATCCGCGACCTGGCCGAGGGGCGGGAGGCGGTCGTCGACGGCACCCCCGTGCAGCTCCCCTGGGTCGAGGGCGGCAGGCTGCCCGTCTGGATGGCCGCCTACGGACCCAAGGCGCTCGCCCTCACCGGCCGCAAGGCCGACGGCTTCATCCTCCAGCTCGCCGACCCGTATCTGACGGGGTGGATGGTCAAGGCGGTGCGGGACGCCGCCGCGGACGCCGGGCGCGACCCGGACTCCCTCACCATCTGCGTCGCCGCCCCCGCGTACATCGGGGACGACCTCGACCACGCGCGTGAGCAGTGCCGCTGGTTCGGCGGCATGGTCGGCAACCACGTCGCCGACCTGGTGAGCCGCTACGGCGAACACTCCGACGCCGTCCCCGAGGCGCTGACCGCGTACATCAAGGGACGCGCGGGCTACGACTACGGCCACCACGGCCGCACGGGGCACCCCAGCACGGGCTTCGTCCCCGACGAGATCGTCGACCACTTCTGTCTGCTCGGCCCGGCCGAGGCCCATATCGACAAACTGCGCGTGCTGCGCGGGCTGGGGGTCGACCAGTTCGCGATCTACGCCATGCACGACGCGAAGGAGGCGACCATCGACGCGTACGGCGAACGCGTCATCCCGGCGCTGACCAGCTGACCGTCCCCCTCCCCCTCCCCCTCCCCCCGACACCCGCACATGGTTCCCGTCCTCCTCACCGCTGTCGAAACCGCTGTCGAACGAAGAGGGGCCCCATGACCGCTGCCCAGATGACCCACCCGGACGGCCGCGTCGAGCTGCCCGTGGGCGCCGCTGCCCCCACCGGGCCGTACGCCAACGCGGACCTGCTGCCCGTACCCGTCGCCGGACGCACCTGGAACACCTACAACTTCACCGCCCTATGGGTCGGCATGGCCCACAACGCGGCCACCTGGACGCTAGCCTCCGGCCTCATCCAGCTCGGCATGGACTGGAAGCAGGCGGTGCTGACCATCGCCGTGGCCAATGTGATCGTGCTGGTGCCGATGCTGCTCACCGGCCATGCCGGCCCGCGCTACGGCATCCCGTTCCCCGTCTTCGCCCGCGCTTCCTTCGGCGTGCGGGGCGCGAACTTCCCGGCGCTGATCCGCGCGGCCGTGGCGTGCGCGTGGTTCGGCATCCAGACGTGGATCGGCGGGGCGGCCATCTTCCTCCTCGCGGGGAAGCTGTTCGGCGACCGGTGGACCGGCGCCGCCTCCTTCGGCGGCTATCCATGGACCCATTGGCTGTCCTTCGCGCTCTTCTGGGCCCTCCAGATCGCGATCATCGTGCGCGGCATGGAGACCCTGCGGCGCTTCGAGAACTGGGCCGCGCCGTTCGTCATCATCGGCGCGATCGCCCTGCTGATCTGGATATCGAACAAGGCCGGGGGCCTGGGCCCGCTGCTGGACCAGCCTTCCCGGCTCGGCTGGGGCGGCGACTTCTGGTCGGTGTTCTTCCCCGCCCTGATGCCGATGATCGGTTTCTGGTCGACCCTGTCGCTCAACATCCCCGACTTCACGCGCTACGGGGCCAACCAGCGCTCCCAGTTCTGGGGCCAGTCGCTGGGCCTGCCCACCACCATGACACTCTTCACCCTGCTCTCGGTCCTGGTGACCTCCGGTACACAGGCGGTCTACGGCGCCCCCATCTGGCAGCCGGAGCAGGTGGCCGCCAAGATCGACAACGGGGCGGGCGTCCTGTTCGCGCTGATCACGATCCTGATCGCCACCGTGTCCGTGAACATCGCGGCGAATGTCGTCTCGCCCGCCTTCGACCTGTCCAACATGGCGCCCGGAAAGATCACCTTCCGGGTGGGCGCGATCATCGCCGCGGTCGTCGGGGTCGTCATCTTCCCCTGGAAGCTGTACTCCAGCCCCGATGTGTACATCTTCACCTGGCTCGACACGGTCGGCGCGCTCCTCGGCACCGTCGCGGGCATCCTGATCGCCGACTACTGGATCATCCGCCGCACCTTCCTCCACCTCCCCGACCTCTACCGCGAGGGCGGCCGCTACTGGTACTCGGGCGGCTGGAACCGGCGGGCGCTCGCCGCCTTCGCGGCGGGCGGGCTGCTCGCGATCGGCGGCGCGCACACCGACCCCGGCACGGCGGGCCCGTTCCCGGCGGACGGGCTGATCCCGTTTCTGAAGCCGCTGGGCGACTACGGCTGGGCGGTCGGGCTCGGGACCTCCCTCGTCCTCTACACGCTGCTGATGCTGGGGCGGCGAGAGAGGCGGCGAGAGGAAACGGCCTCCGAGGCGTAATCCTCGGACCTTTTCAGGATAAGTCCTTGACCCTTGCCGCGGTCGCTCCCATCATCTGACGGCATGAAGCGACGACAGGCACTCACATTGCTCGGAGGTCTTGGCTTAGCCGGACCACTCGCCACTCTCACGCCCTCCGGCAGGGCATCGGCCGCCGATGACTTGCCGGAGGGCGTGTACTTCCAGAACCGAGGCAGCGTCGAGGGCTGGGACTACAGCTACGCCCAGAAACAGGGGTCGATCAGCACCATCGACACCCCGACCTACAAGGGCGCGCACTCACTGGACGCGACCCAGACCTACATCGACGAAACCGGGGGCTATCACTCCGAAGTCCTCCGGCGGGGCGCGCAGAGCGTCGGCCAGGACCGCTACTACGGCCAGGCCATCCGGCTGGCCCCCGACTGGCGGTTCCACGACCAGAACGTCACCTTCCAGCAGTGGTCCCCCGAGGACCCGGAGGGCCCCTGGCTGCTGATGTTCGTCCAGGGGGACGAGATCCGGTACGGCGGCCGCGCGGTCTCCGGGACGGTCGGAGCGATCACCGACCTGCGGGGCGCCTGGATCAGGCTGGTCGTACGGCTCAAGCTGGCCGGGGACGGCCAGGGCGCGTACGAGGTGTGGCTCAACGGCAGGAAGACCGTGAGCTCGACCGGCATCACCCTGCTGCCCTCCACCTCGCAGACCATCCGCTGGTCCAGCGGCATCTACTGCACGGCCTGGCGGGACGGCACACCCGCCGGGGCGTCCACGCTGACGATCCTCCACGACCAGCACCGGATCGCCTCGTCGTACGCCCTGGCGGAGCCGGCCAACTGGACCTGACCCCGCCGTCGTCACGGCACCCGGGTGGTCCACTCGCGCGAGCCGAACTTGTCCTCCGCCAGCCGCCGCGCCCGCGCCGCCTCCGCCTCCGTCACCGCGCCCTCCGCGAGCCCGTACCGCTCACGGAACGAGGCGATCATCCGGTCGATGACGGCGGCGCGCGCCAGCCCGGTCTGCCGGCGCAGCGGGTCCACGCGCTTCTTCGCGCTCCTGGTCCCCTTGTCGGACAGCTTCTCCCGGCCGATGCGCAGCACCTCCACCATCTTGTCCGCGTCGATGTCGTACGACATCGTCACGTGGTGCAGCACCGCCCCTGACCCGGTCACCACCCGCTTCTGCGCGGCGCCGCCGATCTTCCCGGCGTCGGTCGCGATGTCGTTGAGCGGCTGGTACCAGGCAGCGATACCCATGTCGCCGAGCGCGCCCAGCACCCAGTCGTCGAGGTACGCGTACGAGTCGGCGAAGGACAGTCCGGACACCAGCGACTCGGGCACATACAGCGAGTACGTGATGGTGTTGCCGGGCTCCACGAACATCGCCCCGCCGCCGCTGATCCGCCGCACCACCTCGACGCCGTGGCGCTCCGCGCCCTCGGGGTCCACCTCGTTGCGCAGCGACTGGAAGCTGCCGATGATCACGGCGGGGGAGGCCCACTCCCACACCCGCAGCGTCGGCGGCCGCCGCCCCAGCGCGACCTCCTCGGTCAGCACCTCGTCCAGCGCCATGTGCAGGGCGGGCGACTGCGGGCCCTCGTGGATCAGCTGCCAGTCGTAGTCCGTCCAGTCGGTGGCATGCGCCAGCGCCCGCCGCACCGCGACGCCCACGGCGTCGGCGGTGAACCCGAACATGACCGTGCCCTCCGGCAGCGCCGCCTCGACCCGGGCCGCGAGCCCGCGCGCGTCGGTGTCCGCGGGCGCGCCCTCCAGCGCGCGGTTCATGGCGAGCAGCGCCTCGTCGGGCTCCAGGAAGAAGTCACCGGCGACCCGGACGTCCCGCAGCCTCCCGTCCTCGACCTCGAGGTCCACGACCACGAGCTTTCCGCCCGGCACCTTGTACTCACCGTGCATTCGCGCACCTTCGTTCTTGTTGCTGCCTCTGTGTCCCCAGCTCCGGCGGCACCGAGGATTATTCCGCCACGGTGGGCTCAGCCGAGCGGGTGCGGCCGGGACAGGGGGTGTGGCGGGGCGAAGGACAGGCCGTTCTCGTCGAGGGCGTTGTAGACGGTGATCCGGCCGTGCGGAAAGACGAAGCCGACATCGACGGTTCCTCGGGCCGCGTCGGTGCCGGTCCATTCGAGGAGCTCGACGTTGCGCACGGGTTGGCCCAGGAGAGGCGCCGCCTCGGGGATGGCGTCGTCACGCCATCGGAGGGCGAAGCCCGGCCACTCGACGGGGCGGCGCGGATCGATGGCGTTCCAGGTGAGGGAGAGCTCGTCGAGCTTCCAGTGGTTGATCTCCACCTGCTCGCCGTCGAAGTCGAGCAACACGGGGCAGTCCGGAAACCACTCGTCGTCCTCCAGATCCCACACCACCCATAGCCGGGTCAGGGGGCGGCTGATGAGGGTCCGCAGCCGGGCTCCGTGGACCTGCCCGACCGCGCGGGGGCCGCTCATCCAGCGCGGCCGGTAGTCCTGGATCCCGAAGTCGAACACGCGATCAGTGTGGCAGTCGCCCGCCACGTCCTTTATGCGAGGCCGGAACTCGGGTCGACGCCGGTCAGCTCCCGGCTCGCGTCCCACAGGCGTGCCGCGACCGTGGTGTCGGCCAGGTGGTCCCAGAGGGGTTCGACCCGGGGCAGGCCACGCAGTCCGAACACCCGGGGAGCCCACAGCTGCCCGCCGGTCACGGACGGGTCGAGCACGGCGCGCACCGCGGGCCACGCGGCGGCCTCCTTGCCCTGGACGAGCAGGCCGGCGGGCAGGCCGCGCAGCCGGGCGGCGGTGGTGCGGAGGTGGACGGGTGGGCGCGAGGGGGTGAGGGAGTCCAGCGCGCCGCCGGGGTGGGTGACCACACTCAGCGCCGTGCCGCCCGCCGCCCGCAGGCGGCGGTCGAGCTCCAGGCCGAAGAGCATCTGCGCCAGCTTGGACCGTCCGTAGGCGCGTTTGGGCCGGTAGTCCCGGGTGCTCTGGAGGTCGTCGAGGTCCAGCCGCTCGGACTTCGCCGCGAAGCTGCCGGTGGTGACGATACGGGCCGCGGGGGCGGCCGCGAGCAGCGGCGCGAGCCACCACGTCAGCGCGAAGTGCCCGAGGTGGTTGGTCGCGAACATCAGCTCATGGCCGTCCTGGCTCTCGCGGCGCGGCGGGTGGTCGAACATCACCCCGGCGTTGTGGACGACCGCGTCGAGACGGTCCAGCGGCAGTGCGGCCACGGCGGCCTTGAGCGAGGAGAGATCGGCAAGGTCCAGCCGCAGGGAGCGCACCCGCGCGCCGGGGACCCGCGACCGGATCGAGGCCATCGCGGTCTCGGCCTTCGCCATGTCCCGGCTGCCGAGCACGACGGTGGCCCCCGCACCGGCGAGTTGCTCGGCCACGAAGTAGCCGATACCCGCGTTGCCGCCGGTGACCAGGACATTCCTGTCCTGGGCGGACGGCAGTCGATGAACGTCCCACGGCTGGGTCTGGGCTGCGGAGGGCATACGGGCTCCTTGCGCTCGGGATGATGCCGGACGCGTCCAGCGTCACGGCCGTCACCGATACGCCGCCGACAGATCGCCGATCGCGCTCTGTGCACACCCGAACAGTAGGGTCGCCTCATCTGTCTGCTCTTCTTCTTCCGAGGCGGCCCGATGAGTGACACATACTCACCGATACCCGAGCTGAATCTGCTCAAAGAGTTCGACGATCAATGCGCGGACTTCTACTCACCAGGGTTCGAACTGCGGGAGTACAACAACGACTCGTCCTGGCTGGAATCGGAGAATCCGGAGTTCGACGACCGCGTGATCCCCTTCGCCAAGGCCACCACATCCGGTTCCTTCTACGCGCTGTGGCGCTGCGACGACCGGGCGGACCTCGCCACCCTGCCCGTGCTCTTCTTCGGTGACGAGGGCGATCTCTACGTCGCCGCGCACGATCTGCGGGACCTGTTCTGGGACCTCCTCGACGAGGAGTTCGACGGCCCGCCTCCCACGCGCCAGACGTACGTCGACACGCGCCAGGCGTACCTCACCTGGCTGAAGCGGCACTTCGGTCCCGCACACCCCACCTACGACCACAGCCCCATGGAGGAGCACGGCCGGCGGTTCGCCGACTGGCTGCTGAGCGTGGGAGAAGAGGACGCTGCCGACGTCGTGATCGAGAATCTTGAGCCGATCAGGGGGGCGGCTGAACGCCCTCTTTAGTCAAAAGCCAACAAATCGGTCAAGTAATTGATGCATATAGTATCTCGGGTGTTGTCGCGAATAAATTGCAGAATCAACTTCGCCGCGTGGCGCCAACCGCGGACGATGCTGTGGGTCACGGCGGGTGTGGTGACCCTTGGATTCCTCATCGCGCTGGAGATCGTCGCGCGTCACTACGGCCTGCCGGGGCCGATGACCAGCCAAGCGCGCGAGGTCATATTTCCGCCCAAACCGGGGCCGCTGTATGCCGGTATGGCATTGATGATGGTGGTGCTCACCTGGCGGCAACGGTTTATCGCGGCCGGCGCCGCGATCGGCATCGACGTCGTCTTCGTGCTGGTGCGGTGGGCGGCCGGCGTCAAGGTGCCCGCTGATCATTTCTTCGGCAACGGCGCGTTGTGGGTGATGCTGGGCTGTGCGGTGATCGCCGTCACACGCCGCACCGGCCGGGAGCGTGTCCTGCTGCTGAAGGGGGTCGGTCTCGGCCTGCTGCTGGTGGCCGGCCGCAAGACCGGCGATACCTGGCTGCTCATCACGTCGAAGGCCCGCCCGGAGGTGCTCGACCAGTACGTGGCAACCGCCGATCACGCGCTGGGCAACCCGTCGTGGCTGGCGGGCCGGATCCTCAGGGCCACCGACCCGATCGGCACCCATCTTCTCGACTGGGTCTACGGTGAGCTCGCGGTGGCCGCGGTCGTCGTCGCGCTGTACCAGCTGCGCAACGTGGCGGCAGAGCGCCGCTTCCCGACCCACCATCTGGTGCGCACCTTTCTGGTGATCGGCCTCCTCGGGCCGGCCTTCTACATGATCTTCCCGGTGGTCGGGCCGATCTTCGCCTACGGCCCGGGCACCTCCGGCACCGGCGGCCTTCAGTGGGCGGTGGCCGACCTGTGGCCGCACACGTTGCCGACGATCAGTACCCCGCACCCGTTCACCTACGACGGGATCACCCCGCGGAACTGCATGCCCAGCCTGCACACGGCATGGGCCACCGCGATCTTCATCCATACCCGCAAGGGCCCACGGACTCTGCGCTACGCGGGCACCTTCTGGCTGATCGCCACGCTCGGCGCGACGCTGGGCTTCGGCTACCACTACGGCGTGGATCTCATCGCCGGCGTGGTGTTCGCGCTCACGATCGAGGCAGCGCTGCGCACGTTCGACCGCGGCTGGGACCGGTCGGGAATCCAGCTGGTCGCCTACGGCACCGTGGTCTTCGCCGCGCTCCTGGTGTCGTATCGCTATCTGCCGATGCAGATGGCCGCACATCCGTGGGTGTTTGGACCACTGCTCATGCTGGCGATGATCTCCGTGATCTACGGCTACGTACGGACCACCAGACTGTGGGAACCGAAGGCCGCACCCGCGCGCCAACCGGAACCGCAACCCGAACCGGCGTGAGTCACCCGGACGACACCGCCCGCAGCGCGCCCGGCCGGCGGCCCGTGAGGAGGTCGAGGGCGGCGGAGGTGGCGTCGTCGGCGGGGAGGTGGACGATGAGCCGCTGGTCGTCGTCGGCGGGCAGTTCGAGGGTCTCGTACGCCAGGCGCAGGTCGCCCACCTCGGGGTGGCGCAGCCGGGTAACCCCGCTGGACCTGGGGAGGCCGGGCAGGGTGGCCACCCGGCCGGTGAAGGCGTCTCCGGTCGTGACGGTCAACTCGTCGGCGAGCTGGGCGATATGGGGGTCGGCGCGGAACGGGCCCTGCTTGAGCGCGGCGACCTGTTCGTCGGCGACGGCGGCCCAGTCGGGGTAGGCGGTGCGGGCGCGCAGGTCGGTGAAGACGAAGCGGGCGACGTTCGGCGGGCTGCCGTCCAGCAGGCCGATGGGGCCCGCCAGCCGCTCGTAGCCCGCCGTGTGGGCGAGGATCTCGCTGAGGCGGTTGAGGAGTACGGCCGGGGCGGGCTCCAGGCGGTCGAGCAGGGCCCGCACGGTGGGGCGCACCGTACGGCCCGGGAGCGCGTCGCCCATGCAGCTGTAGCCGGGCTCGGCGCCCTTGGTCAGGCGGTGCAGATGGATGCGCTCGGCCGGGGTGAGGCGGAGCGCGTCGGCCAGCGCGGCGATCACCTGCGCGGAGGGGCGGCGGTCCCGGCCCTGCTCCAGCCGGGTCACGTACTCGACGCTCACCCCGGCCAGCGTGGCCAGCTCGGCCCGGCGCAGCCCCGGCGTACGGCGGCGGGGGCCGGTGGGCAGCCCCACCTCGGCGGGGGAGACCGCTTCCCGGCGCAGGCGCAGGAACATGCCCAGCTCGTTGTCGCTCACCGTACGAACTTAACAGCCGGGTTGAACGGGATCGTGGCCCTGCCACTACCAGTCTTGGCCCGGCCTTCCTGGCACTGGCGCGGCCCGGCAGGTTGGACGTCGTGGCCCTCACGGCCACTTCGTCACTTCACAAGGAGCGATCCCAGCCATGTCCAGCCAGACCCTCAAGCTCGCGGTGATCCTCGGCAGTGTCCGGGAAGGGCGGTTCGGCCCGACGGTCGCCAACTGGTTCGTCGAACAGGCCGAGGCGCACGGCCGGTTCGCCGTGGACCTCATCGACCTGGCCGATACGCCACTGCCGCTCGCCCTGCCGCCCATGCCCCCCGCCATTGACCCGAACCTGCCCCGCCCAGCCGAGATGGCGGACCTCACCGCGCGGCTCGCCGCGGCCGACGCGTTCGTCGTCGTGACGCCGGACTACAACCGCTCCTACCCGGCCGCGCTGAAGGCCGCGATCGACTGGCACTACGTCGAGTGGCAGACCAAGCCGATCGGCTTCGTCGGCTACAGCGGGGCCAGCGGCGGCCTGCTGGCCATCGAGGGCCTGCGGCAGGTCTTCAACGAGCTACAGGCCCACACGGTCCGCGACTACGTCTCCTTCCCCCGGTACTACGAGCTGTTCGGCCCCGACGGCACGCTCAAGAACCCCGAGGGCCCGAACACCGCGGCGAAGACGATGCTGGACCAGCTCGACTGGTGGGGCTCGGTGCTCCACGACGCCCGTCGCGACCGGCCGTTCGCGGCGTAGGCGGCCCGGCTCGCCTGAGGGATCAGCGGGTGCCGGGCGTCCCAGCCCCGGCCCTGGTCCCAGGGGCGGGCCCCGGCTCGCGCTCGGTCTCCGGCTCCGTGAGCGTGCCCGCGACGAGCCAGGCCAGGGCGCACAGGGCGATCAGCGGAGCCAGCGCGGTGCGCAGCCCCGCGGCATCGGCGAGGGCGCCGATGCCCGGGCTGGCCACGCCCCCGACGCTGACGGCCAGCCCCAGCGTGACGCCGCTGGCCGTGCCGATCCGGTTCGGCAGATAGTCCTGGCCCAGAGTGACGTGCAGCGAGAACGGCACGTACAGCGCGGCGGCCGTCAGGGCGGCGAAGGCGTAGAGCGCCGGTCCGGGGACGAACACCAGCCCGGCGACGGCGGGTACGGCCGCCCCGTAGGCGATGCGCAGCGTGCGGACCCGCCCCCAGCGCGCGGCCAGCGGCCCGCCCAGTACGGTGCCGACGGCGCCCCCGGCGAACAGCGTGAACAGCGCCGCGGACCCCGTCGCCGAGCCTCCGGGCACGCGCTCCTGGGCGTACAGGGCGATGAACGCGCTCAGGCCCACGAAGACGATCGAACGGCAGACGATGATCGCCGAGAGCCGCAGAAACACCGGCCAGTCGTCGCGGCCCGCGCCCCGCGCGGCGGCCTGCTCGGCCGCCGCGCGCCGGGCGAGGGACCGGATCACGGAGGCCGTCAGCACCACCCCGGCCACCGCGGGCGCCACCAGCCACGGAGACGCGCCCAGCCCGCCGGTGGACAGGACGGGGGCCACGGCGACCGGTGCCAGGGCGAAGCCGATGTTGCCGCCGAGGGAGTACCAGCCCATTGCCACATGGCTGCCGCGGCTCGCCGTCCGGGCCAGCCGGGCCGACTCGGGGTGGTAGGCGGCCACCCCGATGCCCGAGAGGGCCACCGCCAGCCAGGTGAGCAGATACGAGTCGCCGGGCCCGGACAGGGCGATGCCAAGACCCGCGCCGAGCGAACTCGCGGGGATCAGCCACGGCATCGTCCACCGGTCCGTCAGCGCCCCGAACAAGGGCTGCACGATCGAGGACAGCAGGGTGGCCGCCAGCACGATGCCGGACGCCGCCACATAGCCGTAGTGGCGCTCGGCCACCAGGAACGGCACCAGCGTGGGCACAGCGCCCTGGTAGAAGTCCACGGTCGCGTGGCCGATGGCCATCATCGTGATCGGTCGGGACACGGAGCGGTCGCGGGAGTGGTTTTTCGGGGTCACGCCGACGATCCTCCAGGCGCCGCGGGCTGGCGGGCTTCCGATAAACTGCCAAGTGATGTCGGTATCCCGCCAAGCGTCCCGCCGGACCATCCCGGCCCGCGCACACACGCCGACGACCACCCGCTTCCTGGACCCGGGCACCGGGCTGTCCGCACACCGCCATGACGTGCACCAGGTCGTCTACGCGGGGCGCGGCGTGCTCTCGGTCACCACCGAGGCCGGGAGCTGGGTCGCCCCGGCCACCCGGGCCATCTGGATCCCCGTCGGCACCCTGCACGAACACCGGGCCTTCGGGCACACCGTGCTGCACGGCGTCGGCCTGCCGGTGGACGTCAACCCGCTGGGACTTGACCGGCCCGCCGTGCTGGCCGTCGGGCCGCTGCTGCGCGAGCTGATCGTCGCGTACAGCCGCCCGGAGGCCGACCCGGGGACCGCCGAGTCCCGCCGGCTGCTCGCGGTCCTGCTCGACCAGTTGCGGCAGGCTCCGCAGCAGCCCCTGCATCTGCCCACGGCCCGGGATCCGCGGCTGGCCGCCGTGTGCGCGCTCCTCCAGCACGACCCCGCGGATCCTCGGCCGCTCGCCGAGCTGGGCGCCCGGGCCGGGGCGAGCGCCCGCACGCTCACCCGTCTCTTCCGCACCGAGATGGGGATGACGTTTCCCCAATGGCGCGCCCAACTACGGCTGCACCACGCGCTGCTGCTGCTCTCCGACGGCCTCACCGTCACCGCGGTCGCCCACCGCTGCGGCTGGGCCTCGGCCAGCGCGTTCATCGATGTCTTCCGCCGCGCGTTCGGCTGCACCCCCGGCGACTACCGCGCGCGGACCTGACGCTCAGCGGACCTGACGCTCAGCCGCAGCCGATCCGCGCGGTCCCGACGGCGACGTCGTCGTACCAGAGCGTGTCGTCGCCCTCGCCGTAGCTCTCCCAGCCCAGCCGCAGATCCGTGGGCGCCGGCCGCCAGCCGCCCCGGGCCAGCCACTGCTGGTCGACGTCCTGGGTCGGGGTGCCGTCCACGACCAGGCCGGTGACCAGGGAGCCGTTGACCCAGGTGTCGAGGCGGCCCGCGGAGCGGTCGAGCCGGAACTCCAGACAGGTCCAGGTGTTGAGCGGCAGCGGCGTGGACAGCGCCACGCCCGCCGGGCTCTGGGCGGGCAGGGTGGCGTCGTCGGACTCGCGGTTCCACTGGAGGGCCTTGTTCTGCCCGCCCATCCGCAGGTCCTTCGCGTTGTCGTTGGTGTCGCGCAGGGCGGCGAACGTGACGTGCTGGGCGGGCAGCGCGGTGGTGTGTCGGACCCAGAAGCGCGCGTACAGCTCCGAGCCGGCCGGGACGTCGGACAGGGAGGTGCCGGCGAAGGCGTGGTTGCAGTACCCGGCCTTGCCGGTGACCCGGACGGACTTGGTGCCGCCGTGGGCGACGGTGGAGTCCACGGTCGCGGTGCCGGTGCCGGAGCAGTTGGCCACCGTTGTGTTCCAGCGGCCCGCGGGGGCGGTGCCGGTCTGCGACTCGAAGTCCTCGCAGAAGCCGTTCGCCGAACACGCGGCGGCCGCGCGGGCGGGTGCGGACGAGGCGGTGGCGGTGGCGGTGGCGGTGGCGGTGGCGGTGGGGGTGATGGCCGCCGCCGCGGCCAGCGCGGCGGTCGCCGCCGCGAGGGCGCGGATGCGCTTGGACGTACGGGGGAGGGGGTGCGGGTCGGGTGCCATGGAGATCCTCCTAGAGGGTATGGGAGCGCTCCCATTGCCGAATGTAGCCGTGGGCATGACAGTCGGGAAGTCAACGGGAGGTCAACTCATCGGCCCTGTGGAAGCGGAGTTGAACTGAAGCCGCCGACCAGCCGTAAGGCATAACGGCGGACCCGACCTCCCGAGCCTGGTCCGCCGTGCCACCATCAGGCTTCGCAAGCACGGAAGGATCTTCGGGGTGTCGCTCTTCACGCGCTCTCGTCAACTGCCGGACAGGGACAAGGCGGACGCCGAGGAGGGCCCGGCCCCGGACGTCCCCTCAGCGCGGCCCGCGCCGGGTGAGGCCGCGAAGGGGGCGGCCGACGGTGACGCCGCCCCAGCCGCGAAGGGTGACGCCGACGACGGCGCCGCCAAGAGCGGCACCGACGGTGACGTCGCTGAACGCGACGCGACCGGCGACACCCCGCCGGACGCCGCTCCCTCCGCCGATAACGCCGCCGAACACTCCCCGGCCGACGCCCATGACGCCCGCGACGGCCGTGGCTGGCGGGACAAGTACCCCGTCGCGGCGCGGGCCTTGGCGTGGGGGACCACCGGCGTGTCCGTCGCGCTCGTGGTCATCGCGCTGCTGCTGCCGAACCAGCTGCCACTCATCACGCCCGGCGCGTTCATACGCATCCCCGTTGAGGCGGTCCTCGGCGCCGGTGCGGTGCTCCTTCTGACGCAGCTGCCGACGCCGGTGCCGAGGCGGGTGGCGGCGGTGTTCGCCGGGGTGTTCCTCGGGCTGCTGACGATCCTCAACCTCCTCGACATAGGCTTCAACGAATTCCTCGGACGCGGGTTCAACCTGGTGCTCGACTGGATCCTGCTCGACGACGCCCAGTCGTACCTCGAGGACTCGCTCGGCTCGACGACCGCGACGTTCGCCGTGGTCGGGGTCGTGGTGCTCGCCGTCGCGCTGCTCGCCGTGATGACGCTGGCGTGTCTGCGCATCAGCAACGTCATGGCCCGGAACAACGCCGTCGCGACCCGCGCCACCTTGGTGCTCGGGACCGCCTGGATCGTCAGCGCGGCGTTCGGGCTCCAGCTGTCGCACCTCCCGCTGGCGTCCCGGAGCACGGTCGCGCTCGTCGAGAACCGGGTGGACCGGGTGAAGGCGACGATGAGGGACGAGCGGGAGTTCGCCAAGGTGGCCGCCGTCGACTCGTACGGGGACACCCCGGGCGATCAGCTGCTGACCGGGCTGCGCGGCAAGGACGTCATTTTCACCTTCATCGAGAGCTACGGCCGCAGCGCCATCGAGGACCCGGTGATCGCGCCCGGGGTCGACGCGGTGCTCGACGAGAAGACCGAGGAGCTGCGCGACGCCGGGTACGCCGCCAAGAGCGGCTGGCTCACCTCCGCGACATACGGCGGCTCCAGCTGGCTCGGCCACTCCACTTTCCTCTCCGGCCTGTGGATCAACAACCAGAACCGCTACCGCACCGTGACCGCGAGCGACCATCTGTCCCTCACCCGCGCCTTCAAGCGCACCGGCGCCTGGCGGACGGTCGGCATCATGCCTGGGGTCACCAAGGAGTGGCCGGAGGGCAAGTTCTACGGCCTCGACCACGTCTACGACTCCCGGGACCTCGGCTACAAGGGCCCCAAGTTCAGCTGGTCGACCATGCCCGACCAGTACGCCCTGACGGCCTTCGAGCGGCTGGAGCACGGCAAGCGGCACGACAAGCCGCTGATGTCGGAGATCATCCTGACCTCCAGCCACCAGCCCTGGGCGCCCATCCCCAAGATGATCGGCTGGGACGAGGTCGGCGACGGCTCGGTCTACGGCGACATCAAGAAGGAGGGCAAGGACCCCAAGGACGTGTTCACGGACTCCACCGAGGTGCGCGAGGAGTACGGCAAGTCCGTTCAGTACTCGCTGAACAGCCTCATCGACTACGTGGTGAAGTACGGCAACAAGAACACCGTGCTCGTCTTCCTCGGGGACCACCAGCCCCTCGCGCGGGTGAGCGGAAACCACGCCAGCCGGGATGTGCCGGTCGCGATCGTCGCGCACGACCCGGATGTGCTGAAGCGGATATCCGACTGGGGCTGGCAGGACGGCCTGAAGCCCGGTCAGGACACCCCGGTCTGGCGGATGGACACCTTCCGGGACCGCTTCCTGAACGCCTACGGCCCGCAGCCGGGCTCCGAGGCGCCCAACTCGGGGTCACCCAACTCGGGGTCACCCGGCTCGGGTTCGTCCGGTTCCAAGCCGTCCGGTTCCGAGTCGTCCGGCTCCAAGGCCTCCGGTTCGTCCCGCTGACCGGATCAGCCCCCGATGTCGAGCACGGCCTTCCCCCGCACGCGCCGCCCCAGCAGCGCCGCCACCGCCTCCGGCGCCCGCTCCCACGAGCCGCGCCAGCCGATCTGCGGGTCGAGCCGGCCCGTGGCCAGCAGGCTCACCAGATACGCGAGGTCCGGGCCGAAGGGCGACCGTACGACGAAGGGTTCGAGGCGCCTGTCGCCGCCCGTCAGCCGCTCGCGCTCGAAGTCGATGGTGGTCGGTTCGAGCGACGCCTTGCCGATGGACTGGGCCGAGCCTCCGGGCTCGACCAGGGCGAACGCCTCGGCCAGCAGCGGGCCGCCCACGTTGTCGAGGACGCCGAAGACCGGCGCGGTGATGTGCTCGAGGCCGACGACGACCTCGTCGGCTCCGAGTTCGCGCAGCCCCTCGCCGCGCTGCGGGCTGCCCACCGCCGCGATGACGTACGCGCCGGCGAGGGCGGCCAGCTGCACCGCGAAGCGCCCCAGGCCGCCCGAGGCGCCGGTGATCAGCACCCGGCGGCCGATCACGGGGCCCAGCCGGCGCACGGCCTGGAGCGCGGAGACCCCCGCGCCCGGCAGGGCGGACGCCGCGCCGAGGTCGACCGCGTCCGGGACGACGGTGAGCTCGGCGGTGTCGACCGCCCGCCGCTCGGCCCACGCTCCCGGTGGTCCGAAGGACACCACGCGGGTGCCGGCCGCGGGACCGGTGCCGTCGGCGGCGGCGCGGACGACGATCCCCGCCGAGTCCCAGCCGAGCAGCTGCCCGGGGCGCGCTCGCTCTTCCCGGTAGGCGAGTTCGCCGAAGTTGAGGGAGGCCGCGTGGACCTCGACGAGGGCCTGCGCGTCGTGTGGCACCGGCTCCGGGGCCTCGCCGAGCCGCAGGCCTTGCGGGGCCCCGGGGTCGTACAGCAGAGCGCGCATCGCGGTCGCGTCCTTTCTGTTCGCTTGGCCCGGCGCCGGAGTCGGCGCCGTCGCGATTCACGCTGCCTCAGGGGTCGGGCCGTCGTCCAAGACCTGTCGTTATAGCCATCGGCTATCAAGGCGGCGGGGCGACTGCCGTCGGCCGTCCGGCATTCCGTCCATCCCCGGATTCGTCCCCAAGTGTCCGACCGGCCGGGTGAGTCCGAGTCCTCCGGCGCCCCTGCCCGGATGCGATTAAGTTCAGGTAACACCTATTTCTGCGGGCTGTTCCCCCGCTTGACCCTGCCTTTAGGTTCGGCGAGATCGTGATCTTCAAGCGGAGGGTACGGCTGTGGGCATATCACGCAGAAAGCTGATCCGGCGCGGCGGGCAGGCGGCTGCCGGCGCCGGAGGTCTGTGGCTGAGCGGCGGGCTGACCGGGCTCGCGCCGGCGGCGAACGCGGCCGAGCACGGAGAGAAGGCCGACAGCACGGGCAGCGCCGCGGACGAAGCCACCCGGCGGATCACCGTCACCCAGGCGACCAACGCCTCGGCCGCGCTCTCCCCGGACGGCCGGACGGTCGTCCTCGATCTGCTCAATCTGCTCTGGACGGTCCCGGCCAAGGGCGGCGAGGCGGGCCGGCTCACCGATATCGACCAGGAGGCGACCGAGCCCGACTTCTCGCCCGACGGCCGCCACCTGGTCTACCAGTCGTACACCGACGGCAACTTCCACCTCTGGCTCGCCCGCGCCGACGGCACCGGGGCCCGGCAGCTCACCAAGGGTGCCTCCGACCACCGCGAGCCGCGGTTCTCCCCGGACGGCAAGCGGATCGCCTACGCCGGGGAGGCGGACGGCCGGTACGCGATCCACGTACTCGACCTCGACAGCGGCGCCACCAAGGTGTGGGCGCCGGGCAAGGACGCCACCGCCCAGGAGGCGCAGCCCTTCTGGCACCCGGACGGCACCGCCATCGCCTTCACCAGCGGCAAGGGCGACGCCCCGCAGTCCATCGTCCGCGTCGACGCCGACGGCAAGCGCACCACGCTCGTCGCCGTCACCGAGGGGCGGGTGGCGGGCCCCTCCTTCTCGCCGGACGGCTCCCGCTTCGCCTATGTCCACCTCGCCTCGGCCGCCACCGCCCTCGTGGTCGACGGCCGGACCGTGTCCGACCCGGCGGAGGACGTTTTTCCGTTCGCGGCCCGCTGGCCGTCCAAGGACGAGGTGTTCTACACGGCCGACGGAAAGGTGCGCCGCCGCAAGGTCCCCGGCGGCAAGGCACAGGCCGGCAAGGCGGAGGACATCCCCTTCGCCGCGCACCTCACCGTCCCCCGCGTCCAGGAGCGGCCCGCAGCCCGCGACGCCGACGCAGCCCCAGCCTCCACCGCGCCCCGCCCCGTCAAGGGCATCGTCTCCCCGTCCCTCTCGCCGGACGGCGAGCGGATCGCCTTCGCGGCTCTCGGCGACATCTGGATCGCACCTGCGAGCCCGCTCAGAGGTAAGGGCTCGCCCAAGGCCGTCGTCTCCGACGGACACCTGAACACCGACCCCGCCTGGTCCCCCGACGGCTCCACCCTCGTCTACGTCAGCGATCGAGGCGGCAGCGGCAACGGCGGCGCCGTCGACCTGTGGACGTACGACATCGCCGACGGCACGACCCGCCGGCTGACCGACCTCCAGGACGCGGCCTCGGGACCGACGTTCAGCCCCGACGGCGCGAGCGTCGCCTTCGGCCTCGGGTCGGGCACCCTGCACACCGTGGACGTGGCCACCGGCGCCGTACGCAAGGTCGCGGGCCCCCTCAACGCGCCCGGCAGGCCCACCTTCTCCGCCGACGGCCGCAAGCTCTCGCTGGCCGCCCTGGCGCCCGTCACCGCCCGCTACCGCGAGGGCTTCAACCGCGTCCTGACCGTCGACCTGGCCAGCGGCGAGGCGCACTACGACGACCCGGTCCCCGGCAAGTCCCTGGTCAACCGGATCGACGCCGGGCCCGTCCACTCGCCCGACGGCAAGCACACCGCGTACGTCGTCGGCGGCACCCTGCACCTCAGCGCCCTGGACGCCGCCGGGCGGCCGACCGGGACCGCCCGCCGGCTGAACGGCGAGACCGCCGACTGCCCGAGCTGGAGCGCCGACTCCAGCTCGCTGCTCTACCTCTCCAACGGCAGGCTGCGCCTGGCCGACGCCCGCACGGGCCGCGCGCGCACCGTCCCGGTCAAGCTGACCTGGCGCCCCGCCAAGCCGTCCGGCCGCACGGTGGTGCAGGTGGGCGCGGTGTGGGACGGCACGAGCGAGTCGCTGCGCCACGACGTCGACATCGTCATCAAGGACGACCGCATCGAGTCCGTGGTGGCGCGCGGATCGGTCCGCGCCGGAACCGGCGGCCGCACCGTCGACGCCCGCCACCTGACCGCGCTGCCCGGCCTGATCGCCGTCCATGAACACGGGCCCTGGCAGCGGGCCGACACCATGAAGCTGTGGCTGTCCTTCGGCATCACGGCGGTGCGCTCGCCCGGCACCGCCCACTACGCGGCCGTCGAGGCCAAGGAGGCCACCGCCTCCGGGCGCCGCGTCGGCCCCCGGGTCTTCGCGGCCGGCGATCTGATCGACGGCTCGCGCATCTACTACTCCTCCGGCCGCCCCGTGACCGACACCGAGGAGCTGGAGCGCGAGCTCGACAAGGCCGAGGCGCTGGGCCACGACCTGGTCAAGACGTATGTGCGGCTGCCGTACGCGATGCAGCGCGCCGCCATCCGGGGCGGCCACCGGCGCGGGATGCGCGCCACCTCGCACTACCTCTTCGGCCCGCTCGGCCTCGGCGCCGACGGCACCGAGCACCTCGGCGGCACCAGCCGCTACGGCCGCCGCCAGAAGGAGACCCACCTGGGCCACGCCTACGACGACATGACCGAGCCGCTGATCGCCTCCGGCATGTCCTTCACCCCGACCTTCGGCCTGTCCGGCGCCGGACTGCCCGCCACCCGCGCGGCGCTCTACCGCTACGCCGAGTGGGCGGTCGGCGACCGGCGGCTCACCTCGCTGATGAGCGAGGCGGAGTACGAGGAGTTCCGTACGGGCGTGGCGGACGCGCGGCAGACGGTCCCCACCGACCTGCTGGCCTTCGTCGCCCGGCACGGGGCGACGGTGCGCAGGCTGCTGGAGGGCGGGGCGCACGTCGGGGTGGGCACCGACAGCCCGCTGGTGCCCCCGGCCATCTACTACCACCTGAACCTCCAGGCCATGGTGCGCTACGGCGCCACCCCCCACCAGGCGCTGCGCTCCGCGACCGTCGAGGGCGCGCGGACGCTGGGCATGAGCGCGCGGATGGGCACCGTGGAGCCGGGGAAGCTCGCCGACCTGGTGCTGGTCGAGGGCGACCCGCTGAGCGACATCAAGGCGGCCGCGGCGGTGCGGCGCGTGGTGCTGGGGGGTGTGGTGCACTCGGTGGACGACCTGGCCGGCGGGAAGTCCGCAAAGGCCGCGTCCACGGGCACGGCGTCCGCACGTAGCGCCGCGGCCGTACGGACCGCTTCCGCCTCCGCGGAGGTGGCCGACGTACCGCAGGGCCCCGCCCGGGAGCAGTACTGGTGGCACCGTGAGGAGCACGCCCACCACACCTGCTGCTGAGGTCGTTCACGCGGCGGCCATCCCATGGCCGCCGCGTGGACACCGGCCGTCGCCGGGGCATGGTTCGATAAGGGCATGATCGAGCAGTTTCTCGCCGGTGATCTGTCCGACGTCGAGGAGGCGGTGCGCAAAGCGGCCGCCGCCGAGATCATGCCGCGGTTCCGGCAGCTCGCCGACCACGAGATCGTGGAGAAGAACGGCCCCCACGACCTGGTGACGGTCGCCGACCGGCTGGCCGAGGAGCACCTGACCGCCTCGCTGACCGCGCTGCTGCCCGGCTCGGCCGTGGTGGGCGAGGAGGCCGTGCACGCCGACCCGGCCGTGCTCGGCGCGCTGGGCGGCGACGCGCCGGTGTGGATCGTCGACCCGGTCGACGGCACCCGGCAGTTCGTGCACGGCGACCCCGGCTTCGCGACCCTCGTCAGCCTCGCCCACCACGGCGAGGTGCTCGCCTCGTGGACCCTCGCCCCGGCCCTCGACCAGATGGCCGTCGCGCGCCGCGGCGGGGGAGCGGTGCTGAACGGCGAGCCGATACGCGCCGGACACCCGGAGCCCGGCAGGGATCTCGAAGTCGCCATCTCCCACTACGACTTCACCACCGACGACGAGAAGCGCGCCCTGTCCGTACTGCGGACACCCGGGGTCGCGCCGCGCCCGTGCGGCTCGGCCGGGCTCGAGTATCTGAACGTGGCCCGGGGCCAGCTCGACGCGGTGGCCTTCACCTGGGAGAACGTCTGGGACCACGCCGCCGGGCTGCTGCTGGTCGCCGAGGCGGGCGGCGCGAGCGCGACCCTGACCGGCGATTCGTTCCGCATCACGGGCGGAAACGCGCTTCCTTTCACCGCGGCGCGGGACGCGGCGACCGTACGGCATATCCTGAGCCTGCTGGCTGCCCCGGCCGACCGGGTCGCCGGCTGACCGATCCTCAGAAACCCTCGGGACGGGGAGGAGAGCCGACGTGCCGTCCATGCTCGACGCGGTCGTGGTGGGTGCCGGGCCGAACGGGCTGACCGCGGCCGTCGAACTGGCCCGCCGCGGCTTTGCGGTGGAGGTCTTCGAGGCCGCCGACACGATCGGCGGCGGCGCGCGCACCGAAGAGCTCACCCTCCCCGGCTACCGGCACGACCCCTGCTCCGCGGTGCACCCGCTGGGCGTGGGCTCCCCGGCCTTCCGCGCCATGCCGCTCGCCCGGCACGGCCTGGAGTGGCTGCACCCCGAGCTGCCGCTGGCCCACCCCTTCCCGGACGGCACCGCCGCCGTCCTGGCCCGCTCGGTCGGTGAGACGGCCATGTCGCTGGGTCCGCGCGACGCCGGTACGTACCGCCGGCTGGTCGCCCCGTACATCGGGAAGTGGGACACCCTCGCCCGCGACTTTCTGCGCACCGCGTGGGACGGGGTGCCCGCCGACCCGCTGACCTGGGCGCGCTTCGGGCTGCACGCCATCCAGCCCGTCACCCTCCTGGGCCGCCGCTTCCGCGACGAGAAGGCGCGCGCGATACTCGCCGGGATGGCGGGCCACGCCATCTCCCCGACCAGCGGCATCGCCACGGCAGGCCTCGCGCTGTTCTTCGCGCTCGCGGGCCACGAGGTGGGCTGGCCGGTCCCGCGCGGCGGCTCGCAGGCCATCTCGGACGCGCTCGGGTCGTATCTGCGCGAGCAGGGCGGCGCGATCCATGTGGGGGTGGAGGTCAAGCGGCTCGACGAACTGCCGCCCGCCCGCGCGTACATCTTCGACACCTCGCCGACCGCCCTGGCCCGGATCGCCGGGCTCGGCCACGCGTACCACCACTTCCGCTACGGGGCCAGCGTCTTCAAGGTCGACTACGCCCTGGACGGCCCGGTGCCCTGGACCGCGCCGGAGGCCCGGCGGGCCGGCACCGTCCACGTCGGCCCCACCGCCGGCGAGATCGCCACCGCACTGCGGGCCGCCACCGGGGGGCGCGCCCCCGACACCCCCTTCCTGATCACCGCCCAGCCCGGCGTGGTCGACGACTCGCGCGCCCCGGCGGGCAAGCATGTCTTCTGGGCCTACGGCCATGTGCCCCGCGGCTGGGACGGGGACGCGACCGACGCCATAGAGCGGCAGATAGAGCGCTTCGCGCCCGGCTTCCGGGACCTGGTGCTCGCGCGCGCGGTGGCCGGGCCGCCGCAGCTCGCCGCGCGCAACGCGAACTACGTCGAAGGCGACATCGCGTGCGGCGCCTTCGCGGGCCTCCAGACGGTGATCCGCCCCAAGCTGGCGCGTGTCCCGTACGCCACGGCGCACCCGTCGGTCTTCCTGTGCTCCTCGGCCACCCCGCCGGGGCCCGGGGTGCACGGGATGTCCGGGCACCACGCGGCGCGGGCGGTGTGGCGGCGGCTGAGCGGCCGCGACTGACCCCGGCCCCGCCGGAATGCTGAAGCCGCGGCCCGGCGTTGCACCCTGAAAGCCGTGGCCGAACCGACGATGGGACAGGAAGCCATGCCTCTACAGGGTGAGTACGAGCCGAGCCCCGAGAAGTGGGTGCGCGATCAGGTCGAGCGGATCGAGAGCTCTGGTGGCACCAAGGGAATGTCGATCCGCGGGCTGCCGGTCATCCTCCTGACCACCCGGGGCGCGAAGTCCGGCAAGATCCGCAAGTCCCCGCTCATGCGGGTGGAGCACGAGGGCGCCTACGCCGCGGTCGCCTCGCTGGGCGGCTCGCCCAAGAACCCCGTCTGGTACTACAACGTCGTGGCCGACCCCCGGGTCGAGCTGCGGGACGGCACGGTGAGCCGGGACATGACGGCCCGCGAGGTCCACGGGGAGGAGAAGGCCCAGTGGTGGGCGCGCGCGGTCGAGGCGTACCCCGACTACGCCGACTACCAGAAGAAGACGGACCGCGAGATCCCCGTCTTCGTGCTGGAGCCCGCGGCCGAGGACCACTGACGGACCGCTAGCCGTCTCCGTCTCCGAGGAGACGCGTCAGCTCGTCGGCGACCAGTTGGGCGGCGGGCGAGGTCCAGCGCCTGCGGTGCCGGGTGAGCTGCACCGGCACGGGCGGCACCGCGGGCCCGTCGACCCGGGCCAGCAGGCCGTCGCGCAGCTGCCGCTCCACGGTCGCCTCGGGCAGCAGCGTGAGCCCGAGCCCGGCGGCCACACAGGCGCGGGCGGCCTCGATGCTCCCGAACCGGGTCAGCCGGGGCGGCGGGCCGGGCAGCGCGAGCAGGGAGCGCGCCAGCCGGTCGCTGTACGAGCAGCCCTCCTCGTGGACGAAGAAGCTCTCCCCGGCCAGCTCCGCCCACCCCGCCTCGCGCCCGGCCAGCCGGTGGCCGGGCGCGGCCACGTACACCAGCGGTTCGTGTGCGATGGGCCGCGTCACCAGGTCGGCCGCGTCGATCTCCGGCTCCAGGAGGAGCACCAGGTCGAGCCGGCCCGAGCGCAGCCCCTCCATGGCCGTGGCGGTGTCGGCCGTGTGCAGATGGACGTCCACGCCCGGGTGGGTGCGCCGCAGCGAGGCGATCACCCGGGGCAGATGCGACGAGCACAGCGACTCTCCCGCGCCGAGCGCCACCTGCCCCTCCACCGCGCCGTCCGCCCCCTCGCCGTTCCCGGCCGCCGCGGTGGCCCGCAGCCGGGCCTCGGCGTCCAGCACCCGCTCGGCCTCCTCGAGCAGCCGCCGCCCGGACGGGGTCGGCGTCGTGCCCGCGGGCAGCCGGTCGAACAGGCGCGTGCCGAGCTCCCGCTCCAGCGAGCGGATCTGGACGGTCACGGTGGACTGGGCGAGGTGCAGCTCGGTGGCAGCGGAGGTGAAGCTGCCGGTACGGGCCAGGGCCACGAAGGTGCGCAGAAGTCTGGTGTCCATCGGCATCCGATCCTACCTGGGTGTATCGAGATTCTCGATGGACGTGAGCGAAAACAATCGTTGGACGCGATGGGGGAGGCGGTGACACGGTTACTCCATGACCACCGCACAGAGCACCGACAGCGCGCTCGACCACGTCCTCCGCTACTCCGCCTTCACCACCGACCCCTCCGGTGGCAACCCCGCCGGGGTGTTCCTCGACGCCGGGGCCCTCGACGACGCCGCGATGGTGGCCATCGCCGCCCACGTCGGCTACTCCGAGACCGCGTTCATCACGGCCGGGGACGAGGCCGCGCGCCGCTACGGGCTGCGGTACTTCAGCCCCCGCGCCGAGGTTGCCTTCTGCGGCCACGCCACGATCGCCACCGCCGTCGCGCTCGCCGAGCGCATCGGCCCCGGCGAGCTGGTCTTCGACACGATGGCGGGCGAGATCCGCGTGGCGACAACCCTGGGCGGAGGGGAGGGCGGGGGCGGCGATGCCGGTACGGCCCCGCAGGCCACCCTGACCAGCGCGCCCACGCACTCCCGCCCGGCCGACGAGGCCGTCACGGAGCAGGCGCTGAAGGCCCTGCGCTGGACCCGGGACGACCTGGACCCGGCCCTTCCGCCGCACATCGCCTTCGCGGGCAACGACCACCTCGTCCTCGCCGCCGCCACCCGCGAGCGGCTCGCCGACCTGGACTACGACTTCGACGCGCTGGAAGAGCTGATGCGGGTCCAAGGGTGGACCACCGTCCACCTGGTGTGGCGCGAGTCCGCGGACCGCTTCGACTTCCACGCCCGCGACCCGTTCCCGCCCGGCGGCGTCGTCGAAGACCCGGCCACGGGCGCCGCGGCGGCCGCCTTCGGCGGCTATCTGCGGGCGCTCGGGCTGGTGTCGGAGCCGGTGCGGGTGCGGATCCGGCAGGGGGAGGACATGGGGCGCCCCAGCGATCTCGTGGTGGACATCCGGCCCGACGACGAGCGCGTGCGGGTGACGGGGCGCGCGGTGCGCATCCCTGAGGCGTAGCTCGCGACGTTTGTGGTGAGTATGAGACGGCGACACGCCGCGCCGTCGGCGTGTCGCCGTCTCATACTCACCACAAATTCAGTGGCCGCTCAGTGCGGGATGGTGTCGATCACCTCGCGCGCCCCCTGGCGCAGCAGGGCCACCGCCACCGAGGTGCCGAGTGTGGCCGGGTCCAGCGGGCCGGCCCACTCGTGCGCGTCCAGCACCGTCTTGCCGTCCGGGCTGAAGACCCGGGCGCGCAGGGAGAGCCGGCCGTCGCGCTCGGCCCTGGCGTAACCCGCGATGGGGGAGTTGCAGTGGCCCTGGAGCACATGCAGGAGCATGCGCTCCGCCGTGATCTCCTTCCAGGCGTCCGCGTCGCCGAGCCCGGAGACCGCGTCGATGGTCGCGGTGTCGTCCTCGCGGCACTGAAGCGCCAGCACCCCGGCGCCGATCGGCGGGCACATCGTCTCGACGGGCAGGATCTCGCTGATCCGGTCTGTGCGGCCGATGCGCTCGAGCCCGGACACGGCCAGCAGCAGCGCGTCGGCCTCGCCCGCGTCCAGCTTCTCCAGGCGGCGGTTGGCGTTGCCGCGCATCGGCACGCACTCCAGATGCGGGTGGGAGACGGCCAGTTGCGCGATACGGCGCACCGACGAGGTGCCGACGCGCGCGCCCTCCGGCAGCTGATCGAGCGTCAGCCCGCCCGGGTGCACCACCGCGTCGCGGATGTCGTCCCGCTTGAGGTAGGCCGCGAAGACCGTGCCAGCGGGGAGCGGACGGTCGGCGGGCACGTCCTTGACGCAGTGCACCGCCAGATCGGCCTCGCCCGCCAGCAGCGCCGCGTCGACCTCCTTGGTGAACGCGCCCTTCCCGCCGAGCGCCGACAGGTCGCCCATCCACCGGTCGCCGGAGGTGGTGACCGGCACCACCTCGGTACGGATGCCGGGTCGCAGCTGGGCGAGTTCGGCGCGGACCCGCTCGACCTGCGCGAGGGCCATGGGGGAGGAGCGGGAGACAATGCGGATGAGGTCGGTGGACGACATGGCGTACACCATAGGCCCTCCGCAGCGCGCCCCCGGCACCGGCCGGTGGCACCCCCGTACGCTTCCCCCGTCCGGGCTGGTCAGCCCGGCGGACCGCCGTCCTGTGGGGTGAAGCCCTCGGCGAGGAGGGCGGCCAGGTCCCAGAGGGCGTGGACGGTCATCGGGTGCAGGGCGTTGAGGTCCAGCTGCTGGTCGCCCGCCAGGTGGGGGTCGTAGGGGATCAGCACCACGGCGCGGCACCTGCCGTCGAAGTGAGGTAGGACGCGGCCGTGTGGCGTGGTCTTGACGGTGTCGGGGCGCATGTCCGTGACGACGACGATGCTGCGGCGCAGCAGCTCCGTGTGGCCCTGTGCGCTGAGCCGGTCGAAGGTCGCGTCGGCGTCGCTCGGCGGTCCGCTGTGCTCCGCCGACCAGACGAGGATCAGCTGATCGGAGGCGTCGAGGGCGCGTAGCGCCGTCTCACTGGCGGCCGGACTCGCTGCCGCGTGGATGAGCGCGAGCGGGTACCGCATGCCGAGTGTGTCCATGACGCGCCGGTAGGCGGCGTCCTCGATGGGACGGCCGCGGGAAGCGGGGTTGTAAGTGAGGATGGTGAGACTGTCGTCGGCCCGCGAGGTGAACCGAAGGTTCCTGACAGCGAACAGACCGGGCAGCTGCCTGGCCAGATCGCTCAGCCGCGCACCGATCCCGCGCCGTGAGAGGCGGGTGAGGTGGCCCGCGCCCGGACCGACATCGACCGCGATGGCGTGCTGCTGCAGTGTCCGGGCGAAGACCCAGCCGAGCGCGAGGATGGTCCTGGCCGCGTCATCGGTGCCCTCGCGGAGACCGAGCGCCGCGATCCGGTGGCCGGAGGCCGAGGGAGTACGAATCGGCTCGGGCCTTCCTTCCGGTTCGCCGCCGTCGCTGGGCTGCGTATGCCCGATTACCTGGGAGAAGGCGTGCGCGACCGTGCGTGCCGTCGGCCGCTCCCGGGGCGGGGTGAACATGCAGGCGGCAATCAGGGTCCGTAGCGGCACCCAGGCCGTGCCCTCCCAACGGGACTCCCCGACGATGTTGATCCCGAGCCGCTCGTCGGTGGTCAGCTGACCACCGCCCAGGGCTAGCAGGATCTCGCCGAGTGCGTAGATGTCGTCGTCGAGCGTGAGATGCCTGCTCAGCGACGGGTACTCCTGGTGGATGACGGCCGTCTGCCAACCGATCAGCTTCACCGTACCGTCGACGATGAGCACCGTGTCCGTCGTCAGATGGCCGTGCTCCATCCCCTCGGCCGAGCAGACGCTCACCGCCTCCGCCAACTGCATACCGAGGATGGCCGCCGTCCGCGCGTCCCATCCGTCGGCCGTGCCGTCGGAGAGCAGGGCGGTGAGGGTGCGGGCCGGGGAGCCGTCGGGGGCGACGATCAGCTCCTCGGCGATCCACGGAGGTTCGCCTTCGAGGTCTTGCCCCAGCAGTCTCGGCGCATATCGGCCCGCCATCCGGCGCAGTGCCTCTACTTCCGTACTCAGAGCGAGCAGCGTGCTCCGCCGCTTGGTCCTAGAGCCCATCGTGCGCAGCACGGCGGACTCCCCGTTGGGGTCCCGTCCGAGATACGCGGTCGTGCCGTTGTCGGTGCGGACGTGGCCGTGCAGGGTGAACGGGCCGAGCCGGCGAGGGTCCTGGTCCGACAGGGGCGTCCAGCCATGGGCCCGTTGCTCTCTGCTGAGCTCCGGGGCGGATTCCGACACGGGCACGGGCGGCGGTGTGGCCGGATCGGACCCTCCGAAGGCCTCCCACACCTCCCGCGCCGTCGGCCGGTCGCGCGGATCGGGCGCCAGAGCGGCCAGCACCACATGGCGCACCGACCGCCAGGGGCCGCGCCAGTGCGACAGGTCGTATGCCACCTCCGAGCCGCTGAACCGGGCCCCGCCGCCGAGGTTCAGCAGGATCTGGGCGAGCTCGAGGACGTTGTCCTGGGGGGCCGGTACCAGGACCGGGTTGGCCGGTGACGGGACGCCGTCGACGCAGGCCGCGGACCAGGCGGTCAGGTAGAGCCCGTCGTCGGAGACATAGACGGTGGACTGCCGGAGGTCCCCGTGCGCCATGCCCTCCGCGGCGCACACCCGCACCGCGTCCGCGAGTTGCCGGGCGATCGCGAAGGCCCGGTCTCCGTCGCCGCTCAGTGGGACCTCGCTCAGCCGCTCCGCGGTGAAGGGCTCTTCGGCGATCCATGGCGTCGCGCAGTCCAGGTCCTGCCGCAGCAGCCTCGCCGCGTACCGGCCGTCCATCCGGCGCAGCGCCTCCGCCTGCACGCGGAGCAGGTCGGCCGCCTGCGGCCCGTTCGCCGTGAGCGCGGTGTGGATGACGACCTGTTCGCCGTACGCGTCCTCGTCCCCGATGTAGGTGGTGACGCGGAACCCCGACGGGTCGGCCATCCGCAGCGTGTACGGACCGATGGTGCGCGGGTCCTCCGGCCTCAGCGGACGCCAGCGGTGCGCCGGCAGTGACACTGCCCTCGCGACCGGCGACGCGCCCAGCCGGGCCGCCAGCCGCTGCTCCACCGTGCCGAAGGGCCGGGCCCGCGCCGGGAGGTGGTCGGCGCCGGACGGGTGGGCGAGCCAGGCCGGGAAGTCGGGGGAATTGCCCGCGAGTTCCTTCAGACGGCGACCGATCAGCTCGCGGGTCTCGTCGAGTTCGGGCAGCGGCACGGCGCCAAGCAGCGCGCGCCGGACGGTGTCGGTGAAGGTGAAGGGGCGGTGCTGCGGCGGGAACGGCCCCGGGCCCGCCGAGGCCGGCGGCTCGGCCGGGCGCATCAGCCCGCCGAGGAAGACCTCGGCCAGATGTCCCGTGTCCGCCCGCCACTCCACCGCCTCCTGCACCAGCCGCATCACGGGCACCGGCAGTGGAGCGACCGCGGCCAGGTGGGCCGCCAGGCGGTACGCCTCCGGCGAGGCCGCCTCCCGGAAGCGCAGAAGACGGCTCAGGTCGTCCCCGGGCCTGGCAGGGCCGGGCGGCGCGGCGGCCGGGCGGCGCGGGCGTGGCGGGGCCAGCAGCGGGAGTACGGCCGTGCCGCTCGCGGAGGCGATCAGCCGGGCCCAGTCGGCGAGCGGCCCGGCGTCCGGCTCCAGGACGGGCACCGGGACGCCGTCGAAGCGCGCGAGCTCCGGGGGCAGGACGGGGTCGGTGACCGCCCAGTCCGCGCCCGGCGAACCGGGCCTGCGGGTGCGCACCTGCCAGCGCTGCGCGCGGATCCCGGTCCCCTCCCACAGGCGCGGCGGCAGCGCGTGCATCACGGCCGTCGGCCCGTGGCCCGCCCAGCGCTCCAGTACGGCGGACATCCGGCCGTCCCGCCACGCCGCGCCCACCCCGTCGCTCAGCACCAGCACCAGCGAGTGCCCCGACGGGTCGGACACGGCAGTGACGGGGAGGACGGGCGCCTCGGGGACGTACGGCTTGGCGCGCAGCACGGGCGCGTCGCCGCCCCGCGTGTGCAGGCCCAGGACCCGTACGACGCGGAAGGCCCCGGCGCGCTGGAGCAGGGTGCGCAGCTCGACCGCCAGCCGCCGCCACAGCAGCATCGACATCCCGTCGTCGACGACGAGCGCCAGATCCAGCCAGCGCTCGCGGGCCGGGCGGGTGACCACGTCAGGCAGGCCGGTCTCGGCGAGCGCCGTCGCGGTGGCGACCTCGTCCACCTCCCGCTTCAGCGGGTTGGGCCGGTGCTGCTTGAGCGGGCGCAGCGCCCGGCCGATGGGCAGCTCGGCGCGCAGCGCCTTGGCCTCCGGCACGCGCAGCGGCAGCGCGCGCCGCGTGGCGGGCGGCGGGGGAGCGCCGGGGGCGGGGGACGCCTCGATCGCGCCGTACAGACCGCTCGTGCCGCCGGCCGGCCCGCTCTGTCGTGACGGCGTCCGCCGTGGCGGCGTCTGTTGTGACGGCGTCTGCCGTGACGTCGGCGAGGGCACGGTGGGAGCGTCCGGCCGTGGCGGGGGCGAGGCGGCGGGGCCCGGCGCCGGGGTGCTGGGGACGGCCCCGGCGGCCGTACGGGCGCGCTCCAGCGGCGCCCCCGTCCTGGCGGCCCCAGCTGGCAGCCGCGTGGCCAGCCAGAGCGCGTCGAGCAGCTGCTCCTGGGACAGCTCCGCCCCGCTGTCCGACAGGATCGCGAGCGCGTCATCCAGCTGCCCGAGCGCCTCCGGCCCTCGCCCGCCCCGACCTTCCCCCGCCACGGGTCACACCACCCCGCCCAGCCGGTGCAGCACCGCGTCCAGCAGCCCGTCCGCCGACAGGTCCACGCCGCTCGCGCGCAGGAACACCGCGTTCAGCAGCTGGTCGGTGGCCAGTTGGCGGGCGGAGCGGCGGCGCAGGAAGGCCTCCAGCAGGCGGTCCACGTCGTCCAGCGCGTCCTCGCCCAGATGCGCGGTGACGATCTCCCGCAGCCTGGCCTCGTCGGGGGTGGGCAGCTCCAGGCGTACGCAGCGGCGCAGGAAGGCGGGCGGGAAGTCCCGCTCGCCGTTGCTGGTGATCACGACGACGGGGAACTCCTGGCAGCGCAGCCGCCCACGCCGTACCGTGGCCCGCTCCTCCGCGCGCTCGGTGAGCACCTCGACCACCGACTGCTCCTCGGGCAGCCGGGCCAGCTCCGGGATCTCGAACTCTCCCTCCTCGAAGACCGTCAGCAGGTCGTTCGGCAGATCCACATCGCCCTTGTCGAGCTCGTCGACCAGCAGCACGCGGGGGCGCGGGCCGGGCACCAGCGCCGTGCCGAGCGGCCCGAGCCGTACGAAGCTGCCCAGGGGAGGCTCGGCGTCGCCGCGGTCGCGGCTGAGCGCGGTCTCCCGCAGCCGCCCGATCGCGTCGTAGCGGTAGAGGGCGTCCTGCACGGTGGAGCGGCTGTTGACCGGCCAGTGCAGGACCTCGCCCAGGCCGAGCTCGTGGGCGATGGCGCGCGCCAGCGAGGACTTGCCCGTGCCCGGGTGGCCGGTGACGAGCAGCGGGCGGCGCAGATGCAGCGCGGCGTTCACCACGTCGGCGTGTTCCGGCGAGATGAGGTACGGCCGGGTGGGGGCGGGGCCCTCGGCCGGGCCGCCGTCGGGCGCGACGGGGCCGAAGGTGCGCCAGGGCGGGGCGGGCGGCATCTCGACCGGGCGCTGTCGGCCGTCTCCGTGGAACAGCCGCCAGTCGTCGTACGTGGTCACCATGCGAAATCCTCCGGGTCGGAGTCGGTCGGGTCTGCCAGTTCCAGCACGGGCAGCGGCCGGCCGGCGTTCGGCGGTGGCCCGCCGGTGTCGGGCGGCGGGGGCTCGGGGTCCACGGACAGCCATGGGTCCACCACCCGTTCGTCGGCCGAGCCGTCCGACCACACATCGTCCGACGGGGGCCCAGTTGCTCCCGGTGGCGGCGGCTCGTCGAGACTCTCCGCTTCCGTCGGGAGAGACCTCGACTCCAGGCCGAGACGCACCCACGTCGGCCGCAGGCGCGAAGGCGTCTCCTCGATAACCACTAGGGAGGGCCCGTCGGTGGCCATGTGCGACAGGGTCCCGCCCACCACCAGCTCCTCGGGCTCCTCCTCCGGCACCGGCCGCCCCGCGCCGTCCGGCGGCAGCAGGGCGGGGTCGGCCCACGCCAGCACCGGGCGGCCGGGGCAGGTCAAGGGGCGCTGAAGCGCCATGGCCCGGTAGATCCGCACCTGCTCCGGCAAGTGCCCGCGCGGGTCGGTGAAGTGGCCGAGGGCGGGGGAGCCGGGCTTGTCGCCGCGGTCCCACAGCACCACCGGCACACCCGCGGCCAGACACGTCTGCACGGCGGCGGAACGGCGCTGCCCGGACGCCACGATGTTCGCCCGGCCCGCGAACCGCCGCTCCATCAGCAGCCCGTACAGAGCCCGCGGGCTCTCGGCCGCCTCGTCATCGATGTGCAGGGGCTCCTCGCTGTCCAGCCGCCGCCACCGCTCCCGCCAGTCGGACAGGATCCCGTCGCCGCCCCGCTCGCGCAGCTCGGGGCAGTTGACCACCACCGGGTACTCCGCGCCGAGCACCCGCGGCAGCGGCTGGTCCGGGTCCTCCCAGTCGTCGAGGGGCAGCTCCAGCGAGTCGCGGTCCACGACCAGTTCGACGACCGGGAGCACACTGTCGTCCGCCCGGCGCAGCGGACCGACGACCGCCAGGATCTCCCGGGCCACTTCGCCCGATGTCCGCGGCCGCTGGTCCTGCTCCGAGACCGGCTGCGGGCCGGATCCGTCGTCGCACCACAGCCGCATGCGATAGCGCTCGGCGCCGTCTTCGCGGGAGGGCAGCGCGCGTAGTTCGACCAGCACGCGCGGCGGGTTCAGCCGCCACTTCCTCGCCCAGTCCGCGGCGTCCCTGCGGCGGTCCAACAGAGCCGTCTCGGACACGCCGAGCCGCTCGGCGACCCGGTCGCACCACTGCCGCAGTGCCGTGTCCCCTCCACCGGCCCGGGAGCAGGCCGCCGCCACGTACTCGACGGCACGCAGCAGCCTCGGCACGGCCACACCGCCGTACGGGGCCGACGCGATGTCGCCGTGCAGTGTCTCCAGGTGTTCGACGAGCGCGGCGTGGCTCCCGCCGCCGTTGAACAGCGCTGCCGGCAAGGCGGCCAGCGGCAGCGCAGCCCGTACGGCGGCGGGGACGCGGGCCGCCGCGGGCGCGGGCAGCGCGTCAATGTGCTCGACCAGCCGTTTGTACTCATGGGGCGAGAGCAGCCGAGCCAGCCCGTGTCGGCCTGCCACGGCCAGCAGTTGGTCCGCCAACTCGTGAGCGGTGCGGCGCGCCGCCTCCACCAGGGCGGGCAGCGCCCGCTCATGGGTGAGCAGCAGTCGGGCGAACTCCTCGGCCGACGGCGCCCCGTCGGCGCGGTGGCCGAGGCCGCACTGGCGGGCGACGGCCCGCCCGCAGCGCGCCCAGCCATCGACCGCGGGCAGCGGCCCGTCCAGCAGGGTGACCAGCTCCCAGTAGGCGGGGTGATCGCGCACGCCGTCCTCGGGACCGGCGGCGAGATGGGCCAGCCCCCTGTCGTCCAGCTCCCGCCGGACGCGCTGCCAGGGGATGCCCCAGGCGCGGCGCACGGGACCCCCACGAATATCCAGCTTCGCGGTGACGAGCCCGACGACGGCGCTCTCGTCGTTCGTCCACAGCGGCCCGCCGCTGTAGGACTCCTCGATGTCGAGGGAGCGGACGCCCCCGTCGAAGTAGCCGAAACGGCCGTCGCAGTTGGTCACCTCGGCGTCGGCGAAGACGCCCGGCTCCCCGCTGCCGTGCCAGGCGCGGACCCGCTGCTCCTTGACCATGGGGTGCCAGGGCGGCGGCTGGAACGCGGGCGGCAGCGCCCCGGTCACGCGCAGCACCGCGAGATCGCCGTTCCATTCGTAGCCGCCGAGCCCGCCGTCGTCCGTCCGCGGCGGGATCCAGGCCGTCAGCTCGGCCTCGCGCTCGACGGTGACCCCCGGGGCGATGATCCGCACCCGGACCGTGACCGGGCCCGGGTGGTCAGAGGCCAGCGGATCGGGCCTGCCCAGGGCGCTGTTGACGACATGCGCGCAGGTCAGCAGGTGCCGGCCGGGGAGCAGCACTCCGGAGCCGGCCGGTTCGCCGTCGGCCTCGGCCAGGACGGAGACCGCGGGCCGCGAGGAGGGCCCGCGGGTGTGGAACCACCCCATGGCTCAGGCGGCGGGGCCGGAGCCGTTGCCCGGCCCGGCGGCGGCGACCTGGCCCTGGCCGCCGACCCCCTGGCCGCCAGCCGCCTGGCCGGCCCCCTGACCGCCATCCGCACCGGACAGCTGCCAGGTGGCCGAAACGGTCAGGCTGGCCTGTCCGTTGGCGCCCACGATGCCCAGCTTGAGGTCCTGCCCCACCTGCACACCGAACTGCACATTGATCTCGTGGGGCGGGTTCGGCGCGGCGCACACCGCGTCGTGCACCTCCTGGAGCAGGGGGCCCAGCGGCCGCAGCACCGTACGCAGCCCCTCCGCGGCCAGCGCCGCCGCGGCCCGCGACCCGCGCCCCACCGGCGTCACCCCGCCCACGCCGCCGATCCCGCCCGGTCTGCCGGGCCGCGAGCCCCCCGCTTCGCCGCCGGGTCCGCCGCTCGGGGCCGTGCCCACGGGGGCCAGCTCCAGGCGTACGGAGGTGTCGTCGGCAAGCACTATCTCGGCGTAGTCCGTCACCCTCCCATGATGCCGATCACAGCGCCGCTGGTCTGCCCTTTCACCCCAATGCGCCGTAGCTCGGCAAGGCGGGCGAACCCGTCGAGGGCGGCTCCGACCTCGATGTCGGATTCTCGCGAGCCCCGCCCCTCCCGATGTCCGATGCTGGAGTCATGCATACCGACACCGACCGGTGCCTACGGGCCGCGCAGGCCAAGGACGAGCGCTTCGACGGCTGGTTCTTCGTGGCGGTCGTCACCACGCGCATCTACTGCCGCCCCAGCTGCCCGGTCGTCGGCCCCAAGCCCGAGAACATGCGCTTCTACCCGAGCGCGGCGGCCGCCCAGCAGGCCGGTTTCCGGGCCTGCAAGCGCTGCCGCCCCGACGCCAGCCCCGGCTCGCCGCAGTGGAATGAGCGCGCCGACCTGGTCGCCCGCGCCATGCGGCTGGTCGCCGACGGGGTCGTCGACCGCGAGGGGGTGCCGGGCCTCGCCGCCCGCCTCGGCTACAGCACGCGCCAGGTCGAGCGGCAGCTGCGCGCCGAGCTCGGCGCGGGCCCGCTGGCCCTGGCCCGGGCGCAGCGCGCGCAGACCGCGCGGCTACTGATCGAGACCAGCGGGCTGCCGATGGCGGACATCGCCTTCGCGGCCGGGTTCGCCAGCATCCGGGCCTTCAACGACACCGTCCGCGAGGTCTTCGCGCTCTCGCCCACCGAGCTGCGGCAGCGGGCCAAGCGCGGCGGGCGGCCCGCGGCGCCGGGCGCGCTGACCCTGCGGCTGCCCTTCCGGGCGCCCCTGTGCCCGGACAACCTCTTCGGCCACCTGGTCGCCACCGCCGTGCCCGGGGTGGAGGAGTGGCGCGGCGGCGCGTACCGCCGCACGCTGCGCCTGCCGTACGGGCACGGGGTCGTGGCGCTGCGCCCTGAGCCGGACCACATCGCCTGCCAGCTGTCCCTCACCGACATGCGCGACCTGGCCGGGGCGATCAGCAGATGCCGGCGGTTGCTTGACCTGGACGCCGACCCCACCGCGGTCGACGAGCTGCTGCGCACCGACCCCGACCTCGCCCCGCTGGTCGACAAGGCACCGGGGCGGCGGGTGCCGCGTGCGGTGGACGCCGACGAGTTCGCGGTGCGCGCGGTGATCGGACAGCAGGTGTCCACGGCGGCGGCCCGTACACACGCGGCCCGGCTCGTGACGGCGCACGGCGAGCGGATCGAGGACCCGTCGGGCGGGCTCACCCACCTCTTCCCGACCGCGCAAGCCCTGGCCGGCCTGGACCCCGAGGCGCTGGCCATGCCGCGCACCCGCCGCGCCACGCTGATCGGGCTGATCGACGCGCTCGCCTCGGACCGGGTCGTCCTCGGTGTCGGCAGCGACTGGGACGAGGCGCGGGCGCGCCTCACCGAGCTGCCCGGGATCGGGCCGTGGACCGTCGAGGTCATCGCGATGCGCGCGCTCGGCGACCCGGACGCGTTTCTGCCGACCGACCTCGGGGTGCGGCGCGCCGCCGCCGGGCTGGGGCTGCCCGCCACGCCGGGGGCGCTGACCCGGTACGCGGCGCGGTGGCGGCCCTGGCGCGCGTACGCCGTGCAGTACCTGTGGGCCACCGACGACCACCCCATCAACTACATGCCCGAACCGTAAGCGACCCGGAACCGCAAGAAACCCGGAACCGTAAGCAACCAGGAATCGAAAGAAACCCACCATGTCCCGCACCCACACCGTCATCGACAGCCCGTACGGGCCGCTCACCCTGGTCGCCGACGAAGACGCCCTGGCCGGGCTCTATATGACCGACCAGCGCCACCGCCCGGCCGAGGAGACCTTCGGCGCCCCCGGCGACCCCGACGAGTCCCCGTTCGCCGAGACCATCCGCCAGCTGCGCGCCTACTTCGCGGGCGAGCTGACCGAGTTCGACCTGCCGCTGCGGCTGTCCGGCACACCGTTCCAGCGCCGCGTCTGGTCCGAGCTGCGGCAGATCCCGTACGGCGAGACCGTCTCGTACGGGCAGCTCGCCGACCGCCTCGGCTCGCCGACCGCCTCCCGGGCCGTGGGCCTGGCCAACGGCAAGAACCCGGTCGGCATCATCGTCCCCTGCCACCGCGTCGTCGGCGCCACCGGCAGTCTCACCGGCTACGGCGGCGGTATCGACCGCAAGCGGCGGCTGCTGGACTTCGAGGCGCGCGGGCGGCAGCCGGGTCTCCAACTTTTTTGACGGACCCGACATAGCGGGGCGGCCCCGCACACGTCCAAGGAGGTGACAGACGACCGCGAGACGAAGACGACCGATCACGGGGAACCATGAATGACGAGGAAGAGCGCCGCTTCCGCGAATTCGTCGCGGCGCGCTCGCCCGCGCTGATGCGCACGGCGACCCTCCTGACCGGCGGCGACACCCACGCCGCCGAGGATCTGTTACAGACGGCGCTGGCGAAAGCGGCGGGGCGCTGGGGCAGGCTGGAGAGCCCCGAGGCGTATCTGCGGCAGGTGCTCTACCGGCAGCAGGTGAGCCTGTGGCGGCTGCTGCGCACGCGCCGTGAGACCACGGTGGCCGAACTCCCCGACGCCGCCGGGCGCGAGGATGCCGCCGACGCGGCCGAGCTGCGGATCCTGGTGCGCCGGGCGCTGGCCCGGCTGACGGCGCGTCAGCGCACCATGCTGGTGCTCCGCTACTTCGAGGACTGCCCCGAAGGCGAGGTGGCCGAGCTGCTCGGCTGCTCGGTGGGGACGGTCCGCAGCACCACGCACCGGGCGCTGGCCAAACTGCGCGCGCTGGTACCGGAGTTGGACCCCGCCGCCGCGCCCGGCGGCGGCCTCGGATTCGGCAACTCACCTGTGGAGGTGTGGAAGTGAACGCTGAACAGCTGGTGCGGGACACCCTCCACGAGTGGGCCGACGAGAGGACACCCCCGGTCGGGGCCGACCTGGCGGGGCGGGCCCTGCTGCGGCGCCGCCGGCGCCGGGCGACCGCGGTGACGGTGGCGGCCGCCGCCTTCGCGCTGCTGGCGGGCGGGGTGGTGGTGCCGGAGCTGGCGGAGCGCGATCAGCCCGGCCATTCGGGGCCGGGGCGGATGATGACCGGCGACGTGTCCGCGTATCCGGGCGAGTCGCCGCCGCGCCACCTGATCGCCGCCGGGGACGTCGCGGTGTCCGCGTACCAGGCGGACCGGAAGACCCACAACCAGGACGGGATGAAGCGGACCACCTACACCTGGCATCTCTACAGCCCACGGACGCAGCGCTACGAGAAGACGAACTGGGGCTGGCTGGATGTCGCCCCCGGCATGAAGCAGGCCGCCGTCCTGGAGAAGACGCTGCCCGCGTCCCGCGTCGGGATCCTCGATCTGGACACCGGGAAGGTGACGAAGTGGATCCCGCTGGAGCACAAGGCGGGCGGGGTGCAGTGGTCGCCGGACGGCAAGCGGCTGGCGGTCACTACGTACAGCGGCTATCCGGATATCGAGACCACCGCCCGCGATCGGTTCACGCCCCATGCGAGGACCGGCTATTACCTGGTCGACGTCGACTCGGGCCGGAAGGAATACCGTCCGATGGGCGTCGACATGGACGACGGGTTCGTCGGGGTCGGCCGTATCGACGTGCGGTGGAGCCGGGACGGCACGCTGCTGGTGGTGCTGGGACCGCCGGGCGGCGCCATCGAGACGTGGTACGACCTGGAAGGACGGGCGAAAGAGAAGGCCCCCCCGTACGAGGGCCTGGACGCGGCGCCTTCAAGCCTGTCGCCGGACGGGCGCTACTACACGGTGGGCGACGGGTGGACGGCGACCGTGAAGGAGACGGGGACGCACCGGACGGTTGGTCCGTCGAGCGGCATGGCACTCGCCTGGGCCGACAACGACCGCCTGGTGCGCTGGGAGTGCCCGCCGGATCGGCGCTGCACACGCGATTGGGGCGAGCGGCTGGTGCTGACCGACCCGACGGGGCGCATCAAGACCCCGCTCACCGGCTACCGCTACAACGACACCCCCCAGGACTGGGACCCGCGGATCACCCGCCGCTGACCGATGGCCCGGCGCCCGTCCGCTCCGCACGGACGGGCGCCCTCGCATCAGCCCTCAGCCCTCCGCCGCGATCCGCTCCAGCAGCGCGGGCAGGGCGGTGCCGATGGGCTCGCGGATCAGCTCGTCCGCGAGCTCGTCGTACGGCGTGGGCTCGGCGTTGACGATGATCAGCCGGGCGCCCGACTCGGCGGCCATCCCGGCGAGCGAGGCCGCGGGCTGGACCTGGAGGCTGGTGCCGACCGCGATGAAGATCTCGCATGCCTTCGCCACCGCGACCGCGCCCGTCAGCACCTCCGGGTCGAGGCTCTCCCCGAACATCACCGTGGCCGACTTCAGGATTCCGCCGCAGGCCAGGCACGCCGGGTCCGGATCGCCGCCCGCCACCCGCTCCAGGGCCTCCGCCATCTCGGAGCGCGCCTTGCAGCGCGTGCACACCACGGCCCGCGCCGTGCCGTGCAGCTCCAGCACCTTGCGCGCGGGCAGCCCGGCGAGCTGGTGCAGCCCGTCCACGTTCTGTGTGATCACCCGGACCGGGGTGCCCGACCGCTCCAGCCGGGCCACGGCCTCGTGTGCCCGGTTGGGCTCGGCGCGCAGCGCCTGGCTGTCCCGCCGCATCTGCCAGGAGCGGCGCCGGATGTCGGGGTCGGACATGTAGTACTCGTACGTCACCAGCTTCTCGGCTTCCGGATCGCGCCGCCACAACCCCTGCGGGCCGCGGTAGTCGGGGATCCCGGAGTCCGTGGAGATGCCCGCCCCGCTCAGGATCGCCACGAGCGGCCGGCGTGTCGCTTCGGTGCTCATGCGGCGAGCCTACGCACCAGAAACGGACGGAGGCGAGCGCGTTTATGCGGAGAGGTAGAGTCCGGCTCCGTATGTGATCGGCGCGGTGGAGGCGGAGAGTTCCGGATGACGCGGTCTGTGTGGCTGAGCGATACGAGTGTGACGACGTCGGCCAAGAAGGGGGATCCGCCGCCTCAGGACGGGCGTCTCACCCGGGAGATACGCGTCTCCGACGGCCCCGACCGCGCCGGCGGCCGGACCATTCGGACCGTGGCCTTCCCCGAGCGGCGATTTCCGCCCGGCGGTGGCCTCGCCGAGTACCGCGCCGCCCGCAAGCAGGGCGCCCGCGCCTTCACCCTCTGGGCCGACGCGCACCGCACGGAGGTGTTCGCCCAGGTCGTGACCAAGTCGGCGGCCAAGGGCAGCCCCGCCACGTACGAGGTGCTGGGCGCCGAAGGCGAGCCCCTGGCCCTCATCACCCGCGAACCGGCCATGAGGGGTGGCAGGGTCCGCAGCCGCTGGACCGTCCAGCAGGCCGGGGCACAGCCCGTCGTCGGGCTCAAGGGGCGGCCCTTCTGGTGGGGCGTGTGGTGGCTGCTCTTCCCGGTCCAGCTGGTCATCGTGGCCGGCAGCTTGGTCGCGGGCAGCGGCGACGTCGCGCGCACACCGCGCCGTACGAAGTGGCGCGCGGGGGGCCGGATCGTCCTCGACTTCCACAGCGGGGCGGGGGACAACTTCGAGCTCGACGTGGAGGAGGACGGGTGGGACGAGCGCGTCACCGCCTCGCTCCTCGCGGTGCTCGACAGCCACGAGGGCTGGCTGGGCAGCCCCTGGGACACGGAGTAGCGGTCGGGACATCGCGCGCGAATCGTCAACAACCGTGCCGGGATTGACAACGCCGGGTGCGGTCGCTCTCGCCATCCTGAGAAGCGTTCATGGGCCCGACGGGCGCTGAGGCGCCCAGTCGTGTCCGTTCGGGAAGCGAATGCTTCGGATGGGGAGTAACTCAATGCGTCTTCGTCATTCTCTGGCCACCGCGGGGATCGGTGCCGTACTGCTGATGGGCGGCACGAGTGTGCCTGCCCACGCCGTGTCCGCCGCTCCCGGCGTGTCCGCGGCTTCCAGCGTGTCCGCGGCCCCCTACGAGTCCGCGGCGCCCAACGAATCCCGGGGGTCCGCGGTGACCTGCTATCTCTACGTGGACCGGCGCCGCGGTTACTACAACGTGCGGAAGACCAAGAACCCCAGGGGAGGGCTGATCAAGACCTACCGCGGCAAGCGTCTGCGCGTGTGGGACAGGTGCGGTGAGACGGTGGGCAAGAGCTACCGGTGCGCGCAGGGTGAGGCCAAGGACAAGTACTGGGTCGCGGTGAACTACCGGGGCCGCAAGGGCTACGTCGGCTCGGCCTGTGCGGGAGGCCTGGGGCGCTGACCCCTGGGCCGCTGACCCGGGGCCGGCGCTGACCCGCGGCCGGCGCGGACCGATCACGCGCCTGCCGTGGCACCCCCGCTCAGCCCACCGGCCACCCGCGCCCCCGCCATCGCCAGCCGGTGCGTACGCGCCGCCAGGTCGCTGATCCGCGACCCGTCGAAGCCGAACACCGCGCTGCGCACCCGGTCCCGCAGCGGCTCGGTCCACTGCGGCGGGATGGCCGCCGCGCCGCACAGGACACCGGCGGCCGACCCGGCGGTCGCGCCGTTGGAGTCGGTGTCCAGGCCGCCGCGCACGGTGAGGGCGATGGTCGTGGTGAAGTCACCCTCTCCGTAGAGCAGTCCGGCCGTGATGACGGCGGCGTTGGGCACGATGTGGATCCAGTGCAGCCCGCTGGTCTCCCGCTCCAGCTGGTCCAGCGTGTCCGCCCAGGCCACCCCCGCCTCGTACAGGGCGGCCACCTTGCGGACCGTACGGGCCAGGCGGCAGCGCGGCGGGATCCGCACCAGCGCGGCCTCGATCGCCTCGCGCGGCCCGTCGGCCGTGAACGCGGCGGCGATCAGCGCGGCCGCCCACATCGCCCCGTACACCCCGTTTCCGGTGTGCGACAGCACGGCGTCGCGCCGGGCCATCGCGGCGGCGGCGCGCGGGTCGCCGGGGTTGACCCAGCCGTGGATGTCGGCGCGGATGAGGGCGCCGATCCACTCCTGGTAGGGGTTGTCGAGGGTGGCGGTGAGCGGTGGCTTCACTCCGGCGGTGAGATTGCGGTAGGCGACCCGCTCGGCGGTGAAGGTCTGGAGATAGGGCAGGCGCAGCAGCCACAGATCGCCGACCTGCTCGGTGGTGAAGGCGAAGCCGTGGGTCTCCAGGAGGTGCAGGCCCAGCAGGGTGTAGTCCACGTCGTCGTCCCGGCAGCTGCCGTGGATCCGGCCCCGGACGCACTCCTGCCACTCCGGGCGCAGCTCGAACTCCACGGGGTCGGGCGGGGGCTCCAGCGCGGGGACGTAGTCGGTCAGCGGCAGGGCGTCCGCGCGGCGCAGATAGCGGTCGATGCGCTCACGGGTCCAGTGATCGCCCCGCTCGACCGGTTTGCCGAGCATGTTCCCGGCGATGCGGCCGAGCCAGCCGCCGAGGATCCGGTCCGCGAGTGCGCTCCCGCCAAGGGCCATGAGTCAGGTGTACCCGAGCCGGGGCCCCGCCGCAGGCCGACACCGCGTCGCTGGGCAGGAGGAAGGCCGTCCGGATAGGGTCACCGCGGGGTGGCTGGACAGGCTGGGGGACGAGAGCGAGGGGTGACGACGGTGGCGGATGCTGCGAAGGCAGAGGCACGCGACGGGATACGGCCGGGAGCGCCGAGGCGGGTGCTGATCGCCGCGGACAAGTTCAAGGGCTCGCTGACGGCCGTGCAGGTCGCCGCTCATGTGACGGCCGGGCTGCGGCGCGGCGCGGCGGGCGGGGCCGGGGCGGTGAGCGTCGAGGCGCTGCCCGTCGCGGACGGCGGGGACGGGACGGTCGACGCGGCCGTCGCGGCCGGGTTCGAGCGGCGCGAGGCGCGGGTGACCGGGCCGTTGGGCGATCCGGTGACCGCGGCCTACGCGCTGCGCGGCGAGGTGGCGGTGGTCGAGATGGCCGAGGCGTCCGGGCTGCGCCATCTGCCGGAGGGGCTGTTCGCGCCGCTGGCCGCGACCACGTACGGCAGCGGGGAGCTGCTGCGCGCGGCGTTGGACGCGGGCGCCCGTACCGTCGTCTTCGGGGTCGGCGGCAGCGCGACCACCGACGGCGGCGCGGGCATGCTGGCCGCGCTGGGCGCCCGGCTGCTCGACGCCGCGGGCGAGCCCGTGGGGCCCGGGGGCGGCGCGCTGCGGGATCTCGCCACGGCGGATCTGAGCGGCCTGGACCCGCGCCTGGCGGACACCGAGATCGTCCTGGCCAGCGATGTCGACAATCCGCTGACCGGGCCGAAGGGCGCGGCGGCGGTGTACGGCCCGCAGAAGGGCGCGACCATGGCCGATGTCGTGCTCCTGGACGGCGCGCTCGCCCACTTCGCGGAGGTCCTGGAACGGTCCGTGGGGCCGCGGGCCGCGGAGTACGCGCAGGCGCCCGGCGCGGGCGCGGCGGGCGGCATCGGCTACGGCGCGCTGATCGGCCTCGGCGCGGCCTTCCGTCCCGGTATCGAGGTGATGCTGGACGTGCTCGGCTTCGCCCCGGCGCTCGAACGCGCCGATCTGGTGATCACCGGCGAGGGCTCACTCGACGAGCAGACCCTGCACGGCAAGGCCCCGGCGGGAGTGGCGGCCGCGGCGCGGGCGCGCGGGGTCGAGGTGGTCGCGGTCTGCGGCCGTCTCGCGCTGCCGGAGGCGGCGCTCGCCGGTGCGGGGATCAGCCGCGCCTACCCGCTGACCGCCCTGGAGCCGGACCCGGCCCGCTGTATCGCCGAGGCTGGCCCGCTTCTGGAGCGCGCGGCGGAACAGCTCGCGGCGGACTTCCTGTCCTGAGCGCGTCCCGCCTCGTCGCGGTTTTTTGCACGGAAACGGGGTGGCCCGAGCGAAACGCTCGGGCCACCCCGTTTCGGCCACACCAGTGGGCTGTCCCCACCCGCCCCTTCCCGACCCAGGGGCTCCGCCCCTGGACCCGGGGTCTGGGGCGAAGCCCCGGTTGGGGGAAGGGGCGGGGTGGGGAATGAGCCAGTAGCCCGTCCCGCCTCGCCGGCGCGGACACGCGGCACGGAAACGGGGTGGGCCCGAGCGATCGCTCGGGCCCACCCCGTTTTGTCTGCCTGATCGCCGCGCTACGGCAGCTGCGCCGCCCGGGACTCGCGGCGGTTGTCGCGGAAGGCGTTGACCCGGCGGGCCGTGGCGAAGAGGGGGATCACCGCGCCGAGGACCACCTGGAGCGCGCAGGCCGTCTGGAGCAGCAGCTCGCCGCCGGGGGCCTCGAAGGCCCAGGCCGCCAGGAGCCCCATGCTGGTGACGATCCAGCTCAGCATGGCGACCGCGAGCCGCCCGCGGGGCTTGGGGTACTCCACCCGGCTCACCATCAGCCAGGCGACGCCGATGATGGCGAGCAGCGTGGGGACGAAGGGCAGGCCGAGCAGCACGACCGACACCACGGTCAGCGCGCCGAAGGGACTCGGCATGCCCTGGAAGACGCCGTTGGGCATGGTCACGCAGGAGAATCGCGCAAGCCGTAGCACCACCGCCAGCAACACCACGATCGCGGCGACCGCCGACACCCGCTGATACGCGTCGTCGGCGACCATGCCCCACACCACCACGAAGTACGCGGGGGCCAGCCCGAAGCTGATCAGGTCGGAGAGGTTGTCCAGCTCCGCGCCCATCGCCGAGCTGCGCAGCTTGCGCGCGACGAGCCCGTCGAAGAGGTCGAAGACGGAGGCGAGCAGCATCAGCATCACCGCGGAGGCGGCGCTGTGCCGGGTCATGCCGCCGTCCTCGCTGCCGGTCAGGTGCGGGATGAGGACGCCGGTGGTGGTGAAGTACACCGCCAGGAAGCCGCAGGTCGCGTTTCCGAGGGTGAGGGTGTCCGCTATCGACAGGCGCGTCGACAACGGCATGTCGTCCGTCTCGTCGACGTCCTCTTCCACCTCGGCCCCGGGGGACCAGGTGGCGGCCTGTGTTTCGGGATCAGTGACGGTCAAGGCGAGTCACCCCCGCTGTGGTGGTCTGGCCGACCTCGACCGCGACATCGATGCCCTCGGGCAGATAGATGTCGACACGCGAACCGAAACGGATCAGACCGATCCGCTCGCCCTGCTCCACCTTGGTGCCCTGGGGCACATACGGCACGATGCGCCGGGCCACGGCCCCGGCGATCTGCACCATCTCGATGTCGCCGAGCTCGGTGTCGAAGTGCCAGACGACCCGCTCGTTGTTCTCGCTCTCCTTGTTGAACGCGGGCACGAAGCCGCCGGGGATGTGCTCGACGGACGTCACGGTGCCGGCCAGAGGGGCGCGGTTGACGTGGACGTTCAGCGGGCTCATGAAGATGGCGACGCGGGTGCGCCCGTCCTTCCACGGCATGATGCTCTGCACCACGCCGTCGGCCGGGGAGATGACCCGACCCTGAGCGATCTCTCGCTCGGGGTCGCGGAAGAACCACAGCATGCCCGCCGCGAGAGCGGTGGCGGGCACGGCGACCGCCGCCCAGCGTCCGGAGCGGCGGGCGCGAGCGAGGCTGACCGCCGCGGTGGCGACGGTCGGGAGGAGCCACGGCGACGCTCCGCGCGCGAGGCGTACGCCGGCCAGGCTGTCGCGTTGTGCAGAGGAATGGCTGTGGGGCATGGATGACCTTCGTAGCGGAGGGTGCCGCGACATAACACTTGGGGACGGCGGCTTTCCGGGATGGTATCGGTTGCGAGCGGTAACTGGGCAAGCGCCAGGGCCTGTCGATGGCCGAAGTCTCCCTGGCGTGGTGTGATCTTCTTCTCGCGGCTACCACCGCGATACCGCACCAAAAGGGATATTCAGCCCTGGATGCGGTACTCCTCCAGGAGCCTTCGTCCGATAATCATTTTCTGAATCTCGGCGGTCCCTTCGCCGATGAGCAGCATGGGGGCCTCGCGATACAGGCGCTCGATCTCATACTCCTTGGAGAAGCCGTAGCCGCCATGGATGCGGAAGGCGTCCTCCACGACCTCCTTGCAGTACTCCGAGGCCAGATATTTGGCCATCCCGGCCTCCAGGTCATTGCGCCGGCCCGAGTCCTTCTTGCGGGCCGCGTTGACCATCATCGCATGAGCCGCTTCGACCTTTGTGGCCATTTCTGCCAGTTTGAACTGGATGGCCTGGTGCTGCGCGATGGGTTTGCCGAAGGTGTGCCGTTGCTGTGCGTAGGCGACGCCGAGCTCGAAGGCGCGACGTGCCACGCCACAGCCGCGGGCGGCCACGTTGACCCGGCCGACCTCCACTCCGTCCATCATTTGGTAAAAACCCCGGCCGGTCGCGCCGCCGAGGACGCGATCCGCCGGAATGCGCAGTCCGTCCAGAATGAGCTCGGTGGTGTCGACGCCCTTGTAGCCCATCTTCTCGATCTTGCCGGGGATGGTGAGCCCGGGCCGGACCTCGCCGAAGCCCGGCTCCTTCTCCACCAGGAAGGTGGTCATGGACCGGTGCGGGGGGACCTCGCCGTCCGCCTCACCCGACTCGTCCGTCCGGCACAGCACCGCCACCACCGTGGAGGTGCCGCCGTTGGTCAGCCACATCTTCTGGCCGGTGAGCAGATAGTCGTCGCCGTCCCGGACACCCTTGGTGGTGATCGCGGACACATCCGAGCCGAGCCCGGGCTCCGACATCGAGAAGGCGCCTCGGATCTCGCCCAGCGCCATCTTGGGCAGGAAGTACTCCCTCTGCTCCTCGGTGCCGTGCTGCTTGAGCATGTACGCGACGATGAAGTGGGTGTTGATGATCCCCGACACGCTCATCCAGCCGCGGGCGATCTCCTCCACACACAGCGCGTAGGTCAGCAGCGACTCGCCGAGCCCCCCGTACTCCTCGGGGATCATCAGCCCGAAGACACCGAGCTCCTTGAGGCCCTCGACGATCCGGGCCGGGTACTCGTCGCGGTGTTCCAGCTCGGTCGCGACCGGGAGGATCTCTTTGTCGACGAAGTCCCTGACGGTGGCCAGGATCTCCTGCTGGACGTCCGTCAGGCCGTCGGTCTGCGCGAGGCGGCTCATCTCAGTCCTCTCCCAGCTCGGAGACGGGCGGGCGGCCGGGCTGCTCGCCGCCCCGCTCCTTGATGTACGTCGCCGTCGGCACCATCACCTTGCGCCGGAAGACGCAGACGAGCGTGCCATCCTGTTTGTAGCCCTTGGTCTCCACATGGACCACGCCCCGGTCGGGCTTGGACTTCGACGGGGTCTTGCCGAGCACCGTGGTCTCGCCGTAGATCGTGTCGCCGTGGAAGGTGGGCGCCACGTGGCGCAGCGACTCGACCTCCAGATTGGCGATGGCCTTGCCGGAGACATCCGGCACGGACATGCCGAGCAGCAGCGAGTAGATGTAGTTCCCGACCACCACGTTCTTCCCGAAGTCGGTGGTCTTCTCGGCGTAGTTGGCGTCCAGGTGGAGCGGGTGGTGGTTCATGGTCAGCAGACAGAAGAGGTGGTCGTCGTACTCGGTGACGGTCTTCCCCGGCCAGTGCCGGTAGACATCGCCCACCGAGAACTCCTCATACGTGCGGCCGAACTGCATCTGCTCACCCCTCCGGGGCTTCGAAGCGGGACGTCCGGGTCATGCCGGCGGCCCGGCCCTTGCCGGCGATCACCAGCGCCATCTTGCGGCTGGCCTCGTCGATCATCTCGTCGCCGAGCATCGCCGAGCCCTTCTTGCCGCCCGCCTCCGACGTGTAGTACTCGTACGCGTCCAGGATCAGCTCGGCGTGGTCGTAGTCCTCCTGCGCGGGCGAGAAGACCTCATTGGCGGCCTCGACCTGGCCCGGGTGCAGCACCCACTTGCCGTCGAAGCCCAGCGCGGCGGCGCGGCCGGCGACCTCGCGGAAGCCGTCCACGTTCTTGATCTGGAGATACGGCCCGTCGATCGCCTGGAGGTCGTTGGCGCGCGCGGCCATCAGGATCTTCATGAGGATGTAGTGGTAGGCGTCGGCCGGGTAGCCGGGCGGCTGCTCGCCCACGACCAGCGACTTCATATTGATCGACGCCATGAAGTCGGCCGGGCCGAAGATGATCGTCTCGATGCGCGGGGAGGCCTGCGCGATCTCGTTGACGTTGTTCAGGCCCTGGGCGTTCTCGATCTGCGCCTCGATGCCGATCCGGCCGACCTCGAACCCCATCGTCTTCTCGATCTGCGTCAGCAGCAGGTCGAGCGCGACGACCTGCTGGGCGTTCTGCACCTTCGGCAGCATGATGCAGTCGAGGTTCGGGCCCGCCCCCTCCACCACCGTCACCACGTCGCGGTACGTCCACTCGGTCGTCCAGTCGTTGACGCGCACGACCCGCGTCTTGCCCGTCCAGTCGCCCTCGTTGAGGTACTTGACGATGGTATGCCGCGCTCCGGGCTTGGCCAGCGGCGCGCACGCGTCCTCCAGGTCCAGGAAGACCTGGTCGGCGGCCAGGCCCTGGGCCTTCTCCAGGAAGCGCGGGTTGCTGCCGGGCACGGCGAGGCAGGAGCGGCGCGGACGCAGACGGTTCACAGGCGACGGGTGCGCGGTCATACGGGGACCTCCAGGGGGTCGAGCTGGTTCGCGGTGCGGATCTCATCGACGATACGGCCGATGATCTCTGTGATACCGAAGTCCTTGGGGGTGAAGACGGCAGCCACTCCGGCCTCGCGCAGCGCGAGGGCGTCCGCGGCCGGGATGATCCCGCCGACGATCACCGGGATGTCCGGCGCCCCGGCCGTGCGCAGCCGGGCCAGCACCTCCGGCACCAGCTCGGCGTGCGAGCCGGAGAGTATGGAAAGACCGACGCAGTGCACGTCCTCGGCGACAGCCGCCGAGACGATCTGCTCGGGGGTGAGCCTGATCCCCTGGTAGATCACCTCGAAGCCGGCGTCCCGGGCCCGTACGGCGATCTGCTCGGCGCCGTTGCTGTGCCCGTCCAGGCCGGGCTTGCCGACCAGCAGCCGCAGCTTGCCGACGCCGAGGTCGGCGGCGGTCGCCGCGGCCCTCGTACGCACGGCGGCGAGCGGGGTGCCCGCCTCGGCGGCGACCGCCACGGGCGCCCCGCCGACCCCGGTCGGGGCGCGGTACTCACCGAACACCTCCCGCAGCGCCCAGGCCCACTCGCCCGTGGTGACGCCCGCGCGGGCGCACTCCAGGGTCGCGGCCATGAGGTTGTCGCTGCCCGCCGCGGCCTTCCTGAGCGCGGCCAGGGCGTCCTGGGCCCGGCCCTCCTCGCGCCGGTCGCGCCAGTCGACCAGTGCACGGACCACCCGCGCCTCGTTCGCCGGGTCCACCGTCATGATCGCGGTGTCCAGGTCGGCGGTGAGCGGATTGGGCTCGGTGGACTCGTAGCAGTTGACGCCGACGATCTTGTCCTCACCCGCCTCGATACGCGCCCTGCGCTCGGCGTGCGAGGCGACCAGCTGCGCCTTGAGATAGCCGGACTCGACGGCGGCCATGGCCCCGCCCATCTCCTGGATCCGCTCGATCTCGGCCAGCGCGGCCTCGACGAGGGCGTCCACCTCGGCCTCGATCACATGCGACCCGGCGAAGATGTCGCCGTACTCCAGCAGGTCGCTCTCGTGGGCGAGGACCTGCTGGATGCGCAGCGACCACTGCTGGTCCCAGGGGCGCGGCAGCCCGAGCGCCTCGTTCCAGGCCGGGAGCTGTACGGCGCGGGCGCGGGCGTCCTTGGAGAGGGTGACCGCCAGCATCTCCAGCACGATGCGCTGGACGTTGTTCTCCGGCTGGGCCTCGGTCAGCCCCAGCGAGTTGACCTGGACGCCGTAGCGGAAGCGGCGGTGCTTGGAGTCCTGGACGCCGTAGCGCTCCAGGGTGATCCGGTCCCAGATGCGGCCGAAGGCGCGCATCTTGCACATCTCCTCGATGAACCGGACGCCCGCGTTCACGAAGAAGGAGATCCGGGCCACCACATCGCCGAAGCGCTCCTGGGGCACCTGCCCGGAGGCCCGGACGGCGTCCAGCACGGCGATCGCGGTGGACATCGCGTAGGCGATCTCCTGCACCGGGGTCGCCCCGGCCTCCTGGAGGTGGTAGCTACAGATGTTGATCGGGTTCCACTTGGGGATGGCGCCGACCGTGTACGCGATCATGTCGGTGGTCAGCCGCAGGCTCGGCCCCGGCGGGAAGACATGCGTCCCGCGCGACAGGTACTCCTTGACGATGTCGTTCTGCGTGGTGCCCTGGAGCGCGGCCACGTCCGCGCCCTGCTCCTCCGCGACCACCTGGTAGAGCGCCAGCAGCCACATGGCGGTGGCGTTGATGGTCATGGAGGTGTTCATCCGGTCCAGCGGGATGTCCTGGAACAGCCGCCGCATGTCACCGAGGTGGCAGACGGGGACGCCGACCCGGCCCACCTCGCCGCGCGCCAGGACGTGGTCCGGGTCGTAGCCGGTCTGGGTGGGCAGGTCGAAGGCGACGGACAGGCCGGTCTGGCCCTTGGCGAGGTTGCTCCGGTAGAGCGCGTTGGAGGCCTCGGCGGAGGAGTGCCCGGCGTAGGTCCGCATCAGCCAGGGCCGGTCCTTTTTCCTCCGCTCTTCGCTGCCCCGCTCCTCGCGGGCCGTCACGCCGCGTCCCGGAAGATGTTGATGGCGTCGAGGTGGCGCTCGCGCAGTTCGAGGTCGCGCACGCCCAGGCCCTCCTGCGGGGCCAGCGCCAGCACGCCGACCTTGCCCTGGTGGAGGTTGCGGTGCACGTCGTAGGCGGCCTGGCCCGTGTCCTCCAGGGAGTAGACCTTGGAGAGGGTCGGGTGGATCCTGCCCTTGGCGATCAGGCGGTTGGCCTCCCATGCCTCGCGGTAGTTGGCGAAGTGGGAGCCGACGATGCGCTTGAGCGACATCCACAGATAGCGGTTGTCGTACTCGTGCGTGTAGCCGGACGTGGACGCGCAGGTGACGATGGTGCCGCCCTTGCGGGTGACGTACACCGAGGCGCCGAAGGTCTCCCGGCCCGGGTGCTCGAAGACGATGTCCACGTCCTCGCCGCCGGTCAGCTCGCGGATGCGCTTGCCGAACCGCTTCCACTCCTTCGGGTCCTGGGTGTGCTCGTCCTTCCAGAAGCGGTAGTCCTCCGCGCTGCGGTCGATGATCGCCTCGGCGCCCATGGCCCGGCAGATCTCGGCCTTGCGGGGCGAGGAGACCACACAGATCGGGGTGGCGCCGCCGGCCAGGGCGAACTGGGTGGCGTAGCTGCCGAGCCCGCCGCTGGCGCCCCAGATCAGGACGTTGTCGCCCTGCTTCATCCCGGCGCCGTTGCGGGAGACCAGCTGCCGGTACGCGGTTGAGTTGACCAGGCCGGGGGCGGCCGCCTCCTCCCAGCTCAGATGGTTGGGCTTGGGCATCAGCTGGTTGGACTTGACCAGGGCGAGCTCGGCGAGGCCGCCGAAGTTGGTCTCGAAGCCCCAGATGCGCTGCTCGGGGTCGAGCATGGTGTCGTTGTGGCCGTCGGCCGACTCCAGCTCGACGGACAGGCAGTGCGCGACGACCTCGTCGCCCGGCCGCCAGATGTTGACGCCCGGACCGGTGCGCAGCACGACGCCCGCGAGGTCGGAGCCGATGATGTGGTACGGCAGGTCGTGCCGCTTGGCGAGCGGGGAGAGCCTGCCGTACCGCTCCAGGAAGCCGAAGGTCGGCAGCGGCTCGAAGATCGAGGTCCAGACGGAGTTGTAGTTCACCGAGCTGGCCATGACGGCCACGAGCGCCTCGCCGGGGCCGAGCTCGGGCACCGGCACCTCGTCCACGTGCAGGGACTTGCGGGGGTCCTTCTCCTTGGTGGTCTGGCCGGCGAACATCTCGGCCTCGTCCTTGTGCACGGTCACCGCGCGATACGACTCGGGGACGGGCAGGGCCGCGAAGTCCTCGGGCCCCAGTGCGGGGGAGCCGTGCTCGGACGCTGTCGACGCCAGGATCGCGTCCAGGATTTCGTTCATCGGTGCCTCCGGCGAAGCGTCGGGGGACGCTTGAGGGAACGCTGGGCTCATGACGGTTGCTGCTGGTGCCGTCGGTCCGGCGGAGGTGCTGCTGAGCGGTGCTGCTGTTGAGCGGTGCTGCTGTTGAGCGGTGCTTCTGAGCGGTGCGCGGTTGGCGCGGAGGGTGCCTGGTGACGCAGGCGGTCCGGGCGCGCACGGCGGGCGTGCGGGGACAGCCCGGACAACATCACCGTATGGCACTCCGTGTCAGGTCGCAAGACACTGCGTGCCAACAAATTCACTCAATTGTCACCCCGGTGGCACACATGAGCGGCGGCGGCCGCCCCGGATGGGACGGCCGCCGCGTCGTGGAAGGAAGGTCGGCTGTCAGCCGCTCTTCTCCAGCGAGAGCGCGAAAATGTGCGCCCTCGCGGTGCCCGAGGGGGCGCCGAGGGTGATGGAGGACAGCTCCTTGGCCGGGTCGAGCGCCACCTTCTGGTGGAAGATCGCCGCCTTGGTGCCGAGCGGGCCGGTGCGGGTGTGGATCTGGCTGGTGCGCACCGCCTCCGTCTCGCCGTACTTCGGGCCCGACAGCCAGGCCGTGAGCTGCACGTTCACCTTTGTGGTCGAGCCGTCCGCGTAGCCGAGCTCGGCGGGGACGGTGACGTCCGCCGTGTCGCCGGAGCCCAGTACGTGCAGCTTCGCGTACGAGCCGACCGGGACGGAGACCTTCTGGCCGGCCGCGATGACGTTGTTGTCGGAGCCCTCGCTGCCGTTGGTGAACGAGAAGGAGACCCCGTCGTCCTCCGTCTGCGCGGTCTGCGGCAGCTGGGCCATCGGATATGTCCGCCCGGTGCCGTCGAAGTCGCCGTCCCCGTAGTACATCTCGGTGGTGATGGCGTCGTTGTCGAAGTGCCCGACCAGATCCACCTGGGTGACCGCGCCCGTCTCCGGCACCGTCGGCAGCCCCCAGCGCTCGGCCGGGCTGGTGACCTTCACGGGCGCGATCTCGAAGTCCGGCCGCGACCCCGCCGGGTACACCACCGCCTCCTCGTCCCGGTGCAGCTCCAGCTCGATCACGCCGTCGGCCACCTCGCGCCACTTCGGCGCGGGCCCGCCGACCCCGGCCACGGTGACCCGCCCGGCGATCGAGTGGCGGACCCGGCACGGCTCCCCGGCCAGGCTGCGCACCCGCACCCAGCGCGTCCTGCCGCCCTTGCGCACCCCGCTGACCAGGAACGCGCCCTGGGTGCGGAAGTCGTGCAGGGTGACGTCCCGCCACTCGCCCGGCACGCCGGGGAAGAAGCGGATGGTGTCGCCCCAGCTCTGGCAGAGCATGTCGTGGATCGACTGGGCGCCCGACAGCGGGGTCTCGATCACCGGGCCCGCCTCGTAGTAGTGCGTGTTCGGCTGGATGAACCGCGCCACCAGCTCACGCAGATACTTCAGCGCGTCGTCGCCCCGCCCCATCTGGGTGGAGATCGAGGCCGCGCCCGAGAAGCTGTAGCCGCGCAGCGCGCCCTCGAAGCTGATCCAGTGCTCCAGGGAGCGCGCGATCAGGTCGCGGTTCTCCTTCTGGTCCCAGTTGACCAGGTAGAGGGGGTAGACGGAGAGCATGTGGGAGTAGTGGCGGTGCGACTTCGCGAACGGCACCCCGGTGCCGATCATGAAGCCGTTCTCGTCCACCGGGTAGTCCACCAGCTTGTCCAGCACCTCGCGCCACTTCGGGGCCAGCTCGTCGTCCTTGCCCAGCAGCTCGACGGTCTCCAGCAGCGTCGTACAGCTCCAGCGCAGCAGGGCCAGGTCGTAGTTGCAGTCCGGGGCCGACCCGTACTCGGGCGAGAAGGTCTTCGGCAGATGCAGCTTCCCGTCCGACTGCTCCTGGAGAAAGTGCAGGTAGTAGTTGGTGGAGCGGCGCAGCAGCGGGTAGAGCACATCCTCCAGCAGGCCCCGGTCCATCGAGTGCCGGTAGGTCAGCCAGACGTTGTGCAGCGCCCAGGGCAGATTGCCCACCTCCGGGTCGCCGACGCCCGGGACCGGGACCGAGCCGTTGTCCTCGCACTGCGCGTCCGTGGAGCGGCGCAGCCCGGCCGAGTCGGCGCGGTACTCGGGCTTGAGCGCGCTGATCAGCACATCGGTGTTCTCGGTGAGGGTGCGCGGGATCGCGTCGAGCTCCAGGTGGTTGGAGCCGTGGACCGGCCAGTACTCCAGCTGGACGTTGAGGTTCCACCACACCCCGGGCCAGGGGGTGGGCTCCACCCAGGGGCCGGTGGTGGCCATGACCGGGGCGTGCTCACGGGCCGCGCAGGCCAGCTTGTAGAGCTGGATCCAGTAGAAGCTCTGGAGCATGCCGTCGGGGACGGAGATGAAGCTCTTGCGGTAGAAGCGGTGCCACCAGTCGCGGTGCGAGCGCAGCAGGCTGGAGACGGGCAGCGCCGACGCCTTGCGGACGGTGGTCCGCACCCGGCCCTCCGCGTCCGTGCCGGGGAAGGAGTGGGCGACCGCCAGGTAGTACGTACGCTCCCGGCCCGTGCCGCGCTCCTTGTACGCGCTGGCCGTCTGCCCGCCCGGGACCAGCGACTGCACGGTGATGCCCAGACCGTCCTCGGTGCGGCTGGCCGGGGCCGGGTTCGGCTCGAAGCCCGCCGGCGGGTTCTCGCGGACGATGCGCGGGCTGATCGCGGGGGAGGGGCGGTACTCCCAGCGGAAGCCCTCCTCGCCCTCGCTCGCCTCCACGGTGGCCAGCAGCATCGTCCGGTCGTTGTGCACCAGGGCGCGCAGCTCCAGCGTGCCCTTGTCGGTCGTGATCGTGCCGCGCACCTCGGCGTTCCACAGGTCCAGGCGCAGATCGACGCCGGTGATGGCGCCGACCGGGCGCAGCAGCAGATTGCCGACCGGCAGCCGCGCCACGCCCCAGTCGCTGCCGCCCTGGTCGGGGCGGTGATCCTGGGACTCGCTGTGGTGGACCGTGAAGCGCAGGGCGTTCTCGCCCGGCTCCTGGTAGACGATCGAGCCGAACAGCCCGTTGCCGAGGAAGGGCCCCTCGTACCAGGTGCGCGGCATCCGCTTCCAGACCAGGTCCTGTGCCGCCAGGAACCGCTCCCACTCCTTGTCCGTCCCCATGCCCCGCAGGGTCACGGCCTGCTGCGCCGCCGCCTCGGCGGGCTCCGTGAGGGTGGCCCCCGCCGTCGTCCCGGCGGCCGCGCCCGCTGCCACCCGGCCCAGGAATCCGCGTCTGCTGACTGCCATCTTTCGATCAGCTCCATCCAACACAGCAAACAGATTGATCCGATGATTTGGCTAGACGGGAGCGTAGGAACGGGCTAATGATGCGTCAAGACACCGGATAGGTCAGATGTATCGGGCCGCGCTCCAAGAGCCGACTCCCCGGGAGGGAACGATGCGCGTCATACGATCCAGGGTCATCAGAGCCGCGGCGGCGGTCGCCTGCGCCGCGGCCGTCCTCGTCCCCCTACGGGCGCAGGCCGATGCGAAGGCGGACGGCCACAGCTGGCGGCTGACCGGGCAGGGCCAGGTCAGCGGGCAGCTCACGCTCACCCGCGAGGGCCGGCTGACCCTGTCCGCCCAGGACGGCCGCACCACCGTGCTGCGCCCCTCCGCGCTCGGCATCCGCACCGCCGACGCCGACCTCAGCACCGGGCTGCGCTACGAAGGGCGCAGCGACAAGCGGATCCATGAGACGTACACGACCACCACCGGGCGCCGCACCCGCCACACCTCCGATGCCTCCGAGTCCACCTTCACCTTCCGCAAGCAGGGGCGGATGCTGAAGGTCGTCTTCCGGGTCTCCGCCGACGGGCTGGCCTACCGCTACGTACTGCCCGGCGAGGGCGGCGCGGACACCGCCACCGTGCTCGGCGAGACCACCGAGTTCGCGGTCCCGCCCACCGCCGAATCCTTCCTGCTGCCCTACGACAACGGCCGCCAGGACTACGAGTCCGCCCACGATCACACCACCGTCGCCGACGCCGAGGCGGGCGACTACGGCTACCCGTCGCTCTTCCGCGTCGGCGACAGCTGGCTGCTCGTCGAGGAGGCCGACCTCAACAGCTCCTACGGCGGCTCCCGCCTCACCCTCGACGCCGACACCGACCGCTTCAAGCTGACCCTCCCCGACCCCGCCGAGGTCAGCTCCCCCGGCCTCACCACCCCCTGGCGCACCCTGGTCATCGGCGATCTGGCCACCGTCACCGAGAGCGACCTGCCCACCGACCTCGCCGCGCCCTCCAAGGTCGCCGACACCTCCTGGATCAAGCCGGGCAAGGCCGCGTGGTCCTGGTGGTCCGACGGACAGAGCCCCACCAGCCTCGCCGCCCAGAAGAAGTTCGTCGACTTCGCGGCCCGCGAGGGCTGGGAGTACGTGCTCGTCGACTCCGGCTGGAGCAACGACTGGATGCCCGAACTGACCGCCTACGCCAAGGAGAAGGGCGTCGGCGTCTGGCTCTGGGCGCGCTGGCAGACCATCGACGCGCAGAGCGAGCGGGACCGGCTGATGCCGCTGTGGAAGTCCTGGGGCGTGGTCGGACTGAAGATCGACTTCCTGGAGTCGGACGGACAGGACCGGATGCGGTGGTACGACGCGGTCTTCAAGGACAGCGCGAAGTACCACTTCATGCTGAACTTCCACGGCGCGACCATCCCACGCGGCCAGGAGCGCACCTGGCCCCAGCTGATGAGCACCGAGGCGGTCAAGGGCGCCGAGGGCACCCGCCCCAAACCCGGCCGCGAGCCCTTCCCCGCCGCGCACTACACCACGCTGCCCTTCACCCGGAACCTCATCGGGTCCATGGACTTCACGCCCGTCACCTTCACCGGGGTGCGGCCCACGAGCGACGCGGCGGAGCTGGCGCTGTCCGTGGTGTACGAGTCGGGGGTGCAGCACTTCGCCGACAGCGTCGAGTCGTACGACAGCCGGCCGCTCGCCCGGAAGTTCCTGCGGACCGTACCCACGGTCTGGGACGAGACCAAGCTGGTCGACGGCGCCCCCGGGGACCGCGCGGTCCTCGCCCGCCAGTCCGGCGACGACTGGTACCTGGGCGCGATCACCTCGGGCGAGGCGCGCATGCTGGACGAGCCCCTGAGCTTCCTGGGCGCGGGCAAGTGGCGTGCGGAGCTGTACACGGACGGCGCGGACGGCCAGATCGCGACCGAGACCCGCGAGGTCACGGCCGCGTCCCGGCTGTCGGTCGCCGTCCCGAAAAACGGCGGCTTCGCGGCGCGCTTCACGCGGGCGGACTAGCGCGTCTCTTTCCCCCACCCCGCCCCTTCCCGAAACCGTGGCTCCGCCCCGGCCCCCGGTGGGGCTGCGCCCCCGGGCGGAGCCCCGGGTCCCGGTGGGGCTTCGCCCCCGGGTGAGGCGCCCCGGTCCCGGTGGGGCTGCGCCCCCGGGCCCTGGCGGGGCTCTGCCCCCGGGTCCCGGCGGGGGTGTGCCCCGGGCCCTGGCGGGGCTCTGCCCCCGGGTCCCGGCGGGGGTGTGCCCCGGGCCCTGGCGGGGTTCTGCCCCCGGGTCCCGGCGGGGGTGTGCCCCGGGCCCTGGCGGGGTTCTGCCCTCGGGTCCCGGCGGGGCTCTGCCCCGGATCCGGGGGGTGCACCCGGGCCCGGCGGAGCTACGCCCCGGCTCCCGTGGGGCTTCGTCCTCGGGCCCGGCGGGGACGCTCGCTGGTCCCGGGGGCCTGGGACGTTGCGCAGGTCCTGGCGGGGCTTCGCCCCCAGGGACCTGCGCGTTGCGTTTCGGCCCTGGTGGGGCTGGGCTCGCCCGCTGCCTCGCGGGCCGGCGGGTTGGGGGCGTCCCCCCGTCGGCGCGCCCCCGGTGGGGTCCGGGGCGTAGCCACGGATTCGGGAAGGGGCGGGGAGGGGAAAACCACCCGCCGTGGGCGCTAGCGCTTCAGCGCTCGCTCGATCGTCCGCATCACCTCGTCCAGCGGGGCATCCGTACGGGCCACCATCACCACCACGTCCTCCTCCCCGCTCTTGGCGGACACCGTGGCCGCCGGGCGGCCGGGGAGGGGGCGCCCGGCGCCGATGCCCGTGCCGAAGGCCTGGCGGACGATGTCGAAGGCGTGGTCCAGCTGGGCCTCCACATCGCCCACGCCGCCCGCGCGCAGCCAGCGCCGCAGGACGTGGTTGTGCGCCGTGACCACGGCGGACGCGGCGACCTCCGCGAGCAGCGGGTCGTCGTCGCCGTCGTGGTGCGCGCCCTCGTCGAAGTGGCCCAGCAGATAGCGGGTGAACAGCCGCTCGTAGCGGGCCACCGAGGCGATCTCGCGCTCGCGCAGGGCGGGCACCTCGCGGGTCAGGTGGTAGCGCTCCACGGAGACCGCGGGGGAGGCGGCGTACATCCGCATGACCTCCTTGATCCCCCGGCACACCGTGTCCAGCGGGTGCTCGTGCGGCGGCGCCGCGTCCAGCACGTCCGCGGCCCGCACCAATGTGTCGTCGTGGTCGGGGAAGATCGCCTCTTCCTTGGAGCGGAAATGGCGGAAGAAGGTGCGGCGGGCGACCCCCGCTCTCGCCGCGATCTCATCGACCGTCGTCGCCTCGTAGCCCTGCGTGGCGAACAACTCCATGGCCGCGGCCGCCAGTTTGCGGCGCATGGCCAAGCGCTGGGCGGTGGCCCGGCGGGTGCCGTTGCCTCCCGCGCCGGACGAGTTCGTTCGGTTCGTACGTGGCGTACGAGCGGCCTTCAGAGGCTGGGACATGTGGGGAACGTACTGCATTTTCCGGGGCGATGCCCCCCGGACCCCTGGTGCAGCGGGCTCGGAGGGCGCGGACGGAAGCGGGGCACTGTCCGCCCCGCCCGGCTCCTCAGGCCTTCGCATATTCCCGGAAGCCGCGCCCCGTCTTCCGCCCCAGGCACCCCGCCGCGACCAGGTGTTCCAGCAGCGGCGCGGGTGCCAGACCGGGCTCGCGGAACTCGCGGTGCAGCATCCTCTCGATGGCCAGGGACACATCAAGGCCCACGACGTCCAGCAGCTCGAAGGGGCCCATGGGATAGCCGCCGCCGAGCTTCATCGCGGCGTCGATGGCGTCCGGCGAGGCGTAGTGCTCCTGCACCATTTTCACCGCGTTGTTGAGGTACGGGAACAGCAGCGCGTTGACGATGAAGCCGGCCCGGTCGCCGCAGTCCACCGGGTGCTTGCGCACGGCCTGGCAGACCGCGTGCGCCGTGGCCCGCACCTCGTCCGCCGTCAGGACCGTGCGCACCACCTCGACCAGCTTCATCGCGGGCGCCGGGTTGAAGAAGTGCAGGCCGATCACGTCCTGCGGGCGCGAGGTCGCGCGGGCGCAGGCGATGACCGGCAGCGAGGAGGTGGTCGTGGCCAGCACCGTGCCCGGCTTGCAGACCTTGTCGAGCGCCGCGAAGAGCTGCTGCTTGACGGCCAGGTCCTCGACGACCGCCTCGACGGCGAAGTCCACGTCCGCGAAGGCGTCCAGCGACCCGGCCGGGGAGATCCGGGCCAGCGTCTCGCCGCGGGCCTGCTCGGTCAGTCGGCCCTTGGTCACCGACCGCCCCAGCGACCGGGCGATCCTGGCCTTGGCCGCCTCCGCCTTCTCCGGGGTGCGGGCGGCCAGCACGACCTCGTGGCCCGCTTTGGCGAAGACCTCGGCGATCCCGCTCGCCATGGTGCCCGACCCCGCGACCCCCACCACGCGCACCGGGCGCGCGGCGACCGGGGCCCGGTCGGCGGGGTCCGGGGTCAGCGCGTCCGGGACCACGGTGCCGCTGCCCGGCGCCTCGTACGTATAGAAGCCGCGGCCCGCCTTGCGGCCGGTCAGCCCGGCCTCGGCGAGCTGGCCCAGGATGGGCGCGGGCGCGTGCAGCCGGTCGCCGGAGGCCGCGTACATCGCCTCCAGGACGGTACGGGCCGTGTCGACGCCGACCAGGTCGAGCAGCGCCAGCGGGCCCATCGGCAGCCCGCAGCCCAGCCGCATCGCGGCGTCGATGTCCTCGCGCGCCGCGTACTTCGCCTCGTACATCGCGGCGGCCTGGTTGAGATAGCCGAACAGCAGCCCGTCGGCGACGAACCCCGGCCGGTCGCCGAGCGCGACCGGCTCCTTGCCCAGGTCGCGGGCCAGCGCCGTGACCGCGGCGACGGCCGCGGGCGAGGTCAGCACGCTGGAGACGATCTCGACCAGCCTCATGGCGGGCGCGGGATGGAAGAAGTGCAGGCCCAGGACGCGCTCGGGGCGGGCGGAGTCGGCGGCCAGCCGGGTCACGGACAGCGCGTTGGTGCCGGTGGCGAGGATGGTCTCGGGCCGGACGACGGCGTCCAGGGCGGTGAAGACCTCCAGCTTGATGTCGTAGCTCTCGGGCACGACCTCGATCACCAGATCCGCGTCGGCCGCGGCCCGCAGATCGGTGGAGACGCGGAAGCGGGCCAGCGACTCCTCCCGCTCCCGCTCGGTCATCCGCTCGCGGCGCACGGCGCGGGCGGTGGCGGTCTCCAGCGCGGCGACGGCCCGGCGCGCGGCGCTCTCGCTGACGTCGACGCCGATGACCTCGCGAACCCCGCGGCCCGCCCTGGCCAGCAGTTCGGCGATGCCGGTGCCCATGGTGCCGAGCCCGATGACGGCGACAGTAGTGAGCGGGGCCCGGGAGGGGGAGATATCAGGGGTGGGCGTTTCAGGGCTCGGCGCGGGGTCGGACGTGGGACTGGCGTCGGTGGTCGGAAGACGGTCCATCGCGGACTCCAGAGGGTGTTCCCCGGATATGGGGATGAAGTGACGACTGAGACGACTGAGAGGAGCTTTCGGTCATGCGCGGAGGGCTGACACGAAACTCCTGTGGAAGGGCTTGCACGCTCCCTGACGGACGGCGCCGCACGGAGGAGACTGCCCGTGGGGGAGACACACGGCCGGCCCTGTCCCGGGGCCACGCCGTACCAAACTGCCGAACCGACTTCACGACTTCACACGGCGGCTGCGTCACCAGGCCGCCAGAGCAGGGGTGCTGCTCGTGTCGCCAGTTTAACTGGCGGGTAACCAAGACGCCAGAGCACATTTTGTGACCCGCGCGCCGGGGCGCCGGTCACCGGGGAGGGGAGACCATCACATGGACGAAGAATTCCGCGTACTGACCGACCGGGTGCGGGCCTCGCTCTCGTCCCCGGAGGAGGCCAGGGCCCACGCCTCGCTGCTCGCGCTCGTACGGCAGGGCACCCCCGCCGCGCGCGAGCAGCTCGCCCGCATCCTCGTCGCGCCCGAGCAGCCGCTGTGGGCGCGGGAGACCGCCGCGTTCGTGCTCGGCAGCGCGGGGGACCGGCGGGCCTTCGAGACCCTCGTCCTCCTTCTCAACTACCGCGAACAGGCCCGCTGCGCGACCGCCGCCCGCGTCCTGGCCCGCCTGGCCGACCCGCGCACCGCCCGCGCGGCGGCCGCCCTGGCCACGAACCCGCTGCGCACCGCCTACTCGCTCCACCCCATCCGGCTGCTCGTCGAGCTGCGCGCCCCCGAGTCCGTCCCGGCCCTCGTCGCCGCCCTGGAACGCCAACTGGCGGCCCGGGACCGGCATTGGCCGATCGCGCGCGCCTGCGTCGAGGGCCTCGGGGCGATCGGGGACGAACGCGCCGTCCCGGCCCTGACGTCCGCGGCCCGCCACCCCCGCCTCAGCGCGGCCGCCGCGGCGGCGCTGGCCCGCATCAGCGGCGGAGGCGCCCCTCTCGGGCCCCGCCGCCCGGCCCCGGACAAGCCGGGCCGCGCACGGGTGCGTTGACCGCCCCCCGCCCCGCCTCGCGCGCGCCCGTGCGCGCGCGGGGCGAGATGGGGTCAGGCCGCTATGGGGGCGAGGGGGCGGGCGTAGCGGACTTCGGGGACGGGGACGCCGTCCACCTCGTAGTCCTCCTGACCGCCGTCGGGCGCGAAGCCGGCGCGCTCGTAGAAGCGCCGGGCGCGGGCGTTGCCCTCCAGCACCCACAGCCGCAGCCGTGGAAAGCCCCGCTCGGCGGCGCGGCTGACGGACTCCGTCAGCAGGGCGCGCCCGATGCCGCCGCCGAACAGGTCGTGGCGCACATAGATCGCGTACAACTCCGCGTCCCCCGAGGGCAGATCGCGGTCCCGGTACGGGCCGAAGCACGCCCAGCCGACCACCTCGCCGACCGGGCCGTCGGCCACGAGGTTGACCACGTCCCCCACCCCTCTGGAGAAGAACTCCCGCCGCCGCCGCGCGTCCTTCTCCACGCTCAAGCCGTCCAGGTGCGCCTGCGGTATCAGCCCCCGGTACGCGGCCTGCCAGCCGCGCACCCGCACCGCCGCCACGGCGTCGATGTCCGCTTCCGTCATCTCCCTCACATGTACGCCGTCCATGCGCCCACCGTAGGCCGCTTGACCCTGCCATTGGCGGCAGGCTCGCAGGATCCCGCCCATGGACCACAGCAACGACATGAACACCGAAGAGCCCACCGCCCCCTTCGACGGCAGGGTCGCCCTCGTCACCGGCGCGGGCACCGGGATCGGCCGGGCGACCGCCCGGGCGCTGGCCGGGCTGGGGGCGCGGGTGGTGGCGGTCGGGCGGCGGCCCGGGCCGCTGGACGAGACGGCGGCGGGGCACCCCATGATCGAGCCCTTCCCGGCGGACATCACCGCGGAGGGCGCCGCCGAGGACATCGTGCGGCACGCCGTCGAGGCGCACGGCCGGCTGGACGTGCTGGTCAACAACGCCGCGATCGTGCGCGCCGCGCCGCTGGGCGACAGCACCCGCGAGCTGTCCGCCCCGCTCCTGGCCACCAACCTCCTCGCGCCCGTGCTGCTGACGCGGGCGGCCCTGGGCCCGCTGGAGGAGAACGGCGGTGGCGTGGTGGTGAACGTCAGCACCTCCATCGGCCAGCGCGGCTGGGCGGGCAACTCCCTCTACGCGGCGACAAAGGCGGCCCTGGACACGCTGACCCGCAGCTGGGCGGTGGAGCTGGCGCCGCGCGGGGTGCGGGTGGTGGCCGTCGCGCCCGGCGCGATCGAGACCCCCATCGGGGAGCACCAGGGGCTGACGCCCGAGCAGCGCGCGAAGGTACGGGCCTGGCAGCTGGCCCACACCCCGCTGGGGCGGATCGGGCGTCCGGAGGAGGTGGCCTGGGCGATCACCCAACTGGCGTCGCCCGAGGCGGCGTTCGTGACGGGCGTGATCCTGCCGGTGGACGGCGGGGCCGTGGTCGGCTGAGCGCGGGCGGTGGACGGCTGGTAGAACGGGCACCGGAGGTGGGACCGGTGCGGATCGGGGAGCTGGCGGAGGCCACGGGCGCGACGCCGCGCGCGCTGCGCCACTACGAGCAGGCGGGGCTGATCACGTCCGCGCGCGAGCCCAACGGCTACCGCGACTACGACGAGCGGGCCGTCGTCCGCGTGCGCAACATCCGCGAACTGCTCGCGGTGGGCCTCACGCTGGACGACATCCGCTGCTTCCTGCCGTGCCTGGACGGCGATGTGACGAGCGTGCGGCCCGCCGCCGAGGGGCTGAGGATCGCCCGCGAGCGGCTCGCCGTCCTCGACGCCCGCATCGCCGCCCAGACCGAGGCCCGCGACCGGCTGGCGGCCGCGGTGAGCCGGGCGGCCGCGAGCGCATGACGGCGGCGGGGACGGCGGCGGGCCGTCCGCCGGAACCGGTCCCATCCCGGAGGACGGCTGGTTCGCCCGCTATCGCGCCAAGCCCCACGCGCCGGGCCTGCGGCGGCGCGCGGCCGCGCCGGCCGGGCCGCGAGCCCCGTCCGCCGGAGGACCCCGCGCGCATCGCCGGGCTCCTTCCCCTCCCCGCCCCCTGCCGATGTGCGGCTCCGCCGCGTGGGGGGGGGCTTCGCCCCTGGACCCGGGGTCTGGGGCAGCGCCCCAGTTTCGGGAAGGGGCGGGGAGGGGAAGGAGCCCGCCGCAGGCGTCACGGTGCGCCGGGCACCCTTAGAGCAGCGTCAGCTGGTCGGGCGCCTCGGTGGCGGGGGCGGCATCCGTGGCCCGCGGGGCGGTGACGCCGCGGTGCGCGCCCGCGCGATACGGGCCGATGCCGTACTCGTCGGCGAACTCGTGGACCATCCCGGTGATCCGCCGCTGATACCACCGCGGCGCATACGCCCCGCCGCCGTACAGCGCGTCGTAGCGGGGCAGCAGCCGCGGGTGGTGGCGGGCCAGCCAGGCCGTGAACCACTCGCGGGCGCCGGGCCGCAGATGCAGCACGAGCGGCGTCACGGACGTGGCCCCGGCCGCCGCGATGGCCCGTACGGTCGCGCGCAGCTGCTCGGGGGAGTCACCGAGGTAGGGGATCACCGGGGCCATCAGCACCCCGCACGGGATGCCGTGGTCGGTCAGGGTGCGCACCGCCTCCAGGCGCCGCTCGGGTGAGGGCGTGCCCGGCTCGACGGTGCGCCACAGCCCGGGGTCGGTGAAGCCGACCGAGACGGAGACGCCGACATCGGTGACGCGGGACGCCCGCCGCAGCAGCTCCAGGTCGCGCAGGATCAGGGTGCCCTTGGTGAGGATGGAGAAGGGGTTGGCGCGCTCGGTCAGGGCGGTGAGGATGCCGGGCATCAGCCGGTAGCGGCCCTCGGCCCGCTGGTAGCAGTCGACGTTGGTGCCCATGGCGATGTGCTCGCCGCGCCAGCGGCGGGAGGCCAGCTCGCGACGGAGCAGCTCGGCGGCGTTGATCTTCACCACGATCTGGGTGTCGAAGTCGAGGCCGGTGTCGAGGTCGAGATAGCTGTGCGTCTTGCGTGCGAAGCAGTAGACGCAGGCGTGGGAGCAGCCGCGGTACGGGTTGACCGTCCATTCGAACGGCATCCGGGAGGCGCCGGGCACCCGGTTGACGATCGAGCGGGCGCGGATCTCGTGGAAGGTGATCCCGCGGAATTCGGGGGTGTCGAAGGTGCGGGTCGTCACCGCGTCCGCCGCGAAGAGGGCGGGCGCGGCCGCCCCGTCGCCGTCGGTCAGGTTGTCCCAGCGCATGGCTCGCACCTCCGGGGGTCTCGCTCGTCCCAGAATTAGAACACATGTTTCATTCATGGGTCAGCCCCCCGGAGGTGCTCCGGTCAGTCCCGGTCAGTCCCGGTCAGCCCCGGGCGCTCGGCGCCGAGGCCCGGGGCTCGGCGACCGCCGGGCCGCCGGCGGCGCGGAGCGAGCCGGCCGTGCGGCGGGCGCGGCCCGCCGGGACGAGCAGGGCCGCGAGGGCGGCGGCGAGGCAGAGCAGGGTCAGCAGGGCGAAGCCGTGGGTGTAGCCGGATTCGTACGGCAGGCCGGAGGGCTGGAGGCGGCTGGTGACCAGCACGCTGGTGACGGAGGCGCCGATGGAGCCGCCGATGGTGCGGATGTTGGCGTTCATGCCGGTCGCGGCGCCGGTCTGCTCGGCGGGGACGCTGCCCACGATGAGGTTGGCCATCGAGGCGAAGGCCAGGCCGATGCCGAGGCCGAAGATCCCGGCGACGAACGCCACCTGCCACTGCCGGTCGTGCCACAGCGTGAGGAAGCCGCAGGCGACGGCGCCGAGCGCGGCGCCCGCCACCAGCAGCCGCTTCGCGCCGAGGCGCGGCTCGAGGCGGCCGCTGAGCACGCCCGCGCCGAACATGGCGATCAGCATGGGGAGCATCAGCAGCCCGGCCCCGGTGACGGAGGCACCGAAGCCGTAGCCCGCGGCGGACGGGGTCTGCGCGAAGCCGGGGAGGAAGGACCAGATCGCGTACATGCCCGCGCCGAACAGCAGCGCCGCGGCGTTGGTGGTCCATACGGCGGGCAGTCGCATGACGCGCAGGTCGATCAGCGGGTTGGCGGAGCGGGCCTCGGCGATCAGCCACAGGGCGAACAGCAGCGCGGCGGCCACGAAGAGCGTGATCACCCGGGCCGAGCCCCAGCCCCAGACGGCCGCCTGGCTGAGCGGCAGCAGCAGCGCGACCAGCCAGCCCGAGAGCAGCACGGCGCCGAGCCAGTTGACGCGTCCGGAGGCGCGGGTGGGGGATTCGGGGATGAAGCGCAGGGCGATCAGCGCGGTGGCGGCGACGATCCCGACGGGCAGCCAGAACAGCCAGCGGTAGTCCAGCGCGGAGACGATGGGTCCGGCGGCGACCATCCCGACGCCGCCGCCCGCGGCGATGACCGCCGAGAGGTTGCTGATGCTGGGGCTCACCTCCTCGGCGGCGAACTCGTCGCGGATGATGCCGAAGGAGAGCGGGAAGAGCGCGCCGCCGATGCCCTGGATCACCCGGGCGACGATGAGGACGCCGATCGTGGGCGCGAGTGCCGCGAGCAGACAGCCGAGGGTCAGCGTGACGAGCACCGCGACCAGGGTGCGCTTCTTGCCGATCAGATCGCCGACGCGGCCGAGGATCGGGGTGAAGATCGAGGCGGAGAGCAGATACGCGGTCATCACCCAGGTCGCGGTCGACTGCGAGGTGTGCAGGGCGTGCTGCACGGTCGGCAGGGCCGGGGCGATCAGCGACTGGAGCATGGAGAACACGCCGGCGCCTGTCGCGAGGACCGCGAAGGTGAGGCGAGCGGAGTTGCGGGGCATGGGTGGCCTCTCCAAAACAAGCGGGCGATCCGCGAGGCCATGGACGGCGAGTCGGACATCTTCGCCGCCTGCCGCGAGTCGATGTACCGGGCGGGCGGCCCGCTCTTCGAACGGGCGCTCCAGGCCGGCCAGGTCCGCACCGATATCGGCTTCGACGACCTGCTGCGCATGGTGGCCGGTATCACCGCGACGAACTTCCTCGACGACGCCCAGCGCGACCGCGTCCTCGGCGTGGCCCTCGACGGTGTCCGCGCGGTGCGCTGATCCGGCCGCCGAGGCCTTACCGGTGGCGGCCTCCAATTAGGCAAAGTCCCAGCAAAAATGGTTGGCTTGCCGCAGTCGAGAGCGCCGCATGACGGGGCGCCGTTCCACGAGTGGAGGAGAGCAATGGGCCAAGTCGAGGCCACCACCGAACGGATCGTCACGGGCAGCCCCGAGGACGTGTTCGACGCGCTCGCCGACTACAGCGGTGTGCGCGGCCGGCTGCTGCCGGAGCAGTTCAGCGAGTACGAGGTACGCGAGGGCGGCGACGGTGAGGGCACGCTGGTCCACTGGAAGCTCCAGGCCACCAGCAAGCGCGTGCGCGACTGTCTGCTGGAGGTGACCGAGCCGACCGACGGGGAGCTGATCGAGAAGGACCGCAACTCCTCGATGGTCACCACCTGGGTCGTGACCCCGGCGGGTGAGGGCAAGGCGCGGGTGGTCGTCACCTCGACCTGGCAGGGTGCGGGCGGCATCGGCGGCTTCTTCGAGCGGATGTTCGCGCCCAAGGGGCTGGCCCGGATCTACGACGCGGTGCTCGCCAAGCTCGCGGCCGAGGTCGAGAAGTAGCCGGTCGCGAGGCAACCGGAGGATTCACCGGATCGGGTGGTTTTCCTTGCGGCGTGCCTCGCCGCCGTACACCCTCCCACCGGGGCGAAAGCCTCTGAACGTCCCTCTCCCCACCCGTCATCGGCGATTCGTCGCGCTTGCTCACAGTTGTCGCGTAATGCGAGAAAAGGGCGGCGGTGCAGGCGCGACGAAGGGGAGATGGACGTGGGCGGGATCACCTGGACCCCCCTGGCCAAGGGGGACGAGCCGGGACGCGCCACCGCTCCCGTGCCCGCATGGGCCCGGACGGCGCACGAGGCCGCGCAACAAGCGCAGCAGCAACAAGCACAGCAGACGGCATCACAGGCAGCACCACCGACAGCGCCTCCGGCGGAGCCGGAGACGGCGCCGGAGGCCGCCTGGGAGGCGCAGGCGCCGGACCCCGGGGCGCCGGGCGGCGCTCCCATCCCGCTCAGCCCGGCCCGAGTCCGGATGATCTTCTTCGGGCTGGTGCTCACCCTCCTGCTGGCCGCCCTCGACCAGACCATCGTGGCCACCGCCCTGCCGAAGGTGGTCGGTGAACTGCACGGCCTGGACAAGATGTCCTGGACCGTCACCGCCTACCTCCTCACCTCGACCATCGTGCTCCCGGTCTACGGCAAGCTGGGCGATCTCATGGGGCGCAAGAGCGTCTTCCTCTTCGCCATCGCCGTCTTCGTGGCCGGCTCCGCCCTGGCGGGCTGGTCGCGCACCATGGACGAGCTGATCGCCTTCCGGGCGGTCCAGGGCGTGGGCGCCGGGGGCCTGATGATCGGCATTCAGGCGATCATGGCGGACATCGTTCCGCCCCGCGAACGCGGCCGCTACATGGGGCTCATCGGCGCCTCGTTCGGCCTCGCGTCGGTCGCCGGGCCGCTGCTCGGCGGCTATCTCACCGACCATCTGTCCTGGCGCTGGTGCTTCTACATCAACGTGCCCTTCGGCCTGGCCACCATGGCCGTCGTGACCGTCGCCCTCAAGCTCCCCAGGGTCGCCCGGCGGGGCCGCTTCGACTATCTGGGCGCGCTGCTCCTGGGCGTGGCCTCGACCTGCCTGGTCTTGCTGACGAGTTGGGGCGGCACCGAGTACCCGTGGAAGTCCCGCGTCATCCTCGGGCTCGCGCTCGGGGCGCTGGGCAGCGCGATCCTCTTCGCCGTCGTCGAGGCCGTGGCGCCCGAACCGATCATGCCGCTGCGGCTGTTCCGCGACTCGGTCTTCTGCGTCACCGGGCTCATCGGCGCGGTCATCGGCCTGGGCCTCTTCGGGGCCGCCAGCTATCTGCCCACCTTTCTCCAGATGGTCGACGGCGTCAGCGCCACCGAGTCGGGGCTGCTGATGCTCCCCATGATGGCCGGGACGGTCGTGGCCTCCATCGCCTCCGGCCAGCTCATCAGCATGACCGGCCGGTACCGGATCTACCCCCTCTTCGGCAGCGCGCTGGCTGCCATCGGCATGTGGCTGCTCTCCCGGATGGAGGTGGGCACCTCCCGCCTGGACTACAGCCTGTGGATGGGGGTCTTCGGGCTCGGCCTCGGGCTGGTCCTGCCGGTGCTGGTGCTCGCCGTCCAGAACTCCGTACGCCCTGCCGACATCGGCTCCGCCACCAGCGCCAACAACTACTTCCGGCAGATGGGCGGCAGCGTCGGCGCGGCCGTCTTCGGCACCCTGTTCGCCCATCGCCTCGCCGACCGGCTCGCGGTCGAACTCCCCGCCGCCGGCCCCGATCCGGGGGCCTCCGGCACCGGGATCTCCGACCCCCAGTCGGTCACCCCGGAACTGGTGCACTCGCTGCCCGGCGCGCTGCGCGACGGCTATATCGCGGCGTACGCCGACGCCATGCCGCGGATCTTCCTCTATCTCGTGCCGGTGCTCGTCCTGGGCTTCCTGCTCGCCTTCCTCCTGAAGGAGAAACCTCTGGTGTCCACCACCGACTTCGCCGTCCAGCAAGACCCCGTCGTCCCCGCCGCGCGGACCGTGCCCCGGACCGCCCCGGCCCCCACCATCGCGGGCATTCCGGTTTGCGGCACCGTCCAGCACCACGACGGCACCACGGTCCCGCGCGCCGCGCTCACCCTCATCGACATCGCGGGGCGCCAGATCGGGCGCGGGGCCACCGGCGAGGACGGCCGGTACGCGCTGAGCACGCCGGGCGCGGGCTCGTACGTCCTGATCGCCTCGGCGGGCGGCCATCAGCCGCGGGCGGTCAGCGTCACGGTCGGCGAGCGCCCGGTCGACCTGGACGTGGTGCTCGGCGGGGCCGGGCGGCTGGCCGGGATGGTGTGCACCGCGGACGGCGCTCCCGTGCGGGACGCCACCGTCACCCTTACCGATGTGCGCGGCGAGGTCGTCGCCACCACTCGCAGCGGGCTCGACGGGGGCTATGTGATCACGGAGTTGGTGGCGGGCGAGTACACCCTCGCCTCCAGCGCCCCCGCCTTCCGCCCGGCCGCGCTGCCGGTCACCGTCCAGGCCGCCCGGGAGACCCGGCAGGACATCGAGCTGGCGGGCGGCGCGGTGCTGCGCGGCGTGGTGCGGGCGGGCGGCGGACGGCTCGTCGAGGACGCGCGCGTCACGCTGCTCGACGCGGCCGGAAACGTCGTTGACACGGCGACCACCACGGTGGACGGCGCCTTCCGCTTCGTCGACCTCTCGGCGGGCGAGTACACGGTGATCGCGGCCGGCTATCCGCCGGTCGCGACGGTCCTCCAGGTCGCGGGCGGCGGCCGCACCGAGCGTGACCTGCAACTCGGCCACGAGGACTGAGCCCTCCGGGGCACCTGGCAAGTTCGCCTCCGTGCCCTAGACTTCCCGGCCATCGGCGAGAACGCGTCGTCGAAGACATGGGCGAGGAGGAGTTGGCATGGCAACGGGGGGATGGGGTCCGCCGAACGGCCCCGGGCAGGGAAACAACCGCTGGGGACCACAGCCCCCGGCACCCGATCCGTACGCGCCGCCGCCGACGCCCGATCCGTACGGACCGCCGCCGCCGAACCCCTATGGTCCGCCGCCCCCGCCGCCCGGGCCCTACCGGCCGGCGCCCACGGGCCGGCGCTGGTACCGGCGGGTGCCCTTCCTCTCCTTCCTCATCCCCCTGTTCCGCCTCTCGCAACGGCCCGCGCGGCGACTGTTCGACCAGGACGGCGGCGGGCGCGTGCACGACCCCGTGGTCGACCGCGTCCAGATCGCCCGCACGGCGCTCGGCGTCCTCGCGACGGTCGCGCTCTACTACCTGTACGGGGAGGACGGCGACCTGGAGGACCAGGCAAGCGAAAGCGCCGGCCAGCTCATCCTGACCCCCGTCCTGCTCATCATCGTCGTACCGGTGGTGATCGCCCTCTTCATCCGCTACGCGCCCGCGGAGCGGCGGCGGTTGCTGCGCTCGCGGCTCGGCGTCCCGCTCAAGACCGTCGGCTTGTACGTCCTGACCGTGGCCGTCATCGCCGGCCTGTCGTACGTGATCTTGAAAACCCCGGTGCTGCACGACCTGCACGGGGTATGGCTGTTCGTGGCCGCCGTCCCGGCGCTCTGGTTCCTGCTGTGGCTGCTGCCGTTCGCCGTCCTCGCCTCGGCCTACATCGCCCGCTCCGCCTTCAACACCGCCTATGTGCACGCCGCGCTGCCCGCCGTGATCACCGTGGTGATGGTGTGGATCATCGCCGTCCTGAACGCGACCGGGGGCGGCATGCCGGGCGGGCCGCTGTGGGCCCAGTTCTGTGCCCTGTTCGGCGGCCCCCTGTCGGTGACCGCGATCTCCCTGTGGGAGCTGCGCCGACTGCGCACGCGCCACGGCGTGACCATACGCGGCTGAGACAACCCCCTATTCGGGTATTGGGGCGCGCGGCGGCCCGCGGCGGTCGTACCGTGGGTAGCGGTGGCGCAGATCTTGCCTGGTTAAGGAGTCTTCCGGCGATGGACCGTGGCACGTCGCACGGCGACGATGAGCTGGGCGGGGTGCCCCGGGTGCCGGCGCAGCGGGGCGGCAGCGGCGGGCCCGGGCGGATGCCGCTCGCGGTGGTGGTCATCGACGTCGACGGGCTGGTGACGCACTGGAGTTCGGGTGCGCGTCGGCTTTTCGGGCGCAGCCGTGAGGAGGCCATGGGCTGCCGGGCCGTCGATCTGATGCCGGTCTCGGGCGCGCTGGGCGGCGAGGAATGGCGATACGAGGAGGGCGGGCACGAGCACGGGCGCGGGCCCGATCTGGACGCCGCGCCGGCCGGGGCGCCGCCGTATCCCACGGCCGGGCGGGCCCGGATGGCCGATCAGGCGCATGGCCAGGTCGATGTGTTGTGGTGGGCGTATCCGCTGGTCGGGTCGGGGCCGGAGCGGCTGCTGGTGCTCGCGGCGGACGCCTCGGGGCTGGCCGAGGCGGAGCGCGCGACCGGCGGGGAGCGGGAGCGGTTCTCGCCCGGCTTCGCGCTGCACACCGAGTTCCCCGGCGCGGACCGGCTCGCCGGGCGGCTGCCGGACATCCTGCCCAACATGGGCCCGGCCAGGGCCGGCCGGATCGTCGCGCAGATCCTCGAACTCGGCTATCCGGTGCTGGAGATCAGCAGGAACGAGCGGGTGCCGGTGACCCCGGACTGGGGCATGCCCCGCTACCGGGAGCGGCAGGCCCGGCAGGAGGCCGCACGGCGAGCCGCGTCCGCCGGGGCCGGGACCGGCGGCGGGGCAGGGGGCGCGCAGGGAGCGCCGAGCGCCCCCGGAGTGCCGTACGCACCTGAGGACATCGACCTCGAATACGCCGCCGTCCGCGAGCGCCTGGAATTCCTCAACGAGGTCAGCGGGCGCATCGGCAGCTCGCTCGACCTCGCGCGCACCATCCGCGAGGTCACCAGCGCCGCCGTGCCCCGCTTCGCCGACTTCGCCGGCACCCATCTCCGCGCCCAGGTGCTGGCCGGCGAGGGATTCCCCGACGGCCCGCCCGACGTCACCACCATCTGGCACCGGGTGTGGGTCGAGCACAACGACGAACCGGGCCGCTGGGACGACACCGTGCCGGTCGGGGAGGCCATCGCGTTTCCCGAACACACGCCGTTCTTCCAGTGCATGGTCACCGGCGAGCCCGTGCTGATCCCGTACATCGACGACGCGCTGGGCGACCGGATCTCCGGGGAGTTCGAGAAGCGCGACCTGCGGCCGCTGATCAACGGGCGGTCGCTGCTGATCGTGCCGCTCAAGGCGCGCGATGTGGTGCTGGGCTTCATGGTGCTGATGCGCCGCGCGGGGCGGGAGCGGTTCCACGACATGGACCGCACGACCGGCGCCGAACTCGCCGCCCGCGCGGGCCTGGTGCTCGACAACTCCCGCATGTACACGTACCAGGAGAACGTCGCCGAGACGCTCCAGGACAGCATGCTGCCCCAGGTCACCCCGCGCATGGCCGGATGCGACACGGCCACCCGCTATCTGCCCGGCACCCGGCTCGGCCGGGTCGGCGGCGACTGGTTCGACTGCGTCAAGCTGTCCGGCTCGCGCACCGCCCTCGTCGTCGGCGACGTCATGGGACACGGCCTGAACTCGGCCGCGATGATGGGCCAGTTACGGATCGCCGTACAGACCATGGCGGCCCTCGACCTGCCGCCCGCGCAGCTCATGCGCGGCCTCGACGACCTGGCGCAGCGGCTCGGCGAGCACTACCTGGCCACCTGCCTCTACGCGGTCTACGACCCCATCCGCTCCGAGCTGCTGATCTCCAACGCGGGCCATATCCCGCCCGTGCTGGTGCGCGCCGAGGACGGCCGCAGCGAGCTGCTCGACCTGCCGACCGGAGCGCCCATCGGGGTCGGCGGGGTGCCCTTCGAGACCGCCCGGATACGCGTGTCGCCCGGCGACCGCCTGGTGCTGTGCACGGACGGCCTGGTGGAGGTGCGCGGCCAGGACATAGGCGACGGGCTCGCCGCGCTGTGCGAGTCCGCCGCACACCCGGCGGCGTCCATGGACGACGCCTGCGACACCATCATCCGCGCCCTCAACACCCGCGGCGGCCGCAAGGACGACGTGGCGCTGCTGATGGCCCGGCTCAACGGCATCCCGGCCGCCGACGTGGCCCAGTGGCGGCTCGCGCTGGAGCCGCGCGAAGTGGGCCGGGCGCGGCGGCTGGTGGGGGAGCGGCTGCTCCAATGGGGGCTCCCGGAGGCCGTGGAGACCGCGCAACTGCTGGTCAGCGAGGTCGTCACCAACGCGATCCGGCACGCCCACACCCACCATGTCGTGCTGCGCCTGGTCCGTACGGACGCGCTGCTGTGGGAGGTCTTCGACGACGACCACGAGCTGCCGGTGCTGCTGAGCGCGGGCCGCAACGACGAGACGGGGCGCGGGCTGCGGGTGGTCGACGCGCTGGCGCGGGAGTGGGGCGGCAGCCGGTCGGCCGACGGCAAGACGGTCTGGTTCGAACAGACACTTCCCCGCCCGGAGCGCGCGGCGCGCGGGTCGCGCGGGGGCGCGAATATCGCGTGAAGGAACGCGCCCGGCTCTTGTCCACGGCTGGTGAGCGGCGATAGTCACCTTGATCGTATGGGTGGCCTCTACTCCGGGGAGCGGCGGATGAGCGTGTCGGAGCGCTACAGGCAGGCGTGGGAGAGCTACTGGCAGAACACCTCGGACGCGCCGGGGGAGGCCATCTGGGACGCCGACCCGTCACTGTCCGCGGCCCCGCACCTCGAACTGCTCGCCCCGCACGCGGACACCGGGCTGCCGATCGCCGACCTCGGCTGCGGCAACGGCACCCAGACCCGCTATCTGGCCTCCCACTTCCCCCGCGCCATCGGCGTCGACCTCTCCCAGGCGGCCATCGAACACGCGCGGCGCGCCGACACGGAGAAGGTGGCCGAGTACGAGCAGCTCAACCTGACCGACGCGGCGCGCGTACGGGAACTCCACGAGCGGCTCGGCGACACCAACGTCTATATGCGCGCCGTCATCCACCAGAGCGACCCTCCGGACCGGCGGCCCGTCGCGGAGGCGGTGGCCACCCTGCTGGGACGGCACGGGCGGGCCTTCGTCGCCGAGCTGACCGAGGAGTCCAAGACCGTACTGCGCGAGGCCGCACAGGACCCCGGCGGCCCGCCGCCCAAACTCCGCCGGGTGTTCGACCACGGCCTGCGGCCCGCCGACGCGCGGACCGTGGAGGTGCCGGAGCTGTTGCGCGAGGCGGGGCTGACGGTGCTGGACCACGGGCTCACCACCCTGCCGCAGACCGAGTACCGCGCCGACGGGACGCGGATCGACCTCCCGGCCCAGTGGTTCGTGGTCGCCGCGCTCAACTCCTCGCGCCCAGCGTGATGACCGTGGCCGTGCCGAGGGAGCCTTCGGTGGGGATCGTCCGGGTCGTGGTGGCACGCCCGTCGATGAGACGGCGCAGGGACGCGGGACCGGGCTGCAACCGGCCCCGTTCGAAGAGGACCAGGCTCACCTCGACCCCGGAGGGCGGCGTCATCCGCCGGTACTGTCCGTAGGTGACCGCATCGCAGCCGGAGTACCAGCCGAGGTCGGGCTCGTAGCCGGTGACCAGCAGGCAGGGCCGGTCACCACCGGCGAGCTGCCGTGCCACGGCGAGGGTCGACACGCGTTGGGCGGTCGGGCCCGGCATCGCGTCGTGCGCCACGTACTGCGCGGTGGCGGGCACGGTGACGGCGGCCAGCGCGGCGACGGCGGTGAGCACGGTCGCGGACCAGCGCCCGGCGGCCTCGGCGAGGGTCTGCACACCGAGCACGGTCAGCAGCACGACGGGCAGATAGACGAAGCGGGGCTCGCCGTCCGTGGCCACGCCCAGCACGACGAAGGTGAGGACCGCGGTCATGCCCAGAAACACGTGGCGGCGGTCGTCACGGCGGCGGCGCCTGATCGCGGCGCCCAGCCCCCACAGCCCCGCGGCCATGACGACGCCGCCGAGGTCACCGGCCAGCCGGTACGGGAAAATGGACAGGTAGTACACGAGACCGTCGCCCACATACGCCCGGCCCGCGTGCTCGGTCGCGGAGAAGATCAGGCCGAGGGGGCCGCCGGTGACCTCGGTGGCGTAGACGAAGTGCGGTATCAGCCCGGCGAGGAAGATACCCGCGCACAGGGCCAGCCGGCGGCCCTGCGCCAGCCAGGCCCGGGGCCCGTAGGCCAGGACGGCGGCGGCGACGACGGCCGCGAGGGTGCCCACCACGCCGTACCGCAGATAGAAGGCCGCGAGCGCCGGGAGGGGCACGGCGAGCAGTGCCCGTGAACCGGGCTTCTCCTGCGCGCGGACCAGCAGATACACCACGATCAGGAGCAGGCCCGTGGCGCCGATGTCATTGAGGAACAGCGGCACGCGGCGCAGGAAGCCCAGCCCGCTGAGCAGCAGAAGCGTCACCACCACGGCCCGGCGGGGAGTGGTCAGCCGGGCCGCGACCAGATAGGTCGTGGTCAGCGTGAACAGGGTCAGCAGCAGCGCGACCACCCGCAGCGCCCCCACGTCGTCGTGCACGGCCAGGGCGATCCGGCCGAGGGCGGGAAGCCCCACCGGGCGGTAGGTGCCCCAGCCCGCGTCCGGGGTGCCGTCGTCAAGCCAGGAGCGGGCCTTGTTGCCGTACACCGCCTCCTCGTGGCCGATCAGCGGCTCGTGGTCCTGAAGCGCGGCCCACGCGGCGGCGGCCATGGCCAGCACCCCGGCGACCCACGCCCACGCGGGTATTCGCCGCAGCCGTTCCACGGCCTGGACGGCCACGGGCGGCGGGTCGGGCACCGTTCGCAGGCCCCTCACGGCGAGCAGCCACGCCGGGGCGGCGACCAGCAGGAAGGGCCACGGCTGCCCACCGACGACCCCCACCGCGTGCAGCACCTGCTGTACGACGGCGGCGAGCGTCGTCACGACGGCCACCACCAGAGCCACCCGTTGGCCGCGCGGCGCTCTTTCCGGGGCGCCGTGGACCGGATCGGGGATGAGCAGGGGGGCGGTGGGCACGGGTCACCTCAAGGGCCGGAGGGCAGGCGGGGAACGGGCCCGATGCTCACCCGGAGCCGCTGAGACGACGCTGAAGGATCCTGAAGACCTCTTCAGGGACGTCGGGGAACGGCTGTGGATACTTAGGCGATGCGGCTACTGGTGGTGGAAGACGAGGAAGGGCTCGCGGTCGCCCTGAAGAGAGGCCTGGAAGCGGCCGGATACGCGGTGGACGTGGCCCACGACGGCCTGGTCGGCCTGCACATGGCGCGCCAGAACCCGTACCAGGCGATCGTGCTCGACATCATGCTGCCCGGCCTGAACGGATACCGGGTCTGCGCCAGGCTCCGGGCGGAGGACATCGAGACGCCCATCCTGATGCTGACCGCCAAGAACGGCGAGTACGACGAGGCCGAGGCGCTGGACACCGGCGCCGACGACTTCCTCGCCAAGCCCTTCTCGTACGTGGTGCTCGAAGCCCGGCTGCGCGCCCTGCTCCGCCGCGGCGGCGCCCGGACCCGCACGGTGCTGCGCATCGGCGACCTGTGGATCGACCCGGCGGGCCGGTCCAGCGGCCGTGGCGATGTCCAGTTCAGGCTGACCGCCAAGGAGTTCGCGGTGCTCGAATGCCTCGCCCGGCGGGCCGGTGAAGTCGTGCCCAAGATAGACATCGTCGATCAGGTCTGGTCGGCGGACTTCGAAGGCGATCTGAACATCGTCGAGGTGTACGTGAGCGCCCTGCGCCGAAAGATCGACACGCCTTTCGGCCGCGCGTCGATCGAGACGGTCCGGGGCATCGGCTACCGGATGACCGGCCATGCCGCCTGAAGCGCGCAAGTCGAACACCATCCGGGTCGGGCTCACCGCGGCCTGGCTGCTCATCGCGGGCGCCGTGTTTCTCCCGTACGCGGCTGTCGTGGAGCGGCTGCGGCAGCCTGAGGTCGGGGCCCCGGCCATCATGCTGCTCGCCGGAGCCACGGTGTGGGCGTTCTCGCGCTCCGTCCGACGGACGCTGTCCCTGCGTCTGCGCTTCGCGCTCGTGGTCGGCGCCGGTACGGCCCTCCTCTTCGTCGGCGAACTCTGGTGGTCGTACCAGACCGGCGGATCCGCGTTCGGCTACCTGCCCAGCCTCGGCTGGCGCCTGGCGTACTGGGCGCCCCTCGTCGTCGTGATCCTCGCCGCCACCGCGTGGATCGCCGCGCACCGCGCGCTGCGCCCCGTCGAGGCCATCCGCCGCGAACTGGAGGACATCACGGCCCGGTCGCTGGGCCGCCGAGTGCCGGTCTCGACCTCGGCCTCGGCCGACGAGATCGCCCGGCTCGCGCGCACCATCAACACGACCCTGGACCGGCTGGAGCGGTCGGCCGAACTCCAGCAGCGGTTCATCGCCGACGCCTCCCACGAGCTGCGCAGCCCGCTCGCCGGGCTGCGGGCCTCCCTCGAATCGTCACTGACGCACCCGGAAGGCGTCGACTGGGAGAGCCGCGTACGCGACGCCCTCCGGGACATCGTGCGGCTCCAGAACCTCAGCCACGACCTGCTGCTCCTGGCCCAACTCGACGGCGGCGCGCCCATCGCCGACACGAAGGTGAACCTCACCGACCTCGCCCACGACCTGGCCGTGGAACACCGCCATCTGCCCCATGCCCGCCCCCTCGACATCCGCTGCACCGCCGACGACCCACCCGCCTGGGTCCGCGGCAGCGACGTCCAGCTCGAACGGCTGCTGCGCAACCTGCTCGGCAACGCCTGCCGCTACGCGCACACCTCGGTGGAGGTCACGGTGCGGAGTGAGCACCACGGGGACGGGGCCACCGTCGTGTTCGAGGTCCGCGACGACGGCCCCGGCATCCCCGTGGCGGGCCGGGAACGGGTCTTCAAGCGCTTCAGCCGCCTGGAGGACGCCCGCACGCGAAAGTCCGGCGGAGCCGGGCTGGGCCTGGCCATCGCCCGTGAGATCGCCGCCCGCCACGGTGGCACGCTGCACTTCGCGGACACGGTGTCCGGGGCGTGTGCGGTGGGACGACTGCCGTCGGCGACGGCTGCGGGTGGTGGCTCGTCTTGACGCCTGCGGCGGGCTCCTCCCCCACCCCGCCCGTTCCCGAACTGGGGCTCCGCCCCAGACCCCGGGGTCTGGGGCGGCGGCCCCTAGCGGGTGGCGAAGGCGAGGAAGTCCGACCAGGCGTCGGCGGGTATGTGGAGGTTCGGCCCGTCCGGGATCTTTGAGTCGCGGACGTGGACGGTGGCGGGGGTGGTGGCCACCTCGACGCAGTCACCCCCGCTGGAGTCGCTGTAGCTGCTCTTGAACCATACGAGTCTGCTCATCGCCCACCCATCAACTGCTCGATGAAGCTTACGGATTCGTCCGGCCCGAGGGCCTGGGACCTGATCATGGCATAGCGGCGAGTAAGAACACCTACCTCGTCCGCCTTTGACACCAGGATGCTCTTGCCCTGGCCTTCCAGATAGACGAGCGGTGTCTCATCCGGGGTGTCGATCAGCTTCATCGGGCCCAGCAGCCCGGCGTGTCCGGCTCGGCTCATCGGCATGACCTGGATGACGACGTTGGGCCGCGCCGCGCAGTCGATGAGGTAGTCGTACTGCGAGCCCATGACCTCTGGTCCACCGATCAGTCGGCGCAGCGCTGCCTCTTCGAGGATGACGTTGACCACTGCTGCTGGTTTGCGGTCGAGGAGCGCCTTGCGGTCCATGCGGGCCGCAACCAGCAGATCGACCTCTTCCTCGGCAAACGGAGGAAATCCACAGCTCAGCACCTCCCGTGCGTACTGCGTTGTCTGCAGAAGCCCATCAATCAGCTGCGGGCAGTACGACGACACACTCAGTGCCTCCTGCTCCAGCTGCACGAAGCCCTGGAAGTGCACCGGATACCGCTCCAACCGCAAGAACGCGATCGCCGAGCGCAGCAACCCACCCGCGTCCAGTGCTTTCTCGGCCGCTTCGACGAACTCATCCGTCGGCGGCTTCGCACACGTCTCCACCGCGCTCACTGCTGACCCTGTGTAGTTCATCAGCTCGCCCAGCTGCTCCTGCGTCAACCCCGCGGCCTCGCGCAGAATCCGCAGCACAGCTGCGAAGTACCTCATGGTCGGCGGCGCGGAGTCCTTCTTCTTGGGCATTGCCATCCCAACCACCCCCTCAACGCGGCTAAACGCTGATCAACGTCCGTTCGAGCGGAGTTGGCGCCAGCCGCGGTCGACGTTCTGTTACTGGTCACGCTAGCGACGTGCACTGACAGTGGGGGCATGAACGCACAAAGTCACGGCGTGATTCCGCTTCATGGCTGGAAGCAGAGGTTTACGCCCGTCCCGCTCTCTGTCCATCACGCTCGCCAAACGGCCGCGGCCGTTCTCTGCGTGTGGAGGGTGGAGCCGGGCTCCGCGCAGGTCGCGCTGCTCGTCCTCTCCGAACTGGCGGCCAACGCGGTGCGGCATGGCCGCGTACCGGGGAGGTACTACGAGGTACGTATCGCCTACGACGCCGAGAAGCTCATCGGCATCGAGGTGACCGACCCCGGCGATGGGCTGCCGGTCCTCGCCGATGCGGTGCCGGACGCCGAGTCCGGGCGCGGGCTGGCGATCGTGGCTGCGTTCGCCGAGGCGTGGGGCGTGCGGGAGCGGGTGGTCGGGAAGACCGTCTGGGCTCGGGTCCGTCTCTAAGGTGCGTCCTGTGCGGCTACTCGAAGGCCCCCAGCCGGTGCGCGATGGCCGCGGCCTCCCCTCGGCCTGAAGCGCCCAGCTTCGCCAGGATGTTGGAGACATGCACGCTCGCTGTCTTCGGCGAGATGAACAGCTCCTCCGCGATCTGCCGGTTGCTCCGCCCGGCGGCGACCAGCCGCAGCACGTCCCGCTCCCGGGCGGTCAGGCCCAGCGCCGCCGCCGGCGTCGGGGGCGGGGCCGTCTCCCCGTCGGTCTGCCGCAGCGGGATCCGGGCGCGGCCGGCCAGCGTGGTGATCTCCGTCTCGAGTGGCGCCGCGCCCAGCTCGCGCGCCACCGCCTCGGCCTGCCGCAGCAGCTCACCGGCCGTTTGGCGGGACCCGTCGCCGCCCTGGGAGACCAGGGCCTCCGCGAGTCGCAACCGGGCAGTGGCCAGCAGGGGCGGGGACTCCAGCTGCTCGGCGGCGGCCACAGCCCGCGTCCAGTGGGCGGTGGCGTCCCGGCCCTCGGCGGTGAGCAGCTCGGCCTGGATCATCAGGGCCTGCGCGACCCACAGCGGTGCGAAATCGGGCTGGCCCTGCATCGCCTTGCGGATCCGCTCCACCGCCGCCGCACGCCCCGGCTCGGCCACCGCGAGTGCACGGGCCCGCGCCTCCGCCGCCGCGGCCTCGTACAGCAGCGGCCAGCCGTAGCGTTGATGGCCGGGCGGGATGGCCTCGCCGACCGCCGTATCCAGCAGGGAGCGGACATCGAGGATCCGGCCGTCGGCGGCCGCCAGCGCGATGGCCACGCGGCTCACGGCCAGGGTGTGCTGCGGCTCCGGGTAGGGGCCGGTGTTGCTGCTTTCGGACTCCTCCAGTCGACGCCGAGTCTCGTCGTACGCGCCCCGGACCAGGGCGAGTTCGGCCCTCCGCTCGGCGATCAGCGCCCGGATGCGGACGCTCACCCCGCGGCGGCCGAGTGCTCGATCGAGCGCTTCGTCGGCGTCGGCCCAGCGGCCGAGCTGGATGAGGGATTCGGCGAGGTTGGCGTCGATGTACGAGGCGGTGTCCGGCAGCCCGTGCCGATCGGCGAGCCCGCTGCCCCGCTCGGCGGTCTCGACGGCCTCGGCGTAGCGGCCGATGCCGTGCAGGGCCGTGGACAGGTTGCCGTGGCCGCGCAGCAGGACGATGGCGTTGCCCGGCTCCAGACCGCGGGCGCACACGGCGCGGGCCTGCTCGAGCCCGGTCTCGACGTCGCCCGAGTGGATGGTGAGCCAGGCCAGGGTGAGCTGCGCGGTAAGGCCGGTGATCTCCGCGCCCGTCGCCCGACAGAGCTCCACCGCCTGCTGCGCGGTCTCTATCACCGTCGTCGTCGGCTGGTGCACGGCGTACCAGTGCGCCGCCAGCGTCAGCGCTTTGGCGTGGACGAAGGACGGCGGCTGGTCCTGCATCAGTTTCCGGGCGTGGGTGATCTCGTCCCAGCCGTCGGAACGGGCGAGGTCGCGCACCAACTGGTAGCGCTCGAGCCAGAACCAGGCCGCTCGCAGAGGCTCACCCTCCAGCTTGCGCAGCGCCCGCTTGCAGAGGGCGAGCGCTCGCTCCTGCTCTCCCGCGAGGCGCGCGGCGACGGTGATCGCGGCGAGCAGGTCCAGGAAGTCCCCGGGTGCGTCCGGGGAGATGGCCATGTACAGGCCGTCCTCGACGCCTTGCCGCATCGCCTGGCGGCGCAGCTCCTCGGGGGTGTCGTCCCACAGCTCCAGCGCCCGCTCCAGCAGATGGTGCTGCTCGGCGAACGCGTGGCGGCCGCGGGCAGCGGCCGCCGCGGCGATCACGGCGGGCAGCGCCCTGGCGGGGTCGCGGGCGTCGAACCAGTAGCCGGCCAGCCGCCCGGCCCGCTCCTCGGGCCGTACGAGCGTGGGGTCGGCCTCCAGCGCCTCGGCGTAGCGGCGGCTGAGCCGGGAGCGCTCGCTGGGCAGCAGGTCGCCGGCCACGGCCTCGCGCATCAGGGCGTGCCGGAAGCGGAAGGACTCGCCCTCCTCGGAGGGCTGGAGGACGGCGGCGCCCACGGCGGTACGCAGGGTCTCGATCAGCTCGTCCTCGGCGAGGCGCGTGACGGTGGCCAGCAGCCGGAATTCCACCTCGGAGCCGCCCTCGGCGGCGATCCGCACCACGCGCTGCACCTCGTCCGGCAGCGCCTCGACCCGGACCAGCAAGAGGTCGCGAAGGGAGTCGCTGATGCCGCCCGGCGAGCCTTCGAGGATGCTACAGGCCAGCTCCTCGACGAAGAACGCGTTGCCCTCGGAGCGGTCGAAGACCCGGTCCAGCACCTGCTCTGGCGGGGCCTCGCCACGGATGGCGGCGAGCTGGCGGCGGACCTCGGTGCGCTCGAAGCGGGGCAGTTCGAGGCGGGTGACGGTGCGCAGCCGCTCGTACTCGGCGAGAGCGGGGCGCAGCGGGTGGCGGCGGTGCAGGTCGTCGGCGCGGTAGGTGGCGACGATGAGCAGGCGGCTGTGGGTGAGGGCGCGCAGCAGGTAGCTGAGCAGCTCGCGGGTGGAGCGGTCGGCCCAGTGCAGGTCCTCCAGGGCCAGCACGAGGGTCCGGTTCGCGGCGAGGTGCTCGAGGAGGCGGACGGTGAGTTCGAAGAGCCGGGCGCGGCCCTCGGTTTCGGGGCGTCCCCGGTCCATCTCGCCGAGCTCGGGCAGCAGCCGGGCCAGCTCGCCTTCCTGGCCGGCGATGGCGGCGTCGAGCTCCGCGCCGAGCCGGCGGCGCAGGGAGCGCAGGGCGGTCGAGACGGGGTGGTAGGGCAGGGCGTCGGCCCCGGTTTCCACGCAGCCGCCCAGGGCGACGACGGCCCCGTCCGCGACGGCCCGGCCGAGGAACTCCTGTATCAGCCGGGTCTTGCCGACGCCGGCCTCGCCGCCCACGAAGAGGGCCCGGGGCTCCCCGGCGTCCGCCCGGGACAGGGCCTCGCCGAGGGCGGCGAGTTCGGCGCCGCGGCCTACGAAGACGGGGCTTATGTGACTGCTGTGCACGGTGCCGAGCATCGCATGGCGTACGAGGTGAGGGACAGGGGTCTCGGCGTCGGCGGGGGCCGGCGGCGGGCGTTTCACGCGTGTCGTGAGCGTAGGAAGTAGCGCTTGCGGCTGTCTGAGGTGGTACGGACCGCCGCCCTCGCGTCCCGCTCGGCCTCGCGGACCAGGCGGCGCTGCGCGGCGCGGGCCAGGACGGCGGCCTGGCGGGCGGCCTGGAACTCGTGGTGCAACATGCGGTCTCCTTGGACGAGCTGGTCTCTTGCTGTGCTTCCAGCGTCGTGTCCAAGGTGGGGGCGCCACATGGGGAGGCTTGCGCATCTTGCCGCCCAGGGGGTGCCTTAGGCCTGGGGCCAAGGAGACCTTAGGAGTTCCAGGCCTTGGGGTGGTGGGTCAGCTCGGGGCCGGGGTGGGCGTGTTGTCGGCCTTGACGTCGAAGTTGATTTTGTTTCCGTCGACGCCGGTCACCGTGACCGTGACGCCCAGGGTGCTGCCGTCGTCCGCGGTGAGCTTGCACCGGGTGGTGGTGTCGACCTTGCCCTCGAGGGCGTCGGGGCAGGTGATGTCCGGCTTGGCCTGGCCGGTCGTGGCGGCGAGCTTTTCGGCGACTGTGGTGGCGAGCTTGTCCGCGGACAGTTTCGGCGTGGACTTTTCGACGCTGACCGACGCCGAGCAGCCGACGAGCAGCGCGCCGGCGGCTACGGCCGTGAGGAGCGACGTTGTTGCGGACAACCGGATGAGGGGCATGGGGGGAACTCCGGTCTGGGTGATCATGACAAGAAGACACGGGAAGCATAGTTGGCAGGAATGATCCGGGCGTGTTCGGGGTGCGGGTGGGACCGAGGGCGTCTCGCGCCGGCGCGTGGGGTGCGCGGGAGGCCTCGCCCCGAGGCGTGACCTCCACCGCACCCCCCTATCTCAGTCGCGGAAATCTACGACCGGCACGATCTTGTCGACCAATTCGGACCAGAGAGCCGCGAGCACGTCCGTGTCATGACGAGACAGCTCTCGGTGGTCGCCGGACTTCGTGAAATAAGCCGCCCCCAGTTCCCGCTCGAACGTTGCCAGCGGTGACTCGGGAGCGAGCGCATCCGCCGCTTCGGCGAGCCCCGCGTATTCGGCGAGTTCGCGGGCCACATGGTGGGTCTGCATGAGCTCCAGGACCTTGTCGAGCGGCGGATGGAACAAAATCGGTGGGACGTCGAAGAGTTGTTGCGCACCGTCGAGGTCCACCATGGAAGCGCGTGCGCCGAACATCTGGGCAATGTTGTCGAGTCGGCAGACCTCCAACTGCTCATGCCTGATATAGGTGAGCCCGATGTCCGCCACCAGCGGGACTTCCTCCCAGTCGGGTGGTTCCCAGTCCGGCGTGCCGACCAGGTCGTGCGGCTCTTCGCTGCGCAGGAAGGCGACGAGGTTGGCCGTTGACCGGAACGCGAAGACGGCCCTGTCCCGGCCGAGGAACACCGGTTCTCGGTGGTGCTCGTCATCGCGGTAGCGGCGCAAGGTGTAGCCCGTAGCTGCTGGGGTGCTGATCTCGACCGGCGCGGCGTCCAGGTACGCGAACAGCGGGTACGGATGTGCCACGTGACGGACTTCCTGGGAGGGCCTTGATTCGATGCTCGACAGCCTGACATTAGCTTGTTCGTCACCGGCCGAGGCAGTCGACAATGTCAACGCCGAAGCGGAGAAACTGGAAGCGATCAAGGCTGGTACCTGACGCCTGATGTCCTCAAAGACAGAAGATCAGGGACGGCAACGCCTCGTCGACCCAGTCCCAGAAGGGGTCGCCGGGCCGCTCGGAGGTGCCGTTGAGGCCCGACAGCGCGACCCGGGGGGTGCCGTCGGCGTCGCGGTCGGCCATGTCCAGGAAGTAGGCCTCAGCAGCGGAGTCGCATGTGCAAAACCGTATCCAGCGGTCGAACTCGCCGTTCACCGCACGGACGAAGTCGTCAGTCTCGTCGTAGTCGTCGGGGTCCTCGTCCTCGTAGTTCGCGAGGGTCGAGGCGCCGAGCGTCGTGGTGAAGCGGTCGAGGCGCAGATCGAAGTCGAAGGAGGTGAGGGAGGCGTGGACCGCGGCCAGGTCCCGGACGGCCGCGGGGAGCGGTTCGTCCAGCGTGGGGACGACGTCCGTCGGACCGAAGCGGGTCGGGGCTGTGCCCCACAGCACCTCCAGGGACTCGTACCGCGACCTCAAGGGCAGGTCCGCCAGGTCGCGCGGCGGATCCCCCGAGCGGTCGGCGAGATACAGGTACGCGAGCAGGTACTCGCCCTTCACGGCGACCAGCGCCAGCCCGAGCACTTCCGCGCGCAGCGCCGCGAGGAAACGAGGGCAGGATCCGGCGACGGGTGCCCAGAGGTGCGCCATGGCCTCGGTGAGGCCGGCGCCGACCGGTACGTCCCATGGGGAGTCCGCGGCGAACGGGACGTCGCCGTCGCCGCCCAGCAACAGGAGCCCGCGCAACTCGGCCGCCTCGATCGACCCCGGCTGTTCACCGCGCCGTAGCAGCTTCGCCAGTGCAGCGCTGCACCGCAGTAACCGTTCGATGGCGTGCGGGTCACGGTTGGCGAGAGCGGCCCGCCACAAGTCCTCGGTCTCCTCCATGTTCATGATCGCGACACTAGCGTGCGCGGAAGGCGGCCTTTCATGCCTGGGCCACCTGCGGGCCGACACCGCGGCCGAGCCGTGCCGAACCGGGGCCATCTTGGGGCATAGTCAAGTGGATACGTGACCTGGGAGGAGCGGGGACAGTCTTGAAGATCCTCATCAGTGCCGACATGGAAGGTGCCACGGGCGTGACCTGGCCCGCGGATGTGCTGCCCGGCACGCCACAGTGGGAGCGGTGCCGCCATCTGTTCACCTCGGACGTGAGCGCGGCGGTCACCGGGTTCTTCGACGGGGGCGCGGACGAGGTGCTGATCAACGAGGCGCACTGGTCCATGCGCAATCTGCTGCTGGAGGAGCTGGACGAGCGGGCCGCCATGCTGACGGGCAAGCACAAGAGCCTGAGCATGGTGGAGGGCGTGCAGCACGGGGACGTGGACGGGATCGCGTTCGTCGGCTATCACACCGGCGCCGGGACCGAGGGCGTCCTCGCGCACACCTATCTCGCCAACTCCATCACCGGCGTGTGGGTGGACGGCGTGCCCGCGAGCGAGGGGCGGCTGAACTCACTGGTGGTCGCCGAGTACGGGGTGCCCGTGGTGCTGGTCACCGGGGACGACCGGACCTGCGAGGACGCCAAGGGGTACGCGCCCGCGGCGCGGTCGGTCGCGGTCAAGGACTACGTCTCGCGGTACGCGGCGGTGTGCCGTACCCCGGCCCGTACGGCGGCGGACATCCGGGCGGCGGCCCGGGAAGCGGCCCCGCTGGCGGTGCGGCATGAGCCCGTCCAGGCCGGGCCGTTCACGGTGGAGCTGGAGTTCGACGCGGAGCACCTGGTGGGGGCGGCCACCGCCGTGCCGGGGGTGGAGCACAGCGGGGTGCGGCGGGTGGCGTACACCTCGCCGGACATGTACGAGGGCATCCGCTGCTTCAAGGCGGTCACCACGCTCGTCTCGGCCGCCGTGGAGGAGCAGTATGGCTGAGCCGGCGCCGGTCGAGGCGATCGACGATTGGGCGCTGGAGGAGGTGGTGCGGTTCACCTCCGAGCTGATCCGCATCGACACCACCAACCGCGGCGGCGGCGACTGCACCGAGCGCCCCGCCGCCGAGTACGTCGCGGAGCGGCTGGGCGAGGTGGACATCGACGCCACGCTGCTGGAGCGCGACCGGGGGCGGACGAACGTCGTCGCGCGGATCGAGGGCACCGATCCGTCCGCCCCCGCGCTGCTGGTCCACGGCCATCTGGACGTGGTGCCCGCCGAGCCCGCCGACTGGAGCGTGCACCCCTTCTCGGGGGAGGTCCGCGACGGCGTGGTGTGGGGCCGGGGCGCCATCGACATGAAGAACATGGACGCGATGGTGCTCGCGGCCGTCCGCGCCTGGGCCCGCGCGGGCGTACGGCCGCGCCGCGACATCGTGCTGGCCTTCACGGCCGACGAGGAGGACAGCGCGGAGCCGGGCTCCGGCTTTCTCGCCGACGAGCACCCCGAGTTCTTCGAAGGCTGCACGGAGGGAATCAGCGAATCCGGCGCCTTCACCTTCCACGCGGGGAACGGGACGCGGCTGTACCCCATCGCGGCGGGGGAGCGCGGCACGGCCTGGCTCAAGCTGACCGCCCGGGGCCGGGCGGGGCACGGCTCGAAGGTCAACCGCGACAACGCGGTCAGCCGGCTGGCCGCCGCCGTGGCGCGGATCGGCGAGCACCGCTGGCCGGTGCGGCTGACGCCGACCGTGAAGGCCGCGCTGACCGAGATCGCGCCGCTGCGCGGGCTCAAGGCCGACGTGGACGCGCCCGACTTCGACGTCGACGCGCTGCTCGCCGAGCTGGGGCCCGCCGCGGCCCTGCTCGAGCCGACCGTGCGCAACAGCGCCAACCCGACCGTCCTGGAGGCCGGTTACAAGGTCAACGTCATCCCCGGCAGCGCCACGGCGTACGTGGACGGCCGGATCCTGCCGGGCGGCGAGGAGGAGTTCCACGCCACCCTCGACCGGCTCACCGGGCCTGACGTCGACTGGGAGTTCCACCACCGCTCGCCTGCCCTCCAGGCCCCGGTCGACGGCCCGGCCTTCGCGGCCATGCGGGCGGCGCTCGAACACTTCGACCCGGACGGACACGCGGTGCCGTACTGCATGTCCGGCGGCACGGACGCCAAGCAGTTCTCCCGGCTCGGCATCGTCGGATACGGCTTCTCGCCGCTGCGGCTGCCCGAGGGCTTCGACTACCAGGCGCTCTTCCACGGCGTGGACGAGCGGGTGCCGGTGGACGCCCTGCACTTCGGCGTCCGGGTGCTCGACCACTTCCTGCGGCGAGCGTAAGGGGGGACTTGTGGTGAGTATGAGACGGCGACACGCCGAAGCGACGGCGTGTCGCTGTCTCAAACTCACCACAAAATCAATGGGATTGGGGTTGGGCGACGGAATGGATGACGCGATGGGTGACAGCATGGTGGCCACGACTCCGTACGGCGCCTGGCGGTCCCCGATCGACGCCGCGCTCGCCGCCTCGCACGACGGCCACCCGGAGTACGTGGGCACGGTCGGCGACGAGGTGTGGTGGACCGCGCCGCGCCCTGCCGAGGGCGGCCGTCGCACGCTGATGCGGCGCCGGCCCGGCGCCGCCGAGGTCAGCGCGCTGCCCGCGCCGTGGAACGTGCGCAGCAGGGTCATGGAGTACGGCGGCCTGCCGTGGGCCGCTGTGCCCCGCCCGGCGGGCGGCCCGCTCGTCGTCTTCGCGCACCACGCCGACCAGCGGCTGTACGCGTACGAGCCGGACGACCCCACCGGCGCCCCGCCGCGCCCGCTGACCCCGGCCTCGGACCTCGGCGGCGGGCTGCGCTGGGCGGATCTGCGGCTGCACGCCGACCGCGGCGGACTGGGCGAAGTGTGGGGCGTGCTGGAGGAGTTCACCGGCGAGGGGCCGACCGACGTACGCCGCGTGATCGCGGCGGTGCCGCTTGACGGCTCGGCCGCCGACGACCGTACGGCGGTGCGCGAGCTGTCCGACGACCGCCACCGCTTCGTCACCGGGCCCCAGCTCTCCCCGGACGGGCGTCGGGTGGCCTGGATCGCCTGGGACCACCCGCAGATGCCGTGGGACGGCACCGTCGTGATGGTGGCGGACGTGACGGAGGACGGCCGCTTCCACGGCACGCGCCCGGTGGTGGGGGAGACCGACGAGTCGGTGGTGCAGGTCGAGTGGGACGCCGACGGCACGCTGCTGTTCGTCTCCGACCTCAGCGGCTGGTGGCAGCTGGAGCGCATCGACCCCGACGCGACGGGCAATGGCGTCATCGCGAGCACCGGGCTGTGCCCCCGCCAGGAGGAGTTCGGCGGACCGCTGTGGAAGCTCGGCCTGCGCTGGTTCGCGCCGCTGCCCGGCGGGCTGATCGCCGTCGTGCACGGCCGGGGCGCCGCCCGGCTCGGCATCCTCGACCCGCGCACCGGCGAGCTGGCCGACGCGCCGGGCCCGTGGACCGAGTGGGACGCGACGCTCGCCGTGGACGGCAGCCGGGTCGTCGGCGTCGCCGCGAGCCCGCACAGCTCGCACGAGGTGGTCGAGCTGGACACCCGCACCGGCTACGCCCGGGTCATCGGCGCGGCGCACACCGACCCCGTCGACCCGGCGTACTACCCGCGCCCGGAGGCCCGCACCTTCACCGGGCCGGACGGCCGGGACATCCACGCCCACATCTATCCGCCGCACAACCCCGGCCACACCGCGCCCGAGGGCGAGGCGCCGCCGTATGTGGTCTGGGCCCACGGCGGGCCGACCGACCGCGCCCCGCTCGTGCTCGACCTGGAGATCGCGTACTTCACCTCGCGCGGGATCGGCGTCGCCGAGGTCAACTACGGCGGCTCGACGGGCTACGGCCGCGCCTACCGGGACCGGCTGTGCGAGCAGTGGGGCGTGGTGGACGTCGAGGACTGCGCGGCCGTCGCCGAGGCGCTGGCCGAGGAGGGCAGCGCCGACCGGGCCCGGCTCGCGATCCGGGGCGGCAGCGCGGGCGGCTGGACCGCGGCCGCCTCGCTGACCTCCAAGACCACCGCCGGGCTGTACGCGTGCGGCACGGTCAAATACCCGGTCCTCGACCCCATGGACTGGGCCGGCGAAGGGACGCACGACTTCGAGTCCCGCTACCTGGAGTCCCTGATCGGGCCGCTCGCCGAGGTCCCCGACCGCTACCGCGACCGCTCGCTGACCGGCCGCGCCGACCGCGTCAGCGTCCCCTTCCTGCTGCTCCAGGGCCTGGACGACCCGGTCTGCCCGCCCGCGCAGTGCGAGCGCTTCCTGGCGGCGGTCGCCGGGCGCGGCGTCCCGCACGCGTATCTCGCCTTCGAGGGCGAGGGCCATGGCTTCCGCCGGGCGGACACCATGATCCGCGCCGTTGAGGCCGAACTCGGCCTGTACGCACGCGCGTTCGGTCTGAACCCGCCCGGCATTCCGACCCTGGAGCTGACTGACCGAACCTCGTAGGGTGATCCGCGTAGTCGTGATCCGAGCCCGACTCACCGACCCACCTGGAGGAGCGAGTTGACACCCCCGAGGGCATCGCACGTCGTCGGCCGTGATCCGCTGCCCGCCGCCGTGGCCGGTGCGTGGCCGCCCGGCGGGCCCGAGACCTGGCTGCTCAGCGTCTCCCGGTACATGGCCGCGATGGACCAGGGCGCGCCCGGCAAGATCCTCGACGCCGAGGAGCGTGAGCGCGCCGCGAAGTTCGTGCGGACCGAGGACCAGCACCGGTACACCGCGGCGCACCTGGGCCTGCGGGAGCTGCTGGGCGCCTATCTGGACATCGAGCCCGCGGCCGTGCCGTTCACCCGGGAGGACTGCCCCGGCTGCGGCGGGCCCCACGGCCGCCCCGCGGTCGTCGGCACGCCGCTGCACTTCAACCTGTCGCACGCCGGTGACCTGGTGCTGTTCGCCTTCGCGGGCTCGCCGATCGGCGCCGACGTGGAGAAGACGCAGCCGGTGTCGGTCGTGGACCAGGTCGCCCAGAGCCTGCACCCGACCGAGCGCGCCGAGCTGGCCGAGCTCCCCACCCTCGACCGCCCCGCCGCCTTCGCGCGCTGCTGGACGCGCAAGGAGGCGTATCTCAAGGGCATCGGCACGGGGCTGTCCCAGGACCCCGCGATCGCTTACGTCGGCACGGGCGAGCGGCCGGTGCCGGTCGGCCCCTGGACGCTGGCCGACCTGCCCGCCGACCAGCTCGCGGCGGCCGCGGCCGACTCCGACGGGGGCCCCGGGTACGCCGCGGCGTACGCGCTGCTGGAGAAGGCCCCCTAGGGTTTGCCGGACGGGCGGCGGTACGACCGGCTTACGATGGGCGGATGCCCGACTCGCCCTACGTAGCCATGGGACCCCGCGTGGCCATCCGCCACACCGAGCGGAACGACCGCGCGGAGTTCACCCGGCTCTCCCGCACCAGCGCCGCCCTCCACCACCCGTGGCTGACTGCGCCCTCCACCGACGAGGCCTTCGACATCTTCATGACGAAGCTGGAGCGGGACGACCACGAGGGGTTCCTGGTCTGCCTGCCCGAGACCGGGGCGATCGCCGGGTTCATCAACGTCAACAGCATCGTCCGCGGCGCCTACCAGGGCGGCACCATCGGCTACGGGGCGTTCGCGCCCCACTCCGGACACGGCTATGTCTCCGAAGGGCTCGGGCTCGTGCTGGCCTACGCCTTCGGGCCGCTGGGGCTGCACCGCATCGAGGTCAACATCCAGCCCGGCAACGAGGCGTCGCTGGCGCTGGTGAAGCGGTACGGCTTCCGGCTGGAGGGGTTCTCGCCCGACTACCTCTACATCGAGGGCGCGTGGCGCGACCACGAGCGCTACGCCATCACCAGCGACATGTTTGAGGCCCAGGGCTGATGTCGTGGGTGGCTGAGGCCCTGTTGGGCTGACGCTCTGGTCAGTGGGGCCGCGCCGTTGTTCCATGGTCATCGGACGGTCGCCGCAGCCGGGGCGACCCTAGGCAGTCGGAGTGAGGCAGCCCGTGGCCACGACCGTGCGACGTACCACCCTGACCCTTCCCACCGCCCCGCTCGGGCCCGAGAACCCCCTGCCCGCGCTGCGGCTCCCGCGCGAGGTGCACCGCATCGACGAGCACACGCGCGCCACGCTGCCCGCGGAGATGGCCCGCCAGACCGCGTACGAGCCGCTGCGCTCGGTGCTGCCGGTGCGGCTGCGCGACGGGTACGGGCGCGGGCGGGCGCCTGCCGGGCTGGACGCCCTCGTCATCGAGAACGACCGGCTGCGGGCCACCGTGCTGCCCGGCCTCGGCGGCCGGGTGTACTCCCTCCACCACAAGCCGACCGGCCGTGAACTCCTCTACCGCAACCCCGTGATGCAGCCCGCCGACTTCGCGCTCAACGGCGCGTGGTTCTCCGGCGGCATCGAGTGGAACATCGGCGCCACCGGCCACACCACCCTGGCCTGCGCCCCGCTGCACGCCGCCCGCGTCCCGGCGCCCGACGGGGGCGAGATGGTGCGGCTGTGGGAGTGGGAGCGGCTGCGCGACCTGCCCTTCCAGGTCGATCTGTGGCTGCCGAACGACTCCGACTTCCTGTACGTGGGCGTGCGGATCCGCAATCCGCACCACCGGACCGCGCCCGTCTACTGGTGGTCCAACATCGCCGTCCCGGAGGGCGAGGACACCCGCGTGCTCGCGCCCGCCGACGCCGCCTGGCACTTCGGCTACAGCCGCACCCTGCGCCATGTCCCGGTCCCCGAGTGGGACGGCACCGACCGTACGTACCCGCTGCACGGCGCCTACCCCGCCGACTACTTCTACGACCTGCCCGAGGACGCGCGCCCCTGGATCGCCTCGCTCGACGGGACGGGCCACGGCCTCGTCCAGACCTCCACCGACGGGCTGCGCGGCCGCAAGCTCTTCCTGTGGGGCGCGGGGCCCGGCGGGCGGCGCTGGCAGCGGTGGCTGACCGAGCCCGGCACCGCGGGCTACGCCGAGATCCAGGCCGGGCTCGCCCGCACCCAGCTGGAGCATGTGCCGCTGGAGGCGGGCGAGGAGTTCGCCTGGCTTGAGGCGTACGGACCGCTGGCCGCCGACCCGGCGGCGGTCCACGGCGAGGACTGGGCGGCGGCCCGGCGGGAGGTCGAGACCCGGCTGGAGTCGGCCGCGCCGCGCGCCGCCGTGGTGGCGGCCTTCGCCGCGTGGCGCCCGTACGCCGACGCCGAACCCGGGGAGCGGCTGGCCGCCGGCTCCGGCTGGGGCGCGCTGGAGGCGGAGCGCGGCGGCTACCGGCTGCCCGGCACCCCCTTCGACCCGGACACGCTGGGCGAGCCCCAGGAGCCCTGGCGCGGGCTGCTGCGCACGGGCGCGTTCCCGGCCTGGGAGGCGGGCAAGTCACCGGCCGACCCCGGTTGTTCCCTGGTCTCCCCGGCCTGGCGCGACCTCCTGGAGGCGGCGCCCTCCACGGCCGCCGCCGAGTACCACCTGGGCGTGGCCCAGTGGCACGCGGGCGACCGGGCGCAGGCCACCCGCAGCTGGGAGCGGTCGCTGCGGTGTATGGAGACGCCGTGGGCGCTGCGCTGCCTGGCCGTGGCGGACACGGACGCCGGTCACCCGGCGCGCGCGGCGGACCGGCTGCTGCGGGCGATGGATCTGGCCCTGGGTGCGGACGGGGTCGAGGCGGCGGTCGAGGTCGCGCTCGGGCGCGAGACGGTGGTCGCGCTGCTCGCGGCGGGGCGCGCCGAGGAGGCGCACACGCTGCTCTGGGCTCTGCGCCCGGCCCTGCGCGAGCTGGGCCGGTTCCGGCTGCTGATGGCGCAGGTGCTGCTGGCCCGGGGCGACGCCGGGGCCGCCCGCGCGGTCTTCGACGAGGGCTTCGAGGTGGCGGATCTGCGCGAGGGCGACGAGACGCTGAGCGACACGTGGTACGCGATCGCCGAGCGGCTGGTCGCGGGCGACGGCGCGCCGGTGACCGACGACGTACGGGAGCGGGCGCGCGCCGAGCACCCGCTCCCGGAGCGGTACGAGTTCCGGATGCGGCCCGCGTAACCGCCGCCGTCGGGCGGCTGGGCCCTGTCCGGCGGATCTTGACGCCTGCGGCGGGCCCTCCCCCACCCAGCCCCTTCCCGAGACTGGGGCTCCGCCCCAGACCCCGGGGTCCAGGGGCGAAGCTCCTGCCACGCGGCGGAGCCGCACATCGAGACTGCGGGAAGGGGCGGGGTGGGGAGGGCCCGCCGGACACCTCTAGCCCGGGTTCCGGTCGACGTACTCGAAGACCGAGCCGTCGGGGTGACGGGCCACCAGGTTGCGGCCGATCGGGGTGGGCAGCGGACCGGCGATGATCTCCGCGCCCACCGCCTTCAGATCGGCCACCGCCTCGTCCACGTCCTTCACCGCGAGCGTCGCCGTGACCTTGCTGAGGATGGACAGCTCCGCCTCGGGACCGCTCATCAGGAAGAAGCAGCCGACGGCCGCGACCGAGACGGCCCCGCGCTGGAAGCGGAGCGCCTCTGCGCCCGTCAGTCGTTCGTACACGGCGATCGCCGCGTCCAGATCATTGACGCACACCCGTAGCGAGGTCCCGAGAATGTCCATGCGGGCGAGCCTAGTTGACCGCCCGCGCGGGCGTCATACGCGGCAGACGAGCTCGCCGTGCAGCACGGTGAACCAGCCGTCCTGCTGCTCGCCCCACTCCCGCCACGCGTCCGCGATCCGCCGCAGCTCGTCCTCCGTGGCGTGGCCGCCCTCCACCGCCCGCTGGGCGTATGACGAGGCGGTGGTGCGGTCCGCCCACAGGCCGCTCCACCACGCCCGCTCGTCGGCCGTGGCGTAACACCAGGTCCCGGCGGTCGCGGTGATGTCGGTGAAGCCCGCCCGGCGGGCCCAGGACAGCAGCCTGCGGCCGGCGTCCGGCTCGCCGCCGTTGGCCCGCGCCACCCGCTGGTACAGCCCGGCCCAGTCGTCCAGGCCGGGGACGGCCGGGTACCAGGTCATGGCGGAGTAGTCGGAGTCGCGCACCGCCACCATGCCGCCCGGCTTGCACACCCGGCGCATCTCGCGCAGCGCGGCCACCGGGTCGCCCAGGTGCTGGAGCACCTGGTGGGCGTGGACGACGCAGAACGAGTCGTCGGGGTAGTCCAGCTGGTAGACGTCGCCGACCGCGAAGTGGACATTGGACACGCCGCGCTCCGCGGCCGTCGACCGGGCCTGCTCCAGGACCCCGGCGTCCGCGTCCACGCCGATGACCTCGCCCTGGGGGACCAGCTCGGCCAGGTCGGCGGTGATGGTGCCGGGGCCGCAGCCGATGTCCAGGATCCGCATGTGCGGCTTGAGTCGGCCGGTCAGATACGCGGCGGAGTTGGCCGCGGTGCGCCAGGTGTGCGAGCGCAGCACGGACTCGTGGTGTCCGTGCGTGTAGACGGCGGTGGCGGAGTTCTCGGGCATGGCTCGGCTCCCCTTCGAGACGACCGGATGGGCTCGTCGCCACCGTACGCCGCCATCTCGCATCGCGAGAGTGGCGTCTCAGTATGTGGTTAGCGGGTCTAGGTGCTGGGGCGCAGCCCGAGCCCGGCGACGACCTCCTGCACCGTGCGGAACACCCGGTCCTCGGGCAGCTCCGCCGCCACCTCGATCAGCCGGTCCGGGGCGTGTGCCTGGTGCAGGGCGTGCAGCAGCGCCCCGCGCCTGGCCGGGAACGGGGTGCGCCCCAGATGCCGGGCCAGCTCGAACCGCAGCGCCTCGGCCTCGCCGACCGCGCCGAGCGGTGCCACCGGTCCGGTGGTGACCTCGGGGTCGTCGTCGGCGCCGGGCTCCGGGTCGTACCACTCCTCGGCCCGGGTGGGGCGGCCCGAACGCATCAGCTCCTGGAGCTCATGCTTCATCTCGTCGTCCTTGTGGACACTCAGCCGATTGCTGCCTCGTTGCATGGCATCGTCCTCACCTTCGCTTCTGGTCCTCCCCGCGTACCCGCCGCGCGGCCATCGACACGATGGTTTGACGGCGTGAGGGGAGGGGACCCGGGTGTCGGCCGAGCGGCCATTGGGAGTGAGGAACGGCACCGGGTGTGGGAGTTCAGGGGCCCGCGCCCGGTGCCGTGTCCGTGTGTCGCTGTCCCTGTGTTAGGCCATCCGGGGCTGGGGTACCTGTCGCATATGACCGATAAGAGCAATCTGGGCAATCCGCTGCTCGCCAGGCACGCCGAGGCGCTGAACCTCTTCACCGAGCGGGTGCACGCCATCCGGCCGGACCAGTGGGACGACCCGACACCATGCACCGAATGGACCGTGCGCGACCTGGTCAACCACCTCGCGGCCGAGCAGATGTGGGTGCCGCCGCTGGTGCGGGACGGGAGCACGGCGGCCGAGCAGGGCGACGTGTTCGAGGGCGATCTGCTGGGCGATGACCCCGTCGCCACCTGGGACGAGGCCGCCGCGGCGGCCCGCGCGGCGTTTGCCGCGCCCGGCGCGCTGGAGCGCAGCGTCGACCTCTCGTTCGGCGAGACGCCCGCCGCGGACTACTGCACGCAGATGACGGCCGACGCGACGGTCCACGCGTGGGATCTGTCCCGGGCCATCGGGGCGGATGAGCGGCTTCCGAAGCCGCTGGTGGACTTCTCGGTGCGGGAGGTTGCGCCGTACGCGGCGGAGCTGGAGAAGAGCGGGATGTTCGCCGCGGCGGTTGAGGCTCCGCCGGGTGCGGATGCCCAGACGAAGCTCCTGGCCCTCCTCGGCCGCGAGGCGTAACCCCGTAACCCCGCCGCACCATGGGCTCCGCCCCGGGCCCCCTCGGGGTCCAGGGCGGAGCCCATGGTGCGGCGGGGTTCAGAAGTGGAGGTGGGGGCGGGACCAGTGGCGGTGCGCGGCTACCGCGTCCGTGAAGGCCCGCGTGAACTCCTCACTGGCCGTCCCCGTCGTCGCATCCGTCACCACGCCCCGGTCCGCGCACACATGCCCGTGGCCGGACGCGATGTGCAGCCCCTCCGGCTCCAGCGCGGACACGATGCCCACGCCCGACCCCAGCGCCCCGATCGCCTTGCCGTGCCGGTACGCGTCCCGCACGAACCGCATCGCCGTCTCGTCCGACCTCAGCTCCGGGGTGCCGGTGGGGCCGCCGGGCAGGAGTACCGCGTCGTAGAGGACCGAGGCGACCGTGGGCAGCGCGCGGTCCACCGCGTAGCCGTTTCCGTCGGCGCCGCGCACCTTCCCGTCGTGTGACGCCAGCGCCTCGACGACCGCGCCCTGTGCGCTCAGCGCCTCCTGGGCCTGGGCGAGCTGGCCGGTGTCCACGCCGTCGGTGACCAGCACCGCGATCCGGCGGGTGCGGATGGAGCCGTCGCCGTGGAGGTTGGTGAGGCTCAGCGCGGGGGAGGCGAGCGGCTTGTGTTCGGTGTTCGCGACGGCGGGTGTCGCCACGCCGATGCCCTCGGCCACCGCCGTGGCCAGGCCCTGGTCGATGTGCGTCAGCTGCTCGACCGTACGCTCGCGCACCTGCACCGCCCCGACCTTGCCCAGCTCGAAGCGGAACGCGTCGACGATGTGCTGCCGCTCCCAGTCGCTCATGCTGTTCCAGAACAGCGCGGCCTGGCTGTAGAAGTCCTTGAAGCTCTCGCCGCGCTTGCGGAGCTTGGCGCCGTCGAGCCGCTCGGGGTAGTGGGAGAACGCGTACCCGTCCGCGCCGGCGATGGCCGGGCAGCCGCCGCCCAGCGAGTTGGGGGAGTAGCTGGTGCCGGTGTGGATCGCCGTCTGGTGGTAGCCGTCGCGCTGGTTGGTGCGGACCGGGGCCACCGGCTGGTTCACGGGGAGCTGCGCGAAGTTGGGGCCGCCCAGCCGGATCAGCTGGGTGTCGAGATACGAGAAGTTGCGGGCCTGGAGCAGCGGGTCGTCGGTGAAGTCGATGCCGGGCACCACATTGGCCGTGTGGAAGGCCACCTGCTCGGTCTCCGCGAAGAAATTGTCCGGGTTGCGGTCGAGCACCATCCGGCCGAGGGGGCGGACCGGTACCTGCTCCTCCGGCACGATCTTCGTGGCGTCGAGCAGATCGAAGTCGAAGCCGAACTCGTCCTCCTCGGGGATCAGCTGCGCCCCCAGCTCGTACTCGGGGAACTCACCCGCCTCGATCGACTGCCACAGGTCGCGCCGGTTGAAGTCGGGGTCCCGGCCCTGGCACTCCTGTGCCTCGTCCCACACCAGCGAGTGCACCCCGAGCTTGGGCTTCCAGTGGAACTTCACCAGGGTCCCGTGGCCGCGCGCGTCCACGAAACGGAAGGTGTGCACGCCGAACCCCTGCATCATGCGGTAGCTGCGCGGAATGGCCCGGTCGGACATCAGCCACATCATCATGTGCAGGGTCTCGGGCTGGAGGGACACGAAGTCCCACAGCGTGTCGTGTGCGGACGAGCCGGTGGGGATCTCGTTCTGCGGCTCGGGCTTGACCGCGTGCACGAAGTCCGGGAACTTGATCCCGTCCTGGATGAAGAACACCGGCATGTTGTTGCCGACCAGGTCGTAGTTGCCCTCGGAGGTGTAGAACTTCGTGGCGAAGCCGCGCACATCGCGCACGGTGTCCGCCGAGCCGCGCGGCCCCGCCACCGTGGAGAACCGCACGAACACCGGGGTGCGCACGGACGGGTCCTGGAGGAAGGCGGCCCGGGTGAACTCCGCGCAGGACTCGTACGGTTCGAAGTAGCCGTACGCGCCCGCGCCGCGCGCGTGGACCACCCGCTCCGGGATCCGCTCATGGTCGAAGTGCATCAGCTTCTCGCGGAAGTGGAAGTCCTCCAGCAGCGTCGGGCCGCGCTCCCCGACGGTGAGCGAGTCGTCGGTGTGGTCGACCGCCACCCCCTGGTCCGTGGTCAGCGGGCCCTCGGCGGGGTCGGCGGCGCGGTATCCCTCGCGCTGCCGTTCCTTGCGATCGGTCATCGGGACGCTCCCTTCTTCTCGCTCTTGCTGCCGCGGTGCGGCAGGAACTCATGCACCCGCGCCCTCAGGCCATGGCGCGCCGGGCCCGTCCGGTGCCCGTCGCCCTTGGCGAGCGCGTCGCCGGCGGCCTCGAGCTGCTCCCAGGTGGCGTGCGGCGGGACGGGCGCCACGTCCGGGTCGGTGAGGAACTCGACGACCGCCGGGCCATCCGCGTTGAGCGCGTCGCGCCACCCCTGCTCGACGTACTCGGGCTTCTCCACACGGATGCCGGTCAGCCCCAGCGACTCGGCGAACCGCGCGTACTGCACATCGGGGAGCTGCCGCGCGGGCGGGAGCTGCGCGGCGCCGCCCAGTGTCGGCGTCTCCCAGGTCACCTGGTTCGGGTCGTGGCTGTTCCACACCCCGATCACCAGCCGCGGATCGTCCCACGCGTGCCGGTACCCGGCCGCCGTGATCAGCTCGGACATGCCGTTCCGCTGCATCGCGCCGTCCCCGACCAGCGCCACCACCGGCCGGTCGGGCCGGGCGAACTTGGCGCCGATCGCGTACGGCACCCCGCAGCCCATGGCGGCCAGCGTCCCCGACAGCGAGCCGCGCATCTGGCCGCGCATCCGCAACTGACGGGCGTACCAGTGGGCCACGGAGCCCGAGTCGCAGGTGAGGACGGCGTCGCCGGGCAGCAGCGAGTCCAGGCAGTGGGCGACGTACTCGGGGTTGATCGGGTCGGCGGTCAGCTCGGCGCGGTGCCGCATCACCTCGCGCCACCGACGTACCTCCGCGACGATCCGCTCCTGCCAGTCGCGGTCCTCCCTGGGCCGCAGCAGCGGTGTCAGCCGCAGCAGGGTCTCGCGGGCGTCGCCGACGAGATTGACCTCGTACGGGTAGCGCATGCCGATCATGTGCGGATCGAGGTCGATCTGCACCGCCCGGACGGTGCCGAACTCCGGCAGGAACTCGGCGTACGGGAAGTTGGAGCCGATGGTCAGCAGCGTGTCGCAGTCCCGCATCAGCTCGTACGAGGGCCGGGTGCCCAGCGCCCCGATGGACCCGGTGACATACGGCAGTTCATCGCCGAGCACATCGAGACCCAGCAGCGCCTTGGCCACCCCCGCGCCCAGCAGCTCGGCGATCGCCTCGACCTCCGCGCGCGCCCCCGCGGCGCCCTGGCCGACCAGGATCGCCACCCTGTCGCCCGCGTTCAGCACATCCGCGGCCCGCTCCAGCGCGCTCGCGGCGGGCACCGCGGACCAGCCGCTGCGGTCCAGGCTGGAGGGCACCATGGTGAACGCCTGAATGGGCGGGGAGTAGTGCAGCTCCTGGACGTCCGCCGGGATGATCACGGCGGTGGGGGAGCGGCGGGCGTACGCGGTGCGGATCGCCCGGTCGAGCACGTTCGGCAGTTGCTCGGGGACCGTCACCGTCTCCAGGTAGTCGGACGCCACGTCCTTGAACAGGCTGTGCAGGTCCACCTCCTGCTCGTAGGAGCCGCCCATCGCGCTGCGGTGCGTCTGGCCGACCAGCGCCACCACGGGGGCGTGGTCGAGCTTCGCGTCGTACAGGCCGTTGAGCAGATGGATCGCGCCGGGGCCCGAGCCCGCCGCACAGACCCCGAGCCGCCCGCTGAACTTGGCGTATCCGACGGCCTCGAACGCGGACATCTCCTCGTGCCGGGACCGTACGAACCGTGGCTCGTCCCCGGCCCGCGCCCACGCGGCGAGCAGCCCGCCGATGCCGTCGCCTGGGCAGCCGAAGACATGCCGGACACCCCACTCGCGCAGCCGGGCCAGGAGGTGGTCGGCGACTTTCTCGGTCATGGTGGTCACTCCTGTCGACCGGCTCAGCCGGTCAGCCGCGGCAGCACCTTGGTGCGGTAGAAGTCGAAGAAGCCGCGCTGTTCGGGGCCGATCTGGTTGACGTAGACGGTGTCGAATCCGGCGTCGGCGTACGCCCTGAGCGCGGCCACATGCGCGTCCGGGTCGTCGCCGCAGGTCACCTGCTGGGCCAGCCGTTCGGGGGTGACCAGCTCGCCGGCCTGCTCGAACTGGGCGGGGGTGGCCAGCTGGGTCAGCAGCGCGCCCGGCAGCGCCACGGCCGGCCACAGCCGGTGGGCGGTGCGCAGCGCGTCGTCGGCGTCCGGGCCGAAGCACACCTGGAGGCCCCCGCTGGCCGGCTTGGTGTTGCCGCCCGCGCCGCTGCCGCGCCGGAAGCGCGCGACCAGCTCGGCGTCGGGGACCATCGTGATGAAGCCGTCGCCGACCCGCCCGGCCAGCGCGGCGGCGGCCGAGCCGAAGGCCGCGATGTCGATGGGCACCGGCTCCTCGGGCACCGTGTACAGGCGCGCGTTCTCCACCGTGTAGTGCTTGCCGTGGTGGCTGACCTGGCGCCCCTCGAAGAGCTGGCGCATCACCGCCACGGCCTCCTCGAGCATCTCCAGCCGGATGGCCGCCTGGGGCCAGCGGTCGCCCAGCACATGCTCGTTCAGCGCCTCCCCGGAGCCCACCCCCAGCCGGAAGCGGCCCTCCAGCAGCACCGCGCTGGTGGCGGCGGCCTGGGCGACGATCGCCGGATGGACGCGGATGATGGGGCAGGTCACCGCGGTCTGCACGGGCAGCGAGGTCGCCTGGGCGAGCGCGCCGATCACCGACCAGACGAACGAGGCCTGGCCCAGTTCCCGGTTCCAGGGGTGGTAGTGGTCGGAGATCCACAGGCGGGAGAAGCCCGCCTGCTCCGCCATCCGCGCCTGCTCGACGAGGTCGGCGGGCCCGTGTTCCTCCGCGGCCAGGAAATAGCCGTACTCGGTCATGGCGGGGCCCTCCTCGAACGCTCGTGCCCGTCATGGCGTGCCGCCACTCACGGCGCTGCCGCCACTCACGGCGCTGGTGCCACGAGGCGACGGGTAACCGGGGCGCGGGGAAGGAAACACCGCGCAGCTACGGGGGCGGGACTCAGCCCAGCGCCAGGGCGATATGGCGGGACACCCGGTCCACCACGCCCGCCTCCGCCATCGCGAACGCCCCGCGCCCGCCCGTACGGAAGAGCGTGAGCGCGCCCAGCACCGGTGCCGCGGGCGCGGCGCGCAGCGGGACGCACAGCAGCGAGGTGACCTCCTCGCGGACCAGGACGGGCGCGCCCGAGGCGTCGTGGCCGAAGGCGCCCGCGTCCTGGGGCCGCACCCGCAGCGCGGCGGCCCCGTCGCGTATCGCCTCGGCCACCAGCGGACAGTCGGCCGGGTCCTGCCCGGCCACCGAGTCCGCGCGGGCGCCCGCGGCCTCCGGCGGGCCCAGCGTCACCACCCGGCGCACGGCCGCCGGCCGCGCCGGGCCCGGGCACACATCGGCGATCACCCAGTCCGCGAAGCGGCCGTGCAGCACGGCGGCCGCCCGGCCGAGGACGGCCTCGGGGCCGTCGCCGTCGGGCGCCGCCGGGGCGAGCAGCGCGGTGGCCATGTCGTCGACCAGGTCGAGCAGCTCGGTGTGGCGTGTCACCTCGTCAAGGCCGGGCCGGGGTGTCCGTGGCTGGACGTCGGTCTCGTCCGGGCCGGTGGGCTGGAACACCGCCAGCACAGCGGGGTGCGGCTCGTCCGGTGGGTGCAGGGCGGTGAGAGTCGCCCGCAGCGCCCCGCGGTCGGGCCCCGGCAGCCGCACCACCAGGCTGCGCCCGCCCTCGCCGCGCGCGACGGCGGCGGCCTGGGAGCGCAGCACCGCCCGCCCGTCGGGCCGCAGGGAGTCGGTCAGCGGGCGCCCGGCGGCGTAGCCGGCGCGGGTCCGGAAGAGCTGCGCGGCCGAGGCGTTCATCCGCCGCACCACGCAGTCGCGGTCCAGCAGGGCGACGGCGGTCGGCAGCCGCTGGAACAGGGCGCGCAGCAGCCGCTGTTCCTGCGGATCGGTGCGGCCGGGGCCCGGCTCGGCGGCGGCCAGCCGCTCATACCACGGCCACAGCACCTCCACCACATGCTGGAGTTCGATGAGGGCGGCGTCCAGTACGGAGTCCCGCTCGTGCGAGGGCAGTGCCCGCGCGGTCCGCAGTTCGGCGACGCGGGCGCGGAAATCCGCCAACTCGGCGCCGTACTCCTGTGCCCCGGACATGCGTTCACCGTAGCCCGCCCAAGGGAGGGGCAGCGGCGCATCGCCCGTTTCCCCGGCCGGGCGGTGGGCAGCCGAAGAGGCGGACAGAGCGCCGTGAAAGGACTCGAAGGACTGGACCCGACCATGCCGGAGCGTCTCCCCTCGCTGGACCGCGGCCTCGCCGTGCTGGCGGAACAGGCCGCGTCGTGCACCCCTACCGGCTGCGGGGCCACCGCCACCGCCCTCCTCGACCCCGGCCCCGGTCCGGGGGAGCAGCCGAGCGCGGCCACCCATCCCGATCTGTCCGCGCTGGTCGCGGTGCAGCTCGCCTCGGGCGAGGGCCCGATCCCGGCCGCCCGGGCCACCGGCCGCCCGGCCGCCGCGGACGACCTGCTGCACGACCGGAGGTGGCCGGACTACCGGGCCACGGCGCTGGACGCCGGCGTGCGCTCCAGCGCCACCCTGCCCTTCGTCCGCGAGGGCCTGACCATCGCGATCTCCGTCTACGGGCTGCGCCCCGGCCCCCTGGCGGAGGCGGCCCGGGGTGCCATCCAGCTGCTCGGCGACCTCGCCACCGAGAGCCTGGCGCGCGATGTGCGCTACCGCGCCGCGCTGACCGAGCTGGGCCGGCTGGACGCGGCGCTGCGCTCACGCCCGGTGGTCGACCAGGCGTGCGGCATCGTGATGCACGCGCTGGGCTGCGACGCGGACGCCGCCTTCGACCTGCTGCGGCGCGCCTCCCAGCGGACCAACCGCAAGCTGGCCCAGCTCGCCGGGACCGTCGTACGCACCCGTGGCCGCGACATCGAGCGGGATCTGATCAGGCTCGTCAGGCCCGGCCCGGGCCGGAGAGCCACTCCCGCACCCGCTCGGCGAGCGGACGCCCCGTGCTGACCGACCCGCCGCCGGCCTGCCCGCCGCCGATCTGCCCGCCCGGCGGGTCCGGGGTGGCGGCCTTGGCCTCGCCGACCCGCAGCCCGAGCGCCATCCGCTCCTCCTCGGTGAGCCGCTCGCGCAGCTCGGGGAAGATCACGTCCTCCTCGCCGCGGATGTGCATGGACACCACGTCGTACAGCTCGCGGACCAGCGAGTCGAACCGCCGGTCGGCGGGGTCCAGGTCCTCCAGGTCGCCCAGGATCCGCTCGGCCTCGGACAGCTCCTCGATCTCCCGCTCCGCGACCTCGTCGCCGTCGGGCAGCGCCCTGCGGACCGTCGGATACAGATACTGCTCCTCGGCGACCGAGTGCCGGACGATCTCGACGGTGATCCGCTCCACCAGCAGCCGCCGCTGCCCCGGGTCGGCGTTCGCCCGGTATCCCTCGAAGAGAACCTGGACCTCGCGGTGGTCCGCGGTGAGCAGGTCCACCACGTCGCGTTGCTGAGGCATCCCTGTCATACGGGCCGGGTGCCCGCCGCCGCCCCGGGCAAACGGCACCGGCCCACGTGTCGGCTCCGCCGCCGGATCCTTTGATCTGCGAAGGTGGACGGGGCGGGACAGAAACAACGGACACAGCGGAGACAGTCGAGTCAGTCGATTCCGTCGATCCGGAGGTGTGTTTCGAATGCAGCGGGAGCTGACCGCCCCGGCTCCGGCGGACCCCGAGGACGGCGGCCTGCCGGTCCTTCCGGAGCTGGCCGCGCGCTTCGCCGGTGCGGCCGGCCGCACCGCGCCCGAGCCGGTCGGCGGCGGCCCGGCGCTGCGCGCCGCCGCCTGCGGCTACTGGGAGCGGCGCGGCCTGTGGACGGACCCCGGGCATGTCGCGGCCGCCCCCGGCGGGCAGCCGCTGCTGCTCGCGCTGCTCGCCGCGGTCGGCGGCGACGTACTGCTGACCCGGCCCAGCGCCGCCTGGTACGCACCGCTGGCCCGGCTGGTCGGCCGCCCCGCGTACCACGCGCCGGTGCCCGCCGAGTGCGGCGGCGTCCCCGACGCGTTCGCGCTGCTGGAGACCGTCCGCCGGGTCCGCGCCGAGGAGGGCGAGCCGCGGGTGCTGCTGCTGTCCGTCGCCGACGACCCGACCGGCACCACCGCGCCGCCCGAGTTGCTGCACGAGGTGTGCGAGGCGGCCGTGGCCGAGGGGCTGCTGATCGTGAGCGACGAGACCTGGCGGGACACCGTGCACCACCCCCATGGCACGGTGCTGCTGAGCCCCGCCGAGATGTGCCCCGAGGACGTGGTGGTGGTCACCGACCTGGCCGGCGCCTTCACCCCGCCCGGCTGGCCCGCCGCGGTCGCCCGGTTCCCCGCCACCGAGCGCGGTGTGGAGCTGCGCGTCCGGGTGCTGTCCACCCTGGACGCGGTGCGGGGCGTGCCGCTGCCGCCCGTGGCCGCGGCCGCCGCCCATGCCCTCGACGAGCCCGAGCCGGTCCGCGAGCGTACGGCGGCCGCGGCCCGCGCCCATGGGGCGGTGGCCGCGGCGGCCTACCGCGCGCTCACCGCCGTCGGCGCGCTGTGCCGCCCCCCGCAGGCCGGCCGTCAGCTGTACGCCGACCTCGACGAGCTGCGCGGCGACCTGGCCGCCCGCGGCATCACCGACTCGGTGGAGCTGGAGCGCGAGCTGACCCGGCGGCTGGGCCGGCCCGTACCGGGCGGGCACCGCTTCGGCGACGCCCCGCACGCCCTGCGGGTGCGGCTTTCGACCCTGCCGCTGCTCGGCACCGGGGACCAGGCGCGGCTGGCCGCGCTCGCCGCCGCGGACCCGCTGCGGGTGCCGCATGTGGCCGCGGCGCTGTCCGCCTTCGAGACGGCCTTCCGCGAGCTGGCCCAGGCCGGACCGAGGCCGACCGGCACAGAAGGGAGCCCACTGCCATGACCGATCAGGCAGATCAGGCCCAGCCGGCAGATCAGGCGCAGCCGGCCGGGCGACGCCCCGCCGCGCGGACGCGCCCCGGCCAGGCGGCGGCCCCGCCGCTCGCCGCCCCGCGCCCCCGCGGTGAGCTCCGCACCTGGCCGCGGTCGTTCACCCACCGCCTCACCTCCCCGCTGCCCGGTGTCCGGGCGATCGCCCGGCTGGCCCGCGAGGGCCGGCTGCGCCCGCCCGTCGAGTCCCTCCGGCAGATCCCCGAACTCCCCTTCGAGCCGGGCCCGCTGCCGGTCGCCGGGCCCGGCGACACCGCGGTCACCTGGGCGGGGCACGCCAGCTGTGTGCTGCGGACCGGCGGGCTGACCGTGCTCACCGACCCCGTCTGGTCCCGCCGGATCCTCGGCACCCCGCCCCGGGTCACCCCGGTCGGGGTGCGCTGGGAGGACCTGCCGCCCGTCGACGCGGTGGTCATCAGCCACAACCACTACGACCACCTCGACGCGCCCACCCTCAAGCGGCTGCCGCGCGCCACCCCGCTGTTCGTCCCCGCCGGGCTCGCCGCCTGGTGCCGGGCGCGCCGCTTCACCGACGTCACCGAGCTGGACTGGTGGGAGGCGGCCGAACTGCCGGGCGCGGACGGGCCGGTGCGGTTCGACTTCGTGCCCGCCCACCACTGGAGCAAGCGCACCCTGACCGACACCTGCCGCTCCCTGTGGGGCGGCTGGGTCATCACCGCCCCGGGCGGGCGGCGGAGCTACTTCGCGGGCGACACCGGCTATGGGCACTGGTTCCGGGAGATCGGCCGCCGCTACCCGGGGATCGACCTGGCGCTGCTGCCCATCGGCGCGTACGAGCCGCGCTGGATGCTGCGTACGGTGCACACCGACCCGGAGGAGGCCGTACGGGCGTTCGGGGATGTGGGGGCGCGGGTGATGATGCCCATGCACTGGTCCACCTTTCTGCTCTCCGCCGAGCCCCCGTTGCAGCCGCTGCTGCGGGTCCGTGCGGCGTGGGAGGCGGCGCGGCTGCCGCGCGAGGCGCTGTGGGACCTCCCGGTCGGCTCCTCCCGCGTGCTCGCCCGCGACGCGTAACGCGCGGGGCCGCAGGCGATGCGGCAGACACTCCTTGGGCCTGGCGAGCCGCGGCGGTTAGTGCATAAGGGGGCATAAGTGGCAGGTGGCGCGCACCCTACCTAGCTTTCTGTTCATGCGCACTCGTCAGTTTCGCTACCTCGCGGTCCTCACGGCCGCCCTCGTCATCGAACTCGGTCCGCTGCCGACCGCCCACGCCAACACCCAGCACATCGTCCACCCGGGCGAGTCCATCCAGGCCGCGGTGGACGCCGCCAAGCCCGGTGACACCATCCTCGTCGAGGCCGGCACCTACCGGGAGAACGTGCAGATCACCACCTCCGGCCTGACCCTGCGCGGGGCGGGCGAGACGACCGTCATCCAGCCCCCGGAGCAGGCGGGCACCAACGCCTGCGCCATGGCCCAGACCGGCATCTGCGTCACCGGTACGGCCGAACAGCTCGTCACCGGTGTGCGGATCCGCTCGCTGAAGGTCACCGGCTTCGCCAAGAACGGCATCTGGGGAAAGCACACCGACCAGATGGACGTACGCACGGTGACCGCCGTGCAGAACGGCCAGCAGGGCATCGGCCAGGAGAAGTCCACCCGCGGTGTCTTCCGCAGCAACACCTCCAAGGACAACGGCCAGTCGGGCATCTTCATCGCCAACACCGTCGACGAGGAGGGCGCGGCCATCGACACCAGGGGCGCGGTCATCCGGGGCAACCGGCTGACCGGCAACCGGGTCGGGGTCGGCATCCGGCGCGTCAGGGTGCTCACCGTCGAGTCCAACACCCTCACCGGCAACTGCGGCGGCGTGTTCGTCGTGGGCGACGAGGGGACGCCCCGCGCCGGGGACCTGTCCATCGTCGGCAACCAGGTCTACGAGAACAACAAGTACTGCCCGCCCAACCCCCGCCTCGACTTCATCCAGGGCACCGGAATCCTGCTCACCGGCGTGGAGGAGGTCCGGATCACCGGCAACACGGTGCGGGACAACGCGGGCACCTCACCGATGTCCGGCGGGATCGTGCTGTTCCCCAGCGCCGTGGGCGCCAAGAACAGCGGCAACGCCATCAAGGACAACGTGATGGCGAACAACCAGCCCGCGGACATCGCCGACCGGGACGCCGGGCCCGGCAACACCTTCGAGGGCAACACCTGCACCGTCTCCGAGCCCGTCGGACACTGCGCCAAGGAGGCGTCATGACGTCCATACGCACCACCCCGCCCAAGACAGCGACCGCCCCCGCCGACGGCGTTCCGTCCAAGGCCGCCCCGCAGCTGCGGGAACTCGTCTTCGGCGCGGCGCGGGCGGCCGCCGTTCGCGCGGCCGCCTCCCTGGGCGTCGCCGACGCCCTGGGGGAGCGGCCCGCCACCGTCGCGGAGCTGGCCACCGCCGTGGGCGCCGAGCCCGAGCGGCTGGGCCGGCTGCTGCGCTCCCTGGCCTGCTGTGGAGTCTTCGCGGAGACCGAGGACGGCCGGATCGCGCACACCGAGATGTCCCGGCTGCTGCGCGAGGACGCCCCGGACAGCCTGAAGTACATCTGCCTGTGGTGCACCGAGCCGTGGACCTGGCACACCTGGCCGCGGCTCGACGAGGCCGTGCGCTCGGACACCTGCGTGTTCGACGAGATCCACGGCAAGGGCTTCTTCACCTATCTGCACGAGGACGCGCCGGACTCGGCCCGTGTGTTCGACAAGGCGATGACCACCTCCAGCAGGCAGTCCGCCGCGGAGCTCGCCGCCTTCCTCGACCTCGGCGGGGCCGCGGAGGTGGCGGACATCGGCGGCGGCCAGGGGCACGTCCTGGCGTCCCTGCTGGAGAAGCACCCGGCGCTGCGCGGCTCCCTGCTCGACCTCCCGCAGGTGGTGGCGAACGCGGATCCGCGGCTGCGCGACGGCGGGCCGCTGGCCTCGCGCGCCCGGCTGGTGCCCGGCGACTGCCGGCAGGAGATCCCGGTGCGGGCCGACCTGTACATCATCAAGAACATACTGGAGTGGGACGACGAGTCCACCCGCCGGACCCTGGCCAACGTGGTGGCGGCGGCCCCTCCGGGCGCCCGGGTCCTGGTGATCGAGAACCTGCTCGACAACAGCCCCTCGATGAGGTTCACCACCGCCATGGACCTGTTCCTGCTCCTCAACGTGGGGGGCCGGAAACACTCCTCGGACAGCCTGGTGACGCGCATGACCGAGGCCGGGCTGAGCGTCACCGGCATCGCCCCCGTCAACCCCTATCTGCACGCGTTCGACAGCCGGGTGCCCGGGTAACCGCGGCCGGCGGCAGGACATACGACAGCCGGGTGCCCGCGTGGCGGTGTTCACGCGGGCACCCGGCTGTCACGGCGTTCCGGACGGTGACTCAGGTGGTGGCTCAGGTGGTGGCTCAGGCCCACCGGAAGGACTCGAGATGGGCGAACACCACGACATTGGCGGTGTAGTCGCGGACGGTGCGGTCGTATGAACCCCCGCAGGTGATCAGGCGCAGCTGCGCGTCGGGGGTCTGCCCGTACACCCGGTCGTCGGGGAAGTTCGCCTTGCTGAACGTCTCCACCGAGTCGACGACGAAGGTCGCGACGATTCCATCGGCGCGGGTGATGGTCACCCGGGCGCCGCTCTTCAGCGTGCTGAGCGGATAGAACACCGCCGGGCCCGTCTTGGTGTCCACATGCCCCGCCACGATGGCGTTGCCCCGCTCGCCGGGGGACGGGCCGCCGTTGAACCAGCCGGCCAGGTTGTTGTTGTCGGAGGGCGGCGGGATCAGCACCCCCGACCGGTCGAGCGTCAGCTCGGTGAACGGCGCGCTCACCCCGATGGAGGGGATGTCCAGATGTCTGGCGGGCGAGCGCGGCAGCGCCGGCCCGAGCCGGACCTCCTGGGGGGCGGCCGTCTCCGGGCGGGGGGTGAGCACCGGCCCGCTGGCCGCCGGTTTCTTCGGCGATGGCGATGGCTGGGTGGAGGCCGCGTCGACCGAGTTGTAGATCAGGAAGACGCCGATGAGGGCCGACGCGGCGGCCCAGCGGAGAGCGCGGGTGTTGCCGTCGGCCCCGCCCTGCTTGCCCATGGGGAAACTGCCTTTCTTCGCCGGCGGAGAGCGGCGCTGCCGTGGCCGACCGCGACAAGCGGTGTCGGCCACGGCAGCGGGGCTATGAAAAGAGTTCGTTCACCCTCAGATCGCGGTGCCGGTGGGCTTGCGGCGACGCAGGGCGTAGGCTCCGGCGCCGAGGCCGCCGAGGAGCAGGAGTGAGCCGGCGGCCATGCCGCCACCGGTCGTGGCCATGCCACCGCCACCGGTGTGGACGCCACCGTGGGGCTTGCCGTGCTCGCCCTCCTTCTCCTTCTCCTTCCAGGAGCTGCTGCCGCCCCAGCCCCCCTCCTCCTTCTTCTCCTCTTCCTTGCCCTTGCCGCCCCAGCTGTCTTCCTTCTCCTTGCCGAACTCTTCCTTGCCGAACTCTTCCTTGCGGAAGTCCTCTTCCTTCTCCTTGCCGAACTCTTCCTTGCCCTTGCCGAACTCTTCCTTGCCGAAGTCCTCTTCCTTGCCCTTGCCGCTCCAGTCCCCCTCCTCCTTGCCCTCCTTGTTCTCCTTCTCCTTCCAGGAGCTGCCGGAGCCGTATTCGTCGGACTCCTGACCGCTGGAGTAGCCCCCCTGGCCGCCCGGGTCGGAGACGTCAGCGGCGAACGCGGCGGCGGGTGCGCCCAGGGACAGGGATGCGGCGAGCGCCGCCCCGGCGATGAGTGCGCGAGTAGATCGCATGAGTCATTCCTTCCGGCACCTGCGCGATTACTGACATTTGCCAGATAAAGGGATCGTGTAGGTGTCTTATCAACCGTCAGCGACGGGGGGCCCCGCTGCCACTTGACGCGGCCTGCCTTCGGGCCGGTTGTAAGCCCTCCGGGTGGAGATATCCGTCGACTTCACTCGTTCGCCGCGCGAATGGGCTGATGCCGAGTCATCTTTTCGGCCCATCGTTCCGATCAGCCCCGTGGTGTGCGTCGCCGACCGGAACTCCGGGCGCGCCAGAACCCGCCGCAGAAAGCCCAGCGTGGTCCGTACGCCCCCGCCGCCGACCCGGAACTCGCCCAGGGCCCGGTCCATGCGGGCGAGCGCCTGCTCGCGGTCGGGCGCCCAGACCACGGCCTTCGCCAGCAGCGAGTCGTAGTCCGGACCCACCCGCCACCCCGGGAAGGCATGGGTGTCCACCCGCACGAAAGGCCCCCCGGGCGGTGTGAACTCCGTCAGGGTGCCGGGTGTGGGCGCGAAGCCGCGGTCCGGGTCCTCGGCGTTGACCCGGCATTCGATCGCCGTTCCGCGCCGCACCACATCGCCCTGACCGAACGTCAGGGGCTGCCCGGCGGCGACGAGAATCTGCTCCCGGACGATGTCGATCCCGGTCACCATCTCGGTGACCGGGTGCTCGACCTGAAGCCGGCAGTTGATCTCCATCAGATAGAACTCGTGGTCGGGCGTGAGCACGAACTCGAAGGTGCCCGCCCCGACATACCCCACCGCCGCCGCGCCGCGCACCGCCGCCGCGCACATCGCGGTGCGCCGCTCCTGGGGCAGATTCGGCGCGGGCGCCTCCTCCACCATCTTCTGGTGGCGCCGCTGTACGGAGCAGTCGCGCTCGCCGAGGTGGACCACCTTGCCGTGCCGGTCCGCGAGCACCTGCACCTCCACATGGCGCGCGTCCTCCACGAACCGCTCCATGTAGAGGCGCTCGTCGCCGAACACCGCGCGGGCGTGGGCTCGCGTCTCGTTGAACGCGGGCACCAGCGCGTCCGGTTCGCGGACCACCGCCATGCCGCGCCCGCCGCCGCCCGCCACCGCCTTGAGGATCAGCGGATAGCCGATCCGCCCGGCGATGTCCCTGGCCTCCGCGGGCGTGGCCACCGCTCCCGTACTGCCCGGCAGCACCGGCAGGCCCGCCTCCGCCATCAGCGCGCGGGCCGCCGCCTTGTCGCCGAGGCGCTGCATCACCTCGGCCGGGGGGCCGATGAAGGTGATCCCGGAGTCCTCGCACACCTCCGCGAAGTCCGGGTCCTCGGACAGGAATCCGTATCCGGGGTGGATGGCCTGCGCCCCGGTGCGGCGCGCCGCCTCGATGATCGCCGGGACGCTGAGATAGCTGGCCTTCGACTGCGGCGGGCCGATGTGCACGGCCTCGTCCGCGAGCCTGACCTGGGCCGAGTCGCGGTCGGCGGTGGAGTACACCGCGACGGTGCGCATGCCGAGCTCCCGGCAGGCGCGCAGCACACGCACCGCGATCTCGCCGCGGTTCGCCACGAGTACGGTGGAGAACACGCGGATCACACCGGCCCGGCGGCGGGCCCGGGCTCCACCGCGATGAGGGGCTGCTGGTACTCCACGGGCTGCCCGTTGGGCACCAGGATCTCCACCACCCGCCCGGCCACGTCCGACTCGATGGTGCTCATCATCTTCATGACCTCGAGCACACCGATCGGCTGCCCCGGCTTGACCGTGTCCCCGACCGAGATGAGCGGCGGGGACCCCGGCTCGGGCGCGTGGTAGAACGTGCCGACCGTCGACGCGCACACGAACCGGAGCCCGGCCCCCGTCTGCCGGGTCCCGGGCTCCGGCCGCGCCCCGTCGGTCACCGCGGGGTCCGGTCCGGCCGTGTGTGTCTCCGGATGCGGTGGCGGGGCGGGGGCCGGCGGAGCGGCGGGGGCCGGGGGCATGGGGACACCGGAGGACGCGTGGTCAGAACCGGCCGGATCGGGCCACTCCATTTCCACCGTCGTCTGTCCGTGCCGCAGGGTGATGCGCCGCGGCTGTTTCGCCGCGGCCTTCGCCAGCTCCGTCACGCTGCGGCACAGCGAATCCAGCGTGGTGTGCGGGGGCAGCACGACCGCGCCCGGCCGGTGTCCGTTCTCGCGATGGTCCGTGGTGTGGCTGTCCGCTGTCACGATGCACCTCTATCGGTGTGTAGCCGGCCGCCGGCGTACCCGGCGGTCACCCCCGTGTCCAGCCCGAAGTGGCCGAAGCGCTCTGCCCGCGCCCGCAGCAGCCGGCCCGGGTCCCACGGCACCAGCTCGCCGAGGGTCTCGGCGAGCGCGTCGCCGAGCAGGGCGGCGGCCTTGGCGGGGTCGCGGTGGGCGCCGTCCGGCGGCTCCGGTACGACCCCGTCGACCACCCCGAGCCGCAGCAGCTCCCTGGGGTCGAGATGCAGGGCCGCCGCGGCGGCCCTGGCCGCCTCGGGGTTCTTCCACAAGATGGCGGCGCAGCCCTCGGGGCTGATGACCGAGTAGATGCCGCCCGCGCTGATCAGCACCCGGTCGGCGACGGCCAGCGCGAGCGCGCCACCGCTGCCCCCCTCGCCGACCACCGCCGCCACCACGGGCACCGGCAGCCGCGACATCAGCCGCAGATTGTCCGCGATGGCCAGCGCCTGGCCGCCGCGCTCCGCGTCCGGGCCCGGGTGGGCGCCCGGCGTGTCGATCAGGGTGATCACGGGCAGCCCCAGCTTGGCCGCCATCCGCATCAGCCGCGCGGACTTGCGGTAGCCGCTGGGCGCGGGCATCCCGAACCGGTGCGCCTGCCGCTCCGCCAGGCTCGCCCCGCCCTTGTGCTGCCCGATCACCATCACCGGCCGCCCGCCCAGCCTTCCCGGGCCGCCGACCACGGCGGGGCAGTCCTCCAGGAGCCGGTCGCCGTGCAGCTCGTGGAAGTCGTCGAGGATCTGGCCGAAGTAGTCCATCACGGTGGGGCGTTCGGACTGCCGGGCCGTCCGCACCGCCTCCCAGGCGTCCCGCTCCGCCACCTCCTCGAGCCGCCGTACGACCGTGCCCCGCGCCGCCCGGCCCTCGGCGGCGGCCGGGCGCTGCTCCCCGGGGGCGGTGTGCGGCGCCTCGGCCGGCTCGGCCCCGGCCCCTGCCCCTGCCCCGGCCTCGGACGGGGCCGGGCGGCCCAGCGCCAGCAGACGGGCCAGGGTGGGCCGGAGGGCGGAGCGCGGCACGATGTTGTCGATCATGCCGTGCTCCATCAGGAACTCCGCCGTCTGGAAGCCCTCCGGCAGCCGCTCCCCGGTCGTCTGCTCGATGACCCTGGGCCCGGCGAAGCCCAGCCGCGCGCCCGGCTCGGCGACGAGCACATCGGCGAGGGTGGCGTAGGAGGCCGCCACGCCCCCGTACGTCGGATCGGTGATCAGCGTGACCGTCAGAATCCCGGCCTCGTCCAGCTCGGCCATCGCCTGCGCGGTCTTGGCCATCTGCATCAGGGCCAGCGCGCCCTCCTGCATCCGGGCCCCGCCGGAGGCGGTGACCAGCAGCAGCGGGACGCGCCGCGCGAGGGCGGTCCGTGCCGCCTCGCAGATCAGCGCGCCCACCCCGCAGCCCAGGCTGCCGCCGAGAAACCGGAAGTCCATCGCCGCCACGACCACCGGCTGTTCCTCGATCCGGCCCAGGGCACAGATCACCGCCTCCCGCAGCCCCGTCTTCGCCCGCGCGTCCGCCAGCCGCTCCGCGTACGGCCGGGTGTCGGCGAACTCCAGCGGATCGTGCAGCGGCTGGACCTCACCGACCGGCGCCGCGGAGCCGGCGTCGAGCAGTTGGTCCAGCCGCTGCCGCGCGGTCAGCGGGCTGTGCCAGCCGCAGTCCGGGCATACGCGCAGGGTGCGCGCGAACCTCTTGCCGTAGATCAGGTCGGCGCAGCGCTCGCAGCGCACCCATTCCGCGACCACAGTGGTGCTCCCTTCCGGCTCCTTTCCGGCCCTGGTCAGGCGCGGTCGCGCTCCCAGCGGTAGAACTCGTGGGCCATGGCGTCCTTCGGCTCCCGCCAGGTCTCCGGGTCGTACGCCTGGACGAACGGCTGGAGCCGCTCGCTGACGTCACGGAACTCCGGGTGCTTGACGTACCGGGCGACCTGCTCCGCCGGCGGCCGGTCGGCCTCGATCAGATGCAGATACACATCGCCGAACTGGAACAGACTGCGGCCGGTGACCCCGATCAGCTTCGGCAGTTCGCCCTGGTCGGAGTGGGCGAAGACCTTGGCGATGCCGGGCCCCGCGTCCCGGTTCATCTTGGCGACGATCATGGTGCGATACATCGTCAGGCCTCCACCGTCGCGCGGGCGCGCTGCTCGATCTTGTCCCGGATGAGCTCCATCTGGACCTTGGAGTTGCGGTTGATGAGGTCCGTCATCCCGGCGTCGTCGACCGGCGCGTCGGGCCTCATCTCGAAGTCCTGGGTCCAGCGCATCCGGGTGCCCTTGGGCGTCTCTTCGTACTCCCACCGGATGTTCATGAAGGCGAACGGGCCGGTCTCGACCCGGCGCGCCCACACGGTGTGCACATCGCGGGCGGTCTCCCGCTCGGACACCCAGCTCCAGACCTTGCCGTTCTCGTCGGGGTGCATGGTCAGCCGGAAGGTGGTGGTGTCCCCCTCCCGCCGCAGCACCTCGACCGAGGCGTACTCGCTGAACAGGTCGGGCCAGCGCTCGATGTCGTTGGTCATGTCCCAGACGAGGTCCATCGGTGCCGCGATTGTGATCTCGTTGTCGGTGTGCCCGGGCATCTCATGCTCCTGCGGTGATCGAGACGTTGATGACGTCGATGAAGTCATTGGGGGTCTTGCAGCTCTCGGCGCCCGGCTCGATGGGCATGCCGTAGTGGTTCTCCAGCTCGCCGACGATGGCGAGCAGGCCGAGCGAGTCGAGGCCGAACTCGGTGAAGGTCATCTCGGGCGACCCGGCGAGAGCGGCCGGGTCGACGGTCAGGCCGGCGCACTTCTTCATGAGCGCGGCCAACTCGGGGTGGCTGAATTGACGGGACATCAGATATCTCCTTCCGGGCCGCGGAGCACGAGCGCCGCGTTGTAACCCATGAGCCCCCGGCTGAGCACCAGCGCCGTCCGCAGCTCGGCGGGGCGGGGACTGCGGGTGACCAGGTCGAGGTCATGGCAGACATCGGTGACATACGGTGTGGGCGGCACCATGCGGTGTTCCATCGCGAGCACCGCGGCCGCCACATCCAGCACGGGAGCCGCGCAGTGCGCCCGGCCGAAGCCGGTCTTCGGCGCGGTGACCGGGACCCGGGAGCCGTGCTCGCCGAGGGCGTCCGCGATGGCCAGCGCCTCGGCCCGGTCCGCCTCCGGCACACCGAGCGCGTCCGCGAACACCACGTCGATCTCCTCGGGCGCGCAGTCCGCGTCCTCCAGCGCCACCCGGATCGCGCGGGCGAGCCCCTCCCGGGACCGCTCCCATCGGGACGCCCCGGTGAAGGTCGCCCCGTGGCCGCTGATGAACCCGCGGATCGGCACCCCGCGGCGGCGGGCCGCCCCCTCCTCCTCCACGACGAACATCGCCCCGCCCTCGCCGGGCGCGAAGCCGCACGCGTCGGCGGTGAACGGCAGATAGGCCCGGCCCGCCTCACGGGCCCGGCTGAGCTCCCGCCACCCCAGCTGGCACACCATCGAGTACGGGGCGAGCCCCGCCTCGGTGGCGCCCACGACGACCGCGTCCGCCCCGTGCCGGATCGACCGCCGTGCGTGCGCCAGCGCGTCCAGACCGCCGGCCTCGTCGTTGGCCAGCACCCCGCAGGGGCCCTTGAAGCCGCCGCGGATGGAGACCTGGCCGGTGCTGGCCGCGTAGAACCAGGCGATGGACTGGAACGGGCCCACATGGCGCGGCCCCTGGCTGTACAGCTGCTGGAGCTCGCGCTGGCCGAACTCGCCGCCCCCGGAACCGGCCGCGGTCACCACGCCGATGGCGAACGGCGAGAGGTCGTCCACCGGCAGCCGCGAGTCCTCGAGCGCGAGGTCGGCGGCGGCCAGCGCGACATGGGTGAAGCGGTCGGTCTGGACCAGCAGCCGCTCCTCGATCATCGTGGCCGGGTCGAAGCCGCGGATCTGGCCGGCGACCCGCACCGGGAAGTGTTCGCTGCCGGGGCGGGTCAGCCGGTCCAGGAAGCTGATCCCCTCCCGGGTCGCCTTCCAGAAGGCGTCGGTGCCCACGCCGTTCGGCGCGATGACACCGAGCCCGGTCACCACCGCCCCGCGGGCGCGGGTGAAGGCCCGCTCGCGGGGCCGGGTTCCCTGGGCCGGGGTTTCGGGGGTCCGGGTTCTCATGCGGCACCCTCCCGCTCGGTCTTGGCGCGCTCCAACGCGCGGGCTTCCCTCGTCGCTGCTCGCTCCTCCGTCGCTGCTCGCTCCTCCGTCGCTGCGCGGCTCCTCAGTCCAGCCCGCGCAGCGCGCCAAGACACGCTCATGCCGAACCTCCCGCCCGGCCCAGCACCACCGCGGACTGGAAGCCGCCGAACCCGCTGCCGACCGACAGCACATTGCGCAGCGGCAGGGCGCGCGCGGTGCGCGGGACATAGTCCAGGTCGCACTCGGGGTCCGGGGTCTCGTAGTTCGCGGTGGGCGGGACCACGCCGTGGGCCAGCGCCAGGGCGCAGGCGGCGAGCTCGATCGCCCCGATCGCCCCGAGCGAATGCCCCACCATCGACTTGATCGAGCTCATCGGCGTCTTGTACGCGTGGTCGCCCAGCGACCGCTTCACCGCCGCGGTCTCATGCCGGTCGTTCTGCTTGGTGCCGGAGCCGTGCGCGTTGACGTAGTCGATCTCGGTGCTGTCGATGCGGGCGTGGCCGAGCGCATGGTTGATCGCCTCGGACATCTCCAGGCCCTCCTGGGTCAGACCGGTCATGTGGTAGGCGTTGCCGTAGGTGGCGAACCCCTTGAACTCGCAGTACGCGTCGGCCCCCCGGGCCCGCGCGTGCTCCAGCTCCTCCAGGACCAGCACGGCCGCGCCCTCGCCGAGGACGAAGCCGTCGCGGTGGGCGTCGAACGGCCGGGACGCGTGGGCCGGGTCGTCGTTGTTCGTCGAGGTCGCCTTGATGGAGTCGAAGCAGGCCACCGTGAGCGGGGTGACCGGGGTGTCCGCCGCCCCCGCCACGCACACATCGGCCCGGTCCTCCTCGATCGTCTGGAAGGCGTACCCGATCGCGTCGAGACCCGACGTACAGCCCGTCGACACGGTCTGCACCGGCCCGTGCGCTCCCGCCAGCTCCGCCACACCGGAGGCGAGCGCGCTCGGCGAGAACGCGTGGTGCAGATAAGCACCGGCCCGCCGGTGGTCCACATCCCAGCGCGCGCCGGACTCGCTGACCTTGACGTAGTCCTGCTCCAGCCGGGTGGAGGCGGCCACCGCCGAGCCCATCGACACGCCTATCCGCCATGGGTCCTTGACACCGGGCCCCCCGGGCGCGAGCCCGGCGTCGCTCATCGCCTCGGTGGCGGCCACCAGCCCGAACTGCACATACCGGTCCGAGCGTTCGATCTGCTCCTCCGACAGCCCGCAGGCCACGGGGTCGAAGTCGCACTCGGCGGCGATCCGCGAACGGAACCGGGCGGCGTCGAACAGGGTGATGCCGCGGGTCGCCGTGCGGCCCGCGGTGAGCATGTCCCAGAAGGCCGGGACACCCACGCCCCCGGGGGCGACGACACCGAGCCCGGTGACCACCACCCGTCGGGTCACGACGCGGCCTCGGCGGGCTCGGCGGTCTCGGTGTCCACATGGCCCAGCTCCGGCCGCGGGGCCAGCGGGCCGAGGTGGAACACCATCCGGGCCTCGGTGTCGCCCACGTTGCGGAACCGGTGGCGCATGTTGATGGGGATCAGCAGCCCCTGGTCGGCACGGAGCGGATGCGCCATATCGTCCAGGTCCACTTCCAGCTCACCGGACACCACGTACACGAACTCCTCGGAGTACGGGTGGTAGTGCTCGGTGACGCGCTCGCCGGGCTGTACGACGGCCATGCCCATGAAGCCGCTCGTGGCGCCCACCGTGGTGGGGGTGAGCATGGCGCGCACATCGCCGCCGCGGCGGCGGTTGGGGGCGACCGCGGAATGGTCGACGATGAGGTGGGACTGCGTGGTCATTCTGGCCTCCAAGAAGACGGCGCGGCCGCCGCGCACGACGTGTCGGTGGGTACGGGAAGGGCCGGGGGGTAGCGGGGCTACGGGCAGGGGACCCGGGGGGGAGAGGGAGCGGGAGCGTCAGTAGTCCGCCGCGCGGCGGTCGGTGACCTGAGCCATGTCGCAGTCGTCGAGGAAGCGCCGCAGCCCGGCCTCGCCGACCAGGTCGATCTTCTTCTTCCCAGCGCCGCCCGCGTCGAGGAGCCGGGTCAGCACGGCGGCCGCGCGCGGCCCGCTGACCCCGGCCGCCACCGCGGGCTCGCTGTCGAGCGGCACGCCCATGTCCACCATCCGTACGACGATGTCGTCGCGCTGGAAGACCGTGCTGCTGACGATCGTGTGCCGCCCCTTGCCCGAGGCCATCGCCGACTTCGCCTTGCTCACCGCGAGGTCGTCCTGACGGGCCAGCAGGCTGGCCACCGCCGGCCCGCAGCCGGTCTTCACCGGGTACAGCAGCATGTGGCGGTGCAGATTCGGCGGGCGGCTGGGGTCAGCGGTCAGATGGTGCACCACGGGCAGCGCGGCCCGCATGAAGAACGCCCGCGCGGCCTCCGGGTCGTCCAGGTCGCGGTCCTCCTCCAGATGCGGGTTGATGGCCTCCTCGACCGCCCGGACCTCCGGCTGTCTGGCCACATGGCGCAACGCCGCCACCAGGTCGCCCTTGACCTCGACCGCCCGTACGACACGGTTGCCGCTCATGAACAGCGAGGTGCGGCACAGCCGCGTGTGCTCGTCCACCCGGGCCTCGGGCGCGGCGTAGTCGGCCAGGATCTTGGCCACGCTCCCCTCGCTGCCCGGCTTGACGGTGAAGGTCAGCGCGTGCCGCACCAGGCCGTCGCCGATCCTCGGGGCCAGCTGCACGGGGGGCGCGGCGCGGCGGCCGGAGGCGCCCTTGCCCGAGAAGGTCTCCCGCAACACGCTGAACCGCAGCGACCGGGTGTCCTCGACACACCCGTGGAGGGGCTTGACCATCTCCCGGTGCGCGGGGCTCTCCACCCAGCTCAGAAACGGCGGGGCGCTCTCCCACTCGCTGGTGATCAGCCACTGCGAGGGGTTCTCGATCGACTGGCACAGCTGGTCGCTGATGTGCCCCGGGACCGCGGCCACCTGTTGGGACAACTGCTCGTAGGCATGCAGAAAACGCTCTTCGGCGCCCGCGTGGACCGACACCAGCAGCACCACGCGCAGCCGGGCGTCGGTGAGCATGGACTGCCGGGGCGGGGGCTCGGTCGTCGTCGTGGACTTCGCGGGCCGCGAAGTCTTGGGCAGGGTGCTCATAGGCTCTACTCCTCCTCCGGGGGCGTCCTTCGCCGGACGCGGCGCCCGTGAGTCGATCGTGGAGCGCTCCCACGGATGCCGCGAGATATGTGAGCCATCCGGGCGAAGGGGCCTACCAGACGCCTGACCAGGCATGAAACCCCGGGAATAGCAGCGAGATGAATCCCCATGTCGATGAGCGTGTGCCAGTACTCGTCGTGGGCGGCTCCCTGGTGGGACTGTCCGCCTCACTCTTCCTGGGCCGTCTGGGCGTCGGACACCTGCTCGTGGAGAAACACGCGAGCACCTCCACACACCCCCGAGGGCGCGGCAACAACCTCCGGACCATGGAGCTGTTCCGCACCGCGGGGGTGGAACAGGCGATCCGCGAGGCCGCGTCCGTCCTGGACGGCAACCATGGCATCCTCCAGGCCGAATCCCTCACCGGAATGGACCACAACTGGCTGTTCCGGGAGATCGACCCGGGTGGCACCATGCGCGGGCTCAGCCCCTCAGGCTGGTGTCTGTGCAGCCAGAACGACCTCGAACCCGTCCTGCTGCGGACCGCCCAGGAGCTGGGCGGCGAGCTGCGGTTCTCCACCGAACTGATCTCCTTCGAGCAGGACGCCGAAGGGGTGACCGCGGTCGTCCAGCACCGCGAGTCGGGCCGTACCTCCGTGGTGCGCGCCGACTACCTCATCGCCGCCGACGGCCCCCGCAGCTCCGTACGGCGCCGGCTGGGCATCGGCCAGACCGGCCACGGCGAGCTGTTCCACAACGTCAGCATCACCTTCCGCGCCAAGCGCCTCGCCGATGTGGTGGGCGACCGCCGCTTCATCGCCTGCTACCTCACCAACCCGGAGGCCGACGGGGCGCTGCTCCCGGTGGACAACGTCGAACAGTGGGTCTTCCACGCCCCCTGGCACCCCGAGACCGGGGAGACCCTGGAGGACTTCACCGACGAGCGGTGCGCCGAACACATCCGCAGGGCCACCGGCGTCCGCGACATGGAGGTCGAGATCACCGGCAAGGCCCCCTGGCACGCGGCCGAACGGGTGGCCGAGCGCTACCGCGAAGGCCGGATCTTCCTCGCCGGGGACTCCGCCCACGAGATGTCCCCCACCGGCGCCTTCGGCTCCAACACCGGCATCCAGGACGCTCACAACCTTGCCTGGAAACTCGCCGCCGTCCTCGGCGGCTGGGCCGGACCCGGCCTGCTGGACACCTACGGCGCCGAACGCCAGCCGGTCGCCGTGGCCACCAGCGCCCGCGCCGCCGCGCGCTCCGCCGAACACAGCCACCCCGGCTACACCGCGCCACCGTCCACCGGCCGGCAGAGCGATGTGCTCGCGGTGGCCATGGGCTACCGCTACGCCTCCGACGCGATCCTCGGCGCCGACCCCGCCGTCCCCGTCGTCCCCGAGCGCTTCACCGCCGTCGGCGAACCCGGCGGCCGCGCCCCGCACCTGTGGATCGACCGCGACGGCACCCGGCTGTCCACCCTCGACCTCTACGAGCGCACCTGTGTCCTGCTCACCGGCCCCGAAGGCGCCGCCTGGCACGGCGCCGCCCTGCGCGTCGCCGACCGCCTCGACATGCCGCTGGCCGCCTACCGCATCGGCCCCGACCCCACCCACGACCTGACCCCCGACCCCGGCGTCGACTGGACCGAACTCCACGGCACCACCCCCCGGGGCGCGGTCCTCATCCGCCCCGACGGCTTCATCGCCTGGCGCGCACCGGACGCCGCGCGCGAACCGGAGCGCACCCTGGCCGAAGCCCTCCGATCCGTCCTCTGCCGCTGACCCCGCCGCCCCGCCCGGGCCCGGCCGCCCCCTCGTCGGCCGGGCCCCGCACGGCCACTTACGCGGCGTCGGGGCCGGAGGTGTCCGGGAACGAATGATGCTCGCGCGCCACGACCCAACGGCCCCGCTCCTTGCGCAGCCCGAGGCTGAGCCGCAGCCGGCTCGCCGGCCGGCCCGGCGGTCAGCCCGTCGCCTCGCTGTGTGCCTCGCGGCGGGCCCGGGTGCGGCGGCGGAGGGCGGGGGCGGCGCCGACGAGGACGGTGAGGGCGATCGCGGCGGCCACGCCCTCCCAGGGCCTGGCGAAGAGCGTGCCGCCGAGGATGCCGATGAGCGCGTAGGTCGCGGCCCAGGCCAGCGCCGCCGGGGCGTCCCCGCGGGCGAAGCGCCGCATGGGCATGCGGGAGAGCAGGCAGGCCAGCATCACCGGGATGCGTCCGGCCGGGAGCAGCCGGGACAGGACCAGCACCGCCACCCCGTGCTCGTCGAGCCGGGTCCGGGCCTGGGCCAGGCGTTCGGGGGCGGCGCGGCCCTGGATTTGGGCGAGCCAGCGGGAGCCGTTCTTCGAGCGGAGGCCGCGGCGGCCGAGCCAGTAGAGGGCGATGTCGCCGAGGAAGGCCGCGAAGGACGCCACGGCGAAGACGACCAGCAGCGACAGGGGCGGCACGCTCTGATGGACCGCCACCACGGCCGCCGAGCTCACCACCGCCCCGGTCGGCACCACCGGCACCAGCGAGCCCAGCACCACCAGCAGGAACAGCGAGGGATAGCCCACTGCCTGCTGGGTCGACTCGGGCGGCACGCTCCGCGCGAGATCGCCGATGCCTTCCAGTATGCGGCCGGTCATCTGGCGGTCTCCAGGCGTACGCACTCGCCGTGCCGCAGCGGGTGCACCACCGCGTCGGGGGCCAGCTGTCCGGCGTGCCGGACGAAGTCGTCGCCGGGCGCGTGGAATTCGTGCGGGCGGACCCAGTCCATGCCGATCGGCCAGAACGTGCCGTAGTGCACGGGGATCGCGGTGCGCGCGCCCAGCCGGGCCAGGGCCTCGGCGGCCCGGTGGGCGTCGAGGTGGCCGTGGCCGAGGTAGGGGCCCCAGCCGCCGACCGGCAGCAGCGCCACATCGCAGTCGCCCACCGCCCGCGGCATGCCGTCGAACAGCCCGGTGTCGCCCGCGAAGTACGTCGTTGCCTCGCCCCGCAGGACATAGCCGAGCGCGGGCACCCCGCTCGGCCCGTACGGCAGCCGTCTGCCGTCGTGCGCGGCCGGCACGGCCCGGATCCGGACCTCGCCCACCGCGATCTCCTCGCCCGGCCGCACCTCCGTGACCCGCAGCTCCCGCGCCCGCGCCACCCGCCGCAGCCCCGGCACGGCCCGCCCCGCGCCGCGCGGCACCACCAGCCGGGTGCCGGGGCGCAGCCGCATCAGCGAGCCGAGGTGGAGGTGGTCGGCGTGCAGATGGGAGACCAGCGCGACATCGGCGACCGCGGCGGCGGGCGGCGGCACGGGCCCGCGGCGCCGCCGCAGATGCGCCAGCCGCTGTACGAACAGCGGGTCGGTCAGCACGCGCACACCGGAGTCCCGCACGGTGGTGGTGGCATGCCCCCACCAGGTGATCTCCACCGACACTCGGACCCTCCCTCGTGGCTCCGCCCGGACCAGTGGACGGCGGCGCGGACGGTTATGTGCCCCTCGATCCTCTCACCGCGCCCGGCGGCGGCCGACAGCCCCTGCCCCCTCGATATTCCATGGCGCGGAACCCGGCCCGTGGGGCACCCTGCCCCCGGACGCTCCGATCGACCGCCTGACCGCAAAGGAATGCCCGTACGTGTCCTCGTACCTGGAACTCCACCGCCGCGCGGTGGTCGCCGACGCCCACAACGACCTGCTGGTCGCCGTCACCGCCCGCCCGCCGCGCCGCTGGGCCTCCTTCTTCCGCGACCAGTGGCTGCCCCAGCTGCGCGAGGGCGGGGTGGACCTCCAGGTGCTGCCGGTCTTCATCGAGGACTGGTTCCGCCCCGAGGGCGCGCTGCGCGAGACGCTGCGGATGATCGAGTGCGCGCACACCCTCGCCGAGGGCAACGCGGACGAGGTACGGCTGTGCCTGGACGGGGACGACATCGACCGCGCCCTGGACGAGGGCAGGATCGCGCTGGTTCTGGCGCTGGAGAGCGCCCCAGGACTGGACGCGAACGTGGAGCTGATCCCGACCCTGTACCGGCTCGGGGTGCGCATGGCCTCCATCGCCCACTGGGGACGTACCGCCCTGGCCGACGGCAGTGGCGAGGACGCCACCGGCAGCCGGCTCACCGAGGCGGGGGTGGCGGCGCTGGCGGAGATGGAGCGACTGGGGATGCTCTTCGACGTCTCCCATCTGGGCGCCTCGGGCGTCGCCCATGTGCTGGAGTTGGCCACCCGGCCCGTGCTGGCCACCCACTCCTCCGCCCGTGCCCTGCTGGACCACCACCGCAACCTCACCGACGAACAGATCCGCGGCATCACCGCGACCGGCGGCATGGTGTGCGTGAACTTCCTCGGCGAGTTCCTGGCCACCGACCCCGCCGAGCGCACGGTGGACCGGCTGGCCGACCACATCCTGCATGTCATCGAGGTCGCGGGCGTGGACCGGGTGGGCCTGGGGCCCGACTTCATCAAGGAGGTCAGCGCGGACGTCAGCCCGCCGTGCTGCGAGGACCTCGAGTACGCCGAGCTGGTGGTGCCCGGGCTTGAGGGCCCCCGGGGGCTGCCCCTGGTCACCGAGGCGCTGGTCCGCAGGGGCCTGCCCGAGGGCGACATCCTCAAGGTCCTCGGCGGGAACGTCCTGGAGCTGTTCCGCAAGGAGCTCGGCCGCCCCGCGTGAGCCGTTACCGCTGGGGCGAGGCCCCCGTCTTGAGGTGCACGACGTTGGACCGCTCGCCGTAGCGGAAGGCCCGCACCCGGTACGTCGCCCGCTTCTCGTTCTCCAGGGTGATCAGGCCGAAGGAGTTGATGTCCGGGTCCAGGACGGCGACCGGCCGGAAGCGGTCGCCGCCCCGCGGCCGGTCCTCCAGCAGATAGCCCTGCTCGTCGGAGGCGTGGTCGGTCCAGGTGAACCTGATGCCGTTGGCGTGCATGACGGTCGCCCGCAGCCCCGTGGGGGCCGCCGCCCCGGCCGCCCCGGCCGCTCCGGGTGTGACGGAGCCGGTACGGACGGCGGTCTGGCGCTGCGTCCGGGGCGGCGCCCACTCGTGGTCGTCCTTCTGGTCCTTCTCCGTGAACTCCCCCTTCGGCAGCCGTACGTCGACCGGCCGCGAGGCGGGCCCGTAGTAGGGGCGCACGCGGTAGTAGAAGGGCGTCTCGGGCATCAGTTCGGGGTGCCGGTACGAGGTCCGGCCGAGCGGGAGGTAGTCGAGGATCGTGTACGGCCCCTCGGGTTCGGTCGCGAACTCGACGATCCGGCCGGCGGCTCCCGGCTCCGTGCCCGTCCATCTCAGGGTGATGTCCACCGGCGAGGTCAGGGTGGCCGTCAGCCTGGTGCCGGTGGCCGATTCGGCGGGGCGGGTGGCGGACGGCCGGGGCGAGGAGCAGCCGGCCAGGCCGGCGGCGACGAGGACCGCCGCCGCCAGGGCTCGGAGCGCGCCGCTCACTTGCGCCAGAACTTGACGTTGCTCCACACCACCGTGGCCGGGCCGTTGCCACTGCTGGTGCGGTACGCGCCGAACTTGTCGTAGAAGCTGCCGCCGGGGCTGTCGACGGTGTGCTTCAGCGATCCGTTGATGTACGTGCGGTGTTCCTTGCCCACCTGGTGCACGGTGTTCACCCGCACCGTGGCGCCGACGGTCCCGGCGTTCGAGAGGGTGTCCCCGCCGTGCACGGCGTACAGCCGCCCGCCGCGCTCGACGGCCAGCATGAAGTACGGGCCAGCGGCGCCGTCCGTGTCGTTGAACGTCTGCTTCAGGCTGATCCGCGTGCCGCCCATGCTGGTGACCTTGAAGTACCCCTCGAACTGGCGGGTGCCGCCGGTGTACGTGTCGTACCGCCGCTCGGCGCGCTGGTCGCCGCCGGCCGTGGAACAGGTGAGGGTGAAGGTCAGGCCGTCGACCTGGCCGCAGCCCCGCTCCTGCACCTTGAACGAGGGAGACTCGGAGGTCCAGCCGCCGGGCTCGACCTCGGCGTGGGCGGCGGTCGGTACCGCCAGGAGCAGTCCGCAGGCGGCCGACGCGGCGGCGATCACACGATGCTTTCCCGACATCTCGCGCTCCTCTACTGAACCCAATAGTGGATGTTGCGGAACCGGGCCTCGGCCCGGCCACTGCCGTGGTGGTACACGCCGTTCTTGAAGTGGCGCGTCGCCGGGCCGCGGTCGTCGACGGTCAGAACCAGCTGGTCGTCGGCGTAGACCCGGATCCGCCCGGCGTCGGCGTCGTGCGCGACCTTCAGGTTCCACCACTTGTTGTAGACACCGGTCTTGACGACCTGGTCCGTGTAGCGCTTGACGGTGCCGCCGTTCTCACTGGACACGCGCAGCATGATGTCGGTCGCGGGGGTGCCGGACGGGTGCTTGACCCGCAGGATCTGCATGAAGTCCGCGCCGTTGGTGCCGGACGGGATGTACACGTCGGCGTCCCACATGCGCTTGCCCGAGGTGTACTCCTGGTTCCACCGCATCTCGGTGCGCGGATCGGTCGAGCTGCCCTCTTCCAGGGGCTCGTCGGTGGAGTACACCCACATGGTGTGTGTCTTGGAGCCGGAGTCGTACGTGTAGCGCTCGCTCAGGTCCAGGTTCCACGGCTTGTGCATGGCGTAGGTGAAGGACTTCTGCTGCCAGCCGTCCGTCGGCGACTGTACGGCGGGCGCGGGTGTCCCCGGAGCCACGCCCGTCAGCGCCGCCGCGAGCGCGGCGACGGCGAGGAGCGTTCTGATGCGTAACGCGGGCATGTGATCGTCACCTCCAGTCAATGGATCATGGTCTAGACCAAGAGTCACGGTAGGCCCGCCTGCATGGCGTGTCCATATCAATGAACGAAATTCTTATAGAGAGACGGCGACGAGGGGAAACGGCACCGGCCGGGCCCGAAATCCGCTGTGACAGGGTGGGGGACGGCCCGCGCGTGTCGAGCGGGCCAGGAACACGAGGTTGGTGCGGCGTGCAGATGCCCCGATGGAAAACCGTGGGCGCGGCCCTGCTGCGAGTGATCGCGGTATGGGCGGTGTCCACGCTCACCATGCTGGCGCTCGCGGCGATCCTGCCCGACTTCCGGCTCCAGTCCGCCGACGGCGACAGCGCGACCCGTGTCGCGATCACCGCCGCGAGCGGGGCGGGGGCCTTCGGCCTGCTCAGCGCGCTGGTGTGGCCGCTGCTTGTGCGGGCCCTGCTGCTGGTGCCCGCCTTCGTGCTCGGCCTGCTGGTGTTCGTGCTCAACGGCTCACTGCTGCTGATCGCGCTGAGCCTGATCCCGGACGGGCGCGGCGCGGCCGAGCCCGAGACCGCCGTTGTGGTCGCGGCGGTGATGTCCGCCGCGTCCTCGGCGACCAGCACCTTCCTGGCCGTACGGGACGACGGCGCCTACCGCCGCCGGCTCGCGCGGCTCGCGGACCGCCGACGGCGCCGCCTGGGCGGTCCGGGCGGGGGGCCGCAGCCGCCCGGGACGGTGTTCCTCCAGATAGACGGCGTGGGACACGATGTGCTGCGGGACGCGGTGTGCGACCGCGGAAACCGGCCGCCGCTCATGCCGACCCTCGCGAGCTGGGTGGACACCACCCATACGCTCACCCCCTGGCGCACCGACTGGTCCAGCCAGACCGGCGCCAGCCAGCTCGGCATCCTGCACGGCTCCAACGAGGACGTGCCCGCCTTCCGCTGGTACGAGAAGCAGACCCGCCAGGTGATGGTCAGCAACCGGCCGACCAGCGCGGCCGAGTTGCAGCGCCGGGCCGCGGCCCGCACCGGCGACGGGGGGCTGCTCACCGTCGACGGGGCCAGCCGCGGCAACCTGTTCACCGGCGGCGCCGAGGAGCTGGCGCTGGTGCTCTCGGTGGCGGCCCGGCGCGGCAGGCACAACCGCTCCCGGAGCGGCTACTTCGCGTACTTCAGGGACCCCGCGAACGCGACCCGCACCGCCGGCTCCTTCCTCGCCGAGGTCTTCCGCGAGCTCGGCCAGGCGGCGCGCGCCAGGCTGAGGCGCTCGGCGCCGCGCGTGGGGCGCGGCGGGCTGTACCCCTTGATCCGCGCCTTCGCCACCGTCGTGGAACGGGATGTGGTGGTCGCCGCGGTGATGGGCGACATCCTGTCCGGGCGCACCGCCATCTACGCCGACCTGGTGGCCTATGACGAGGTGGCCCACCACTCCGGGCCACGCAGCCGCGACACCCACCAGGTGCTGCGCCGCCTCGACCGCTGTGTCGCGCTGATCGCCAAGGTCGTCGAGCACGCGCCGCGCGACTACCGCATCGTGCTGCTCTCCGACCACGGGCAGAGCCCCGGCGCGACCTTCGCCGGCGCCTACGGCCTCACCCTGGAGGACCTGGTGCGGGCCGGCTGCGGGCTGACCGTGCCCCGGCAGGCCGGGCGTACACCCACCGGTGCGGAGGCGCGCGAGGCGGCGCGCGCCGCGCTGCGCCGGCCCGAGCCGGACGGCGACGGCCACGGCCCCTCCGACCCGGTGGTGCTGGCCTCCGGCAACCTGGGCCTGGTGTCCTTCCCCGACGTACCGGGCCGGATGAGCCGCGAGGAGATCGACCGCCGCCACCCCGCGCTGCTGCGCACCCTCGCCGACCACCCCGGGGTGGGCTTTCTGCTCGTACGATCCGAGCGGCACGGCGCGGTGGTGCTGGGCGCGGACGGCGCCGAGCACCATCTCGACACCGGCCGCGTCGTGGGGCGCAGCCCGCTCGCGGCCTTCGGGGACGGCGCCGCGGCCGCCGTGCGGCGCACCGCGCGCTTCCCGAACGCCCCCGACATCATGGTCAACTCCGCGTACGACCCGGCCACCGGCGAGGTGCACGCCTTCGAGGGACAGATCGGCTCGCACGGCGGGCTCGGCGGGGCGCAGAGCCACCCCTTTCTGCTGTGGCCCATCGAGCTCAGCCCGCCCACCCGGCCGGGGGAGGAGCTGGTGGGCGCCGAGCGGGTGCACACCGTGCTGCGGCGCTGGCTGCGGGAGGCGGACGGGCCGCAGATCCCGCGCCAGACGGGCGAGGAATCGCGGCGGTCCGGGGGTGTCACCGCAGCATCTCCGGCGGCCCCGCCGCCCATGCCGGACAAAACCCGGTGATTTTGCGCATCGTGCGCATTCCCCGACCATGGCGGGATGCATGACCCGCACCCCGCCCGCCGCTTCGGCCTGCCCACGGCGACCGCGCTCGTCATGGGCAACATCATCGGTGGCGGCATCTTTCTGCTGCCCGCCTCCGTCGCCCCGTACGGCACCGTCAGCCTGCTCGCCTTCGCCGTCCTGACCGTCGGCGCGGTCGCGCTCGCGCTCGTCTTCGGCCGGCTGGCGGAGCGCGATCCGCGCACCGGCGGGCCGTATGTCTACGCGCGCGCGGCGTTCGGCGACTTCGCGGGGTTTCTGTCCGCCTGGTCGTACTGGACCATGACCTGGGTGAGCAACGCGGCGCTCGCGGTGGCGGCCGTGGGCTACGTCCATGTGCTGGCCCCCGGGCACCAGTCCAAGGGCGTCGACCTGGCCGTGGCGCTGCTGGCGCTGTGGCTCCCGGCGCTCGCGAACCTGGCGGGCACCCGCTGGGTCGGCGCGGTGCAGATCGTCTCGACGGTGCTGAAGTTCGTGCCGCTGCTCTTCGTCGCCGTCGCCGGGCTGTTCTTCTTCGACCCGCACAACCTCGGCCCGTTCAACGCGGGCGGCGGCAGCGCGGTCGGCGGGCTCTCGGCGGCGGCCGCGATCCTGCTCTACAGCTATGTGGGCGTCGAGTCGGCGTCGATGAGCGCGGGCGAGGTGCGCGACCCTGAGCGCAACGTCGGGCGGGCCAGCGTGCTGGGCACCGTGGGCGCCGCCGTGGTCTACCTCGTCGGCACGCTGTCGGTCTTCGGCACCGTGGCCCACCGGGACCTGGTGAACTCGACCGCCCCCTTCTCCGATGCCGTCGACGCCATGTTCGGCGGCGCCTGGGGCGGCACCCTGATCGCGCTGGCCGCCGTGGTGTCCATCGTCGGCGCGCTCAACGGCTGGATCCTGATGAGCGCCCAGGCCCCGTACGCCGCCGCCCGCGACGGGCTCTTCCCCGCCGCGTTCGCTGCCAAGCGGCGCGGGGTGCCGACCTTCGGGGTGCTCGTCGGCACCGCCCTCGCCTCGCTGCTCACCGTGGTCAACTACACCTCGGGCTCGGACGGGGTCTTCGAGACCCTCGTCCTGATCACCACCTTCTCGGCCACCGTCCCGTATCTGCTGGCCGCCGGCGCCCAGGTCCACTTCCTGCTGACCGGGCGCCGGGACGAGGTGCGCCCCGGCCGCTTCGCCCGGGACCTGCTACTCGCGCTGCTCGGCTTCGGCTTCTCCTTCTGGCTGGTCGCGGGCGCCGGATACGCCGCCGTCTACCAGGGCACGCTCTTCCTTTTCGCCGGTGTGCTGGTCCACGTGCTGATGGCCGCCCGCCGCGCCGCCGGCCGGACCGGACCCGCGGCCCCCGCGGAGACCGCCCGCGCGGACGGCGCGCCCCCGGCCGGCGGGAGCGCCGCCGGGTCGGCCGCCTGACCGGGGCAGCCGGGCCGCGAGGAGCGCCCCGGCCGCCGCGACGGCGGCCAGGACCGACAGCGCGGCGCCCATCGTCGTGAGCGCCATGAGCATGGTGGCCGCGGCGACGCCCAGCGCCGGGCCGATGTTCATCGCGGTCTGCTGAAGCCCGCCCGCCACCCCGGCGTGATCTGCCGGAGCCTGGCGGACGACCACGGCCGTCGCGGTGACCATCGCCGCGGCGAATCCGGCGCCGATCGCGAGAAAGCAGCCGCCGATCTCCAGGGCCGTGGGCTCCGGGCCGAGCCGGGAGAACAGCAGCACGCCGAGGGCGAGCAGCGCCATCCCCGCCACGGCCGTCGGGCGGGGCCCGTACCGGCGCAGCAGCAGGGCACAGACCGGCGCGCCAAGCACCATCATGGCGGGCAGCGGCAGCGCCCTGACTCCGCTGGCCAGCGGGTCCAGCGCGAGCACGTCCTGGAGGAAGTACGTGGCGACGAACAGGGTCCCGAACACCGCGGCCGACGCCGCCACCAGGATCCCGAGCGCCGGGGCGACGGCCGCCGCCCGCAGCACGCCGGGCGGCAGCAGGGGGTGCGCGGCGCGCCGCCCGTGCCGGATGAACGCGGCTCCGGCCGCCACCGTGGCGAGGGCCCCGAGCGCGGTCGCCGCCGTCCGGCCGGCCTCCGGCAGCGCGACGAGCGTATGCACCAGGGATGCCAGGGCCAGCGCGAGGAGGAGGGCGCCGGGCACATCGAGCGGGAGGTCGGCGGCCCGCTTCGGCTCCGGGATCCGCACGACGAGCGCCAGGACACCGATCAGCAGCGCCGGTGCCACGGTCAGGAAGAAGACCGAGCGCCAGCCCAGTTGATCCGTCAGCGCCCCGCCGACCAGCGGGCCGGCCGCGGCCGCCACCCCGATGGCGCTGGTGCGCAGAGCGATGGGCATGCCGATCCGGTCCGGCGGATACGCGGCCCGCAGCATCCCGAGCGTGGCCGGTTGCAGCAGCGCGCCGAACACCCCCTGGGCGACCCGCAGGCCGATCACCCAGCCGACCCCGGGCGCCAGGCCGATGCCCGCCGACGTGGCGGCGAAGCCCAGCGTGCCGACCGCGAACAGCCGCTGGTGGCCGTAGCGGTCGCCGAGGCGCCCGGCGAAGACGAGCAGGCCCGCCACCGCGATGAGATAGCCGGTGCTGGTCCACTGCACCGCGGTGAACGAGGCGTGCAGATCCCGCCGCATGGCGGGCTGCGCGACGGTCAGCACGGTGCCGTCCAGGGCCACGATCGCGGCCCCGGCGACGCTGCCGACGAGCGTGAAGCGGCGGTGCCGCGAGGCGCTCACGACCGCTCAGGCCCCAGGTGCGCGTCCAGCGCGGCGCGCAGCAGCGGCTCGACGTCGTCGGCGCCCGTGCCGAGCTGGAGGCTGCCCCAGCCCCACAGCTGGACGATGCCGTGCAGATTGGCCCACAGCGCGCCCGCGACGACCCGGGGCGCCGCGTCGGCCGCCGGCCGCGCCCGGGCGACCAGGTCGACCAGCACCTCGAAGAGCGGCAGGCTGGTGTCGCGCAGGCCGAGGTGGTCGCTCTCCAGCAGGTCATGGCGGAACATCAGCTCGAACATGCCGCGGTTGGTGAGCGCGAAGTCGAGGTAGACCCGGCTCAGCGCCATGAGTTGGGCGCGCGGCGCGGCCTTGCCGTCCCCGACCGCCTCGGCGACCTGCGCGGCGAGCGCGCCGAAGCCCTGCCGGGCGATCGCGGACAACAGCGCCAGGTGGGTGGGGAAGTAGCGGCGCGGGGCGCCGTGGGACACCCCGGCCCTGCGGGCGATCTCCCGCAGCGTCAGGGACGCCATCCCCTCCCTGGTCACCAGATCGACGCCGACCTCGATCAGACGGGATCGCAGCCCCGTGTCGTGTTCGCTCATAGACACTGTCTACCAGGAAGGGTAGACAGTGTCTACCAGGGCCGGGATCCGGCCGGTTGGGCCAGAATGATGGACCGACACATAGGTGACGACTCGTGAGAAACCTTGAGGCCGACATGACTGAGCAGCAGCCGCCGACACCCCCTCAGCCCCAGGGACTTCCCCCGCAGCCGCAAGGGCTTCCCCCGCAGCCCGCGGGCATCCCGCCGCAGCCGGGACAGTTCCCGGCCCTCGCCCCCGCCGCGGCCCCGGCCCCGCGACAGGGCCGGTTCTCGCTGCGCAATCCGCTGGTCACCGCGGCCATCGGCCTCGTGGTCGGGCTGGCCGCGGCCGGCATACCCGCGCTGCTCTCGGACGACGACGGCGGGGGCTTCGGCGGCGGGGGCGGCGGAGGCGAGCTCAGCGCCCCCGCGAAGCTCGACGGGCTCAGACCGCTCGTGGACGCCCAGCGCGAGTCCAACGGCGCCAAGGGCGAGAAGACGGCCGAACAGCTCGCCGAGGAGGCGCGCCTGAGCGGCGAGCGGGTGTCCAAGGCGTACGGCGGTGCCGCCGCCGTGGTGAAGCAGTATGTCGACAAGGACTTCCAGACGACCGCGACGCTGATCGCGGTCCGCAGCCGCGCCCCCGAGCCGTACGTCCTCTACGTGGACCCGAAGCGGCTCGCGCTGGCCAAGGCGCCGGACGAGCTCAAGACCATCGGCGATGTCTCGTGCGTGCTCTACAACCAGCCCACCATGGAGGGATCCGAACCCACCGCGGACTCCGTGCACGTCACCTACTGCCAGCGCACCGGCGCCGGGCTGACCGTCCAGGTCCGTACGGCCGGCAGCGGCGTGTCCAACCGGCCCGACAAGGTCGCGGACCTGGTCGAGGAGGCCTGGTCGGCGCTGTCCTGAGCCGGGCCGTCGTCATTACCTGGCGGGTAATCGACCGGGCGAGCCGTCGGCGGCAGGGTGGAGGCATCGGGTTCCGGGCCGGCGCACTCCGGCTCGGGACCCGGTCCCACCAGTGGATTTCATGCCATGAGGAGAGCCCTGCCATGACCGCCCAGTCGCAGTACGAGACCGCCGTCGCCCGCTACTTCGAGGCGTGGAACGCGACCGACGCCGAGGCCCGCGCCAAGGCCGTCGCCGCCGCCTGGACCGAGAACGGCGGCTACACCGACCCCCTCGCGGCGGTCAGCGGCCACGACCAGCTCGCGGCGGTCATCGCCGGGGCCCAGGAGCAGTTCCCCGGCTTTGTCTTCCAGCACACCGGGACCGTCGACGGACACCACGACACCGCCCGCTTCACCTGGGAGCTGGTCTCCACGGCCGACGGCTCCGCGCCCGTCGCCGGGTCCGATGTGATCACCCTGGCCGAGGACGGCCGGATCCGCTCCGTCCTCGGCTTCCTGGACCGGGTCCCGGCGGCCCCTACGGCATGAGCCGCCGCAGGGCCTGCGCCGTCTCCGGGTCGGCCGGGAGCAGGGTCTCGATGGCCAGCTCGGAGACGGTGACGTCCATGGGGGTGTTGAAGGTCGTGATCGTGGACACGAACGACAGCACCTCTCCCGCGTGCTCGATCACCATCGGCAGCGCGAACGGCGCGTGGTCCCCGCCCACGGCCGCCTCCTCCCGGCCCCCCGCGTCCACCGGATAGGCGCTGACCTCCTCGTACAGCTCCCGCAGCGGCGAGGAGCGCAGCAGGGCCAGCTGCCGCTCCATCTGCTCCAGCAGATGGCCGCGCCACTCGCGCAGATTGCGGATCCGCGGGGCCAGCCCGTCCGGGTGCAGGGTGATGCGCATCGCGTTCATCGGCGGCCGGAGAAGGTGCTCCGCGACCCCCTCAAGCACCGCGGCCATGGCCCGGTTCGCCGCCACCACGTGATACGTGCCGTCCACGACGATCGCGGGGTACGGGTCGTAGGCCGTCAGCAGCCGCTCCATCCCCTCGCGCAGCGGGCCCATCAAGGGGTCGTCCAACGAGGTCTCCGGGTAGTGCGGTGCGTAACCCGCCGCGATCAGCAGGGCGTTGCGCTCGCGTACGGGCACGTCCAGGTGTTCGGCGAGGCGCAGCACCATCTCCTGGCTGGGCCTGGCCCGCCCGGTCTCGATGAAGCTGATGTGGCGGGCGGAGGAGTCGGCGCGCAGCGCGAGTTCGAGCTGGCTGATGCGCCGCCGGTCCCGCCATTCGCGCAGCAGCGAGCCCACCCCCGGGGCAGTCACGGCAGTCGTCATACCCCGACCGTAACCGAACACGTGCCGCCCGCCTCGCGGGTGGTCGGAGGGGTGCGTGGGAGGGTGGGACCAGTCGCGACGAAAGGGAGGCGCCATGGCCGTCGAGCCGCTGTCGAACGAGGAGATCGAGCGGGGCCTCGCGGACCTCCCCGGCTGGTCGCTGCGGGACGATCTGCTGGTGCGCGGCTACTCCTTCCCGGGCCACCCGGCCGCGGCCCGCCTGGTGGCCGAGGTCGCCGAGGCGCAGGAGGAGCTGGGACACCATTCCGATCTGACCCTCGGCTACAACAAGGTCGGCGTCTCGGTGAACACCCACAGCGTCGGCGGCAAGGTGACCGAACTCGACCTCCGGCTCGCCCACCGCATCGAGGACATCGCCCGCGCACAGGGCGTCGCCTAGCCGCTGCCCAACAGGTCGAGTTGCCGGAACGGCAAGGAAGTTTGCCGGTGGCGCGGGGCGGGGGCAGGCTCCTCGCATGACCCGACACCCGCACACCCACGACGACCACACCCATCACCCGCACGGCGGCCACGCCCACGGCGACGCCTCGCACGCCGTCGACTGGGCCGTCTTCGGAACGCTCCTCGAAAAGAACGCGGAGCTCAGCACCCCCGCCCTCGAGCAGACCGCCGAATGGCTGCGCGGGCTCCTCGCCGTGCCCGTGCGCCGCGCGCTCGACGTGGGCAGCGGGCCCGGTGGCGCCACCTGCCTGTTCGCCCGCGCCTTCCCCGACGCCGAGGTCGTGGCCGTCGACGGCACCCCGGAGCTGCTGGAGCGCGCCCACGCCCGCGCCGAGCGGCTCGGGGTCGCCGACCGCGTACGGACCCACCTGGCCGAGCTGCCCGACGGGCTGGCCGACGTGGGCGAGGCGGATCTGATCTGGTCCAGCAAGGCGGTGCACCACCTGGGGGACCAGCAGGGAGCCCTCGACGGGCTCGCCGCCGCGCTGCGCCCCGGCGGGGTGCTGGCCGTGTCCGAGGGCGGGCTGCCGCTGCGCGCGCTGCCCCGCGACATCGGCATCGGCCGCCCCGGCCTGCTGGCTCGGATCGACGCCGTGCAGGACGAGGGGTTCACCGAGATGCGGGCGGAGCTGCCCGGCGCCAAGGAGATCGTCGAGGACTGGCCCGCCATGCTCGGGGCGGCCGGGCTGACCGGGGCCCGCAGCCGCACCTTCCTGGTCGACCACCCCGCCCCGCTCGACGCCCCGGCCCGCGAGATGCTGCACATCGAGCTGGCCCGCCTGCACGAGCGGCTGGCCGACCGCCTCGACGCGACCGACCGCGCCACGCTCGGGCGGCTCATCGACCCCGACGACGAGGCGGGCGTGCTGCGCCGGCCGGATGTGTTCTGGCTGAGCGCGTTCACCGTCCACGCGGCCGTCAAGCCCCGGTGACGGCGGCCCCGCCCGGGTCCGTGGCCGCATACGAGCGGACACGGACCCGGGCGGACCGCCGGACGGGGGCGGGGCCTCAGCCCGTGGTGAGGGCGAGGCCGTACGTCGTGAGGATCGGGTTCACCGGCTGGAAGTACGTGGTGCCGCCGGCCGTGCAGTCGCCGGAGCCGCCGGAGGTGACGCCCTGGGCCTGGCTGCCGGAGATGTACGAGCCGCCGGAGTCGCCGGGCTCGGCGCACACCGTGGTCCGGGACAACCCGCTGACCAGGCCCTCGGCGTAGCGCACGCTGGTGTCGAGCTGCTCGATCGTGCCGCAGTGCCAGCCGGTCGTCGAGCCGGAGCGGCAGACGGAGGAGCCCACCGGCGCCTGCTGGGAGCCGGCGACCGTGACGATCGCGCCGGCGGGGCCGAGCACCGCGGGGGTGGGCTTCCAGTCGCTGTTGACCGACACCCAGGCGTAGTCGTTGCCGGGGAAGCGGGAGGCCTGGAAGGTGCCCTGGGCGGTGCGGTTGACGCCGGTGGTGGTGGCGCCCGCCTCGCCGCAGTGGCCCGCGGTGACAAAGCCGCCCTGGGAGCCCTTCGTCACCGAGAACCCGATCGAGCAGCGCGCGGTGCCGTTGATGTAGTACGCCTCGCCGCCGCGCACATCGTCCAGCGGCTGCGGCTGCTCGTCGGACTCCACGATCCGTACGACGCCGGGGGACACTCCGCTGGCGGCGACGAAGTCGGAGGCCCTGGCGGGGTCGGTCGACTGGACCACGACGCTGTTGGTCTTCACATCGACGTACCAGACGGAGGCGGCCGTCGAGGCGCGCCGCTCGGCCGTGCGGTCCAGGGCGTCCTTCGCGGCGGTCAGGTCGTCCAGGCTGTGGCTGACCGTCACGGCCTTGGCGCCGGCGGCGGTGATGACGCCGTGCCGGCCCTGATCGGTGGTGGCGACCGTGAGCTCGGCGGTCTTGCCGGTCACCCACGCGCCGCCGAACGCGCTCCCGAGGCTCTGGCGGAGGGCCGGGGTGGCCGTGCCGGCCCGGTACTCGTTGGTGATCCGGGCCCTCGCCTCGTCGGCCGTGAGGCCGAGGTCGCGCCGCATCGAGTCGAGCATTTCGGCGGGGACTTCGGCGGGGACTCCGGCGGTGGTCTCGGCCGTGGGGCCGGGGGCCGCGGCGGCGGGTATGGCGGTCAGGGAGAGAGCGGCGATGGCGATGGCACAACCGGCGGTCAGGGCAGGTCTGTGACTGCGGAGCATCGGGGTGTCTCCTCGTGTCGTGGGGGGCTTGCGTCAACGTAAGCCGGTACGACACGGGCTGCGCGCCCGTCCGGTCTCCCCGGTTGCGCCGCGCGGAAACACCCGGCACGACCACCCCCGGGCCCGCTCCCGGGCCCGCCGTCGGAGGGGCCCGGGGCCCGGCCCCGCAGGCCACGGCGGCGGGCGGCGGGCGCGGATCCCACCCGAACAGCCGCCGCCAACGGGAGGTTGCGCGAACGCCCCCGTCCTCACTCGGAGAGGACGGGGGCGGGGGCGCTCGGGGTGGCGCGGGGGCGGGGCGTCACACCAGGTTGAAGGTCTCCGGGTCGGGGCCGAGGCGGTTGCCGGAGTCCATCCCGTTGATCGCGGCGAGGTCCTGGGCGTCCAGCTCGAAGTCGAACACGTCGATGTTCTCCTGTATGCGGGACGGCGTGACCGACTTGGGGATCACCACATTGCCCAGGTCCAGATGCCAGCGGAGCACCACCTGCGCCGGGGACTTGCCGTGCTTCTCGGCGATGGCCGCGAGCCGGGCGTCCTCCAGCAGGCCCTTGCCCTGGCCGAGCGGGGACCACGCCTCGGTGGCGATGTTGTGCCGGGCGTTGAAGGCCCGCAGCTCCGACTGCTGGAGCTGCGGGTGCAGCTCGACCTGGTCGATCACCGGGGCGACCTCGGTCTCCGAGAGCAGCCGCTGGATGTGGGACGGGTGGAAGTTGGAGAGCCCGATGGCCCTGGCGCGGCCCTCGGCGTGGATCTTCTCGATCGCCTTCCAGCTGTCCACGTACTTGTCGACCGCCGGCAGCGGCCAGTGGATCAGATACAGGTCGACATGGTCGAGGCCGAGCTTGGACAGCGAGGCGTCGAAGGCGCGCAGGGTGGAGTCGTAGCCCTGGTCGGCGTTCCAGAGCTTGGTGGTCACGAACAGCTCGTCGCGCGCGATGCCCGACTCCGCGATGGCCCTTCCCGTGCCCTCCTCGTTGCCGTAGATCGCGGCGGTGTCGATGCTGCGATACCCGGCCTCGAGGGCCGTGCTGACGGCAACGGCCGCCTCGTCGTCCGGGACCTGCCAGACGCCGAAGCCGAGCTGGGGCATCCGGACGCCGTTGCTGAGGGTGATGAAGGGGACCTGGCTCACGAGCGGTCGATCCTTACGTCGAATACGGGTGGGTACGTCTTCAGAGTGAACGAGCGACGGCCGAGTCGCATTCCCGCTCGGCCGCTACGACCGTTGCTTCCCGGCGCGACCCCGCGCCACACTCCCAGCCGCCTCCGGTGTTCCCGTGTTCCCGCTCAGGCTCGGCCGCGAAGGCCACCGCCGAGGCCGGACACCGGTCCACCGTGCAGCGCGCCGCGCGCGGCGCGCTGCACGGCGCGTAAGCCGCGGCCGGCACCCGCAGCCGGCCGTCGGCCATCCGGCTCGCGCGTCACATCGGGCCCGGCTCCGTCACATCGCGCTCAGCAGCAGCGGCTCCGGGAGCTCCGCCCGGAACCGCCGCAGCACATGCCCTTCGCGGACGGTCGCGCCCACCTCGACCGCCGCCCGGCTGACCGTGGCGCGCGGCGCCCGCACCACCATGGCCAGCCGGTAGGTGCCGCCGATTCCGGCCGTGGGGGTGCGGCGGATCTCCCAGCCCGGGTCGGACCGCAGCTCGCGCCGCGCCTCCAGCCAGACCCGGGCGCCCGGCGCGGTCCGGTCCTGTCGCACGAACCCCAGCCGCGGCCCGAGGTGGGCCGGTCCGCCGGCCCGGACCGCCGCGCTGAGCTGGAGCGGTGTCATGGACCAGGCCACCGGCTGAAAGGCGGCCCGGCGGTTTCCGGCCGGATCGGCCGTGAGTGTCAGATCGAGATTGACCGTATGAAGTTGAGGATTGGCTGTTTCTTGTGCGCAGCTGACCGAAAAATGCACTAAGTGGTAGGCCGCGCTGTCTGCCTTGTCGGTCTTGTTGGCCTCCGATTCCACATAGGCTTTCAGCTCCGGCACCCGGCCGACGAGTTCCGCCGTCACCGGTACGGACAGTGGCCCGCCCAGCGCGACCCGCCCCGTCAGGGCGGGGGCCGCGGCGGCCCGGGGCGGGACATGGCCCGAAGGCCGGGAGAATTCCTCGGATACCAGTGCCAGCTCGCGCTCGGGAAGTTCGGGGAGAATGATGTCGATCATTTCCGTGCCCCCTTTGCGGCTCAGGAATGGTAGAGCGCCTCGATTTCTACGGCATACGCCTGCTCGATCGCCTTCCGCTTCAATTTCAGTGAAGGCGTCAGGAGACCATGCTCCTCCGAGAACTGAGCGGCAAGTATCCGGAACGTACGAATCGACTCGGCCTGCGAAACCAGCGTGTTGGCGGTGATCACGGCCCGCCGGATCTCCAACTCCAGATCCGGCTCGCGGACCAGCTCCTTCGCGGGCAGCTCCGGCCGGCCCCGCATCGCCAGCCAGTGCGCCACCGCCTCGGCGTCCAGCGTCACCAGCGCCGCCACATACGGCCGGTCATTGCCCACGACGATGCACTGCGCGACCAGCGGATGCGCCCTGACCCGCTCCTCCAGCACCACCGGCGAGACGGTCTTGCCACTGGAGGTCACCAGGACCTCCTTTTTCCGCCCGGTGATGGTCAGATAGCCGTCGTCGTCCAGGGTGCCCAGGTCGCCGGTGGCGAGCCAGCCGTCCCGCAGCACGGCGTCGGTCGCCTTGCGGTCGGTGAGATAGCCCTCGAAGACCTGGTCGCCGGAGAGCAGCACCTCGCCGTCGTCCGCGATATGCACGGTGGTGCCCGGCAGCGGCACGCCCACCGTGCCGAAGCGGGGCCGGTCCGGCGGATTGGCCACGGCCGCCGCGGTGGTCTCGGTCAGCCCGTACCCCTCGAAGATCATGACGCCCGCGCCCGCGAAGAACAGCCCGAGCCGCCGCTCCATCGCCGAGCCGCCCGAGAAGGCGTGCCGGACCCGGCCGCCCATCGCCGCCCGCACCTTGCTGTAGACCACCTTGTCGAAGAACTGGTGCTGCATGCGCAGCGAGGCGCTCGGCCCCGGACCGATGCCGAACGCCCGGGCCTCCTGCGCCTCCGCGTACCGCACCGCGACGTCCACGGCCTTGTCGAAGGGGCCGAGCCTCCCCTCCAGCTCGGCCTTTCTGCGCGCCGCCGCGAAGACCTTCTCGAAGATGTACGGCACGGCCAGGAAGAACGTCGGCCGGAACGACTGGAGATCGGGCAGCAGCGCGGCCGCGGTGAGGCTCGGCTGGTGGGCCAGTTTCACCCGGCCGCGGATCGCGGCGACCCCGACCATCCGGCCGAAGACATGCGCGAGCGGCAGAAACAGCAGCGTCGCGGCCTCGTCGCCCCGCTTGGAGTGGAAGACCTCCTCGTAGCGGGCGACCACGGTGTCGCACTCGGCCATCAGATTGGCGTGGGTGATGACACAGCCCTTGGGACGGCCCGTGGTGCCCGAGGTGTAGACGATGGTCGCCGGATTCTCGGGCTGGAGCGCCTTGCGGTGGCGGTGCACCACCTCGTCGTCCATCGACGCCCCGGCCGCGGTCAGCTGGTCCACCGCGCCCGCGTCCAGCTGCCACAGCCGGGTCAGCATCGGCAGCCGCCCGATCACCGAGCCGACCGTCATGGCGTGGTCCTCGTGCTCCACGACACAGGCGGAGACCTCCGCGTCGTACAGCATCCAGAAGACCTGCTCGGCGGAGGAGGTGGGGTACATCGGCACGCTCTGCGCCCCCAGGGACCACAGCGCGAAGTCGAACAGCGTCCACTCGTAGCGGGTGCGGGACATGATGGCGACGCGGTCGCCGAAGCGCACGCCCTGGGCCAGCAGCCCCTTGGCGAGCCCCAGCACCTGGTCACGGAACTCGCCCGCGGATACATCGAGCCACTGGCCGTCGGCGGTTCTGCGCCCCAGAGCCACCCGGTCCGGATCCGTCTCGGCATGCTCGAAGACAGCATCCGCCAGTCCTCCGGCCTGCGGAGGGCTCGTCAACGGGGGGACGGTGAACTCGCGCAATGACTGGCTCCTTGAAGCTCTCCGCACAGCGCCGCGACCGTATCTGATCTGGGGCTATGAGCCCGTTGTGCGGCTCATGTGTGACGGCTATCTCCACCGAATCTCTCCCATCGGGGCACAGATGGGAGGGCCGTCAGGGCACCGGCCCCGCCAGGATCGCGGCGGCCAGCCGGTCGGCCGCGGCATGGGCCGCGGCGTCCCGCTGCCGCTCCCCGTCCAGCAGCACGAACTCCACCGGCCCCAGATCGGGCAGCCCGGCCCGGTCCGGGATCCGCGCCAGCCCCGGCGGGATCAGACCGCGGGTGTGCGCCATGACCCCCAGGCCCGCGCGTGCCGCGGCGACCAGCCCGTTGAGACTGCCGCTCGTGCATACGATCCGCCAGGGCCTGCCGTGCCGCTCCAGCACCTCCAGCGCACGGGCGCGGGTGAGGCCCGGCGGCGGGAAGACGATCAGCGGCAGCGGGCGGTCGGGGTCGAGCCGCAGCCGCTCCGCGCCGATCCACACCAGCTTGTCCCGCCACACCAGCCGGCCCCCCGGCCGCTCCTCGGACCGCTTGGCCAGCACCAGATCCAGCTTCCCCGCCGCCAGCCGCTGGTGCAGGGTGCCCGACAGCTCGACGGTCAGCTCCAGGTCCACCTCGGGGTGGTCGCGGCGGAAGCCTTCCAGGATCTGGGGCAGCCGGGTCAGGACGAAGTCCTCCGACGCGCCGAAGCGCAGCCGCCCGCGCAGCCGGGTGCCGCGGAACCAGTTCGCCGCCCGCTCGTTCGCCTCCAGGATCGTCCGGGCGAAGCCCAGCATCGCCTCGCCGTCCTCGGTCAGCTCCACCCCATGGGTGTCCCGCGCGAACAGCGGCCGGCCGACCGCGTCCTCGAGCTTGCGCACATGCTGGCTCACGGTGGACTGGCGCAGGCCGAGGCGGTGGCCGGCCTGGGTGAAGCTCAGCGTCTGGGCCACCGTGAGGAAGGTGCGCAGCAGGGACGGGTCGTACACACCGCAAGTGTAAGCGGCGGTCATCACGGAAGGCGATGACAGTCAGAGCGGTCAGTGGGATTCCCGATAGTCGTGATCAAGAGGATGCTGGGGAGGGCACCGTCCAGAAAGAGAGCACATGCGCCGCCGTAAGATCACGCTTCCGTCCTGGCTCCCTCTGGACTGGTTCATCCTCACTCTGATCGGCACCGTCGGCCTCGCCGCGCTGCTGCCCGCGAGCGGGCGGGCCGCGACCGTCGCGGACGGGGCGACCACCGTCGCCATCGCCTTTCTCTTCTTCCTGTACGGCGCGCGGCTCTCCACCCGCGAGGCGCTGGACGGAATGCGCCACTGGCGGCTCCATCTGACCGTGCTGGCCTGCACCTTCGTCATCTTCCCGGTGCTCGGTATCGCCGCCCGCGGACTGGTGCCGTATGTGCTGACGCATCCGCTCTACACCGGGCTGCTCTTCCTGTGCCTGGTGCCCTCCACCGTCCAGTCCTCGATCGCCTTCACCTCGATCGCCCGCGGCAATGTCCCGGCCGCCATCTGCGCCGGCTCCTTCTCCAGCCTGGTCGGCATCGTCCTCACCCCGCTGCTGGCCGCGCTGCTGCTGGGCAGCGCGGGCGGCGGAATCTCGGCGGACTCGATCGTGAAGATCGCCCTCCAGCTGCTGGCGCCCTTCCTCGCCGGGCAGCTGCTCCGCCCCTGGGTCGGCGGCTTCATCGTCCGCCACCGCAAGGTCCTCGGCTACTTCGACCGCGCCTCGGTCCTGCTGGTCGTCTACGCCGCCTTCAGCGAGGGCATGGTCCGGGGCATCTGGCACACGGTGACCCCGGCGCGGCTGGGCGCGCTGCTGGCCGTCGAGGCGGTGCTGCTCGCGGCGATGCTCACGCTCACCTGGCACGGCTCCCGGCGGCTCGGCTTCAACCGCGAGGACCGGATCGCGATCGTCTTCGCCGGGTCGAAGAAGAGCCTGGCGTCCGGGCTGCCGATGGCGAGCGTGCTCTTCGGGGCGCAGGCGAGCCTGGCGGTGCTGCCGCTGATGCTCTTCCACCAGATGCAGCTGATGGTCTGCGCGGTGCTGGCCCGGCGCTTCGCCAGGTCGGCCCCGGAGCCGACGACGTCGGGGCCGACCCCCGCGACGGCGGCGTCCGCGACGGCGGCCCCGCACGAGACGGCTCAGGCGCCCGTCGGCGCCTGAGAGGGGCCCGCGACGTCCCGACTCCCAGGCGAGTCGGCGACGGCGCATGCGCGCGGGCTCACCCCAGAATGCCGCGGTCGTACGCCACCGCCACCGCGGCCGCCCGGTCCTTCACCCCCAACTTGCCGTACAGGTGGGTCAGATGGGTCTTGACTGTCGCCTCGCTGATGAAGAGTTCCCGGGCGATCTCACGGTTCGACGTGCCCTTGGCGACCAGTACGAGTACCTCGCGCTCGCGGGCGGAGAGCACCGCGCCCGCGGGCACGGCGGGCTTCCTGACGGCGGAGACGAGGCGGGACGCGACGGCGGGCGACAGGACGGTACGCCCTTCGGCGGCCGCGCGGACCGCCGCGAACAGCTCCTCGCGCGGCGCGTCCTTGAGTAGATATCCGGTGGCGCCCGCCTCGATCGCGGGGATCGTGTCGGAGTCCGTGTCGTACGTCGTGAGGACGAGGACCTGGGCGCGGGCGCCGCGCCGGGTGAGTTCGGCGATCGCCTCGACCCCGCTGCCGGCGGGCATGCGCAGGTCCATGAGGACGACGTCCGGATCGAGGGACAGGGCGAGGTCGACTCCCTCGACGCCGCCCGCGGCCTCGCCGAGGACGTCGAAGCCGGGATCGGAGGCGAACATGCCGTGCAGACCGTCCCGTACGACGGGGTGGTCGTCGACGATCAGCAGGGTGATTCTCTGGTCAGCCATGGCGAACCAACGGTACGCGAGCACTGATCGCGGTGCCCTGGCCGGGCTCCGACTCGACGGCGACGGTGCCCGCGATGCGTTCGGCCCGGGCGCGCATCCCGTCGAGGCCGAAGCCGCCGGTGCTCGTGCCGGTGCGCGGCGCGACGGCGAGGGGGGCGAAGCCGTGTCCGTCGTCCCGTATGTCCAGGGTGACTTCGTCACCCATGTAGGAGAGGGTGACGCCCGCGCGGGTGGCCCGGGCGTGTTTGGCCGTGTTGGCGAGGGCTTCCTGCGCGATCCGCAGGAGGGTGGCGGCGACCTCGCCGTGCAGCGGCTCGGTGGTGCCGGTCACGGTGAACCGGGCAGTGACACCGGTGCGTTCGGACCACTCGGCGACGATCTTCTTCAGCGCCTCCTGAAGCGTGTCGTGCTCCAGAGCGGCCGGAGAGAGGTTCTGTACGGAGCGCCGGGCCTCGCTCAAGGAGTGGCGGGCCAGCGCCTGGGCACGGCCCAGGTGTTTGCGGGCCACGTCCGGGTCGGCGGTGAAGTCGACCACCTGGAGCTGGGCGATGATGCCGGTCAGGCCCTGGGCGATGGTGTCGTGGATCTCGGCGGCGAGGCGGCGGCGCTCGTCGGCGATGCCCGCCTCCCTTGCCTGGACGACGAGTTGGGCGTGCAGGGCGGCGTTCTCGGCGAGGGCCTTCTCCAGGGCGGCGATGGTCTCGGCGCGCTCCTGGGCCTTCTCGTCCTCCTTGGCACCGAGATGACTGAAGACGATGGCGAGCGTCGCGTTCAGGATGAACAGCAGGCCGAAGGCGACCCAGTTCAGCGGTGAGGGGGGCGGCAGGCCACCGGACTGGGAGCCCCCCAGGGTGACGGCGGTGACCACCAACCCGGCCCGGGCGGCGCGTGGCGGCAGCAGACGCACGGCATCGAAGTAGCTGAGGCTGGCGTAGATCGCGAAGAAGGGGTTGAGCCAGGTGAGGAGGAAGGCGAGGGCGGTCCGCAGCGCGAAGTAGACCCGCCCCGCGGTCGTCCCGTCAGGCAGCCCCCGGGCGCCGAAGCTCCTACCGGCGCCGGTTGCGCCGACGGCGTTCTCGGCCGGGGCGCGGCCGTCGGCGGAGTCCGTCGCGGTGAGCGCCGTGGTGTTCGCCGCCGACAGCCGCCGCTCGGCCCGGGTCCACCACACCTCGAGGGCCAGCGCGGCCAGGAGCAGAGCTCCTCCGGCGTACATCTCGCGCCGGGTCATCACCAGGTCGGCCGCCGCGGCCCCGATGAGTGTGGCGAGGCCCAGCAGGGCGTAGGGGCCGTACCGGAAGAACTGCGCCCAGCGCTCCTCGACCGTCGTCGTCATCTCGTACGCACTACTCCCATCTGAACCAGCGCCGGGCCGCGGCGATCAGCAGCACCGTCCACAGCGCCGTGACCCCGAGGTGTGTCCAACTCGGCCAGTGTCCCGCGGCTGCCTCGTCGAGGGCCTGCGCCGCGGCGCCCAAGGGGGTCAGGCTCACGATGTGCTGAAGAGCGTCGGGCATGGACGCCACCGGCAGCCAGACACCGGCGGTGAACATCGAAGGGAAGAACACCACTGTGCCCACCGTTTGAGTGATCTTGACTGTACGGCCGACGGCGGAGACGGCGGCACCGAGCGCCAGGATGGCGAGTGTGGCGAGCACGAAGGCCACGAGGTATCCGAGGAGCTGGCGGGGCAGGGCCACATGGAAGACGATCCGGCCCACGGCGAGGGAGAGCGACGCGGAGACCGCCACGGCGGCACCGTGCAGCACGATCTGCGCGCCGATGAGGGAGCCCGCCCGCACGGGGGTGGTGGACATGCGGCGCAGGATGCCCCGCTCGCGGTAGCCGGTGAGGACGGGCGGCATGGTCTGGATACCGGACGTGATCATGGCGAGCAGGATGGCGATGGGGACATACAGGTCCACGACACGCAGGCCGTCGATATCGGTCGAGGGCTCCCGGAAGGAGGGGATGGCCCCCAGGATGCACAGCAGGATCGTGGGAAAGCCGAGCATCCAGAAGAAGGAGACGGGTTCACGCAGGAAGAGACGTGCCTCGGCCCGCAGGACGGCGGTGGCGCTGCCCTTGACAGCGGACGGGCGGGTGCGGGTGATGGTGCTCATGCGTCCGCTCCCGTCAGGTCGAGGTAGGCGTCGTCCAGGCTCGCTTCGACGACGCGGAGCTGGTGGGCGGTGATGCCCTGTCCGGCGAGCAGCGAGAGCACGGCGCTGACGGTCTCGTCGGTGCCCTTGACGACGACCCGCCCGTCCTTCTCCGTCACCGACGCGGCCGCGGGCAGCGCCGTCAACTGCCGCAGGTCCAGCGCCGTGGAAGGCTTGAAGGAGATCTCCGTGCCGCTCGCCGTGCGCCCGATCAGCCCGGAGGGGGTGTCCAGTGCGGTGATCCGCCCCTTGTCGATCAAGGCGATCCGGTCACAGAGACGCTGGGCCTCCTCCATGAAGTGCGTGACCAGCAGCACGGTGACACCGCTGTCCCGGATGTCCTCGATGAGCTGCCAGGTGTCGCGGCGGGCGCGCGGGTCGAGCCCGGTGGTCAGCTCGTCCAGTACGACGACGGTGGGGTTGCCGATCAGGGCGAGCGCGATGAACAGACGCTGCTTCTGGCCGCCGGAGAGCTTCGCGAACCGGGCGCGGAGCTTGTCGGCGATTCCGAGGCGCTCGGCCAGGGCGCGCCAGTCGGCGGGGTCCGGGTAGCAGGCGGCGTACAGCTCGAGTGTCTCCTGCACGGTGATCTTCGGTTGCAGTTCGTTCTCCTGGAGCTGCGCGCCCAGAACGCGTGTGACGGAGCCGCGGTCGGCGATGGGGTCGTACCCGGCGACGAGGACACTGCCGCGGTCGGGGCGGCGCAGACCCTCCACACACTCGACGGTGGTGGTCTTGCCGGCGCCGTTGGGGCCGAGGATCCCGAAGATCTCCCCCTTCTCGACGGCGAAGGACACGTCGTCGACCGCCTTCTTGTCCCCGTACGCCTTGTGCAGGCCGCTCACTTCGATGATTGCCATGCGCACGAGCGTGCCCTGGCGGGGCGGGGGAGAACATCGGCCATCGCGCTCGAAGGAGCATCAGCCGATCGGTGGATGGCGGGGTACGACCTGGCCCGGCCTGGTTCTCCTCCCGCTCTTCTACGGGTCCCGGCAGGAGAACCAGGCGGTGAAGGGGGGCTAGCGGACGCGGTCCAGGGGGAGCCGTACGAGCGCGGCGGGGTCCTTGCCGTGCGCGTCGGCCGGCGTGGCGTTGAACTCACGAACCTGCCGCAGCTCCGTGTCCGACAGCGCGCGGCTCCAGATCCGGACCTCGTCCAGGTCGCCGGTCAGACGCGAGCGGCTGTCGACCGCCTCGCCCACATGGATGCCGAACGGCGAGGTGCGGGTGACCGGCCCGGGCGCATCGGCGGTGGAGACGGGCGTGCCCCCGTCCACGGTCAGGGTCAGCCGGCCGCCGGTGCGGGTGAGCGCGGCGTGGTGCCACTGCCCGTCGTTGTACGCGGAGTCGGTGCTCACCGAGGCGCTGGTGAAGGTGGCGGTGCCGTTGACCGTGGTCATCAGCGCCCGGACCCGGCCGCTGGAGGGCTCACCGCGCAGCCACACCTGCGGCTGCTTGTTGCCGATGCCGCCCATCCACAGGAACGGCTGCTGGCCCGAGGCCGCGGTGTAGCGGAACCACAGGCTCACCGTGAAGTCGCGGGTGCCCAGCGGCAGCGAGGGCCGGAAGGGGACGTGCACGGCGTCGTCCGTGCCGTCGAACGACAGCCCCTGTCCGAACTGCCCCTCGGTCCGGGCCGGGCCGCCGAGGACGGTGGCCGGGCGGGCGCCGGGCGCCCGGTCCGAGGTGGTCGGGTCGGGGCCGCGGCGCGGGCCGAGCCAGCCCTCGGTGAAGCGGGCGAAGCGGATCTCGTCGCGGGCGTCGACCGCGCCGCCCTCGTACATCAGCCCGACCTCGTCGCGCGAGATGGCGACCATGTCCGAGTAGCCGGACCAGTCGGTGGTGACCACCTTGCCGCGGTCGACGGGGTCCCAGCCGCGCCCCTCGTTCCACGAGGAGCGGATCATCATGGTGCGGCGCCGGTCGGGGTCGGCGGGCGCGGCGAACAGCAGGCGGCTGTAGCCGTCCCGGTCCTCGCCCCGCAGCCGGAGGATGGAGCCCTGCACCTGGGGCGTGTACAGATCGGGGATGGTGCGGAACGGCCCGGTGAAGCTCTCGCCGCCGTCGCGGCTGACGGCGAAGTCGCGGTGGCCGAGGTCCGTGCCGTCCTGCTCCCGCCCGTTGACGTAGACCGACCCGTCCTCGCGCTCCACCAGCGTCATCTCGGAGGGCTTCTGGCGGAATGTGCCGTCCGCCGCGACCGGCCAGCTGTCCACGGCGCCGATGCGCCAGGTGTCGCCGCCGTCGTCGCTGTAAGCCAGCGCCGCGTGGTTGGCGGTGATCCGGGTGCCGTCGTAGCTCTCGGTGTTGATGGTGAACAGCAGCCGCCCCCGGTGGCGGCCGTGCGTCAGCTGGATGCCGTGCACGGGCCCGGTGGCGTACCAGGAGTTCCACGAGGCGGGCAGGAGCGAGTCGCTCAGATCGCGCGGGGCGGACCAGGTCGCGCCGTCGTCGTCGCTGTACTGGAGGTGCGGGGTCCGGTCACAGGGCACATTGCAGCCCTGGGAGTCGTCGCGCCCGGTGTTGTACGTGCTGGCGAGCACAATGCGGCCGGTGCGCTGGTCCACGATGGGCGCCGGGTTGCCGTGGGTGTCCCCGGCGCCCTCGTTGATCACCTGGAGCGGGCCCCAGGTGCGGCCGCCGTCCGTGGAGCGCTTGAGGACCAGATCGATGTCGCCGGCGTCGCCGCAGTTGTTCACCCGCCCCTCGGCGAAGGCCAGCAGCGTGCCGTCCTTGGACTTGACGACGGCCGGGATCCGGAAGCACGAGTACCCGCTGTCCTGGGAAGACTTGAAGAGGACTTGCTGATCGAAGTCGGTACGGGCCGCGGAAGCGGGGGATTCCGCCTCCGCGGCCCGTACCGGAATCGGGATCAGGGCCAGCGCCGCGGCGGCGAGGAGCACCGACGCGCGGCGCCGCCATGGTCTGGACCGCTTGCGAGTAGCGCGAAGTTCTGACGCCATCGTCACCGACCTGCCCTTCAGCGGCATCTGGACATCACGACATCAAGACATCCAACGTCTGATCGAGTGCTGCCGGAGAAGTGTCCCGTCTCGCCCCCGCCTCCCACAAGGATTGTGCGTCAGATCGTGTGTGCGCCAGTCGGGTTGGACCGATCGCGGCGCCGTAGCGGCGCGGCCGGATGCCGGCTCACCGGCACAGGGCGTGGTCGATGAGCGCCTTCACCGCCTTGTCGGCCCGCTCCTGCCGCGCCGTGTCGGCCTCGTCGAAGCTGTTGGTCGACACGGTCACCGCACGCCGCCCGTCCGTGGTGACCCCGTTCTCACTCGAGTAGCCCAGGGCGTTGCCCCCGTGGTGCCAGTAGAAGCCGCCACAGCTCAGCGGGGTCGTCTCCAGGCCGAGGCCGGCGCCGCGGCCCGGCTCGTCGGGTATCGGGACGGTCCGCCGCATCTCGGCGAACTCGGCCGGGCGCAGCAGCCGGCCGGTGAGGAGGGTGGTGAAGAAGCGATTGATGTCGTGCGGGGTGGTGACCAGATCGCCGGACGCGTCGGCCGCCGTGGAGTTGAAAATCGTGGTGTCGACGCGGCGCCCGTCCTCCGCGTAGGTGTGGTACCCGTGTGCGTACGGGGCGGGGAGATACGGGCGGTCGCCCGGCAGCGTCGTCCCGGTCAGTTTCAGCGGGCGGATGATCCGGTCGCGGACCTCCGCGCGCCAGGGATGTCCGGTGACCCGCTCGACGATCATGCCGACTACGACGTAGTTGGTGTTGGAATAGCGATACGCCGCCCCGGGCGTGGAGTTCGGGGGATAGCGCGTCGCGCCGTCGACCAGCTCCTCGGCGGTGTAGTGGCGGAAGCGGTTCTCGTAATAGCCGCGCGCGGAGTATCCCGCGGGGAAGACCTCGCGGACGCTCGTATAGCCGCGCAGCCCGCTGGTGTGCTGGAGCAGTTGCCGGACGGTGATGCGGCGGCCGTCGTTGCCGTGGCCGCTGACCACGCCGGGCAGCCATCTGTCCACCGTGTCGTCCAGGGACAGCCGCCCCTCGCCGACCAGCTGAAGCGCGACGGTGGCCACGAAGGTCTTCACCGTGCTGCCCGCGCGGTAGTGGGCGTCGGCGCGCATGGGCGCGCCGGTGCGCAGGTCGGCCTGTCCCGCATGGGCCCCGACCGTGCCGGACGGTGTGTCCAGCACCGCCGCGGCGCCCACCGCCCCGGCCGTGTGGACCGTCTCCGTGTCGCGCCGTAACGCCTCCGCACCGCCCCTCCCCGGGGCCGGGCCGGGTGCCGCCGCCATCAGCGCGGCGACGGCCGCCACGGCGGCCAGGGCCGCGGCCACCCGCCGCCTGGCCGCCCTCATGGGCGCGGCTCCTGACCGCACATCACGCGGTCCAGCAGCGCCTGGACGGCCTTCTCGGCCCTGAGCATCCGCTCGTCGTCCGATGTCGTCCCACTGGCACTGATCACCACCGAGCGCCGGCCGTCCGCGTCGAACGCCGTTCTGACCGTGCCTCCTTCGAGGTCACCGCCGTGGCCCCAGCGGTAGCCGCCGCAGCTCAGCGGCTGCCGCATCAGCCCGAGCCCGTACCGCAGCCCGGGGAACGCCATCTCGAAGTCGGCGCTCACGGGGACCGTACGGCGCATCTCGGCGAGCTGTGCGGCGGGCAGCAGACGACCGCCGAACAGGGCCGTGAAGAACCGGTCCAGGTCCCGCTGGCTGGTCACCAGCGACCCGGCGGCATCGGCCCACGAGATATTGCGAACGGTGGTGTCGGTCCATCGGTCGGAGCCGGGGAAGCGGTGGTAGTTATGGGCGTAGGGCCGCTTCAGATACGGGTCGTCGCCGGGCTCGTAGGTGTCCTTCAGCCCCAGCGGCCGGATGATGCGGTCGCGCACCTCGTCGGCCCAGGGCCGCCCGGTGGCCTTCTTGATGATCAGGCCGGCGACCATGTAGTTGGGGTTCGAGTAGTTCCACTTCGGCTCCGGGTCGTCCGGGTCGGCGGGCGGGAAGTCGGGGTTGTGCCGCATCGCTCCGGCGATGCTCTGCTCCGGGCCGAAGTGGTAGAGCTTCGTCCGCTCGAAGTCCTCGGCCGTGCCCCCCAGGTCCTCCTCCAGGCCGTAGTTGTAGATGCCGCTGGTGTGCTGGAGCAGATTCCGGATGGTGATGCGGCTGCCGTCGTTGCCGTTGCCCGAGACCAGGCCCGGCAGCCAGGTGTCCACGGTGTCGTCCAGGGACAGCTGCCCTTCGGCGGCGAGCTGAAGCACGACCGTGGCCACAAAGGCCTTGGTGACGCTGGCGCCCCGGAAGTTCGCGCCGTACGGCACCGGGCGGCCGCTGTGCAACTCGGCTTCGCCCGCACGGGCGTGGATCCGGCGGCGGCCGTCGCGGACCTCCACGGTCATGCCGATGTACCCGGCCTCCTGGAGGGTCCTGGCCACCTCTCTTTGCAACTCGTCCTGGCCGAGCGAGGTGTCGGGGGACGCCGCGGCCGGGACCGCCGCGACGCCGCCGACCGCGGCCACGGCGAGCGCCATGGCCGCGGCCAGTCCTCTTAATCCGAGTTTCCTGGCAGATGTCGGGACGAAGGGTGTCATGGCAGGTGCTTTCATGCACACCACCATCCCGGAGACGGCGGTGCCGACACCATCACGCCAGCCCTAGTCCCGGGGGCATGCCAGCCCCACCTCCCGGGTAGGGCCAGCTCTACCCGGCCCCGGAATCCGGGCGGGGCCGGGCAGACCGTCAGGCCGAGGCCCCGCTGTCGATGACCAGGTCCGTACCGACCACCGCGCCGGCCGCGGGCGAGGCGAGGTAGAGCACGGCGGCCGCGACCTCCTCGGCCTCCGCGACCCGTCCCAGGGGGTTCTCCCGCTTCATCCGCTCCGCCCGGTCGGCCTCCGTCTCGCCGGGCCGCAGCGACATCGAGGTGGCGGCGGCCCCCGGGCTGACCGCGTTGATGCGGATGCCCTGGTGGATGTGGTCCAGGGCGGCGGCGCGGGTGAGCGCGGACACCGCCGCCTTCGAGGTGAGGTATGCGGCGAGGCCCGGAATCCGGAGGTGTGCGCCCAGGTTGGAGGAGATGTTGACGATGGCGCCGCCGCCGTGGTCCTTCATGTGCGCGATCTCGTGCTTCATGGCCAGCCAGACACCGGTGACATTGGTCCGCTGCACCGCGTCCCAGTCCTCCTCGCCCACCTCGCCGACGGGCCCGGCGCCGCGCAGGATCCCGGCGTTGTTCACCGCGATGTCCAGCCCGCCGAACCGGCCGACGGTCTCCCGGACGAGCGCGCGGACCTGCCCCGAGTCGGTCACATCGGCCACGACGGCGGCGGCCGTGCCGCCCGCGGCCTCGATGAGCCCGACGGTCTCGTCCAGCGTGGCCGCGGTGCGCCCCGCGGCGACCACGGAGGCGCCTTCGGCGGCGAAGGCGAGCGCGATCGCGCGGCCGAGGCCGGAGCCCGCGCCGGTGACGAGCGCGGTCTTGCCGGGGAAGCGGTTCATGAGTGTCTCCTCGAGCGATGGATGGATGATGCGGATGGGTCGTTCAGAAGGGGCGTCGGCCCAGCGCGGTGAGGGCCGCGAGCGCGGCCAGCGCGGCCCCCGCCGCGGCCAGGGACGAGGCGTCGTCGCCGAGCGTGAGGAGGACGGCGAACAGGACGGTCGGGCCGAACTCCATCGCGGTGTTCATCACACCGCCCGCGAGCCCGGCCTGCCCCTGTGGCACGCCGTCGGTGGCGAGCACGGCGGCGCCCGCGAAGGAGGCCGCTGTACCGAGTGGTAGCAGCACAAGACCCGGCAGCAGCCCGGACGCGTACCGCGTGCCCGCGTCGAGCCCGCCGAGCGCGAGGAGGGCCAGCCCCGCCCCGCCCGCGCCGAGCCCGGCGGCCGTGACGGCCCGGGCCCCGTAGCGCCCGATGAGCGGTCCCGCCGCCCGTCCCGAGGCGAGCAGCGCGATGGCGAACGGCACGAAGGCGGCCGAGGTGCGCAGCGCGGACCAGTCGCGCTCCTGCTGGAGGTGGAGCGAGAGGACCACAAAGGTCAGCGCGGTCCCGCACGCGGTCAGCGCGATCGCCGAGAGTGCCAGGGCCCGCCGCCGGTCGAGCAGGAAGCGGGGCGGCAGCAGCGGGTCGCGGGCGCGGCGCTCGGCGTACCCGAATGCGGCGAGCAGCGCGGCCCCGGCGAGCAGCGGCACCAGCACCCGGGCCGACGACCAGGGGTGGGCGTCGGTCACCACCAGTCCGTAACTGGCCAGCGTGATGCCGAAGGTGGCGAGCAGGGCGCCCGGGAGGTCGAGCGCCCGGCGCCCGCTCGGCGCGGTGTCCGGCAGCAGCCGGGGCGCGAGGACGAGGGCAGCCCCGGCGGTCAGGAGCGGTACGGCGAAGTTCCAACGCCAGGACAGCAGGGTCGAGATGACGCCGGAGAGCAGATTGCCCGCCGTCGCGCCGAGGACCGAGAGACCGCCCCAGGTCGCCATCGCCCTGCCGTACGCGGCGGGGGCGGGGAAGACGGCGCGCAGCACGGCCATGGCGGCGGGCGCGGTGAGCGCCGCCCCCGCGCCCTGCGCGAAGCGCGCCGCGAGCAGGGCCTCGAGGCCGGGGGCGAGCGGGGCGGCGGCCGAGGCGGCGGCGAAGAGCGCGAGCCCCGCGGTGAGCACCGGCCGCCCGCCGTACCGGTCGGCGAGGCGCCCGCCGAAGAGCAGCAGCCCGGCGAAGGTCAGCCCGTAGGCGGCGCTCAGCAGGATCACGTCCGGGCGCTGAAGGCCGAATTCGCGCGCGATGCGGGGGAGCGGTACGGAGATCGCGGCGAGCGTGAAGATCAGCGTGGCCTGGACGCAGCCGAGCAGGGCGAAGGCGCCGCGCTGCCGGCCGGCCGTGGCGTTCGTCTCGTCGCCGTCTACGGCGGTCATGGTTCCCCTGTTTTTTGACCGAACGGTTCATTATGAGGGCATGGGTAAGAGTGCTCGACCGGCTCCGGCCTGGCAGATGTGACAGGTATGGCTCAGTCCAGCAGGGCCAGTGCCTGCTCGGCCGCGTCCCGCACCCTGGCCGGGTCCTGGGATGCCTTGCCGACCACCCGCAGCCCCTGCATCAGCACGAACAGCATGCGGGCCAGCGCGCGCGGATCGCGGTCCCCGGGCAGCTCGCCCTGGGCCCTGGCCCGGACCAGCGCGGCGTGCAGCGGGGTCTCGACGTGCTCCCAGCTGATCTCCACCCGGCGGGCCACCACCGGGTCGTGCGGGGCCAGTTCCGCCGCGCTGTTGGTGATGAAGCAGCCGCGGCTCCGCTCCTCCGGGGAGGCGGCCTCCGCCGCGAAGCGGCGCACCAGCGCCCGCACCGCGGGCAGCGCGGGGCCCGGCTGGGACAGCGCGTCCAGCAGGCGCGGGTCGCGTGTCTCGGCGTACCGGTCCAGCGCCTTCAGGTACAGCTCGTGCTTGTTGCCGAAGGTCGCGTAGATGCTGGCGCGGCCGATGCCGAGGTGTTCGACGAGGTCGGCCATGGACGTGGCCTCGTAGCCGCGCCGCCAGAACAGCTCGAGGGCCGACTGGAGCGCCGCGTCGGGGTCGAATTCCTTGGTCCTGGCCATGGCGGAGACTCTAACTTCAATAAGAACGATCAGTCAATAAAATCCTGAAGTGACAAGGCGGGAGAGACCGGGGAAAGGACCGGCCGGCGCAGGGGGCGCTCCTCACCGGCCGGTCCGTCATCCGTGCGGCGGGCGGACCGGTGTCAGGTCCGGCCGGCCGCTGTCCGCAGGGCGAGTCGATGCTCGCCCGCGTACACGTTCATGGAGGCGCCGCGCAGAAAGCCGACCAGCGTCAGCCCGGTCTCGGCGGCCAGGTCCACGGCCAGTGACGAGGGCGCCGAGACCGCCGCGAGGACCGGGATCCCCGCCATGACCGCCTTCTGCGCGAGCTCGAAGGACGCCCGGCCCGAGACCAGCAGCACCGCCCCGGACAGCGGCAGCAGCCCCTGCTGGAGCGCCCGCCCCACCAGCTTGTCCACCGCGTTGTGCCGGCCCACGTCCTCCCGTACGTCCAGCAGCTCGCCCTCCGGCGTGAACAGCGCCGCCGCGTGCAGCCCGCCCGTCCGGTCGAAGACCCGCTGCGCCGCCCGGAGCCGGTCGGGGAGGGAGGCGAGCGTCTCGAGGTCGATCCGCACCGGGCGGTTCTCGTCGTCGCCCACCGGCCAGCGCGCCGTGGTGCGCACCGCGTCCAGGCTGGCCTTGCCGCACAGCCCGCACGACGACGTGGTGTAGACGTTGCGCTCCAGGGTGATGTCGGGAACGGGGACGCCGGGCGCCAGCTTCACGTCCACCACGTTGTACGTGTTCGAGCCGTCCGCGGTCGCGCCCGCGCAGTAGACGATGTTCGCCAGCTCGTCCGCCCGCCCCAGGACCCCCTCGCTCACCAGGAAACCGGCGGCGAGCGCGAAGTCGTCGCCCGGCGTGCGCATGGTGATCGCCAGCGGCTTTCCGTTCAGCCGTATCTCCAGGGGCTCCTCGGCGACGAGGGTGTCCGGACGCGTGCTGACCGCGCCGTCCCGGATGCGGATGACGCGGCGGCGCTCGGTGACCCGTCCCATAGTGATCAGTCCCGTCAGTCCCGGTTCTGTACGTGCTGGTAGCCGAAGCGACCCTTGATGCAGAGATTGCCGTGGGTCACCGGGTTGTCGTGCGGTGAGGTGACCTTCACGATCTCATTGTCCTGCACATGGAGTGTGAGGTTGCAGCCGACGCCGCAGTAGGCGCACACGGTCGTGGTCTCGGTCTGCGCCGACTCGTCCCACGTCCCGGCCGCCCGCATGTCGAACTCCGACTTGAAGCTCAGCGCGCCGGTCGGGCACACCTCGATGCAGTTGCCGCAGTAGACACAGGCCGAGTCGGTCAGCGGGGCGCCGTGCTCGGTGGAGATCCGGGCGTCGAAGCCGCGGCCCGCGACCGCGATGGCGAAGGTGTTCTGCCACTGCTCACCACACGCGTCCACGCACTTGTAGCACAGGATGCACTTGTCGTAGTCGCGGACATAGAGGTCGTTGTCGACCTTCGGCTCCTCGTCCACCCGGGCGGCGTCCGCCCCGAAGCGGCCCGGCTCGGCCCCGTACTCCTCGATCCACTCGGCCGCGCGCGGCGTCGTCGACAGATCGGTGGACGAGGCCAGCAGCTCCAGGACCACCTTTCTGCTGTGCCGGGCCCGGTCGGTGTCCGTACGCACCTCCATGCCCGGCTCCACGCGGCGCGAGCAGGCCGGGGCGAGGGTCCGCGCGCCCTCGACCTCCACCACGCACACCCGGCAGGCGTTCTTCGGCGTGAGCGTGTCGCCCTGGCACAGCGTCGGCACGTCCTTGCCCGAGGCGCGGCACGCGTCCAGGAGCGTGGACCCCTCGGGGGCGCGCACCGGCTCCCCGTCGAGCGTGAAGTCGACCAGGCGACGCGGCGGCTGGAGCGGGACGGCGGTCATACGGAGACTCCGTTCTGCGGGGGATCGAAGACGCCGAGCCGGTCGATGGCGGATTCGACGGCGTTCCAGGCGGTCTGGCCGAGACCGCAGATCGAGGCGTCCCGCATCGCCTGCCCGACCTCGCGCAGCAGCGCGATGTCCCCGGCCGCGGCCGCCCCCGTACGGTCCTTGATCCGGTGCAGCGCCTCCTCCTGCCGCACCGTGCCCACCCGGCAGGGCACGCACTGCCCGCAGGACTCGTCGCGGAAGAACTCCGCGATGCGCAGCAGGACGCGCGGCAGCTCCACGCTCTCGTCCAGGACCAGCACCACCCCCGAGCCCAGCGTGGTGCCCGCCGCCCGGGTGCCCTCGAAGGTGAGCGGCACATCCAGCTCGTCGGGGCGTACGAAGCCGCCGGCCGCGCCGCCCAGCAGCACCGCGCGCAGCGCGGACGGCGGCCCGGCGAGGTCCAGCAGCTCGCGGAGCGTGGCGCCGAACGGCAGCTCGTAGACGCCGGGGCGGTCCACGGCGCCGGAGACGCAGAACAGCTTGGTGCCGGTGGAGGTCTCGGTGCCGACGCTCGCGTACGCCGCGGCGCCCTCGGTCAGGATCGGCAGGACGTTGACCAGCGTCTCGACGTTGTTGACCGCGGTCGGCTTGGAGAACAGGCCCTTCTCGACGGGGAACGGCGGCTTGCTGCGCGGCTCGCCGCGCCGCCCCTCGATCGAGTTGAAGATCGCGGTCTCCTCGCCGCAGATGTACGCCCCCGCGCCGCGCCGGATCTCGATGTCGAACGCGATCCCCTGGCCCAGCACATCCGGACCGAGCAGCCCGCGGGCGCGCGCCTGGCCGATGGCGTGCTCGAGGCGGGCGAGGGCGCGCGGGTACTCGCCGCGGAGGTAGAGATAGCCGTGGTGGGCGCCGATCGCGTATCCGGCGATGGTCATGGCCTCGACGAGTGCGTACGGGTCGCCCTCCATCAGCACCCGGTCCTTGAACGTCCCCGGCTCGCTCTCGTCCGCGTTGCACACCAGATAGTGCGGGTGGTCGGGCTGCCGGGCGGTGGCGTCCCACTTCCGCCCGGTCGGGAACGCGGCCCCGCCCCGCCCCACCAGGCCCGCGTCGCTCACCTCGCGGATCACTCCGGCGGGCCCGAGCGCGAACGCCCGGCGCAGGGCGGCGTAGCCGCCGTGGGCGCGGTACTCGTCGAGGCTCGCCGGGTCCACGACCCCGACCCGCCGCAGCAGCCGCAGCCCGCCCGGCCCGCGCGACCCGGCCCCGGCCTGCGGCACGGCGGCCGCGGCGGGCGGCTCGGCGGGTGCGTCCGCCACGGCGCGGGCGGCCTTGGCGACGGCGGCGGGGGTGGCGGGGGCGACGACGGCGGTCGCGTGCGGGGGCTCGCGGCGGGGGTGGCTTCTCCCCGCCCCGCCCCTTCCCGTAACTGGGGGCTCGGCCCCCAGACCCCGATCCGGCCGGGCTGCACCCGACGAAGACGCGGCGGGGGGCGCCCCCGTGCGGATCGCCAGCGCCGCCGGGGCGCGCTCGCACAGCCCGAGGCACGGGCTGCGCTGCCACACCACGCCACCTCCGTCCGGGGCCGCCGGGCCCACCGGGCATGTGGGGGCCACCGGGCTCACCGGGCCCACTGGGCCTGCGGGGGCCACCGGGGCCTCCGGGGCCACCGGGCCCACCGCGCCCGCGGGGCCCACCGCGCCCGCGGGGCCCACCGCGCCCGCGGGGCCCACCGCGCCCGCCGCGCCCACCGGGCTTGCGGGGGCCACCGGACCCTCCGGACCCATCGGGGCCATCGGGGCCATCGGGGCCATCGGGGCCATCGGGGCCACCGGGGCCACCGGGCCCGTGGGGCCCACCGGGCCCTCCGGGGCCACCGGGCTCACCGCGCCCGCGGGGCCCACCGCGCCCACCGCGCCCACCGCGCCCGTGGGGCCCACCGGGCCCACCGGGCCCGCCAGGGCCACCGCGCCTGCCGGCCCCAGGTCGCGCTCCAGACCCGCGCACACCTCCGCCGAGCCGCGGGCCGCGCAGGCCAGGTCCGTGCAGACGTGTACGACGGTGGCCGGGCGGGGGCGGACCGAGAACATCGCGTAGAAGGTCGCCACGCCATAGCCCTCGGCGGGCGGCACGGTCAGCCGACGGCACAGGTAGTCCAGCGCGCCCTCGCTGATCCAGCCCACCCGGTCGTTGACCGCGTGCAGCCCCGGCAACAGCAGGTCGCGCCGCTCGCGCGCCGCCCGCCCGCCGCGCGCCCAGCGCAGATCGCCGTCCGTACGGTCGTCGGCGCCCTCCCAGGCGGACTCGGGCGGGCCGAGCAGCGCGTCGACGGCGGCCCGCTCCTCGTCCGTCGGCTTGCTGTCACCGAAGCGCAGATCCACGCTCAGCTCCTCACATCGGCGGGCACGGGAAGCTTCTCGATCCGGATCGCCGACGCCTTGAACTCGGCCGTCCCGGCGATCGGGCAGTTCGCCTCGATGGTCAGCGAGTTGGTGTCCACCTCGTCGGGGAAGTGCATGGTCATGAACGCGAGCCCGGGCCGCAGCCCCGGGTCGATCCACACCGGCGCCACCACCGCGCCGCGCCGCGAGGCCACGCGCACCCTCTCCTCGGCCGCCACCCCGTAGTGGTCGGCGTCCTCCGGGCACAGCTCGATGTACTCGCCGCGCCGCAGCGGGGAGGCGAAACCGCCGCTCTGCACACCGGTGTTGTACGAGTCGAGGCGCCGCCCCGTGGTCAGCCGGATGGGGTAGCGGTCGTCGGTCAGATCGACCGGCGGGTCGTGCTTGACCGGCCCGAAGGCGGCGCGCGGGCCGCGCCGCGCCGGGTCGGCCTCCCACAGCCGCCCGTGCAGATAGCTGGGCTCGAGCCGCTCCGTGCTGGGGCAGGGCCACTGGATGCCGTGGTGTTCCTCGAGCCGCTCGTACGTCATCCCGAAGTGGTCGGGGGAGACGGCGCGCAGCTCGTTCCACACCTCCTCGGCGTCCGTGAACTTCCAGTCGTGGCCGAACCGCCGCGCCAGCTCGCAGATGATGTCGATGTCCTCGCGGGCCTCGCCCGGCGGCTGGACCGCCTTGCGTACCCGCTGCACCCGCCGCTCGCTGTTGGTGGTCGTGCCGTCCGTCTCGCACCACGCGGCGGTGGCGGGCAGCACGACATCGGCCAGCTCGGCGGTCTTCGTCAGGAAGATGTCCTGGACCACCAGGTGGTCCAGGGCCTTCAGCCGCCGTACGGCCTGTTCGGAGTCGGCCTCGGACTGGGCCGGGTTCTCGCCGACGCAGTAGACGGCGCGCAGCCGGCCGTCCTCCATCGCCTCGAACATCTCGGTGAGGTTGAGCCCGTAGCGCGGCTGGATGACCACGTCCCACGCCGCCTCGAACTTCCCCCGGCTCGCCGGGTTCAGGATGTCCTGGAAGCCGGGCAGCCGGTTGGGGATGGCGCCCATGTCGCCGCCGCCCTGCACGTTGTTCTGCCCGCGCAGCGGCTGAAGTCCGGAGCCGTGGCGGCCGACGTGGCCGGTGAGCAGGGAGAGGTTGATCAGCGCCCGCACGTTGTCCGTGCCGTTGTGGTGTTCGGTGATGCCCAGCGTCCAGCACAGCTGGGCGCGTTCGGCGGTGGCGTAGGCGTGGGCGAGGTCGCGGATCGCGGCCGCCGGCACCCCGGTGACCTTTTCGGCGGCGGTGAGTGTCCACGGCTCGACCTCGGCCGCGTACTCCTCGAAACCACTGGTCGCGCGGTCGATGAAGGCGCGGTTGGCGAGCCCGGAGTGGATGATCTCGCGGCCGACGGCGTGCGCGAGCGGGATGTCCGTGCCGACGTTGAGCCCCAGCCAGCTCTCCGCCCACTCGGCGGTGGAGGTGCGGCGCGGGTCGACGGCGTACATCCGGGCGCCGTTGTGGATGCCCTTGAGCACGTGGTGGAAGAAAATGGGGTGCGCGAACCGGGCGTTGGAGCCCCACATCACGATCAGGTCGGTGTCCTCGGCCTCCGCGTACGAGGATGTGCCGCCCCCGGAGCCGAACACCGCCGACAGGCCCGCGACGCTGGGCGCGTGGCAGGTGCGGTTGCACGAGTCGACGTTGTTGGTGCCGATGACCACGCGCGTGAACTTCTGGGCCACGTAGTTCATCTCGTTGGTCGCGCGGGCGCAGGAGAACATCCCGAACGCGTCGGGCCCGTGCTCCCGGGTGGCGGCCATGAACCCGGCGGCGGCCCGCTCCAGCGCCTCCTCCCAGGTGGCGCGGCGCAGTTCGCCGCTCACGGGGTCCCGCACGAGCGGGTGGGTCAGGCGGGGGTAGCGCCTGGGCTGTCGGTTGCGGTTACGGGCCACGACGGGCTCCTTATGGCGGCTGATACATCGTCGGCAACGCCGGCATCGTCGACAGGATATTGAATACAGTATGCCTGCTGGGGCTGTTAGGGAAGGGCGCGTGACCCGCGCTCTGCGCGCATTACCCCTGACGTAATCGACCGTCCGAAATCCGCCGGGCAGAGTGGCTCTCACCAGGCCACGGGGCGGCGCACCCCGGCCCGAGGTCCTGGCAGACCATTCCCACGGGACCCCGACACCCACGGAGGCCGATCCGTTATGTCTGCTCTTCAGCTCTCCGCCCTGGCCCGCACCTCCGAGCCGCAGACCATGCTGCGCCGCTTCCTCGCCCTCGACGCCGTCGTCACCACCGGCAACGGACTCGCCTACCTCGCCGCCTCGGGCCCGCTCGGCCGGTTCCTCGGCATGGGCCAGGGGCTGCTGCTGGGCCTCGGCGCCTTCCTCACGCTCTTCGGCGCGGGCGTCGGGATCCTCGCCTCGCGCAAGAGCCCGCCGGTGCTGCCGGTCCGTGCCGTCATCGAGGCGAACGTGGTCTGGGCCGTGGTCAGCCTGATCGCGCTCGCCACCTGGCTGGCGCCGACGACGGCGGGCGCGGTGTGGATCCCGCTCCAGGCCGTCACCGTCGGCGGCTTCGCGGTCCTCCAGTACGCGGCGCTGCGCGCGACGCGGGCCTGACTCGGGTCCGGCAACGTGACGAAGAGGCCCCGGCCCGCCCTGATCGGACGGCCGGGGCCGCTGCCCATGGGTCCGCCCGGCTCAGCCGGTGAAGAGCTGGGTGGCCTTGCGGACGAGTTCGTAGACCCCGTAGCCGAACGGCAGGACCACCCAGGCCCAGACGGCGACGGTCAGAGCCGTGCGGTTCCTCATCGGTCCGTTCCCTTCTCGGCGGGGGTGGCTTCCCGGGTGTCCGTCGGCTCTCCGGCGGGCTCGTGGAAGCGCGGATCGACCGGCCGGATCAGCTCGTTGGCCACGAAGCCGACGACGAGCAGGCCGATCATGATGGACATGGAGAGCGAGTAGAGGCCGGGGCCGGTGTGTCCGGCTTCCTTCTGGTGGTCGGCGACCTTGTTGACGATGAACGGGCCGAGGACCCCGGCCAGCGACCACGCCGTCAGCAGCCGTCCGTGGATCGCGCCCACCTGGTAGGTGCCGAACAGGTCCTTGAGATACGCCGGTACGGTCGCGAACCCGCCGCCGTAGAAGGACAGGATCACCAGCGCGCAGATCACGAACAGCGGCTTGGAGGAGTCCCCGAGCTGTGCGATCGCCAGATACATCAGCGCGCCCATCCCCAGGTAGATCCGGTACATGTTCTTGCGGCCGATCAGGTCGGAGGTCGACGACCACAGCAGTCGCCCCGTCATGTTCGCGGCCGACAGCAGTGCCACGAAGCCCGCGGCGGCGGAGGTGGTGACGGAGGCCGAGGTGTCCGCGAAGTAGTCCGTGATCATCGGCGCGGCCTTCTCCAGGACGCCGATACCGGCCGTGACGTTCATGCACAGCACGACCCACAGGCACCAGAACTGCGGGGTGCGGATGGCGTTGCGGGCCGAGACGTGGGCCGTGCTGACCAGGCGGCCCGGCGTGCTCGGCGGCTGCCAGCCGGCCGGCCGCCAGCCGTCCGGCGGCACCCGCACCAGCAGTACGCCGAGCGTCATGAAGGCACCGTAGGTGAGCCCGTGCACGAGGAAGGTGGACGCGATGCCGGAGCTGTCCGTGCCGAACGCCTCCAGCAGCCGGGTCGACCAGGGTGAGGCGATGAGCGCGCCGCCGCCGAAGCCCATGATGGCGATGCCGGTGGCCATCCCTGGTCGGTCGGGGAACCACTTCATCAGCGTCGAGACCGGAGAGATGTATCCGATGCCCAGGCCGATGCCGCCGATGAAGCCGTAGCCGAGCACCACCAGCCAGTACTGGCGGGTGGCGGCGCCCAGCGCGGCGACGAGGAAGCCGGAGGAGAAGCAGACCAGCGACACGAACATTGCCCAGCGCGGGCCGTTGCGCTCGACCAGCGTGCCGCCGAAGGCCGCCGAGAGGCCCAGCATCACTATGCCCAGTTGGAAGGGGAGCGCGCTCGCGGTCCCCGACAGGTCGAGCGAGGACTCCAGCGGCGGCTTGAACACGCTCCAGGCGTACGCCTGGCCGATGGCGAGGTGGACGGAGAGCGCGGCGGGCGGAACCAGCCAGCGGCTCCAGCCCGGTGGTGCGAGGGTGCGGGAGCGGTCGAGGAAGGCGAGGCGGGGAGTGGAGGGCATGGACCGGACTTTAAGTAATTCGGCCACTGCCTGACCAGATGTCAGGCCGTCCTTGCGTGGACAGTATGGGTAAACTGTAGACAATAACCAATCGGGGAGCCTGTCTGCCGAGGGAGCCCGAGAAGCCCGGGGCGACGAATCCGGACGAATCCGAAGGGGGCCCGATGCTGTCCAGAGGACTGCCGCAGGGCGCGGTGCCGAAGCTGGAGCGGCCGGGGCCGCTCCGCGAGCGCGTCTACGAGGCGCTGCTCGAGCTGATCACCACGCGCGCCCTGCGCCCCGGCCAGCACCTGGTCGAAAGCGAACTCGCCGGCCACCTCGGGGTCTCCCGCCAGCCGGTGCGCGAGGCGCTTCAGCGGCTGAACACGGAGGGGTGGGTGGATCTGCGCCCCGCCCAGGGCGCGTTCGTCCACGAGCCCACCGAGGACGAGGCCGACCAACTGCTCACCGTCCGCACCCTCCTGGAGGCGGAGGCCGCCCGGCTGGCCGCCGCGAGCGCCGGCCCGTCCGGGGTCGAGGCCCTGGAGGAGCTGTGCGCCAAGGGCGAGCGCGCGGTGCTCGCGGACGACGTGGACGGCGCGGTCGCGGCCAACGCGGAGTTCCACGCCAAGGTGATGGAGCTCGCCGGAAACGCGGTCCTGGCCGAGCTGGCCGCCCAGGTGGACCGCAGGGTCCGCTGGTACTACACCCCGGTGGCCCGCCAGCGCGGCAAGCAGTCCTGGATCGAACACCGCGAGCTGATCGCGGCCATCTCCGGCGGCGACGAGCGCCGCGCCACGGACGTCATGCGCGCCCACACCGAACACACCCGGCGCACGTACCACGAGCGCGAACGGGGCTGACGGGGCGTCGCGGAGGCGTGCCACGGAGGCGCGTCACCCCATGCGGTCGACCGCCTCCTTGGCCTCCTTGAGGTCCGCCCCGGTGAGCTCCCGGTAGGCCTTGACGGCGTGGATCTTCTTCCCCTCCGCGAGGAGGGCCCGCACCGGTGCCAGCTCCGGCTGAGGTTCCTCGATGCCCAGGTGATCGAGGATCAGGTCGACCTTGCGGGTCAACTGCGCGGTCCTGCGGTTCAGCTTGTCGATCTTGCGCTCGACGGCCGACCCCAACACCGCGATGACCATCACGACCAGGGCTACTGCTGTCAGTGTCATGCTCCGCAACCCTAACGACCATGGTGGCGGGGGGAATCCGGCCGGTGCCGGGTGGCGTGGACGGAGCCGAGGAGGCCCAGGGCCTGGGCGCTGGGGCTGCCCGGTTCGGCGTGGTAGATGATGAGTTGCTGGCCGGGGGCGTCACGTACGTCGAAGGCCTGGTAGGTGAGGGTGAGCGGGCCGACGTCCGGGTGCAGGAAGCGCTTGGGCTCCCGTGTCTTGCCGCGCACGCTGTGCGTGTTCCAGAGGCGGGTGAACTCCGGGCTGTGCTCGGTGAGGGTGGCGACGAGCTCGCGCAGCCGCGGGTCGTCCGCGTCAAAGCCGGTCGCCTCGCGCAGATTGGCCACGGTGGCCTGGGCCGTCCAGTCCCAGTCGGGGTAGAAGCCACGGGCCACGGGGTCCAGGAAGGCCATGCGGACCAGGTTGTCCGCCGCTGCGAACGGGGCGTAAAGGGCATCGGTCAGGGCGTTGGCGGCGAGGATGTCCATCGTGCGGTTGATCACGAACGCCGGGGTGTTCGGATAGCCGTCCATCAGCTGGCGCAACGCCGGGGACACGGTGGCGGCGGTGGCGGAGGGCCGCGTGCCCGGCGCCACCCCGGCCACTCGGTGCAGGTGGGCCCGGGCGTCCGGATCGAGGCGCAGGGCGCGGCCGAGGGCGTCGAGCACCTGGGGCGAGGGATGGCGCTCACGGCCCTGTTCCAGCCGGGTGTAGTAGTCGACGTTCATCCCGGCCAGGACCGCGACCTCCTCACGGCGCAGCCCGGCGACCCTGCGTACTCCGTGGCTCGGCATGCCGACGTCCTCCGGCCGCAGGGCCGCGCGTCGCGTGCGCAGAAATTCTCCCAGGTGGTTGTCAGCCATGCGTCCAGGCTAGGCGGCGGCTCCGCGGGCCGCCTGGGTGTGCCGTACCCAGGGAGTGTCCGTCCTGGTTGAACGCCGCTGACCTGCCCAGACTCGGCGTGACGGAAGTGTTCCACCTAGCGATTTACGGAGAAAACACATGACGGACACCGCCGGGAACACCGCCAAGGTCGTCCTGATCACCGGGGCGAGCAGTGGCATCGGGGAGGCCACCGCCCGCCGCCTGGCCGCCGACGGCCATCACGTCCTGCTGGGCGCGCGGCGCGTGGACCGCCTGGAGGCGCTGGTCCAGGAGATCACCGCCGAGGGCGGCAGCGCGGCCTGCCGCTCGCTGGACGTCACGGACGCCGCCGATATGCGCGGCTTCGTCGCCGCCGCCGGTGAGCGCTGGGGACGCGTGGACGTGATGGTCAACAACGCCGGGGTGATGCCGCTCTCGCCGCTCGAGGCGCTGAAGGTCGATGAGTGGGACCGCATGATCGACGTGAACATCCGCGGTGTGCTGTACGGCATCGCGGCCGCCCTGCCGGTGATGCGGCGGCAGGGCGGCGGGCAGTTCGTGAACGTCGCCTCGGTCGGCGCGTTCGAGGTGTCGCCCACCGCCGCCGTGTACTGCGCGACCAAGTTCGCCGTACGCGCGCTCTCCGAGGGGCTGCGCCAGGAATCGGGCGGCGACATCCGGGTCAGTGTCGTGTCCCCGGGCGTCACCGAGTCCGAACTCGCCGACTCGATCTCCGACGCGGATGCCCGCCAGGCCATGAAGGTCTATCGCGCGGCGGCCATCCCCGCCTCGGCGGTCGCGGATGCCATCGCCTTCGCCATCAGCCGGCCCGCCGAGGTCGACGTGAACGAGATCGTGGTGCGCCCCGCCGCGAGCGCCCAGTAGCCCTCGTAGCTCCCGGGGAAACGCGGGACGGCGGCACGCCCCTGGTGCGGGGCGTGCCGCCGTCCCGAATCCGTCACCGTACGAGGCTCAGACCGCCTCCCGGCTGATCGGCTGCGGGTTGGGCGCGATGTCGCGGACCCGTGGCCGGCCCGGCTGGCGGAGCAGCAGGGCGACCGCGGCCGCCACCATGGAGATGCCTCCGGCCAGCGCGTACGCCCCGTCGTACCCCCAGTCGTCGACCACCATGGAGCCGAGACCGCCGCCGAACAGCCCGCTGACCAGCTTTCCGCTGTACACCAGGCCGTAGTTGGTGGCGTTGTAGTTCTCGCCGAAGTAGTCCGGGGTCAGGGCGGCGAACATCGGGTAGAAGGCGCCGCCGCCGAAGCCGGAGAGGAAGGCGAAGACGAGGAACAGCGCCTCGTTGTGCAGGTTTCCGGCCCAGATCACCCCGAACTGCGCGAGCCCCAGGACCACGATCACGAACACCAGGGTGGGCTTGCGCCCCCAGATGTCCGACAGCCAGCCCACGACCCCGCGCCCCACGCCGTTGATGACGGACATGATGCCCATCGACGAGGCCGCGACCAGCGGGCCGAAGCCCACCTCCTTGGCGTAGTCGACCTGGAAGGAGATGCCGAAGATGGACACCCCGGCCGTCATCACCAGCGACAGCCACATCAGGGGCAGCATGCCCGTCCTGATGGCCTCCTTGGGCGTGTACTGCCGCACCGCGGGCGGGTTCTTCGCCAGGCTCGCCGCGGTTTTGGCGTTGCCGCTGAAGCGGATCGGGTCGATGTGCGCGGGCCACCAGTTCTTGGGCGGGTCCTTGAAGAACCAGGCGCAGACCGCCACCACGAGCAGCACATAGACACCGATGAGGTCGAGCACCTCGTTGTAGTTTCCGGTGTCGAACCAGTAGTTGAAGATGAAGATGAACGGCAGCGCGCCGTACGCGAAGCCGCCGTTGACGAACCCGGTCTTCGCGCCGCGCCGCTCCGGGAACCACTTGCCCACCATGTTGATGCAGGTGGCGTAGACGAGCCCGGAGCCAAGCCCCCCGATGACGCCGAAGCCGCAGATCGCGGCGAAGACGTTGTCGAGGTGGGAGAGGGCGAGAAAGCCCACGAGACATAAGCCCGACCCCGTGAACATCGCCCTGCGGGCGGTGAGTATCCCCCTCTCCCGCAGCCAGCCGGCGGGGAAGGCGATCCCCGCCTGGAAGAACACCCACACGCTCAGGATCCAGAAGGTGTTGCTCTGGCTCCAGCCGTGTGCGTCGGAGAGCGTGTCCTCGGCCGAGCCGTACGCGTACTCGGACACGCTGATGGCCATCATCGCGATCCATGGCAGATAGACCATTAACTTCCGGCTGTGGCCGAGAATGTCGCGGTCCGTCTCGCCGACGCGGTAGACGCGCCCCTTGCCGTCTTGCACTTCCCGGAATGGCACGGTTCCACTCCGCTGTCCCTCTGTGCTCATGACGTCCCCTTGGCTTCGAAGGAACTGGCCAGCGCCCCCTGTCCAAACTCTTCGTGCTCGGGAGAACGGTGCGCTTTTACGTGAGCAACCCCGCCGACCGGGCCCAGCGGTACTTCGCGCCCAGGACGGCCACCGGCTTCTCGGTGGTGTACGGGTAGGCCACCACGCCGTGCTCGAAGAGGTACTGGCTCGCCTGCTCGACCTCGGTGTCGCCCGCGAGGGAGGCCACCACGGGCTTGTGGATGCCGCGCGCCCGGAACTCCTCGACGACCCGCGCGGTCAGCTCGGCGAACACCATCGGCGGGGTGACGATGGTGTGCCAGTAGCCGAGGACGAGCGCGTGGATGCGCGGGTCCTCAAGGCCCAGCCGGATGGTGGCCTCGTAGGTGGCCGGGGGCTCGCCGCCGGTGATGTCGACCGGGTTGCCGGCCGCGCCGAAGGGCGGGATGAAGCGGCGGAAGGCCGCGTCCAGATCCGCCGGGATCTCCATCAGCGACAGCCCGTTGTCGACGATGGCGTCGGACAGCAGCACCCCGGAGCCCCCGGCGCCGGTGATGATGACTACGTTGTCACCTTGTGGCGTGGGCAGCACGGGCAGCGCCCGCGCGTACTCCAGCATCTCGTTCAGGCCCGGCGCGCGGATCACCCCGGCCTGCCGCAGGATGTCGTCGTAGACCGCGTCGTCCCCGGCCAGCGCGCCGGTGTGGGAGCCCGCGGCCTTGGCGCCCGCCGCGGTACGGCCCGCCTTGAGCACCACGACCGGCTTCTTCGGCACGGTGGCGCGCGCGGCCTCGACGAAGGCGCGGCCGTCCTTGAGGTCCTCCAGGTGCATGGCGATGCACCGGGTGTTGGGGTCCTCGCCGAAGTAGGTGAGCAGGTCGTCCTCGTCCACGTCCGACTTGTTGCCGAGGCCGACGATCGCTGAGACGCCGGTGCGGGTGGTGCGGGCGAAGCCGAGGATCGCCATCCCGATGCCGCCGGACTGCGAGGTGAGCGCCACCGGGCCCTTGACGTCGTACGGGGTGCAGAACGTGGCGCACAGGTCCTGCCAGGTGGAGTAGTAGCCGTAGATGTTCGGCCCCAGCAGCCGGGTGCCGTGCTCCTCGGCGATCGCCACGATCCGTTCCTGGAGCTCGTGTTCGCCGGTCTCGGCGAAGCCTGACGGGATGAGGACGGCGTTGGGGATGCCCTTGCGGCCGACCTCCTCCAGCGCCGCGGGGACGAACTTCGCGGGGATCGCGAAGACCGCCACATCCACCTCGCCCGGCACATCCGTCACCGACTTGTACGCCTTGCGGCCCAGGATGTCGTCGGACTTGGGGTTCACCGGGTGGATCTCGCCCGGGAAGCCGCCGTCGATGAGGTTGCGCATCACCGAGTTGCCGATCTTGCCCTGCTCGTTGGAGGCGCCGATCACGGCGACCGAGCGCGGCTGCATCAGCCGCCCCATCGCGGCCAGGATCTCCTCGCGCGAGTAGCGGCGCCGCTCGGCGGGCGGTTCGTCGCTGAGCAGGATCCGTACGTCGGCGGCCAGCACCCCGCTCGCGGAGGCGAACACCGGATTCAGATCCACCTCGGCGATCTCGGGGAAGTCGGCGGCCAGCCGGGAGACCCGGACCACCAGACCGGCCAGCGCCTCCCGGTCCACCGCCGCCCCGCCGCGTACGCCCCGCAGCACCTCGGCGGCCCGGATGGAGTCCAGCATCGACAGCGCGTCGTCCCTGCTCGCCGGGGCCAGCCGGAAGGTGATGTCCTTCAACACCTCCACCAGCACCCCGCCCAGCCCGAACGCGACGACCTTCCCGAAGGTCGGGTCGGTGACCGCGCCGACGATGACCTCCTGGCCGCCGGCCGGCACCATCTGCTGTACCTGCACGCCCTTGATCCGGGCGCCCGGGTCGTACGCGCGGGCGTTGGTCACGATCGCGGTGAACGCGCCGCGCACCTCGGCCGCCGATGTCAGGCCCACCTGGACCCCGCCCGCGTCGGTCTTGTGCAGGATGTCCGGGGAGACGATCTTGAGGGCGACCGGGAAGCCGATCCGGTCGGCGAGCGCCACCGCGTCGTCCGCGCACTCCGCCAGCCCCTCGGCCGGGGTCGGAATGCCGTACGCGTCGGTGATCAGCTTGCCCTCGGGCGCCGTCAGCGCCGAACGCCCCTCGGCGCGCGCGGCGTCGAGCACGGCCCGTACGGCCGCTGTGTCATACGTTGCCTGCGCCACCGTCAGATCACTCCGTTCGCCTTGAGCTGCCGCACTTCCTCGTCGCCGAGGCCCAGCTCCCCGACGTACACCTCTTCGTTGTGCTCGCCCAGCAGCGGGGAGCGCTCGACGTCGACCGGGGAGTCGGAGAGCTTCAGCGGCGAGCCGACGGTGGTGAAGGTGCCGCGCTCGGGGTGGTCGACCTTCACCACCATCTCGTTGGCCGCGAGCGACGCGTCCTCGACGATCTCCCTGGTGGACAGGATCGGCCCGCAGGGGATGTTGTGGGCGTTCAGCGCCTCCAGCACCTCCCACTTGGGCAGGGCGGACGACCACTCCTCGATGAGCTGGAACATCTTGGCCAGCTTGGGCAGCCGCGCCTCGGGCGTCGCCCACTCGGGGTCCTCGGCCAGCTCCGGCCGGCCGATCAGCTCGGTGATCGGCTGCCAGCCGACGGGCTGCACGATGACGTACACATAGTCGTTGGGCCCGCCGGGCGCGCACCTGACCGCCCAGCCGGGCTGTCCGCCGCCGCTCGCGTTGCCCGAGCGCGGCACCTCGTCCCCGAAGCTGTCGTTCGGGTACTCCGCGAGCGCGCCGTGCGCCAGCCGCTGCTGGTCGCGCAGCTTGACCCGGCACAGATTCAGCACCGCGTGCTGCATGGCCACATTGACGCGCTGGCCGCGCCCGGTGCGGGTGCGCTGGTAGAGCGCGGCCAGGATGCCCGCCACACAGTGCACCCCGGTGCCCGAGTCGCCGATCTGCGCGCCGGTCGCCAGCGGCGGCCCGTCGTCGAAGCCGGTCGTGGACATCGACCCGCCCATGGCCTGCGCGACCACCTCGTACGCCTTGAACTTGGTGTACGGGCCGTCGCCGAAGCCCTTGATCGAGGCGTAGACGATCCGCGGGTTGATCTCCTGGATGCGCTCCCAGGTGAACCCCATGCGGTCCACGGCGCCGGGGCCGAAGTTCTCCACCATGACGTCGCTGCGCCGGATGAGCTCGGTGAGGAGCTCCTTGCCGCGCTCGGTCTTGGTGTTGAGGGTGATGCTCCGCTTGTTGCAGTTGAGCATCGTGAAGTAGAGGGAGTCGACGTCCGGGAGGTCGCGCAGCTGCTTGCGCGTGATGTCCCCGGTGACGGACTCCAGCTTGATGACGTCCGCGCCGAGCCAGGCCAGCAGCTGGGTGGCGGAGGGACCGGACTGTACGTGCGTCATGTCGAGGACGCGTACGCCCTCAAGAGCCTGGGTCATCTCTTGGCCCCTTTACTTGTACATCGTCTGGTTCATCGTTCCGGGGGCGTACGCGTCCGGGTCGACCCAGACGTTGATCAGCGACGGCTTGCCGGACTCGCGGGCGCGCCGCAGGGCCGGGGCGATGTCCGCCGGGTCGCGGACCTCCTCGCCGTAGCCGCCGAGCATCCGCGCGAACTGGTCGTACGGCACATCGCCGAGGGTGTTGCCGATCCGCTGGCGCTCCTCGCCGTACTTGGCCTTCTGGCCGTAACGGATCTGGTTCATCGAGGAGTTGTTGCCGACGATGCCGACGAAGGGCAGGTTGAAGCGGACCAGCGTCTCGAAGTCCCAGCCGGTGAGGGAGAACGCGCCGTCCCCGAAGAGCGTCACGACCTCCTTGTCGGGGCGGGCCTGCTTGGCGGCCATCACGAACGGCACGCCGACCCCGAGGGTGCCCAGCGGGCCGGGGTCCATCCAGTGGCCGGGGGACTTGGGCTGCACCACCTGACCGGAGAAGGTGACGATGTCGCCGCCGTCGCCGATGTAGATCGAGTCCTCGGTGAGGAAGTCGTTGATCTCGCTGACCAGCCGGTACGGGTGGATGGGGGAGGCGTCGGACCGCAGCTGCGGCAGCCGCTTCTCGATCGCGGTCTGCTCGGCGGCGCGCAGCTCGTCCAGCCACTCCTTGCGCTTGCCCGCGCCCCCGTTGAGGCGGCCCGAGGCGGCCTGGGTGACGGCGGACAGGACGAGGCCCGCGTCGCCGACGATGCCCAGGTCGATGTCGCGGTTCTTGCCGACGGTGCGGTAGTCGAGGTCGATCTGGACGACCGTCGCGTCGGGGGAGAGCCGCTTGCCGTAGCCCATGCGGAAGTCGAACGGGGTGCCGACGATCACGATCAGGTCCGCGTTGGAGAAGGCGTAGCGGCGGGAGAGCTGGAAGTGGTGCGGGTCGCCGGGCGGCAGGGTGCCGCGCCCCGCGCCGTTCATGTACGCGGGCACGTTCAGCGTCCGCACCAGCTCGATGGCCGCGTCCGTGGCGCGGCAGGTCCACACCTGGCTGCCGAGCAGGATCGCCGGCTTCTCGGCCCGCACCAGCAGGTCGGCCAGGGTCTCGACGGCCTCGGGGTCCCCGGCGCTCCGGGTGGAGGCCCGGTACTTCCCGGCCTCGGGGATCCGCGCCTTCGTCACCGGAACCTTGGCATCCAGCACATCGCGCGGGATTTCCAGGAAGGACGGGCCGGGCGCGCCGTGGTAGCACTCGCGGAAGGCCATGGACACCATGTCGGCGGCGCGGGCGGTGTCGGGGACGGTGGCGGCGAACTTGGTGATCGGCGCCATCATGTCGACGTGCGGGAGGTCCTGGAGGGACCCCATCTTGTGCTGGTTGTGGGCGCCCTGGCCGCCGATGAGCAGCATGGGCGACTCGGCGCGGAAGGCGTTGGCGACGCCGGTGACCGCGTCGGTGGTGCCGGGGCCGGCGGTGACGACGGCGCAGCCGGGCTTGCCGGTGATCCGGGCGTAGCCGTCGGCGGCGTGGGCGGCCACCTGTTCATGGCGTACGTCGATGACGTCGATGCCCTCGTCGACGCAGCCGTCGTAGATGTCGATGATGTGGCCGCCGCAGAGGGTGTAGATGACGTCGACGCCCTCGGCTTTGAGCGCCTTGGCGACCAGGTGCCCGCCGGAGATGAGTTCCTGGCTGTCGTCGGGCATGGCGATTCGCGTCCCTTCGTCGGGGGTGGGGGTACGGCTCGCGGTCGGTCTTGCAGATTGCATACAGTCGACGTTATGCGGTATGAACATTGTTATCCCGCATCGACTGATCGATGTCCAGGGGGCGTTCGGCAAGGGTTTGACCAAGCGCTGCGACTGGGACCAAGGAGCGGGCATGGACCTGTTCGAACATCAGGCACGGGAACTCTTCGAGCACTACGGCGTGTCGGTGCCACGGGCGGAGGTCGCCGACTCGGCGCCCGCGGCCCGCGCCGCGGCCGAGCGGCTGGGCGGCCGAGTCGTCGTCAAAGCCCAGGTGAAGACCGGGGGACGGGGCAAGGCGGGCGGGGTGAAACTCGCCGCCGACCCGGCGGCGGCTGAACTGACCGCACGTCAGATCCTCGGCATGGACATCAAGGGGCACACCGTCCACCGCGTGATGGTCGCCGAACCCGTCGACGTGGAGCGCGAGTTCTACGTCGGCTACGCCCTGGACCGGGCCGGCGGCCACTTTCTGGCGATCGCCTCCGCCGAGGGCGGCATGGAGATCGAGGAAGTGGCGGCCCGCCGCCCCGAGGCGGTGGCCCGGATCGCGGTGGACCCGGCGGAGGGCGTGACCGAGGCGAAGGCCGCCGAGATCGCCGCGGCGGGCGGGCTGCCGGGCGAGGCGGCGGGGATCCTGCGCCGCCTGTGGACCGTGCTGACCGAGCAGGACGCGCTGCTGGTCGAGGTCAACCCGCTCGTGATGACGCGCGGCGGGGCGCTCGTGGCCCTGGACGGCAAGGTGACGCTCGACGACAACGCGACCTTCCGCAGGACGTACACGTACGAGGCGGACACCGGCGGTGTCGACCTGGAGGCGCAGGCGGCGGCCAAGGGCCTGAACTACGTCAAGCTCGACGGCCGGGTCGGCGTCATCGGCAACGGCGCGGGCCTGGTCATGTCCACCCTCGACGTGGTCGCGGGCTGCGGCGCCCGCCCCGCCGACTTCCTGGACATCGGCGGCGGCGCCTCGGCCGAGGTGATGGCGGGCGGCCTCACGGTCGTCCTCGGCGACCCCGACGTACGGTCCGTTCTCGTCAACGTCTTCGGCGGCATCACCGCCTGCGACGCGGTGGCCGAGGGCATCGTCCGCGCCCTGGACACCGTCACCCTCACCAAACCGCTGGTCGTCCGGCTCGACGGCAACAGCGCGGCGCGCGGCCGGGCCATCCTCGCCGAGCGCGCCCATCCGCTCGTACACCAGGTGGACACCATGGACGGCGCCGCGGCGCGGGCCGCCGAACTCGCGGCCGTCGCGGCCTAAGGGGGCTTTGCGTCATGGCAATCTTCCTCACCGAGAACAGCAAGGTCATCGTCCAGGGCATGACCGGCGCGGAGGGCATGAAGCACACCCGCCGGATGCTCGCGGCCGGCACCGACATCGTCGGCGGGGTCAACCCGCGCAAGGCCGGGACACGAGTCGACGTCGACGGCCGTACGGTGCCGGTCTTCGGCTCCGTACGCGAGGCGATGGACGCCACCGGCGCGGATGTCACGGTCCTCTTCGTCCCGCCGCCGTTCGCCAGGGCGGCGGTCACCGAGGCCGCCGACGCCGGGATCCCGCTCGCCGTCGTGATCACCGAGGGCATCCCGGTGCACGACGCGGTCGCCTTCCAGGCCCACGCCCGGGCCCGCGCCACCCGCGTCATCGGCCCGAACTGCCCGGGGCTGATCTCCCCGGGCCGGTCGAACGCGGGCATCATCCCGTCCGACATCACCAAGCCGGGCCGGATCGGGCTGGTGTCCAAGTCCGGAACGCTGACCTACCAGCTGATGTACGAGCTGCGCGACATCGGCTTCTCGACGTGCGTGGGCATCGGCGGCGACCCGGTGATTGGTACCACCCACATCGATGCCCTGGCCGCCTTCGAGGCCGACCCCGACACCGACCTGATCGTGATGATCGGCGAGATAGGCGGCGACGCGGAGGAGCGTGCCGCTCGTTTCATCGCCGAGCGGGTGACCAAGCCGGTGATCGCCTACATAGCGGGCTTCACGGCCCCCGAGGGCAGGACCATGGGCCACGCCGGAGCCATCGTGTCCGGCTCCTCGGGCACCGCCCGCGCCAAGAAAGAGGCGCTGGAGGCGGCCGGCGTACGGGTGGGGGCCACCCCGACGGAGACCGCCGAGCTGGTGTTCGCCCTTCTGGCCGACGCGGGCGAGGCGAGCCGCGCCCGACGAGGGAAGGTGGTGTGAACGGTGACCGCGCCCGTGCCCCGAGAGCGGAGTCCACAGATGGCAGCCACCCTCACCCCGAAACCCGGCACCACCTGGGCCGACGCCTGGCAGCGCTGCCAGGACGCCGCGCCCGAGGCGTTCTGCGACGACCGCGTCCGCAACCTCTGGGACGGCCGCTGGCACACCGACGGCCACCCCCTCCCCGCCACCACCCCGGTCGACGGCACCCCCATCGCCGGCCCGCCACGTCTGGACGCGGCCACCGCCCGCCAGGCCGTACGCGCCGCCCTCGACCAGCACCGCGCCTGGCGCCACGCACCCCTCCCGGAGCGCCGCGCTCGTGTCGCCGCCGCCCTCGACGCGCTCGCCGCCCACCGCGAGTTGCTGGCCCTCCTCCTGGTCTGGGAGATCGGCAAGCCCTGGCGGCTCGCCCAGGCCGACGTGGACCGGGCCATCGACGGCGTCCGCTGGTACGCCGGCGAGATCGACCGCATGCTGGAGGGCCGCTCCCCGCTCCCGGGCCCGGTCTCCAACATCGCCAGCTGGAACTACCCGATGAGCGTCCTGGCCCACGCCATGCTGGTCCAGGCCCTCGCGGGCAACTCCGTGATCGCCAAGACCCCCACCGACGGCGGCCTCGCCTGCCTCACCCTCGCCTCCGCCCTCGCCGCGCGCGAAGGCGTCCCCCTCACCCTGGTCAGCGGCAGCGGCGGTGAGCTGTCCGAGGCCCTGGTCCGCTCGCCCGAGATCGGCTGCGTCTCCTTCGTCGGCGGCCGCGACACCGGCGCCCGCGTCGCCACCGCCGTCGCCGACCTCGGCAAACGCCACATCCTGGAGCAGGAGGGGCTGAACACCTGGGGCATCTGGAACTTCACCGGCTGGGACGAGCTCGGCCCCCACCTCCGGAAGACCTTCGACTACGCCAAGCAGCGCTGCACCGCCTACCCCCGCTTCGTCGTCCAGCGCTCCTCCTTCGACGCCTTCCTCGCCGTCTACCTCCCGGCCGTGCGCGCCATCCGCCTCGGCCACCCCCTCGCCGTCGAGCACCCGGCGGACCCCCTCCCCGAGCTGGACTTCGGCCCCCTGATCAACGCGGCCAAGGCCAAGGAGCTCGGCGACCAGGTGGCCGAGGCCATCGACCGCGGCGCCGTCCCCCTCCACCGCGGCGACCTCGACGACGGCCACTTCCTCCCCGACCAGGACCGCTCCGCCTACCTGGCCCCGGTCACCCTCCTCAACCCGCCCCCGTCCTCCCCCCTCCACCACGCCGAGCCCTTCGGCCCCGTCGACACCCTCGTCCTGGTGGACACCGAGGCCGAGCTGCTGGCCGCCATGAACGCCAGCAACGGCGCCCTCGTCGCCACCCTCTCCTGCGACGACCCCGACACCTACCAGCGCCTGGCCCCCCAGATCCGCGCCTTCAAGACCGGCCACGGCAAGCCCCGCTCCCGCGGCGACCGCGACGAGCTCTTCGGCGGCTTCGGGGCCTCCTGGCGCGGCGCCTTCGTCGGCGGCGACCTCCTCGTCCACGCCGTCACCGAAGGCCCCGACCCCGACCGCGCCCCCGGAAACTTCCCCGACTACCACCTGATGCCCGCCTGACACCGCCCGACCACCCACCGTGACCCTCAACCCGGCCCCGGGCCGCGTCACCGCAGGTCGGCGCGGCCCGGGGCCGGGTCCTTACGCAGGTGAAAGGCACTCCAAAACCTTGGTATCGTTGTCCCTGTCGCCGCGGGCAGCCGCGGAGCACACCTGGTCCGGGTGGCGGAATGGCAGACGCGCTAGCTTGAGGTGCTAGTGCCCTTTATCGGGCGTGGGGGTTCAAGTCCCCCCTCGGACACTCACTCCAAAAGCCTGGTCGGTGGCTGACCAGGCTTTTGTGTGCGTTCAATCTTCCTTTCGTCGCCGTTGTCGTGTACTCCGCACTCCAATGCCACCTCCGGCCCGCGCTCTGTGTCGTGCATCTAGGTCTCAATTGGCTCAGGTGACGGAGAAGCCCTGGAAACCGGTGATCCCGCGGGTGCCGGTCCAGCCGTTGGCAGCCGTCATGAACACCCCGATGTCCTGGGCGTCGGCAACGCCGCCCGGGGTGGCCGTGCCGACCGTGGTCCATGAGACGCCGTCACCGCTGCACTCGCCGGTATAGGCGTTGCCAGAGCGCGTCAGCCGCAGATGCACCGGGGCGGTGAAAGACCCGGCCAGTTCGATCGAGTCGAATGTTCCGTTGCCGTCGGCGTCCCAGGACAGCGCGCATCCGTTGGACGGCGTCACCGCCAGATTGACGTACCCGGCCGAGCCGTCGCCGTTCGCGGAGAGGTCGTTACGGACCATCAACCCGGCGCGGGCCCAGCCGCCGGTGTTGTCCTGCAAGGTGACCTGGACCGTCGCGACCGAGGCGGAACCGAAGGCGGCGACCCGGTGGATCGTGGCGAACTCATTGGTGCCACCCCACAGATCGGCGCCCCCGCCCTCGATGGCGAGCCCGTCCCCGGACTGGCCGAAGACGGCGTCGTTGAAGGAAGCCGTTCGGTAAGGCGCTTGTACCCCGGTGCCCGTCATCAGGCGGACCGCCGCCGAGGCCGTGCCCCGCGAGCCGCCGGTCCGGTAGGACGCGCCCACCGGCACCCGGGAGACCAGCGCGCCGGCGGCCGCGGTGAGGGTGACCCGGAAGCTCGCCGAGAATGTCTCGCCCGGGGCGACGGACGCCGCGGTGGTCGCGCCGACCGGCTCGGCGGTCATCCCCTCCGGCGCGTCGACCGACAGGCTCACGTCCGTCGCGGGGCCGAATCCGTTGCGGTTGGTGAACGACACGGTGACCGTGACCGGGCGGCCTTCGGCCACCGCTCCCCGGTCGGCGGACGCGGTCAGCGCCACCTGGTGGGGATCCGCGGTCAGGGTGTCCCGCACCTTCCGGGCCAGCTTGTGGATGTCGCCCGACGTCCGCACCGGGTAGCTGTCGTGCTGGTGCGCCCAGTGGTCCTCCAGCGCGAACCAGTCGATCTCGGCGGGCTGCCGGCCGGCCGCGAGCGCCGCGGACAACTCGTCGAAGTACGTCTTCCAGCGCAGGTGGTAGAGGCCGCCGAGCAGTCCGGACCACTCCCGGTTGGCGTAGTCGTGCAGGCCCTCGTCGCTGCTCGCCCGGCCGCCCCAGGTGGTGATGATCGACCGCGCGTCGTACTCCAGCTGGTCCTTCTCCGCCCTGGTCGCGCCCCAGGAACGGGCGTCGGCCAGCCACCGTCCGAGCAGGTGCTGGCCGCTGGTGGCCAGCACCTTGTCCATCAGCTTCATCCAGCTGAGCCAGGTCTTGGTGAGCCGGTCGAAGCGGCCGCGGTCCCCGGCCTCGTACGCCGCCTTGATCTGGGGCAGCAGCACCCGGCTGCGGTTGGACAGCACCTGACGGGCCACGTCGGCCAGGTCGTACGTGTAGGCCGAGCTGCCGCGCAGCCCCGGCGCGACTTGGAGCAGTTCGGTGAGTGCCGCGTCGAAGGCGGTGGTGTCGTAGCGGTCGGCCTCCGGGCCCCACGCGGCGGCCTTGTTGGCGCCCAGGCTCGGCCGGGCGCCGAACAGCCCGTCGGGCGCCTCGCTCCACGCGTCCGCGCGGGTCATGCTGTACGCGGTGGCACGGATCGCCTTCCACGCGGCGACGGCGTGCGGGTCCTCGCCGCCGTACCGGGACACGGCGTACGAGGCGAACCAGTCGTCGAGGCCGATGGCGCCGGGCGTCCAGGCCAAATCGGTGAACAGGGCCATGGCGGCGGGGTTGTTGTCGGAACCCTCCGGCATCATCGCGATCCCGGCGAGCGCGCTGTCCGTCTTGTCCCGCCACTTCGGGTACTGGTCCACCCAGTCGGGAGCGTTGGCACCGATCGGCGTGTGACCGCCGAAGTTCCATATGGAGCCGAAGGCGTACGGAGTGCCGTCCCAGTCGCTCTCCCGGTCGGTGACGGTGGTGTAGCGGTCGGACAGGCCGTCGACAACGAGCATCGTGCTCTTGTCGACCGCGCCGAGGATCTCCCGGCTCGGATTGGTCTGCCAGCCCAGGATCGCCCAGACCGCCCCGGCATGCGCCTTCTGGAGAGCCGCCTCGACGGCCTTGGCCGCCTCCCCGACCGGCACGTCACCGGCGTTGCCGCCCTCGTGCAGCAGGTCCATCTTGTACATGGAGCTGTCGCCGTAGCGTTCCCGTTGGTGCCGGTAGAAGGCGGCGGCGACCTGGGCGAAGAGGTCCGTGCGCGGATCGAGCCAGTCGGGGCGTTTGAAGGCGCCCCAGGTGCCTTGGGAGACCAGCGACGCGCCGGGGTTCTTGGCCAGGAAGTCGTCCGGCACGGTGCCGTAGTAGCCGGGCAGCACGGGGGTCATGCCGAGTTCCCGTACTCGGGCGATGATCTTCTTGGCGAGGGCGGCCCGCTGGTCGATGAGGTGCTTGGACACCGGACCGCCGAACCCCGACATGTTCTGCAGCAGCCACCAGGGCTGGTGGGACGGGGCGGGGATCCAGGCCCGCAGCTCGGCGTCCGAGTAGCCGAAGTCCCGGAAGGTGTCGTAGTAGACCGCGTCGGCACCGATGTACACGAGCACCTCGTTGATGCCGTGCAGCGCGAGCACGTCGATCTCGCGCTCCCAGGCCTTCCAGCCCCGGTAGGCGCCGGTGTAGCCCTCGTTGGTGTCGTTGTACGCGAACCGGTGGGCGACGTTCGCCGCTCCCGTGATCTCCGCGCCGGGCGCGGGCAGCAGCCGGGGGAGGTTCAGCTGCTCGCCGTTCCAGGAGATGTCGGCCTTCGCGGCCTCGGCGAGGTACCGGTTGAACCCGGTGAGCAGTACGGCGGGGCTGGTGCCCTCCACCGTGATGCTCCCGGCCCGGCCGGTGACCCGGAAGTGGTCGCCGTCGCCGGCCGCCACCGCGCGCAGCGTGACCTGCTGGTGGTGGGCGGGCACCAGCCGCCGCAGCGCGGCGGCGGCCGGTGCCGTGTCGAACGGCCGGGCGCTCCCGTTCGCGGCGGCCGCCCGGGCGGCCTGCGGCTGCGCCAGCAGCAGCGCGCCGCTCACAGCGGCCGCTCCGGTCAGCACTCGTCTGCGGCTGACGCCTTCGTCGCTGTTCATGAATGTCCTTTCAGGCGACCGTCATCGCGAAGATGTGCAGGGCGGGGACGCCCGACTGCAGGCCGTCGCTGACCTTCGGCAGCACGACGGCGCGCACTTCCTTGTCCTGTAGCTCGACGCCGAACACGTAGAGGCTGACCGGGGTGTCGTCCCGGCCGGTGGAGATGTGGCGGTACGGCACCACCACGGCGGCGGAGCCGCTTGCCCCGTACCAGTCCGGGACGGCGACGGAGAACGCCTGCCGCGTGCCGTCGGCGTAGAGGACGGCTCCCTCGCCCTTGCCCTCACCCCAGGTGCTGGTGCCCAAGAAGGCCAGCCGGGAGCCCGAGCCGGACAGCAGCACGGTCTGCCCGGAGGCGACGACGTTGTCCTTGTTCCCCGGCCGGGTGTCCGGCCAGGTGAAGGCCGTCCCGTCGTAGGTCACCACCGCCCCCGGCGTCAGCCCGACCGAGGCCAGCGCCTGTGCGGACAGGCTGGACCGCGACCCGTCGATGTCGGCGACCGTGAGGGCGTCGTCGGAGGCGATGCCCGCGTTGTCGAAGGCACCGGCGAGCGACAGGTTCGGCAGCCGCACCGACGAGGTGGCACGGGCGCAGTCGGAGCCGTCGCGGTCGACGTCGAAGAGCGCGTGGGCGGTGAACGACACGAGGCCCTCGGCGTCGTCGGCGAGCCGGGTCCGCCAGCTGCGGGTGGCCGTGGCACCGGGCGCCAGGCTGCCCAGAGGGGACGGCCGCCCGGTGCCGTCCACGGCGAGGTAGAGCACCGTGTCACGCAGCGCGATCGGGGCGGTGTTGGTGATGGTGGCGGTCAGCGTCACCGCCGAGCCCGCCTCCGGACTCGTCGGCGACACGGTCAGTGAGATGGGCGGGGCGAGGAAGTCCTCGTCGGGCCGGTACGCGTGGCCGTTCATGGCGCCTCCACCGAGAAGTGATCGAAGACCGCCCGGACGGTGGTGCCCGGGTAGTTGGCATTGACGGCGCTGGCGACGACTCCCGCGTCCCCGGCGCCGCTCGCCGACGGAACGGTGGCGGTGCCGACCTGCTCCCACGCCAGTCCGTTGCCGGTGGCGTAGGCGGTGTAGGTGGTGCCCGAGCGCACCAAGCGCAGCCAGGCGGGGTGGTAGGAGCCGCCACCTCCGGCCCAGGTGTCCAGGTGTCCGTCTCCGTCGCTGTCCGTCATGAATTCGAGGCCGTACCGGGCGGACATGGTCAGCACCGCGTAGCCGCCCTTGCCGGGTGCGGTCAGGTCGCCCGCGATCGCGATCCCCGACTTGGCGCTGGGGTTGTCGCTGCCGGTCAGGTCGGCCGCCCTGACCTGCACCACGCAGGACTCGGCGGCGGCGCCGGGGAGGTAGATGACCCCCTTCTCGTCGGTGCCGCCGGACAGGTCCCGGCCGCCGGCCCAGATGACCAACTGGCCGGGGGCGTACTGGCCGAACTTGGCGTCGTCGGTGGTGGCGAAGGTGGTGTACGGCTCGCGTACCCCGTTGGGCTCGTAGGGGATGCTGACGGTTTTGGCGGAGCGGGCGCAGTCGGAGCTGTTGCCGTCGACGTCGAAGACGAGGTGCGCGGCGAACGACACGTCGCCCGCCACGTCGGCGGGCATCGTGGACTGCCAGCTGCGGGTGACTTTCACGCCGCGCCGCAGGTCGCCGAGGGGGACGGTTTTGGCGGCGGTCGTCGCGCCCGGGGCGATCAGGTGGAGAACGGCGTCGCGGAGCGGGAAGGGACAGTCGTTGGTGAGGTGCGCGGTGGCCGTCACCGCGTCGCCGCCGGCCGGGTCCGCGGGCACCGTGGTCACCGTGAGGGAGGGTCCGAGGGTGTCGAACCGGGTTTCGTCGCGTCCGGTCATCGCGCTCATCCCCGGTCCCAGTCGACGGTGAAGGTGTTCGCGATGTCGCTGGGGAGAGCGGAGGGGACCGTGATGTGGATCTTGCCGTCCTTGCGGGTCCACCGCAGCGGGCCCTGGTGGCCGAGCAGCCGGATCCTGGAGGTGGCGCTGATCGGGATGTCGGCGGGCACGGACAGGGTTCCGCTGGGGGCGCCCAGCGCGATGATGTTGAATTTGCCGGGGGTGACCGTGTAACGGATGCCGAGTGGGCTGCCCTCCTCCTCGGCCCGCACCCACGGCGTCGACCCGTAGATCGCCGGGCCGTTGACGTCCAGCCAGGCGCCGATGTCGCGCAGCCGCTCCCGCATGATGGCGGGGATGGTGCCGTCGGGCTTGGGGCCGATGTTGAGCAGCAAGTTGCCGTTCTTGCTGACCACGTCGGCGAGCAGGCGGATCAGGAACTCGGAGGTCTTGTAGTCCTCGTCCAGCTCGTGCTTGTTGTAGCCCCAGGAGTAGCCCATGGTGATGCAGCACTCCCACTTCTGCGGGTCCATGGTGGGGTTGGTGCGCTGCTCGTAGGTGGCGAAGTCGAAGTGGGTGTCGAACCGGTCGTTGATCACGACGCCCTTGGGCCGCGCCCGGTTCTTGGCCTTGTTGTAGTAGTAGGCCATGGGCTCTTCGCTGCGCCACGGCGGCTCCCCGGTGGGCCGGAACCACTGGCCGTCCGCCCACAGCAGCTCCGGGTCGTACCGGTCGATGATCTCGTAGAGCTGCTTCAGCTCGTAGTCGCCGACGTAGTCCTCAACCGGCTTGTAGCCGACCATCGGGATTTCCTCGTCGGTGTAGAAGTTCTTCATCGGCCGGCCGATGGCCGGGTTGAAGAACTCGCCGAGCGAGTAGTAGAGGCCCGGCCGTACGGTGCCGCGCTTGCGGGCGGCGGTCATCAGCTCGCCGACCAGGTCGCGCTTGGGGCCGTACTTCACCGAGTGCCGGTCGGTGACCTCGCTGGGGAAGAGGGCGAAGCCGTCGTGGTGCTTGCTGGTCAGCGCGAAGTACTGGGCGCCCGCCTGCTCGAAGAGCTTCACCCAGGAGTCCGGGTCGAAGTTTTCGGCCTTGAACCGCGGGATGAAGTCGTCGTAGACGAAGTCCTGGCCGTAGGTGTCCCGGTGGTACTTCCACTCGGCGGTGTCCTTGAAGCTCTGGTACCACAGGTACCACTCGGCGGCGTTGTGCCGTCCGGTGCCGCCGGGCACCGAGTAGACGCCCCAGTGGATGAAGATGCCGAACTTGGCGTCCTTGTACCAGCGCGGCACCGGGTGGGTGTCCAGCGATGCCTTGGTGGGCTCATAGTCGGGGCGCGCCCTGCCGCTGAGGGCGTGAGCGATCCCCGGTGGGCCGAGCAGCACGGCCCCGCCGAGGGCGGTCGCGGTGGTCAGGAGGTCTCTGCGGCTGACTGCCATGAAGGTGCCTCTCACTCGGTGACGGAGAAGGAGTCGAAGACAGCTGTGGTGGTCTGGCCGGGATAGTTGAGGTTGACGGCACTGGCGACCAGGCCGGCGTCGCCGCTGCCGCTCGCCGAGGGCACGGTCTCGGTGCCGACCCGCTGCCAGGCGGTGCCGTCGGCACTGGCGTACGCGGTGTACGTCGTGCCGTCGCGCACCAGCCGCAGCCAGGCGGGGTGGTAGGAGCTGCCGCCGCCGGCCCAGGTGTCCAGGCGGCCGTCGCCGTCGCTGTCGGTCATGAACTCCACGCCGTACTGGGCCGACATGGTCAGCACGGCGTAGCCGCCCTTCTCCGGCGCGGTCAGGTCGCCCGCGACGGCGATCCCGGCCTTGGCGGACGGCCCGCCGCCCGTCTGGCCGACCACCCGGGCGGTGACGCTGCCCGAGCGCGGCGCGGCGCCGGGCAGGTAGACGGCCGCCTTCTCGTCCATCCCACCGGACAGGTCCCGGCCGCCCGCCCAGATGGCGAACTGGTCGCCGCTTCGACCGCTGTTCTGGGCGTACTGGGCGTCCTCGGCGGTGGCGGTCGTCAGGTACGGCGCCCGCACCCCGGACGGGACAGGCACGACGGTGGCGTCCACGCCGTCGGAGTCGTGCCGTGGCCGGCCGCCCTGGCTCCAGGAGGCGTCCACTTTGATCGGGTGGGTGCCCCATGCGGCGTCGGCCGCGGGGGTGACGGTCCAGGTGACGGCGGCGCGCTCGCCCGGGGCGAGGGTGTGGATCCGTGCGCTGTCGGCCGGTTCGGCGGACCAGCCGTGCGGCAGCTTTAGGCGGGTGCTGACACGGGTGACGGCCGTGGGGCCGGTGTTGGTGACGGTCGTCGTCATCGGCGTGGCCTGACCGGCCCGCAGGCTCGGCTGGTAAGGGGTCAGCCGGACGCGGGCCGAGGGGCAGTCGCGGGCCACGCCGAGGGCGGCCAGGTCGACGGCGTCGGCGAACGCCTTCATCCCGGTGTCGTTGGGGTGCAGATGGTCACCGGAGTCGAACGCGGCGGCGTAGCGGGTGGGGTCGGCCGGATCCCGGACCGCCTTGTCGAAGTCGGCGTAGTCGTCGAAGACGCCGCCGGAGCGTACGAACGTGTTGACCTTCTGTCGGTCGGCCTCCTTGGCCTCCGTCCAATAGTCGCCCCAGCCCCGGTACGGGACCACGGTCGCGCCGATCACCCGTAGCCCGCGGGCATGCGCCCGCCGCGCGATCTCCTTCATGCCATCGATCACTTGGTCGCCGGTGGCGCCACCCCAGCTGAGGTCGTTCACGCCCTCGAACAGGACCACCGTCCGAGCGTTCGGCTGGGACAGCACGTCGCGCTCCAGCCGGTCCAGCGCAGACGGGTTGCCGTCGGTCCCGGCGGTGATCCGGTTGCCGCTGATGCCCTCGTTGAGCACCCCGGCGGTGGACGAGCAGGCCGAAAGCCGGGCCGCCAGGTAGTCGGGCCAGCGCCGGTTGGCGTCCGCCGTGGACGACGCCCCGTCGGTGATGGAGTCGCCGAGCGCCACGACGGCGCCCGCCGTGTCACCGCCCCGCACATCGACGCCGGTCAGGAACGGGAAGGCGGAGTCGGTCCGGGTGAAGGCGTCCCCGTCGGCGTCCGAGGCGTGGTCGCCACCGCCGTCGGGCGTCCAGTAGACGGTCTGCAGCCCCATCCAGTGCTGGCTGATGTGGGTGAGCCGGCCCGGGAAGTACAGGCTGACCACCAGGTCGCTACGGGCGGGCACGGCGAGCCGGACCGGGTCACTGGCCGCGTCCCCGCCCGCCGCGATCGTCACCTCCCGCTTCCCACCGAAGCGCAACTCGTACGGGTGCGCCACGGCGGAACCGCTGCCGCGCAGCCCCACGGTGGCATGACCGATCGTCACCGGCTGGTCGGTGAACCCGTTGGTCAGCCGGATCCGCACGCTCGACCCGCCTGCGCTCACGCGCACCGGTATGCGCACCGTCACCTCCGAGGTGCCGGGGTCGTACGAGGCGTGCTGCGCGGTGGCCCACGTACCCGTCCAGGCCGGCTGCCCGGCCTCGGCCGGCGCCGCCACCAGCAGCGCCGCCAGGGTGGCCGCCAAGCCCGCGGCGAAGGCGGCGAATCCGCGGTGTCCGAGCCCTCTGAACACGCCAGGCACGCCAAGCACGGGTCCTCCTCAGGAAGCATGGTGGAGTGCCTTGAGCGCCTTGGCGGCGCCGTTGGCCTTGAGGTTCACGAACGCCGGGGTGATCCCGAGGGGCGCCGCGTAGTCCTTGAGCGTCACGGGGCCGTGGACGACCGTGCCGCGGTTGACATCGCGCCACACTCCTGACGGCAGGAAGACGTCCCGGGCAGCGCCCTCGTCGAGCTTGGGCGCGGCCAGCACGGCCGGACCGAGCATCCACTCGTCGGAGACCGTGTAGGACCGCCCGTCCTCCGGGAAGTCGAAGAACAGCGGCCGCATGATCGGATCGCCGGTCCTGACGGTGTTCCGCACCTGGTCCCAGATGTACGGGGCCAGCCGCTCATGCGTGGCGATGGCCGCGCGGTAGAGCTGGACCGTCTCCCGGTCATAGCCGACCCACTCGCCGGTCGTCGCGTCCCGTACGCCGGTGGGCGAGGTCGAGGCGTACATCAGCGGCATCAGGGAGGCAGCCTGCGCCCAGCGGACCAGGACCGCCTTGGTGGGCGGCGGGTACTGGAGCGAGCCGCCGATCATGTCGGTCTCGACGAACGGGTAACCGACCGTGGATACGGCCAGGTTGGCCGAGACGGAGGCGCGCAGCCCCCCGAAGGTGGTCGGCTTGTCGGCCGTGCGGGTGGCGAAGCCCTTGGCTTGCGCGGCGTTCCACGCGACCCGTAGCCCCGCCCCCTGCTGGTCGAACTCGTCGGCCAGTTCGGTGCCGTACGTCACATAGTCGGCACGGGTCGCTCCCGGGTAGGGCGCGCATCGGTCGTCGAAGAAGGCGGTGTCGAACTTGAATCCTGCCACTCCGGATTCGCGTGTCTGCGCCTTGAGATCCTCGGTGTACCACTGCCGCGCGGCCGGATTCGCCAGGTCGATCAGCCCGGTCCGGCGGCCGTTCCACCAGGTGAACAGGCATGGCTCGGACGGGTCGGACGGGTCCTTCAGCAGATATCCGTGGTCGACGGCGTAGGAGAAGTCGGCGGCGGTCTCGGGCATGTACAGGCCGGTCCACATGCCAAGGTCGAATCCGAGGCGGCCGAGTTCCTTGGACAGGGCGGGCAGATCGGGGAAGCGTTCACCGAAGTCGGCCGCGATCACGCTCTCCTCGACCTGTACCGCGTGCCCGTCGAGCCCCGCGTCGGCCAGCGAACGGGCCCAGTCGATGACGTTGTCCTGGGTCTGCTCCGTGTAGAGCTGGGCCCAGGAGTTCCACAGCGGGGTCGCGTACTGCTCGTAGGGAGTGTCGGAGCGCTCGGGTTTGCCGACCAGCTCGATGTGGTCGCGATACACCTCGGCCGGGGTGTCCTCGACGAACACGGTGGAGGCGGCGGGCCGCTCTCCGGTCACGGTGAACTCCCCGAGCCCGTTGCCGCCGGAGTTGATGCGCACGTCCATCGGCTCACCGGTGTCCACCCGCAGCCCGGTGGCGCTCGCGGTGTACCAGAAGGGGGTCACCACCTGGTACGACGCCGGGCTGAACCCGGTGTCCACCAGTTGCCCGGAGTCCAGCGGCCACGGCTGGACCGTCTGGTCGCTGTTCTCGCCGTGCCCGTACCAGTGCCCGGCGCTCTTCAAGTCGTACGCCGTGCTGAGCGCGTCCGCGGTCGCCCCGGACAGCGACCACGTCACGTCGTACCGGTCGGACCGCAGGGTGATCCTCAGGTCGACGGTGACGCCCGGCAGATCGGTGGCGGCGGTGACGCGCAGGGTGTCGCCGTCGCGGGCGCTGCCGGTGACCTCCCGGACGAGGTACCAGTCAGCGCCGATCCGGAACCGGAACGCCCCCGCCGCCGTGGCCAGGACGGTCCGGCCCGCCCGTACCGTGGTGAGGGTCAGCCGGTCCGTCGCCACGCGCAGTTCGTAGCCCGGCGTCGCGAGGGTGATCGGCCCGGTCGCGGCGGCTGCCGGGGCCGCGCCGAGCAGCGGGGCGGCCAGGGTCAGCGCCGCCGAGCAGCAGCGGAGGGTCCGTCTCACGCCGGGCATCAGGCACCGCCGCCGCAGGTCAGTTGGGCGTCGGCCCAGTCGGCGTGGTCGGTGGAGACGTCGCCGTCGCCGTCGACCAGCAGGTCCAGCCAGCGGGCACCGGTCACGTCCACGTCGATCGCGGCGCCGCCGCCGGAGCCGTACAGCACCGGACCGGTGAAGAGGGAGCGGCCGTCGGCGATCACCTGGAAGGAGACGCTGCCGTTGTCGCCGACCTCGTCGTCCACCCCGGCGGTGGCGGTGAACCGGGTACAGCCGCCGCCGAGGTAGACCCGGATCTGGCTGTTCGCGTGCACGCCGAGGCCCTTGGCGTACGTGGTGCCGCCGATCGCGATCGGCCGCCCGTCGCCCGCCGCTGACTCGCCGTTGGAGGCGTCCTTCTCGACCGGGCCCCAGCCGTTGACCGCCTTGACCAGGGTCAGGTCGCTCACGTAGGCGTCGGCGGACAGTCCCGGCGGCGGCACCTGCACCGCCCGCCGGCCGGTGACGGTGCCTGGATGGCCGGTCTGCGTCAGCTCCGCGGTCGCGGACAGGACGGCGTAGTGAACCGGGTCGCCGGGCGGGGTGACGGTATAGGCCGCGGTCACCGTGTCGCCGGGCCGGACCCGGTCGAAGCGGGTGGTGTCGTCGGTGGTCGCGGTCCAGCCGTCCGGCACGGTCAGCGCCAGCTTGACGTTCCGGGCGGTCGGCGCGCCCTTCGGCACGGTGAGCGTGACGGGGACCTCGGTGGCCGTGCCGGGCTTAAGGAACGGCTCGGCGCCGACGGTGACCCGGGCGCCCGACGCCGGCATGGCGTAGGTCCTGGCGTCGTACGAGGGCGCGTCCACCGTACGGACCTTGATCCCGCCCGCCGACGCGCCGAGGTCGACGAGGGTCACGGAGCCGGGGCCCGAAGCCTTGTCGGTGGACCAGACGGCCAGGGCGATGGTGTTGCCGCCCTGCTCGCGCAGGATGCCCTTGGGGATGACGAAGCGCGTCTGGGGCCCGGTGTCGGCCAGGTAGCGGCCGATCAGCCAGCCGTTGACGAAGATCTGGGCGCGGTAGTCGGTACTTCCACCCTTGGGTTCGGCGAGATCCAACGCGATCGCGTTGTCCTGGCCCCGAGGCAGGTCGAGCCCGGCGGTGGTGCGGTACCACCGCACACCGGGCCCGGTCTTCCCGGTCTGCCCGGACAGGGTGGTGCGGCTCCAGCCGTTGCCGGGGTAACCCGGCAGCGACCAGCCGGCCCGCTCTCCGTACAGCCCGCCGTTGTTGTACGGGCCCCGTGCGGTGTCGACCGGGTTCTCGCCGCCCCGGCCGCCCTGGATCTTCCAGGTGAGGGTGGTGGCCCCGCCGATCACCTCGGCGCCGAGCAGACCGCGCGGTTCCTTGGAGTAGTCGTGGCCCCATTCCTCGTTGTGGCCCGCGTTCTCGACGAGCACGGAGAGGACGTTGTCGCCTTCCGCCTCGAGCGTCCCCGCCGGGATGTCGAAGGTGTGCGCGCCGTCGCCGGAGCTGCCGAGATAGCTGCCGTTGAGCCACACCGCGTACTGGCCGGTCGGCCCGGTGTTGGCGTTCAGCGCGATCGCGGTCGCCTTCCCCGTGGTCGTGAACCGGCCGCGGTACCAGACGTCGCCGTGGTGGTAGCCGTACTCGTCCATCGCGAGGACGGGCAGCGATCCGTCCAGTTCGGCGTTGTTGGCGCTGAGCCTGGCGGCGGCGGTCCAGGTGGAGTCGTCGAAGCCCGGGGCGGACTCCGGCGCTTCCTCCTTGTACTTCCACGTCGTCAGCTCGGGCAGCTCGATGGGGCGAGGAGCCTGGGTGACGGCCGCCGCGCGGCCGTTCCACGTCACCTTGGTGGCGTCGGCGATGACCTCGATCTTCGAGGCGTCGGTGGAGTCACCGGTCAGCTTCAGCGTGCCGTCGTCCAGTTCGGCCGTGCGGACGAGGGACGGGCCACGCACGAGGACCGGGCCCGCGGCGGTGTCCTGCCGCCACCAGTGGGCGGTCTCCGCGGTGTCGGCGATCAGCAGTTCCAGGCCGTTCACCAGTACTCGGGCCAGCCCGTCGTGGGTGTAGTCCAGCCGCAGATCGCCACGTTCGGCATCCCAGGCGGTGGTGACATCGCCGTCGAGCACGGTGACCTTCGGCCGCTTCGCGTACCGCAGGACGGTCTCACCGGCCTCGCCCTCGCGTCCGTACAGCAGCGCCACGTCATGGTCGCCGACGCGGGCGTGCGTCATGATCTCCGAGGTGGAGTAGACGAGCCGCTGATCGCCCAGGTCGTAGCCCGCGACGAGGAGTTTGGCGTCCCGGCCATCGACCGTGATCGTGCCCTGCTGCGGCACGCGCGGATAGTCGCCGTCCGCGCCGGACAGGGACAGAGTGGTCGCATCCTTGTCCTTCACCCGGGTGTCGGCGTGCCGGACGGTGAAGAACTGAGTGCCGTCGTCGGGGTTGACCCGCCGGTCGACGCGCAGTGCCTCATCGGAAGGAGTGGGCGCCTCTGCCTTGTCGGTCCGCGCCAGCGAGCGGACCGAGTTGACGAAGTACCCGAGGCGCTTGAACTCCTGGTACTTGTCGGTCAGCTGACGGGACTCGTTGATCGGAGCGCCGTAGTCGTACGACGTGTACACCGCGTTGGGGTCGGCGAGCCAGCCCCAGTTGGTGCCTCCGTACGTCATGTAGAAGGACTGGCCAGTCACCCCGGCGGCGATGTTCATCTTGCTGAAGACCCGAGTGAAGTCGGTGCCGGTGAGCCGCGCGCAGTCCTTGTATCCGGTGCCGCCCCAGGGGTCGAAGGCGCCGCCCTGTGCCTCCGGGATGATCAGCGGGGACTCGGGTTTCCAGTCGTTCACATAGGAGTAGTCGGGCAGGTTCTTCCAGGCGTCGGGGTTCGAGCAGTCGAAGCCCTGCGGGTAGGCGTCGAAGCCGTAGATGTCGGGGGCGCCCTTGCCGCTCACCCAGTTCTTGTTGGCGCCGCCGTCGTTGACGAAGGTGGGCACGTCGACGCCGTCGTCCTTCGCCCAGTCGATGAGCGTCTGCATGTAGTCGGCGTCGTGGCGGCCGCCCTGGTACTCGTTCTCGACCTGGTAGAGGATCACCGTGCCGGTGCCGCGGGTGAGCTGGTGGCGGGCGATGATCCGGTTGATCCGGCTCATCCACTCGCGCGCGTCGTCGAGATAGCCGGTCTCGGAGGTGCGGTTGACGCCTTTTCTGGTCTTCCGCCAGGCCGGGAAGCCGCCGCCGGAGACCTCGGCGTTGATGTACGGGCCGGGGCGGGCGATCACATACAGACCCGCGCGCTCGGCCTCGTCCAGCAGCCGTTCCACATCACGGATGCCGGTGAAGTCGTATGAGCCCGGCTTGGCCGAGTGGTAACCCCAGTCGAAGTACAGCGAGACCGCGTTGAATCCGCCCGCCTTGATCTTCTGGAGTACGTCACGCCACGCGTCGGGGCTGGGCAGCCGGAAGTAGTGGAACTCGGCGCCCCAGATGTACAGGGGCTCGCCGTCGACCTTCACGGAGTACTGGTCGTAGGTGACCGTGTGCTCCTGCGCCCGAGGCTCCGCCTGGGCCGGTGTCGCAGCGCCCGGACCGGTCAGGGGAATGACGGACAGAAGCGCGGCGAGCAACAGGGAGCGCCATCGCCCTCTCATGACGTCAGCCCCTTCACCACGGCCGCCCGCGCGGTCTCGATGTCGGTGACGTCCTTCGTACGGCCGTCGAGGTTCCGGGTCGCCGTGGCGAGGGCCTCGGACAGGGCGTCGCTGTCGGCGGCGCCGGCCTCCTTCTTCCTCAGCTCGGCGATGAGCTCGTAGTCCTCGATGCCCTCCTTCAACTGCTCCCAGCGGATGCTGGACATCGGCCCGTCCTTGCCGGGGTAGACCAGGTATTCGTCGCCCTGGGTGAAGATGTGCACCGGCTGATCGAAGGGGTCACGGGTCCAGCTGTTGTACGACCAGCGCAGAAACCCATCGAGATTCCGCTGGGCGGAGATCCACGGCAGCATGCGTGCCTCGACGGCGGGAGAGTACGACAGGGTGTTCGGATGAGCCGGTGAGCCGTACACATAGAAGGTGGTGATCTTTCCGGCCGCGCGCCGCTCCGCCACCTTCTCCTTCGTCATCGCGTCGATACCGCCCCAGTCGACGGACAGGTTCGACGCGACGCCCTCCGTGCTGATCGACCCGGCGACGGAGATACGGTCGTCGAAGGCCGGTGCGACCTCGTGGACGAAGTCCTTGACGACCGTCATGGTGCTGATCGGGCGCTCGTCGAAGGACAGCCAGGTGTCCTCCAGCCAGCCCTTCGCCTTCAGATGCTTCTCGAACGCGGGCAGGAACGCCCCCCACGCCTCCCGCCAGCGGTCCCCGCCCAGATCGACGTTCTCGTAGACGGTCCTGCCGGTACGGGTGTCGGTGTAGGTGAGGTGCTCCCTGTCCTGGAACGCCAGCATGGAGAAGGCGCCGATGTCGGGCCCGAGCCCGGCGCGTCTGGCGGTCCGGACGTACTTGTCCCAGCGGGCGAAGTCGAACGAGAACGCTTTCCCGTCCCAGGTCCAGCCGACCATGCTGGAGTACGGCGTGGCCGTCTGCGACTCCCGGGTGCCCAGCGACCACTGATGGTGCCAGGGGTTGTCGACGATGGTGGTGTTGATGACCTTCTGACCGCGGGAAGCCAGGTCGCGGCTGTAGGCCCCGATCAGCTTCCAGTGCTTGTCGGACCAGAGCTGCACGCCGTGTGCCTGGGCGATGGTCTCCGGCTGGGCCCAAACATCGAGGAAGAAGCCGTAGTCATCGGGGTCGGGCGCGCTCGCGTCCGCGACCTCGATGGTCAGCGGGTAACGGGCCTGGGTGCGGCCGTCGGCGTCGACCTTCACCGTGCCCCGGTAGGTGCCGGGCGTGGCCTTCTCGGGGATGTGGAAGGTGAACCACACCGGCTGCGCCGCGTACGCGGGCACGTCCACGGAGGACCGCTCTTCGAGAGGGTCGCCGACCACATCGGGGTTGCGGTCGCCGGAGACCTCCTTGCCGGAGCTGACCTGGTCGATGGTGGCGGACCAGTCGATCTCGCTCTTGGAGCGCTGCACGGGGACGTACTTCACGAACCGGATCTGGGTGTCGTCCCCGGACAGCTTCGCCCCGCCGGGCCCGCTGAGATCACCGACCACGGCCTTGACGTTGTCGAGATCCTGGCCGGACGCGATCGCCAGCTGCGCCGAGATCTGCTCGTTGCGCACGGCGGAGAGGGCCAGCTCCTTGGTGTCCTTGCCCTGGATGGCTGTCATCGGATAGCGCGGGACCCGCTCCTCCGCGGAGCTGGCGAAGGATCCCGTGGGCACCCAGGTGACGGTGTTCTTGGTGCCCATGGCGTCGGCGACCTTGACGGTGAGCCAGGTGGTGGTGGCCTTGGAATCGAGGTCGGTATCGGTGTTCGTGCCGGTGACGGCGATCGCGGTGGTGGTCGCCGCCACCACGACACCCGCGACGAAGGCGGCGACGAGCGAGGACGTACGTGCCATGAGTCTGTGCTCCCTCTTTCGCGGAGGTGCGCGGTGGCGTCGTCAGGAGGTGACGGAGAATCCGCTGAAGACGGCCTCGATGTTCTCGCCGGGGTAACTGACGTTGGCCGCGCTGGCGACCATCCCGGCGTCACCGGTGCCGGCGGCCGACGGCACCTCGGCGGTGCCCAACCGTGACCAGGTCTCGCCGTCCTTACTGGCATACGCGGTGTAGGCGGTGCCGTCCCGGGTCAGCTTCAGATACGCCGGGTGGTAGGTGGAGCCACCGCCCGCCCAGGTGTCGAGCGCGCCGTCGCCATCGCTGTCGGTCATGAACTCCAGCCCGTACCGCTCGGTCATGACCAGCACCGCGTAACCGCCCTTGCCGGGTGCGGTCAGATCGTTGGCGAGGGCGATCCCCGCCTTGCCGAAGGGTGAGGCGCTGTCCTGGGAGACCAGCTCGGTCCGCACCGTGGCCTTCTCTCCGGCTGCGTCGTCGAGGTAGATGACGCCCTTCTCGTCCTTCCAGCCGGACAGGTCCTGACCGCCGGCCCAGATGGCGAACTGGTCCCCGCCCTGGGCGTATCGGGCGTCATCGGTGGTGGCGGTCGTCAGATACGGGGCCGCCACACTGCCCGGGGCCGCCTTGACCTCCGCCCGCACGGTGTCGGAGACCTTCTGGGCACGGTCGTACGTCACCTTCCCGGTGAGGTCGTGACCGCCCCATTTCGCGTCGGCGGCCGGGGTCACCGTCCAGGTGGTCGTGAGCGTTCCCCCGGCCCTGAGGGACTTCGCGGTGGTGGGGCCGGCCGCCGTGGCGGTCCAGCCGTCGGGGAGGTCCAGCACCGCTTGGACGTTTCTGATGGCCCGGGTGGACCAGTTGGTCGCCTCGGTGGTCACCTCGAAGGGGGTGCCGGAGCCGGTGGACGGGGCGTCCGGACTGATCAGGACGGAGGCGGCCGGGACGTCGTGGCGCTTCAGCGCCTTGATGGCCTTGGCGGCGCCCTTGGCCTTGAGGTCGACGAATGCCGGGGTGACGCCGAGCGGCGCCGCGTACCCCTTGAGGGTCTTGGGGCCGCGGATCACCGTGCCCTGGTTGACGTCGTACCAGGTGCCGGGCGGCAGATGGACGGTCCGGGTGGCGCCGGTGCTCAGCTTGGGCGCGGCCAGCACGGCCGGGCCGAGCATCCACTCGTCGGTGACGGTGTAACTCGCCTTGTCCTTCGGGAAGTCGAAGAACAGGGGCCGCATGATCGGGTCGCCGGTCTTCAGGGTGGACTGGACCTGGTCCCAGATGTACGGGGCGAGCTTCTTGTGCGTCTCGATCGCCTGCCGGTAGAGGTCGACCGTCTCCTGGTCGTAGTCCACCTTCTGCCCGGTGGTGGTGTCATTGGTGTCCACCGGTGACGTCGAGGAGTACATCAGCGGCATCAGCGAGGCGGACTGCGCCCAGCGCACCAGGACGTTCTTGGACGGGGCGGGCTGACCGCCGGAGCCGCCGATCATGTCGGACTCGACGAACGGGTAGCCGATGGTGGAGATCGCAAGGTTCTGGGTGGCGGAGGCGCGCAGGGACTCCCAGCCGGTGCCCTTGTCGACCTGGCGGGTGACGAAGCCGGCCTTGTGCGCCGTCTCGTTCCAGTGCACCCGGATGCCCGCGCCCTGGAGGTCGAACTCGTCGGCGAGCTGTGTGCCGAGCTTCTGGTAGTCGGTGGCCTGGTGGCCTTCGCGCGGCGCGCACTTCTCGTCGAAGAACCGGGTGTCGAACTTCAGCCCGTCGATGTCGTAGTCGCTCATGAGCTTTTTGACATTGCCCACGTACCAGGCCCTGGCGTCGGGGTTCGCCAGGTCGATGATTCCGGCCTGACCGTTCCACCAGGTCACTTCGCAGGGCTTGCTGGTGTCCTTGGCGTCCATGAGGAGATAGCCGTTGTCGACCGCGTGCTGGTAGTTGTCCGAGTCCAGGTTGATCCACAGGGTGACCCAGAGGCCGAAGTCGAACCCCATGTCGTGGATCTTCTTGGACATGCCCTTGGGGTCGGGGAAGGTCTTGGGGTCCCAGGTCAGATTGCCGTAGTTCGACTCCCACTTGTCGTCGAGCTGGATGGTGTGCCCGTCAAGGCCGTTGTCGTGGAGGTCGGTGGCATAGTCGAGCAGTTTCTCCTGGTCGACCTTTGTGTAGAACTGTGCCCAGGAATTCCACAGCGGCTTGGCGTACTGCTCGTACGTGGCATCGCTCTTGGCCGGCTTGCCGACGATGCCGATGTAGTCGCGGTAGACCTCCAGCGGGGTCGACTCGACGAACACGGTGGCCTTGTAGGTGTCGGGCGACTCGACGGTGAAGCGGCCGAGGCCGTCCTTGTCCTTATTGAGTGTCACGTCCATGACATCCCCGGTGTCGACCCGGAGACCGGTCGCGGTGGAGGTGTACCAGAACGGGTCGATCATGTTGTACGAGGCCGGGCCGAAGGTTGCGTGTTCGACCTCGCCTGTGTCGAGCGGCCAGGGCTGATCGACACCGGGGCCGCCCTGCGGGGTCTCGGCCTCGCCGTGGCCGTACCAGTGGCCCGCCGATGACAGGTCGTAGGCGAGGCCGAGTTGGTCGGGGCTGCCGCCCTCGACGTCCCAGTCCAACTGATAGCGGTCGGATGTAGGGGTCAGCCGCGCTTTGACGGTGGCGCCGTCGAGCGTGGTGTCGGCGGTGAGGACGAGGTCACCGTCCTCCCATGCCCAGTCGGTGACTTCGGTCGCGCGCTGCCACTGGCCGCCGGAGCGGAATCGCAGGCCTCCCGTCTCGCCACCCGCGGTGCTGAGCACGGCTTCTCCGGCGCGCTCGGTGGTGATGGCGAGTTCGCCGGTGGCGATGTCGATGATGTAGCCGGGGGTCTTCTCGGTGGCCGGCACGGACACGGTGAGGGCATCCGCGCTGCGGGTCACGTTCGGCTGGGCGGAGGTGTCTGCCCGGGCCGGTGTGGTGAGGGGTTCGGTCACGGACGGTATGAGCGCCAGGGCCAGCGTGGCGGCCAGGAGCATGCCGAATCCGCCGGTTTCGCGCGGTCTACGGGGGTGGGTGCGCACTCACGTCCTCCTGCGGGGCGGCATGGTGTCGTTGAGTAGCACTGCAAGATCATGCTTATTTGCGTTCATATTCTTGCTATAAATGTCAGCTGTCAACACTCATCGCCGTGATTTCTTGACCCCAACTATCGGGCCCATCGCCCCTGGTGACGGTGGATTTCCCAGGCCCGCGCCCTGGCCCGTGAGGCCGCGGGCCTGGGGAAGACGGCGGTAAATTCTGTGTGAACCACGCCCGATTCGCCCGGTTGCGCTTCCCGTGCGCGGGTCGGGCGCGAAGGCGCCCGCCGCCTCGCGCATCTTCAGGGTCGCCCCCTGGATGATCCCGTGCGCATCATGGATGTGAATGCTTGATTCTGGCAGTTTCGATCAGAATCAAGCAGCACTCCAGCGCACGGCTGTTGTTCTCAACAAGGGCGACGCTCAGGCCCGGACGATCTCCACGCCCGCAGCCGCGAACGGGTCGGTCAGTGCGGGGCCCGCCGCCTTGTCGGTCACCAGCACATGGACGTCCTCCACCGGGCAGATCCGGGCGAAGGCCCTCCGACCCAGCTTGGAGGAGTCCGCGACGACGACCACCTGTTCGGCGCGCAGTGCCAGCGCCCGGTTGATGTCGGCCTCGCCCTCATCCTGGGCCGTCGCACCGTATCTGACGTCGATCGCGTCGACGCCGATGAAGACGTGGTCGAGGGCGATCCGCGTGAGCACCTCGGTGGCGAGCGGCCCGGTGAGCTCGTACGAGGCAGGGCGGGCCACGCCGCCGGTGACGACGAGTTTCACATGGCGGCGTACAACCAGTTCGTTGGCGATGTTCAGCGCGTTGGTGACCACCGTCAGCGAGGGCCCGGCGCCCTCTGTGCCCAGTTCCGGGCGGGCGGCCAGCGCGCGGGCGACCGCGGTGGTCGTGGTGCCGCCGTTCAGACCCACCACGGCGCCCGCCTTCACCAGGCCCGCAGCGGCGTCGGCGATCCGCTCCTTCTCCGGAGCTTTGCGCGCCGCTTTGTAACGGAGCGGCAGATCGTACGCGATCGCGTTGATCACGGCGCCGCCATGGGTGCGGGTGACCATCTGCTGACGCGCCAGCTCGTCCAGATCACGCCGGATCGTGGCGGCGGAGACCCGCAGTACGTCAGCGGCGGCCTCGACCTCGATCCGACCGTCGCGCGTCAGTATCTCCAGCAACGCGCTCCATCTGACCTGCGGTGTCCCCATGCGTCATCCCCCTGTTCCGTGGTGTGCGGGCCCAAGACTTTATCTCGCCAGAACAAGCGTTTTCGTCCACGATCATTTCAGCCGTGAGGAACGGCCACCGCCACTCCATGCCCCTGATCCCCACCGCCGCACGCGTCCGCTCGGCCCGCGCTGATGGCCGTGGCGGAGGCTGCCCGGCTCTGCCCATGACCGTGGCTACGGCAGAAGCAGCTCCCCGCGCAAGACGGGCGTGTACGTATGGCGCGTGTCCCCCCTCGGACACTTAATCCAAAGCCTGGTCAGCGCGCTGACCAGGCTTTTTGCGTGAAGCCCCTGGGCTTCTCCCGATCTCATGTGTGGAGATCGGGAGCGTTCAGGCTTGCGCTCGCGGACAGACCCTAGTCACCTGGGCAGGCGAACTCATTATCCGGCCCCCATGTCTTCCTTTCGTCGCCGTTGTCGCGCGCTCCGCACTCCAACGCCACCTCCGGCCCGCGCTTTGTGTCGTGCAGGATGAGTAGCCGCTTGGCCGTGGGGACTTTGCCGTCCCGTCCGAACGCCAGCGTCCCCGACGCGCCCCGTACCCCGGCCGCGCCGCCGGCTCCGTTCACCAGGGCGGCCTGCACCGTGCCACGGCCGAATGCCGCCGTCCCCGCGTCCTGACGCGCCTCGTTGAGTGCTGTGGCCAGCACTCGCAGGGCGTCGGAGGCCAGTGGCGTGCGGCCGTCGTTGCTCCAGGGGTCGCGATTGCCGTACGTGGCGACGTACTGACGATGGAAGTTCTCGCCCATGACGTTGGGCGGGTACGACTTGGGCAGGGCGTGCGCCGCGTAGTAGAGCCGCAGCCGGGGGTAGCGCTCGCTGGGGCGCTGTTCGTCGACGACGGCATTGGTGAGGTCGTTTCCGCCGAGCGCGGTCAGCTGCCCATTGCACTCCGTGCCACTGTTGAATTCATCGAGGAACGCGCCGAATTCATTCGCCCGCGCGGTCCAGTACACCACCGTGCGCGGTTCGTCCTTGAGTCGACGGCAGACCTTCTCGGCCATTTCGGAGAACTTCTGAACCCATTCGACGCCGTCTTCCTGCGCGGGGTGGTGGCTCATGCGGTCGCCGCCCGCGGTGTACCAGATGCGGTGGGTGTCCCTGAACTCTTCGGTGAACCGCTCGCTGAGATTGGCGCTGTAGTTGTCGGTCGGGTCCGCGATCACGACGGCCCGCTCGGCGGGTGCGCACTTTCCCGGGGCGGTCTGCACGATGTTGCCTCGGCGGGCGAAGTCGGCGGCGATGCGCGCCTCTCGGCGGTTGTCCGGTGCGACCTGCCGGTACATCGGGTGCCGCTGCATTTCCTCGGCGGTCGCGACGGTTCCGATCACCGGCAGCCCGCCCTCGCCCAGGATGTCCCGGGCCCGCAGGGTGTCCTTGCGGCTCTGGCCGAGGCCGACCACTCCCATGATCTGCTCGTCGCCCTTTTCTCTCTTCAGTTCTCTCACGATCCCGGCGGCGACGGCGGGCGCCTTGGTGAACCGTGGGCCCGCATCTTCGACCCGGACTCGCAGCCATACCTTGTTGCCCTCGTCCCGGGACGCCTCACGGTTGAGTTCTTCCTGGGCCAGGGCGATCCCTCGCAGTTCGGGAATAGCTCCGCTGTACATCGCCTCCTTCCATGAGTTGACGGTGACAGGCACGCCCAGATAGACGACGGTCCTCACCATCGCGCCGGGCCGCGCGGCGGCCCCGTCGGCTTCCTCGTTCTGCCGCTCGATCATGGCGCGGACCGCTCTGTAGAGCTCCTTCGGGGACTTTCCGGACGGGATACGGCCGGTGCCGGACGGCGCGGCGGACTCAGTCGCGGCAGTGCGCGTCAGGCAGTCGGTTTTGTCTCCCTCCGGCAGCAGCCAGGTCAGGCCGTATGTGGCGAGGAGTGCCAGCGTGGTGGCCCCCGCCACCGACGCGAGGGCGGCCTCGAGCCGCGGGGCGAGGTCGGAGTGGGTCTTCTCGAGGTAGATCTCCGGGAAGCGGCTGAGCCAGCGCGCGGCGTCCGCGTCGTCGGCAGACGGCTCCACTCCCACCCGTACGACACGGGCCCTGCCCACCCCTGCGGCCACCCTCCAGGAGTTGAGCGTGACGGCGGCCTCGGCGTAGCTCTCCGTCGAACCCCCGTCGGGCGGCACCGCGGCCACCAGGAGCACTCCCGTGCATCCGGTCTGCTCGACCGCGTCGGGGAATTGCGCCAGCAGCTGGCCCACGTGCGGCTCGGCGGGTTCGACCTGCGGGAAGACGAGGACGAAGCGGTGCTTGCGGCGACGACCCCACGGGGACAGCAGCGGGTGGCGGCAGGCTGCCTGCAGATCGGCGAGCAGTGCCCGCAGCAGCACGGCCACGGTCTGGTCGAGTCCGGAGGAGCCGTCCGCGCCGGCGAGGCGCCGGGCATCGGCGAAGAAGTCCGCACCCCTCTCGGGGAGTTCCGCCCACAGGCGGTACCAGCTGCCCTTACGCGTCATCCGACGCCCGTTCCGCCATCCGTACCACCAGCGTGGAAGCAGGCCCAGGAGCGGGCGGCGCAGCCAGTACCAGGCGGTGGCGGGGATGCTCGGCGGGGGCTCTTCGCCGCCGCTGACGGCCTCCAGGGCTCGGAGGATCCTGGAGTCCTTGCAGCGCGCCTCGTAACACTTGTTCCGTAACTCCTCGGCCTGCACCAGGGGCTGGCCCTCGGTGAGTTGCGCCTCGACGATGCTGCACATGAGGCGGTACTGCGGCAGCCGCAGCCTGCCGAAGCCGCTGGGCCGGTTGCGGAGGAGTTCCTCCTCGATCTTCTGGAAGGTGTCGCCCACACCCTCGCGCCGAGGGCCGGAGGGCGCCCCCGCCACCTGCGCGTACGGGATCCTGGCCCGCCCCCCGGCGCTGAAGCGCCCGCACAGCCCGTCCGCGATGCGCTCCGCCTCCGTGCCGTCGCTCAGCTGCGTGAGCAGAACCTGAGGGGCCGGGCCGCGTCTCTTGGGTGGCTGCTTGATGAGCTGTTCGAGCGCCTCGACAAACGAGTTGACCTTGGGAAGCGGCGGTACGGAAGAGAACATGGCATTACCCCCCGGATGGCCCGTCACGCGGTGCGAACCATCGAAACCATGTGCACTGACTGTGCACTCCAGGAAAGATCGGGCATTTGGTGCCCAGAACTATCATCCTCGTCCACTGCGGAGAGCGCCACCACGATTGCGGAATGTGACCATCGTTGGTCGCCCGGCAGTGCGTGGTAGCGTCTGTATACGCTATGTATGCGAGCTTCTGGGGGTTGCGGTGGCGTCCGGTCGGGAGACGGCGTACGCGTATCTGAAGGACACGGTTCTTACCGATCCCAGGATGCAGGGGGCGTTCCTGTCCGAGCAGGAGATCGCCGACCGGATCGGAGTCTCCCGCACCCCCATCCGGGAAGCGCTGCTCCTGCTCGCCGCCGAGGACCTGGTCGAACTCGTGCCCAAGCGGGGCGCCCGGGTGTCGCCGCTGACGGGGCGGGAGATCAGGGAGCTGATGGAGCTGCGGGGCATCGTGGAGCGATATGCCGCGCAGCAGCTCGTCGCCACCGGACAGGCGCCGGTGCAGGAGATGCGGTCGCTGCTGGAGCGGCAGGATGAACTCACCGGCCCCGACCAGACCCGGGAGTTCATCGCGGTGGACCACCAGTTCCACGCGGCGCTGGTGTCGGCCGTGGGGAACACGTTGCTGGACCGGCACTACGAAGGGTTGCGCAGTCGCCAGGTCCGGGCCGGGGTGGTGGCCGTGTTCAACCGGCAAGGGCGACAGGAGGCGGTGCTGAACGAGCACCGGGCCATCGTGGACGCCCTTGCCGCCGGTGACGCCGGGCAGGCGTGCGCCGCGATCGACCATCACCTCCAGTCGACGCTCAAGGTGCTGCTCGAGGGCTCCTAGCCGGTGGTGACGGTGGTTCGGGGTACGTGACCACGAGCATCGTGACGCCGTTCTCGGAGGTCCACGGGCCGTGCGGCATACCGGGCGGGCGGCAGGCGTACATGCCCGCGGTGAAGGTCTCGCCGAGCGTCAGGTCGTGCATCGCCCCGTCGACGAGATAGACCTCCTCCCAGAAGTCATGGCGTGTCACACCCTGCGCCGAGCTGTCGGTGCCGGGTGCCCAGTGGACCAGAACGGTCCGGCCGCCGCCGTCGGGGTCGTCGGCCAGCACGCGTTCCCGTACGCCAGGACCGGCCCCCGTGGGAGTGGTCCACGGCCCGGCGGGCAGGTGGAATTCCAGCTCCGGCTTGCTCACTGCCATACCTCCGGTCGCCTGTTGACCAGCACCGACGTCGTCTTCCGTACCGCCGTGACCTCGTCGATGTCGAGGTCGGCGACCAGCAGTCCCGGTTCGGCGTCCAGGGCGTGCCGCACGGTTCCGTCGGGGCCGACGATCCGGCTGTGCCCGATGCCGGTCGGCGCGCCTCCCGGGGCGGTGCCGGGGTCGGCCTGGTCGACGGCGGCCAGCCAGAGGGTGGCGTCCAGGGCTCGTGCCCGCACCAGCAGCTCCCACTGGTCGAGCTTGCCGGGCCCGGCTCCCCAGGAGGCGGCCAGCAGGGTCGCGGCCGCCCCGGCGTCGGCGTGTGCCCGGAACAGCTCCGGGAAGCGGACGTCGTAGCAGGTGGCCAGACCCAGCCGTACGCCGTCCACATCCATGACGGTGGTCCGCGAGCCCGCGGCGACGCTTTCGGACTCACGGTAGCCGAAGGCGTCGTAGAGGTGGATCTTGTCGTACGACGTCTCGACGCCGGGGCCGGTGGCCAGCAGGGTGTTGGTCACCTTGCCGCCGTCTGCCGGGGTGAACATGCCGGCCACGATGACGGTGCCGGTGGCCCTGGCGATCTCCCGTACTCCGTCCGCCCACGGTCCGTTCAGGGGTTCGGCGAGCGGTGCCAGTGGGGTGCCGAAGCAGGCCATCGAGGCCTCGGGGAAGACGACGACACGGGCTCCGGCGTCCGCGGCGCGCTGTGCCCATTCCTCGATGAGCCGCAGGTTCTTCCCGGGATCCGGGCCGGTGGTGAGCTGGCTCAGGGCGATTCGCATATTTCCTCCTCAGTGGGTCGGACGGCAGTGGGTCAGACGGCTGTGGGTCAGACGGCGTCGGCCGTGGCCTCCGCGGCCGGTGTGGCGAGCCGGGCGTCCTCGTCGACGGCGGCTTCGGGATCGCGGCCCAGGAACACCCCCGCGAGGGAGACGGCCGCGGCGACGGCGATGTAGAGGGCCAGCGGCAGCCAACTGCCGTAGGCGCTCAGCAGGGTGGTGAACAGCAGCGGGGCGACGGCGCCGCCGATGATGCCGGCCAGGGTGTACGCCAGCGATGAGCCGGTGTAGCGCAGCCGGGGCGAGAACTGCTCGGCGATGAAGGCGGCCTGCGGCCCGTACAGGAAGGAGTGGATCACCAGGCCCACCACGACACCGAGCGCCAGCGGGACCCAGCTGCCGCCGCCGATCATCGGGAAGAACAGGAACGGCCAGACACCGGCGGCCACCGCGGCACAGCCGTACAGCACGCGACGGTTGATCCGGTCGGAGACGGCACCGGCCAGTGGCATCAGGAAGACCTGGAGCGAGGAGCCGATGAGGACGGCGGCGAGGGCGGAACCGCGCGACATGCCCAGTTCCCCGGTGGCGTACGTCAGCACGAAGACGGTGAACATGGCGTACAGCACGTCGGGGCCGACGCGGCAGAGGATCGCGGCGAGCAGGGCGCGGGGCTGGGTGGTGAAGACCTCGCGGATCGGCGCCTCGGGCCGGGACTTCTCGGCCTCCATCGCCTTGAAGACGGGGGTCTCCTCCAGCTTCGCCCTGATCCACAGGCCGAAGGCGACGAGTGCGCCGGAGAGCAGGAAGGCCACCCGCCAGCCCCATGCCTCGAACTGCGCCTCGGTCAGCAGCGCGCCGAGGGCGGCCAGGACGCCGTTGGCCAGGAGATTGCCCGCGGGCGGGCCCACCTGCGCGGCGGAGGCGTAGAAGCCGCGGCGGCGCGGGTCTCCGAACTCGCTGGACAGCAGCACCGCGCCGCCCCACTCGCCGCCGACGCCCACGCCCTGCGCGAACCGCAGCACCACCAGGGCGATCGGGGCGGCGACCCCGATCGTGGAGTACGTGGGCAGGACGCCGATCAGGAAGGTGGCCACGCCGATCAGGACCAGTGTGGCGATCAGCACCTTTTTGCGGCCGATCACATCGCCGAGGCGACCGAAGACGATCCCGCCCAGCGGGCGCGAGACGTAGCCGACCGCGTATGTGGAGAAGGCCAGCAGCGTGCCGGTGAGCGGGTCCTCCGAAGGGAAGAAGAGATCGCCGAAGACCAGGGCCGCCGCGGCGGAGTAGACGGCGAAGTCGTACCACTCCAGGGCTGTGCCGGTCAGGCTCGCGACAAAGGCCCGCCGGACGCCGGAGCGCCTCTCGGACGCTCTCGGATCGTCCTTGGTGGTGTCGTGCATGGTTCCCATCCTTGCTCGGAGACATCGACCTTCCGGCATACTTCTTGTATACAGGTCGTATGCGCAAGCCCTGCGCAAGAAGTTAACCGCGGAGAAATCCCCAACCGCGGACCGTCACCCGAACTCCGGGAGCCCCCTCATGGCCCAGCTGACCTTCGAACTGCCGGACGGATCGACACGCGAGGTCGACATCGTCCACGTCCTCAACGCCGGGTACGCCGGGCGCAGCCAGGACGACGTCGCCGCGCACATCGCCGAACTCGCCGAGCTCGGCGTGCCCACCCCCACCGTGACCCCGACGCTCTACCCCGTCGCCCCCTACCTCGCCCAGCAGATCGACCGCGTCGCGGTCCAGCACCGGCGCACCTCCGGCGAGGCCGAGTGGGCGCTCGTCGTGGCCGGCGACGGCGAGCTGCTGCTCACGGCCGCCTGCGACCACACCGACCGCGACCTCGAGGTGCACGGCGTGGCCTGGAGCAAGAACGCCGGCCCCGACGTCCTCGCCCGCCGCGCCTGGCGGCTCGCCGACGTCGAAGGCCGCCTGGACGAGCTGACCCTGCGCGCCTGGGTCACCCACGACGGCACCGAGACCCAGATCCAGCACGGCACCCTCGCCGAACTCCTCACCCCCGCCTACTGGGTCGACGTCCTGCGCTCCCGCGACGCCCTCAACCCGGGCACCGTCCTCATCTCCGGCACCATCCCCATGGCCCCGGGTGTCGACCAGTTCGCCGACGCCTGGCGCGTGGAACTGGGCGACCCCGCCACCGGCGACACCATCCGCCTCGCCTACGCCGTGCACCCCATGCCGGAACCCATCGGCTGACGAGCCGTCGGCGCCCCCGAAGCCCGCCGCCACCTCGCTCACGCGCTGCGCGGCCGCACCCAGGCAGATGCACGGAGGCTCGTGCTGCCTGGCGGGCGGCCGGCGCACGCCAGGCGAAGGGTGTCACACATCGCGTGGCCTCCCGGTCCTTGCTACGGAAGCCCCCGAGCCGGTGCCATGGTGAGAAAGGTGGATCATGAGGGTTGATTGGCGGAGATCGGCCACTTGGACGCCTGTGGCCTCAGTGGGGCGACTCGGTGAGAGGTCGTGGCCATGAGAGGCGTCGGAGCAATGACCAGCGATAAGGAGACGCGGCCCGTGCCCTTGGGCCGGCCGCCCGGGGACGCGACCCCGGCGGGCTTGCGAGCCCTTCCCCGTCCCGTGGCCGTGGTGGTGGGCGCCGGCGGAGTGCTCGGAGCGGCGCACGTCGGTGTGGGGTACGCGCTGGAGCAGCGCGGATTCGTCCCGGACATGATCATCGGAACCTCGGTGGGCGCGCTCAACGGGGCAATCGCGGCCGCGCACCCCGACCGGGCCGCGCCGTGGCTGGACCATGTGTGGAGCACGTTGCGTCGTCGTGAGGTGTATCCGCTCGGCTACTGGTTCTCATTCTCACGGGCCAGCGTCTTCACGGACCGAGGCCTGCGCCGGCTGATCGCCCAGGCTGGGCTGCCATCGCGGATCGAGCAGCTGACGGTTCCGTTCACCGCGGTGGCCATGGACCTGGGCACCGGTGCCGCGGCGCTGCTCGACCACGGAGACCTCGAGTCCGCGCTGCTGGCCAGCGCGGCCATTCCCGGGATGCTGCCCCCGGTGGATCGTGAGGGCCGGACGCTCGTCGACGGTGGGGTGGTCGCCTATGTCCCGGTCATGGCGGCCCGGCAGGCTGGGGCGGCCAGCGTGGTGGTGGTGTCGACCGGGCCGGAGAGCTCGCCGTTGAGCCGCGCCCTTCCGCCCCGACGTGCCAGGGCGATCGCAGCCAGGGCAGGGCTGCTGCTCTTGCGCCATCAGATCGAGCGTGACCTGCACGAGGTGTCCAAGCAGATCCCGACCGTCGTGCTGCCGACCGGCATCGAGGCCTGGCCGGCCCCGTGGGACTTCGGCCAATCGCAGCGGCTGATCAACACCGCGTCCCTCGCCGCGGGGCGCTTTCTCGACGGGCTGCGCATCAGTGGGCCGGGCCTGTATCGGGCCGACGGCCTTTCCGCGACATCGGCCGGTTCGGGCCCGGCATCGACTTCCGCCGTACTGGGGGGCGAACTGTGAGCACCATTGCATTCCTCAACATCGCCATGCACGGGCGCGTCAACCCGACGCTGCCGGTCGTGGCCGAGCTTGTCCGGCGTGGCCACACCGTCACGTACTACACCTCGCCCGCGTTCCGTGAGGAGATCGAGGCCACGGGCGCGACGGTGTGCCTCTACCCCGGGGGCGAGCAGCCGCTTCCCGAGCGGCCGACGCCGCTCACGCTGATAGAGGGGCTTGCGGGCACCGCCGTCCGCCTGCTGCCCGCTGTGCTCACCGATCTGCGCCGTGTCCAGCCCGACCTGGTCGTCCACGACAACGCTTGTCTGTGGGGCGCGGTCGCCGCCCGCGAACTCGCGGTGCCGGCGGCGGCGTCGCACACCACGTTCGCGTTCAACCGGCATGTGCCCAGTCCCACCCGCGGCTCGTGGGAGCTGCTGGCCGCGGCGGCGGCGCGGCCCCGCAGCATCCAGGGCTACCTGCGGTCGCGCTGGGGGCTGCACCGCCGATTCGACACGCGTGGCTTGCCACTGTTCGACGTGGGAAACATCCGCCAACCGCTCAATCTGGTCTATACCTCGCGGGCGTTCCAGCCCGCCGTCGAGGACTTCGACGACTCCTATCGGTTCGTCGGCCCCAGCGTCGGCGCCCGCCCCGCCGATCCGTCGTTCCCGGCCGATCAGCTGCGGGACCCGGTGCTGTACGCCTCGCTGGGCACGGTGTTCAACGCCGACCCGCAGCTGCTGCGCACCTTCGCCACCGCGCTCGCCCCGCTGGGCGGCACCGTGATCGTCTCCACCGGGCACACCGATCCCGCCGCGCTGGGTCCGTTGCCGGCCAACGTGCTCGCCCGCCACTCCGTGCCGCAGCCCGAGGTACTGGCCCGCGCGGCGATGTTCGTCACCCATGGCGGGATGAACAGCGCCAACGAGGCCTTGTACGCCGGGGTTCCCTCGCTGGTGATCCCGCAGGGCGCCGACCAGCCGATCGTGGCCCGGCGCGTCGCCGAGCTCGGCGCCGGCCTGTCGATGCGTACGGAGGACGTCACCGAGGCCTCCGTGCGTGCCCTCGCGCGGCGCCTGCTCGACGACCCCCGATTCCAGGCAGCCGCGACAACCATGCAGGTCGCCCAGCGCGAGGCGGGGGGATATCGGCGCGCCGCGGACGAACTCGAGCGGTACCTGAGTGCGGTCGGCTCGGTCAGTCGGTCGGTTCCTCGCGATCCGTCACAGCGAGGCTGAGTGATGTCATCCGCCGTTTTCGTTCTGCTGGTGCTCGCCGGGCTGTCGGAGGCAGCCGGACGCATCCTGCCTCTGGTATCGCGCCGGCCCGGCATGTCGCGGGCTTTCGTGGCCGGGTTGCTGCTGCCCGGGGGCCTCGTCGAGGCTGCCGTGTTCGCGCTGTGGCCGCTGACCGCGTGGACCCTGGCCAGGCTGGTGCTGTCCGCTCCACCACAAGGCGGGTTGGCGTGGACACCCGACCTGGTCGCCCCGCTGCTGCTCGCCGCCGTCCTCGCGTTCCCGCTGCTCGGGCCCCTGCTCCACCTGTTGCTCTTCATGGGGGTCGGCGCCGGTCTGGCCGGTGCGCTCGCCGCGGCGACCGGGGTGGGCTGGTGGTCCGCCGCCGGTTGCGTGGCCGTCTCCGGGGTCGGGCTCGGTGTCGCGGTAGAGGCCGTCCGGCGTCTGGTCGTGAGGATCAGTGCGACCGAGGCGCCGGAGCCGATCGCATGAACGATTTCTTGCTCTGGGCCTGCTTGCTCGGGCCCGCTCTGCTCGCCGAAGCCCTGCTGGCGCGCTACGAGGTGCTGGCCTACAGCGCCGGCTGGCGGGCCCCTACCACCGAACTCCCGAAGGGAGTGCCCTATGCCCGCGGTGCGGCCCCTGACCGCCTCCCGGACGCCTACCTGGTCTACCTGGACGGCATCGGAAAACGCCGCGTCCGTGACACCCGGGACGGCGGCCAGCTGGTCAAGGCCCTGATCGCCGGAGCGCCGGAGCTGCGGGTACTGGGTCAGGTGCAGCCCTACTCGCCGCTGGCCGACCCGCTCGCCGACCGACCGGTGTGGGCGTGGCTGCGCCGCCACATCGGGCTGCTGCTGTTCCTGCACAATGTCATGCAGATCTTTGTCGCCGCCGACCACCGGTACCGCCCCCTGTACAACCGGGCCGTCGGCTCCCAGATCGCTACGCAGCTCCGGCTTGCCGGCTACCAGCCCGACAGCGGTATCCCCATCGTGCTGCTCAGCTACAGCGGCGGCGCCCAGGTCGCCACCGGTGCGGTGGAGGAACTGCACAACCAGCTGCGCTCCCCGCTTCTGCTGATCACGCTCGGTGGGTTCCACAACGGCGCCAACGACCTCACCCATGCCGAGCATGTGCATCGGCTCACCAGCGCGAGCGACTGGATCGAGCGGGTCGGCACCTGGATCTTCCCTCAGCGCTGGCCGCTGTTCCGCCGCAGCGGATGGAACCGGGCCGGCCGCGCCGGGAAGATCACCGTGCATCGGCTCGACCCGGCCACTCACCTCGGGACGCACAGCTACATCAGCCCGGAGGCGCGGCTGCCCGATGGCCGCAGCTACCTCGACCACACCGCCGACACCGTGATCGCGCTCATCCGTGCCCGTTGCCGTGCGCCCCGCGGCGACGGCCGACGTTGAGGCTGGGCCTCGCGCGCGGCAGGTCAGGTACTGCTTTCCGACGGGAGAGCGGCGGCACGGTCGACGTCGAGTCCGGCGACCAGGCCGCGCAGGACGGGACCGTACTCCGGGTGGGCGAGGGCGAAAGCCATCTGGGCGACCAGGTAGTCGGCCGGGTTGCCGGTGTCGTACCAGCGGCCCTTGATGACCTGCCCGTACACCGCGCGGGTGGAGGCGTAGGCGTTGACGGCGTCGGTCAGGTAGACCTCGCCGGTCTTGCGCTCGTACCAGCGGCGGGTCTGCTCGCGCAGTTCGTCGATGATGCCCGGGGTGACGACGTAGCCGCCGATGGCCGCGTACGCCGACGGGGCGGCATCGGGTTTGGGCTTTTCGACCAGGCCGGTGATGCGCAGTTGGCCATCTCCGAGGTCTTCCTTGACGATGGGCACGCCATAGCGCTGGGAGTCGGTGGGGTCCATCGGCATGAGGGCCAGCACCGGGCAGCCGGTCTGCTCATACGCGCGGATCAGCTGCTGGGCGCGGGGGATCTCGGCCACAAAGACGTCGTCGGGCCACAGCACCAGCACCGGCTCGTCGCCGAAGGCACGGGCAGCGTTCAGCACCGGGGTGCCGTTGCCGTACGGGCCGTACTGGTCGAGGTAGGTGATGTGGCCCCGGCGGGCCAGCTCCGCGACCTCCTCCACCTCGTCCGCGTGGGCCGTCTTGCCGTCTCTGCGGAGTTGTTCGACGAGGGCGGGGTTCGGGCGGAAGTGGTCCTGGATGAGGCTCTTGCCGCCGGACACGACGATGGTGATGTCGGTGATGCCGGAGTCCACCAGCTCGCGCACGGTGTGCTCGATGACCGGCTTGTCACCGACCGGGAGCATCTCCTTCGGGATCGCCTTCGTCAGGGGCAGCAGACGGGAGCCGAGTCCGGCGGCGGGGATCACGGCCCTGCGAATCGTCGGGGACATCAGTCATCTTTCCATCGAGCGGCACACCGTACCGGCCGGCACGGCACACGCCGACGCTACCTCCGCCGACCGCCCGGCTCGCAGGCATGTGCGGGTCAGCTCCTCGCCGCCGCTCCGCCCCCGCGCCGCGTGCCAGGTGAAGGCCTTTACCCGGATGGCTCGGGGGCGCGTCATCGGCGCGCCTGGATGAGTGCGTGGGTGCCGCTGGTGCGCCAGCGCTGGTCGTGCGCGGCGACGAGCGACGCCTCTGTGCGCTCGTCGAGTCCGACGATCACGTCGGACTTCAGCGTGCGCAGGGCCGCCACGGGGCCGGGGAAGTACGCGGTGCGCTCGGCGAAGGGCGTGGTCGGGGGCCACAGCTGATCACCGACGAGGCGCCGGTAGTTCAGGTCGCCCTTCATGATGGTCACGGTGGCGTCTGCGAACTCCTGGCGCAGGTCCTCGGGCATATCCGCATACGGCAGCGGTGCGCAGAAGAACGCGTGGGTGCGCACGGTGAGCCGGCCGCGCCCGATCCACTCCCACAGCCGCTTGCCGACCACGCCGGCGACGCCGTCGGCCCGCTTGAGGTGGCGCAGGCAGTCGATTACGTCGGCGGTCATGGCGTCGGAGACGTAGTACGGGTACGGCTTGACATGGAGGGTGACGAGTTCGGCGTGGTGGTGTCGCAGCAGGTGGTCGACGAGGAGCAGGTCGGGGACGAGCTCGCGGCCCGCGTTGTCCGCGACCAGGCAGACCGTGTTCGGGCCTCCGGCGGGCAGCAGCGACCACAGCGATGCTGAGTCGTCCGCGATGAGCGGGCTTTCGGCGCCGGCCGCGGCCCGGCCACCGGGGGTCATGCTGAAGCCGAGGTCGGCGCGGTTGCCCCACAGCGATCCGTACAGGAGCGCCTGCGCCTGCTCGCCGACGGGCCGCAGCGCGAGGCGGTCCAGCGCCGTCAGCTCGGCCGCCGCCTCTTCGGTGTGCAGCTCGGCCTGCTTGAAGGGCCGGAACGGGTCGATGCCCTGCCATGGGCCCGCCGCGAAGTAGCCCACCGCTTCGAGGAGTTTCCGGTAGAAGTAGCTCTCCGCCCACAGGAACGGAACGTCGAACCAGGAGCGGCCGAAGTAGCCACGCCCCCATTCCGCCCACTGGTCGCGGTCCGGCGCACCGGGGCCGAGCGGGCCGATCACGCCCTCGGTGGACTCGGTGAGCAGGGCGTCGAGCGCCCGGTGCTGCCCGGGGCCGTACGGAAAGGCGCCGCGCACCCTCTCGATGAGCGCCGGGTGGCGCTCGGCCAGCACGCTCCGGGCGAAGCTCCCGGGCTCGTTGCTCAGGATGACGGGTGCGTCCACGGTCTTGGACATGGCTTGGTGACCCTCCGGGAATGGCGCTGCTCGGTCGCTGTCCACTGTCAGTGTGACGACGCCGGGCGCGCTGTCGGCGGGGACACGGCCTTTACCGCCGTCTCGACCTCCGCTCCGGGGGGACGGTGATGATGGGGGTGTAGCCGCGCTCGTGGGCGGGTTCGCCGATCGGCTCGCCGTCCACGGCCACCCAGGCGTGTGCGCCGAACGGGTCGGTACGCACCCCCGTGCACCAGGTCGGCCATACCCCGCGGGCCCGGCACAGCAGGGTGGTGGCCAGTGAGCGGCGCAGACAGCTTCGGGTGGCGGCGCAGCGGGCGCTGACCGTGACCACGGCGTGCCGGGCGGCGGCGGTCTGTTCGGGAGTGGCGGGGGACGCGCCGCGGCGCAGCAGGCGGAGCACGGCGCGGATGTGGCGGGGCCGGGCGCGGGCCAGTGGGCCGGCGGCCGCGGCGCACAGCGCGGCGAGTACGCGGTGCGCCGGGGTGATCCTTCCCGGCGCGGGCGTCGGGTCGGGCGCCGGGGCATCGGTCAGCAGGCCGCGCTCGCGCAGGGTGGCCAGGAGCTGCTCGACGTCCCCGGCGGCGCGGTCGGCGGCCGCGGGGTATCTGCCGGCCAGTGCGGCGGCCGCCTGCCGCGGTGTTTCGCCGTCGAGGAGGTGGCGCAGGATGAGCGCGCCGGTGTTGTTCAGCTGCCAGTAGCGCCCGGACCGCTCATCGAGCAGCACCATGCCGCCCTCGGTGGTCGCGCAGGTCACCTGCGGCCGCAACACGATGGGTGTCAACGAGCACCTCCGTTTGGTTGGACGGGCCATGCGCGCGGTCGCTCGGCCACCGAGCGCAGCCAGATCTCACCGGCCACGGTGTGCGTCACCAGGGCCAGTTCGGGCACCGAAGCGTGTGTACGCAGGGCGCGGCGCAGCCGCTCCGGGTCGATCAGACCGGCCTTGGCCAGCAGCGAACCGTCCAGGAGGGCCAGGATCTCGCCGCGTCGGCGGCGCAGCGCGCGGTAGAAGTCGGTGCCGTAGCGGCCCTTCGAGGTGCGGCGCAGGATCTCGCGTGGCACGATGCCGTCCATCGCCTCGGTCAACAGCGGCTTGAAGCGGCCCGGGACACTCGCCTCCAGCGGGCGGACGGACAGCGCGGCGGCCACGACCGCGTCGTCGGTGTAGGGGATCGCGTAACGGGGGCCGGGGAGAGCCTGGTTCATCTGACGGATCGCGTTGCCGCCCTCACGCACCTGCGAGAGCACGGCGTGCAGAGACCGCTGCGGGGCCAGTGGCCCGGGGCAGCGGGCAGCGGCCTCTTCGAGTGCCGCCGCGGCGGCGCGTACCGCCCCGGGGGTGGCCCACCCGGGCATACGGGGCGGCGGCTGCCAGCCCAGTTGGCCCGCCGACGGGGCCGGTTGCGACGCGGTCAGATCGCGGGCCGCCCGGTGCAGCCACCGCTGGTAGCCGCCCCGGTCGCAGACCGCGCGCAGCGCCTCCGTACGGCCCACCCGCCAGTCGAAGCGCAGGCGCCGCAGACGCCGCGACACCAGCAGCGGATGCGACCGCACCAGGTCGGTCAGGTGCGCGGGCGACGGGGTGAACAGCTCGTCTCCACCACCTCCGCACAGATGCAGCCGGGAACCGTGCGCCCCCACGCGCTCCAGGACATCGCTCTGCTTCGCCACATCCCGCGCCCACGCCACCGGCTCCTCGGTCGCCAGGCGCATCCCGTCCACCCCGGCGAACCAGTCCGGCGTCTCGCGCTGCGCCACCACCAGATGGGTGGCCCCCGGCAGCGCCGCGACCGCCCGCCGCGCCCAGACGGCGTCGTCGTTCTGCGCGTCCACGCCCTCCCAGCGCAGCGTCACCAACTCGGCCTCGCCTTGGGCGGCCGCGAGAAAACACAGGCTGGTCGAGTCAAGGCCGCCCGACAGATCCGCACTGACGGTCCGTCCACCGGCCGTGCAGGTGGCCACCGCCTCGGCCAGCGCGGCGCGCACCCCCTCGGCCGCCGCGCGCAACCCGAGCTCCGGCGCGGGCGGACGCCACCACCGCACGGTGCGCTGAGCCCCGTCCCGCTCCCACACCAGCGCCTCGTCGGGCCGCACCGCCCGCACGTGGCGCCATATGGTGCGCCCGCCCAGCGCCGTCCACGAGATGGGCGGGTCCATGAGGCGCGCGGCCAGCATCTCGTGGTCCGGGGCCGCGTCGAGCAGCCCGGCCGGCACATCGGCGCCCGGCGCCGCAACCGGCACACCCCCTACGCGGGCGGTGAACAGCCGGCACGCGGCCGAGGCGGTGCCGCGCGCCCACACCCGGCCCCCGACCGAGGCCAACACGTGGTAGCTGCCCGCCACCCGCCCGACCGCGCCCTCCACCTCCCGTACGTCCCGAAGCCGTGCCACCCTCGCCCGCAGCGCCTCCGGGGTCAGCGGGCACCGGCCCAACACCGCCACCCGCGCGTCCCCCGCCTCGGCCGTCACCGCCTCCGCGCCGCGCCACCGGCCCAGCAGCCACGGCCGCCCCGACGCATGGCGCAGACAATCCAGGTCCCGCACCCCGAGCCGATCCGCCAGGGCGGCCGCCGCCTCCGTGTCCGGCAGGATCAGCCACCACGTGTCCTTGAGCACCCGCACCGCCTCAACTCGCCACCATCCGTCCAGCCGGCGGGGACGGGCCCGGCCCGCCCCCGCCGACCACCTGTCAGCCCGGATACCAGTTGTACGGGTAGAAGCCGCCGTCGTACTGGAAACCGAAGATGCCGCCCGCCGTGACCTCGGTGAAGTCACCGGCTTCCGTGACCTCCGGTGACTCGTAGACCTCAGTTGTTTCTTCCACAGGACTCACCCCCTCCCCGGCCGAAGCTTCTCGCCGAGAGCGGGCCACCCGGCCGCCCGCGGCCCCGCTCGCCCGCGTTCTGCTCCGGTCCCACGGCGAATAAGCGGTATAAGCCGCCAAACAACCCGTACGGATGGAGCGGAGGCACCGGGCGGCAATCGGGCGGCGCGCCGCCACGCCACCAACACCCCGCGCAATCCCGTTACTTGAGCCGTCGCCGACCGCCTTCCGAGCCGGTCCTCGGCGCACCGTGGGACAATTGCCGAAGCGAGTGACCGCCAGGAGAGCTATGAGGATGTGCCGCACACCGATGACCGCAGACACCGGCACCCTCCAGCCCGTGGCCGACGGCGTGTACGGCTGGATCCAGCCGGACGGCTCGTGGTGGGTCAACAACGCGGGCGTCGTGGCCACGGACGACGGGGTCGTGCTCGTCGACACCTGCGCCACCGAACGCCGTGTCCGGAACCTCCTCCGCGCGGTCGACGAGGTCACCGGCGGCGCGCCGGTGCGGTATGCGGTCAACACCCATCTGCACGGCGACCACACCCACGGCAACAGCCTGCTGCCCGAGTCGACGGTGATCGTCGCGCATGAGGCGACCCGCGCGGGGATTCTGGCCGACACCGTGATCGACGGCTGTCCGCCCGCCTGGGATCCGCTGCCGGACTGGGGCGGGGTGACCCGGCGGCCGCCCGGATTGACCTTTCGTACGGCGCTGACGCTGCACGTGGGGGAGCGGCGCGTCGAACTGCATCACCCCGGATATGCCGCGCACACCCCGGGGGACGCCGTCGCGTGGCTTCCCGAAGAGCGTGTTCTGTTCGCCGGGGATCTGCTCTTCCACCAGGTCAATCCGCTGGTGTTCATGGGATCCGTGGAGGGCGCCCTGCGCTCGCTCGACTGGATCGCCGCGTTCGAGCCCGAGCATGTCGTCCCCGGGCACGGCCCGCTGATCGACGCGAACACCCTGCCCGAGGTGCTGGACACCCACCGGCGCTACTACCGGTTGGTGCTGGAGGCGGCCGAGGCGGGCCTGCGGGACGGGCTGACGCCGCTGGAGGCGGCGCGCGCCTGCTCGCTCGGCGAGTTCGCCGAGCTGCCCGACGCCGAGCGCATCGTCCTCAACCTGCACCGCGCGTACGCGGACCGCACCGGCGACGACCCCAACCCCTTCGGATGGTTCGCCGACGCCATCGCCTACAACGGAGGGCCGCTGCCGACCCGCGTCTGAGCCGAGGTTCGGCAGTGAGTTTGTGGTGAGTACGAGACAGCGACACGCCGACGCTACGGCGTGTCGCTGTCTCGTACTCACCACACATGGCGGCTACACGTTCGGGACCTTCAGCTTGTCCCAGCTCTTGCGGCCCGGGATGCCGTCCGCGTCGTCCCCGGAGTACCCCAGCTTGCGCTGCCACGCCGCGTACGACTTGCGGTCCGCCTCGGTCCACTCCGGACCCGGCCCCTCCTCGTAGCGCCCGCAGCCCTCGGCGACCAGGCGCTTGCCCATCGCCGTGATGATCCTGCTCTCGCGGCCGTTCTGGAAGAACGCCGAGCCGGGGAACGGCTCGTACGTCGCGGGCGGCTTGGGCTGCTGCGGGGCGGGGCCGTCCGGCTTGGCGCCCAGGCGCTTGGCGATGCGGGAGCGCATGGTGTCCATCGAGAAGCCGCGCGGGTCCACCTTGCCCGGCTGCCACTCCAGATGGCCGATCACCGAGCGCTGGGTCCAGCCGTGGGCGCGGCAGATGGCCGCGGACACCTTCTCGATGGCCAGCTTCTGCGCCTCCGGCCAGGGGTCGTCGCCATCGCCGAGGTTGATGCACTCGAAGCCGTAGAAGTGGCGGTTGCCGTCGGTGTCGGCCTCGTTGTCGCGGGGCAGCGCTCTCTCGTCGATGACGGCGTTGAGCACGTCGCGGTCGCCGAGGCCCGCGTGGTTGGCGCGGCCGTTGCCGACCAGGTGGACCGCGCCCGACTTGTCGATGACGCCGTGGCACAGCGGCCCCGGCAGGGCCGAGTGGCCGTCGTAGCACAGCGCCACCGAGGAGGCCGTGCCCTTGGTGACGGTGTGGTGGATCATCACCCCGTTCACCGGGCCCCACGGGCCCTTGGAGTTGCGGTTGTGGGTGCGCCAGCTGCGGACTTCGTGGACTTCCAGTCCCTCGTCGCGCAGCGCCTTCAGCAGGCGGTCGGCGGTCAGGGGAGTGGCCATCGTTGTGCTCCTTCGAAGCGGGTACGTGGTGTGGGTACGGATCTCGTCGGCGTGGGGCTCAATCCACCCCGCGCCCGGCCTACTCCTGCGCTTCGTCCTCCGCCCGGGCCTTGGCCTCGGCCTCCGCTTCGGCCTCCGCCGCGAGCGCCGCCGCGTCCGCCGCCGGGACCGGCGCGGCCAGCGGACCGAACGCCATCCGCAGATCCACCTCCGCCTCCTCGGCCGCCACCCACGCGAGCGGCGCGTAGTGCACCCGGATCCCGGACGGGGCCTGGAGCAGCGGCTTGCGGGCCGCGTTCACCGGCCACTCGACGGCGCCCGTGGCCGTACGGGCCGGGATCAGCCAGTGGTCGCCGGAGCGGTAGGTGGCGTCGGGCGCGAAGTACACCTCGACGCCGTCCTCCAGCGGCAGCCAGCGGCCCTCCTCGACCCGGACCGCGCCGTGCCTGAGCCGCCCCGCCGTCCCCTTGCGCGCCCGCCGCGAACCCTCGCGGTGGTCCCAGCGGCGCAGGAACGGCCGCAGCTCCGGGCGGCGCCCGACGCCCGGCTCCGGCTCGCCGGACAGCCGCACCCGCCGCCCCGGCAGGTCGACCTCCTCCACCCGCAGCAGCGGCAGCGGCTCGCCACGGCTGGTGTAGGCCGTGTCCACGAACTCGACCCGGTCCCCGACGTTCAGATCCAGCTTGTCGTCACTGCCGAGGGTGGCCAACTCGACCCAAGTGCCGTCGAGTTCATCGACCGGGAACACCACCGAACCGTTCTCCCGCGACCACTTGAAGGTCGCCTCCTTCGCCGTGCCGCCCTCGTGGATCTCCACCCGGTACAGCTGGTTCTCCGGCCCCCGGTAGCGGGCGTCCGGCCGGATCAGACACGGGTCCTCGTCCGCGTGTTCCGGCCGCTCGCTGCGCGCCGCCAGCCGGGACGTGGCCGCCCCGGACTTCGCCACCCAGTCCCCGAACGCCTTGCGGACCTGGTCCTTGGTCGCGCCGGCCCCGTTCTCCAGGTCTTCCAGCTCCAGGGCCGAGCCCGCCAGCGGCAGCACCTGCCACACCACCTTGACCCGCGCCGCCGTGTCCGGCATCGCCGAGCCGAGCGCCACCTCGCGCAGCGCCGGGTCCTCGGCCGCGGTGACCGACCGCTCCCACACCTTCAGACAGGCCAGGAACGGGCGGTCCGGCAGCCGGTCGCCCGGCCGCTCCGGGTCCCGGTAGGCGTCGGGCTGGTCCCAGTACGACCAGGTGGCGGGCGGCGCGTCCGGCTCGTCGTCCGCCTCACCCTCCGCGGGTTCCTCGTCGTCGACCGCCACCCCGGGCAGCGGCCGGGTCGCGTCGCACAGGATGCCGTCGACGTAGTAGCGGCCGCCGCCGATGAGCAGGTCGTCCAGCTCGCGGCTGCCGGCCTTGAACTTGATGTGGAAGCCGGTGTCCCCGGCCGGGCCGCCGTGCTGCCCGATCAGGTCGGCGGCGATCGTACGGGCCTGGTGGAGCTGGATCGCGGCCTGCTCGTTGGCGTCGGCGTCCAGCTGTACGCGGCCCTGCTGGGCAACCACCGCCGAGTAGTGGCGGTCGGGCCGAAAGGTGAGACGCGAGAGATCGGCGTGCATGGAAGAGGTCCCCCTCGGAGGTTCGGGAAGTCTGGGCGGCGGCTGCGGGCACGGTGTCGGGGTCTCGGGGTCGGGGTCTCGGTGTCATGTCACGGCGATGACTCCCGCGTCCGTGCCCGCCGGGGTGTACTCCGCGAGCCGCGCCCGCAGACTGTCCTCGCGCTGGGGCTGGTACAGGTCGTGGAAGGCGCCCATCTCGGCCCCGTCCTCGGCGCCCCGGCGGATCTCCTCCGCACACCCGGCGGCCAACTGGCCGTACACCGGGGTGCCGTACCGCTCGCCGCTGAACCGCGGCCGCACCCGCCACGCCTCCCCGGCCCCCACCAGGTCCGGCTGGCAGCGGTGGCGGCGCGGGGTGCGCGAGCCCGGCGGCACATAGCTGAACCGCAGACATCCGACACCGCGCCGGGCCACGTGCATCCGCCCCGTGAACACGCTGTTCTCACCGATCTCGACCGCGTGCGTGTGCACCTCGCCGATGACGGTCGTGCGGTGGGCGTACAGCACGGCGTGCGCGTGGCGGCAGTCCGGGGCGGACAGGGCCGGGCGGTCGTGTCCGGTGGCGTCCAGGATGCTGTCGCGGATGTGGATCGCGAGCGGGTCGGTGTGCACCTCCTCGCCGATGACCTCGATGGTGCCCAGGACACTGCGCTCGATCTGCACACACGCGGTGGTGCGCTCCAGCACCAGGCTGGGCTCGTCGGGCGAGCGCGGCTCGCACTCCGGCTCCAGGGACCAGCCGGGGACGAGCGTGCAGTGGCGCAGCACCACGGCGCCCACCGGCCCGGTGACATTGAGGCCGCGCCCCGCGATCAGCAGCCCGTCCAGCACGATGCGCGGCGCCTCGCCGCCGCCGTCATGGTCTTCCCGCGCCCGGATGTTGAGCGCGTCGGGGCGGTTGCTGTACCAGTCCAGCAGCCGGATCACCGGCCGCGTCCCCTCGGCGGCGCGCAGTTCGAGGCGGTCGCCCGGGTCCAGGTCGAAGTCCAGCTGCTCCTGGTAGGCGCCGCTGTGCGTGATCTCGATGATGCCCTCGGGGCCGCACCGCCCGCCCCGCCGGTCGTGCTGCCACTGCCGGTACGCGTCCATGATCCGCTGGTGCGCACACCCCGGGCCGACCCGGTAGACCTCGGCGGCGGGGGAGGTCTCGCGGTCGTCCCGCTCGTACTCGCCACCGCCCATGTCGTCCGGATACGCGTGGTGGTACGTGACCCAGACCCCGTGGCGCGGCGCCGAGCGCGAGCCGAAGGCGATGCGTCCCAGCTCCGGGTCGACCACCACCTGGCCGCGCTTGGCCCGGTAGCGCCAGTCCGTCAGATCGGCCACCACGATGTCCGAGAGCGGCACCGGCTCGTCCTGGCCGTCCCGCCAGATCGTGAAGCTCTTGCCCGGCCCGTAGTAGTCGGCGAGCCGGTCCGCGAGCTGCCTGCGGCGGATGTACGCGGGCACGTTGTCGATGGCAGCGATGTGGGCGGCGGACGGCTCCGGCTCGGGGCGGGTGACCAGCGGGGTGTCGTTGCCGAGGATGGAGAAGGTGTAGAGGTTGCGGGCCCGGTCGATGCAGTACGCGGGCGCGTTGGTGAGGTGGTACGGCTTCAGCCGCCACACGAACAGCCGCACCCCGGCCGGGGTGTAGCCGCCCTGCCCGCGCCGGGAGCCCGCGCGCCGTACGTCCACCGAGCGCGCCACCGTCCCGAACGGCCCGCCCGCGAGGTCCAGCGCCGACCCGTCCCGCAGATCGGCGAGCCGGCCGCGCTCCAGGCGGCGGGTGTCCGCCGCCGCGCCGCCCGTTCCGCCGTACAGCTTGACCGGCTGGTGGTGTGCGGTGAGCCGGGACAGCTCCACGGCCCGCGCGGGCCACCCGGCCACCGATACGGACAGCTCTTCCAGCAGCGCGAGCGTGCCCTTGCGCCGCCGGTTGGCGACGGTGGCCGCCACGTCCCGGCGCGGCGCGAGCGCCTCGGCCAGCCGCAGCCGGGACGCGTGCGTGGGCCCGCCGTCCCGCAGCCCGGTGGCCAGGACCCGCTCGTAGCCGGGCAGCGGGCGGTAGCCCACCAGGTCGCCCAGGTAGGGCAGCACCCACGCGGTGGCGGTCTCCACGAACCAGTCGTCGTATTGGCGCTCGACCCCGTCGCGTACCAGATCGACCTGTTCGGCGATCACGGCGAGCAGGGCGCGCAGGGGCTCGCCCGCCTCCGCGTCCCTGAGGCGATGCCACTGCGGGAGCAGCTCCGCGAGCCCGTCCGGCTCCCTGCTCATGATGTGACCTCCGTGAGAATCAGCGTGTCCGGGACCTCCGGCGAGAACAGCGCGAGCTGGGCCGGGCGGATGCCGCGGAAGACGGACACCGAGCGGCCGCGGGGCAGCCGGCGGGTGTCGGTGATGTCGGGGTTGAGGCGCAGCAGTTCGGCGAGCGGGATGCCGTGGCGCCCGGCGACGCCGGTGAGTGTCTCGCCGTCCGCCGCGCTCACGCGGTACGTCTCCTCGGCGTACTCGGCACACCGGGCGGGGACCGCGGCGCTCGGCTCGGTGAGCCGGGCGGCCAGCTCGGCCAGCTCCCGCGGGGTGCTGGAGGCCGGGACACCGGTGAAGGCGTCCACGTCCACATAGTCGACGCCCGGCACCGCGTGGGCGGTGGCCAGCACCTCGGAGAGCAGGGCCGGCTGCCCCAACTCGCGGCCCAGGTAACCCAGGTTGCGGAGGAGTGCCGCGCGCAGCCGGGGCTCGACGAGCTCCCAGGAGTGGTCCGGCGCCACCTTCACCCGTGCCACCAGCAGAAGCAGCACCAGCTCCCGTACGTCCACGCGCACCGGCAGCCGGGTGTCCCCGTAGGCGGCCAGCGAGGAGCGCAGCGCGCGCAGCACCCGCGAGTCCTCGCCGATCGGCACGTCGTCCACCCCGGCGACCGTCACATGCAGCACCTTGCGCCGCCCGTCGAACAGCTCGCGGGCGGTGGCCCGGCCGATGCCCGCGCGCGAGCGGGCGAAGTCCTCGTAGTCCTGGAGGGACACCAGCCGGTCGAGCGCGGACACCGCGAGCGGGACGGTGCGGCGGGTCAGCCCCGGGCCGTCGCCGTCCGCGCCGCCGGTGGCGGGCTGCGGGTTGGTGACGGCGGTGACGCCCAGCGGCCGGGTCAGGGCCTGGGTGACGCGGTCCGCCGCCACGTTGGCGGCCCGGCCGGTGCCGAAGCGGTAGCGGGCCCGTACGTTCTCGTGGCCGCCGGTCAGCCGCGCGCCGTGCACACCGTCGCCGAACGTCACCGTCGTCCGCCCGTCCGCGGCGGTCCCGGTGACGTACACCCGCTCGCGCGGGCCGCGCCCGGCCAGGCTGTCCACCCGGTGCCAGAGCAGCCCGTCGACGCGCACCTCCAGCGCGGGGACGGCACCCAGCGGGTTGCCGGCCGGGAGCCAGGTCAGCGGGGACTGCCACAGAGCGAACGTCTGGTTGGCGAGGGCGGGGTCGCCGCTGCCGATCGCCTCGTCGCGGCTCTCGCCGTGCGTGGCGGGCACCACATTGCCCTGGACGCGGACGGTGTCGCGGCGGTAGCGGTAGGCCAGATCGGCGGTGAGGGTGAGGGTGGTGTGCACATGGTCGCCGGGCAGTTCGGGGTCGACGCGCTGGTCGACGGCGGCGATCACCGCCAGCTCCGTGCCGCGCACACCTGACGAGTCGGCCGCCCCTGGGATGTCAGTGCGCTCGCCGGAGACGACGATCCGGCGGCCGGGCCGCAGCCCGTCGTACAGCTCCGCCAGCTCGATCTCGTTGCCGTGCACGTCCTCGCCCAGAGGCTCGTCCGCCGGGCGCAGCGCCTCGCCGCCCGCGTGCACGGTGGTGTCGCGGATCGCGGAGAGCACGACGTCGTGCTCGTCGAGCCAGGGGTCGGCGAGCGTCAGCTCGGTGCCGCGCCCCGTGATGCCGTAGTTGGTGTACGCGGCGGTGCGCACGGCCGTCACGCGCGTGGTGACGAACGCGAGCTTCTTGTCGCCCGGGATGCCGTCCGGCTCCGTGGAGCCCTTGCGCGGGCGCTCGATGGCCACCCAGCTGCCGACCGCGAGGGAGCTCTGCACCGAGTCCAGCGGCAGGACATAGCGGTTGGCGGGCTCCGGCACGGTCGCGATGCCGATCTCGACGGCCGGCGGCTCGCTGCCCGGGGTGTACCGGACGGTCAGCTCGTACCGGCCGTAGGTGACGTGGACCGGAGCCTGGCCGCGCGTCAGCGTCCACTGCCGCGGGTCGCCGTTGGCCACGACGACCTGCACCCGGCCGTCCTCGGCGGGCCGGGAGACGAACAGCGTGAGCGCGGGCAGGCCCGGCAGCAGCACCGCCGTGACCCCGGGCTCCTGGGAGTCGGTGGGGCGGCTCCTGAGCCAGCCCAGGTCGTGGTCCTGGCCGACGCGAGTGGACAGCCGGACCTTGCCGGGGCCCAGGTCGAACTCCGTGTCCCTGGGCAGATTCTCGCTGACCTGCCACGAGGTGCCGGTCTCGATGTGCTGGAACTCCGCCTTCGCCGGCACCTTGCCCGCCGGGTCGAACACGACCCGCACGCTGGTCAACTCGCCGCCGGTCAGTGGCCAGTCGGCCTGCCGGATCACCCGGCCCCGGTCGTCCTGGACGGGCCTGAGCGGCGCCGTCGCCCCAAAGGGCGCGGCCGTCACCCGCATCGCCAGCAGCTCGCGCAGCACGGGGACGGCGGGAGCGGCTGGAGCGGCGGGAGCGGTTCTGGGCGGGGCGGCCCGGCGCCACGCCGCGTACATCCCGTCGGCCACCCGCGGGTCCAGCGCGGACAGCAGCCCGGCGGCCAGGTCCGAGCCCGGCGCGAACAGCCGCTCCGGGTCATGCGCCGCCCGGGACCCGGCGCCGGACGGAGGCCGTACGACGCGGGTGCGCAGGGCGGGCAGTACGGCGCCGAGCGCGCGCACGGCGGCGGAGCCGTGCGGCGCGGCGGCCTCGGCCGCTGTCTCAAGGGGCCGGTCCGCGGCGAGCTGCGACCGCGGCCGGACCGTGTCGGACCGGGCGGCCTCCGACTCCCCGGCCCGCTCCCGCAGTTCGCCGATCACCGCCTCCAGCCGCTCGAACCAGGCGGCGACCTCTTCGTACGGGGCGGCCAGCACCTGCGCCTCGGCCAGCCGGTCGTGCGGCTCGGCCAGCCGCCGGGCGAGCTGGCCCGGCGTGGTGATCCCCTCCAGGTCGGCCCGCAGCGGCGCCAGCACCTGCGCGTCGAAGTCCTCGATCAGCCGGCTGACCGGGCGCGGATCGGGGTGGTCGGGGGTGGGCTCGGCGTCCCCCCGGTCGTCCGGGTCCTCCGCCGCCTCCGGGTCGGTGATCCACCGGCGTACCTCGTCCACCAGCTCCTTGAGGGACGGCGGGGCGGACTGCGGCAGCCCGATCGCCGTCACGTCCTCCTCCCGGTCGACGCTCACCGCCGCCACCGGCAGCAGCAGCCTCCCCCAGCTACCGCTGGGAGGTGCCCCCTGACCGCTCCCGGAGTCCGGCGTTCCGCCGAAGACGAACAGCAGCCGGTCGCCGACGGCGAGCGCAAGCGAGGTCCCGGCCAGCAGGAGCCGCGACCGCCGCCGCAGGTCGTCGGGGCCGAGCAGGGCCGGGCGGCGGCGCCGCACCGCCAGCTCGTTCCAGGCCCAGCGGGCCGTCAGGTCCTCGCTCGTCTCGAAGGTCTGCGACTCCTCCCCCGAGGCTGCGGGCACGCTGTGGCTGATGGCCCCGCGCGGAATCGTCACCACCACGTCCTCGGCGCGCGGATCCCGGTCCAGCGTGTACGCGAGGTGGGTGTCGGCCGCCACGCCCGGCCGCGGGACATGCCCGACCAGCCGCCCCAGGAGGGTGAGCGAGCGGTAGTCGTCGGCGGTGCGCAGATAGCCCTCGTCGGCGATCCGCTCGGAGTGGAAGGTGAGCAGATCGCCCAGGACCGCCCAGGCGTCCAGCAGCCCGATCGACGGGTCGTCCGGGGTGCGTACGGTCAGGCCGCGCAGCGCCGGGTAGGCGGGCGAGGCGAGCCGGTCGAGCATGGCGGCCAGGAAGGAGCCGTACTCGCCGACCCGGTAGTCCAGGGCCGCCCGGCCGGGCGGGTTGTGCGGGGCGCCGGGGGCCCGGCGCTCGTCGTGTCCACCGCAGCCACATCCGCAGGTGTTCGGGTGGTCGCTCATTTGGCCCCCTTCAACTCGATGGCCAGGCGGCCGTTCTCGGGCCGGTCGGGGTCGTTGTCGCATTGGGCGATCTCCAGGGGGCCGATCCGCAGCACGCCTTCGTCCAGCGCCTCGCCGCCCGACGTCTCGTACGACGTGCCGTCGTCGGGCTCCTTCGGCCCCTCGAGGCCCTCGTGCCACAGCCGCCGCAGCCGGACCACCTCTACGCTCAGCACCCCCGGCACCGCAGCCGCCACGGCCACCAGGCGGCTCAGCCGCACCGGCTCGCCGAAGGTCAGGGCGTCGGGGTGGAAGAAGCCGAGCCGCCCGCCGGACAGCCGGCGGCCGCCCAGCACCCGGTACAGCTCGGCGAGGATCTGCCCGTGCTGATGCCCGGGCGCCGCGCACACCTCGACCGCGATGTCCAGCGGTACGGGGCGGGCCGGGCCGACCACCAGGTCGTGCCCGATCCGGCGGTAGCCCTCCAGGACGTGCGCCACCGAGTCAAGCAGCGCGGGGGATGGCGCCCCCGTCCCATACGCGTCGACGGCGATGTGCGCCTCCTGCACACTGCCGGTCCAGCGGATCTCCGCCGCCGCCCGCTGCACCCCGGGCAGCCCGGACGCGAGCGCCGCGTAGTCCTCGGCGGTGACGGCCCGGTGCCGGGTGCGCCTGAGGTCCAGCGGGGCCAGCTGGCGCACCTGCTCGACCGGCTCGGGCTCGGTGCCCCCGACGGCGGGCAGCGGATTGCGCACCCCGGCCACCGGCATGGGCCGCCCGGTGTCGGCCGCGTCCGCGTCTCGGCAGAGCACCAGATGGTTGATCGCCTCGGCGCCCACGTTGCCCGCTTTTCCGCCGCCCAGCCGGTAGTGGACCGCGAGGTGCGCCCCGGGCTTCGGCCGGGCGCCGTGCCTGCCGTCGCCGAAGCGCAGCGCGAGCCGGCCGTCGTCCTCCAGCTCGCCGACGAAGTGCCGGTCGCGGGGGCGGGAGCTCAGCAGATCCCGGTGCGGCGTCCAGGTCGCGCCGTCCTCGTCCACGCGTACGGCCGGGAGCGCGGCCCGGGGATCCTGGACGAGCGCGGCGGCAGGACCGTGCAGCACCGGGTCCTCCGGGTGCAGCCCGGCCGCGTACGCGCGGCCCCAACTGTGCGCGATCTCCCAGGCGATGCGCCCGTCCAGGACCGTGCCCGCCCGCGCCCTCGCCGTCAGTACGTCGAGGCGCCGCAGCTTGGGGTCGAGCAGCCGGTCGGAGCGGTGCAGCAGCTCGCGCAGCGCCCGGACGGGATGGCGGGCCAGCTCGAGCCGCTCCAGCACCCGTAGCCCGAACAGGACGGTGAGCTCGGCGACTTCCGCGTCCGAGAGCCCGTCGCGGTCGCGGGCGCTGCGCCACAGTTCGGTGAGGCGGCTCCGGACACGGTCCGGGACGGCGGCCAGGTGCCCGGCCTGACCGGCCGCGATATGGCGCGGGTCGGGGAAGGGCACGGCCTGGGCCACGGGGGAGCGGTGCAGCACGGGGCGGAAGCGGGTGGCGATGCCCGGGTAGACGGACTGGGCGAGGAGCGTCCGCAACGCCTCGGCCTGCGCGTACGCCGTGCCGGGCACCACCTTCTCGCGCCGCTGTCCGGCCAGCTCAAGGCCGATCCCGGCCCGGCCGGTCGGCTCCTCGCCGACGGTGGTGAACAGCTCCCGTACGTCCTCGCCGGTCAGCAGCCGCCCGTGCCCGGTCTTGTCGAGGAGCGAGTCGATGAGGCGTGCGGGCGCGTTCCCCGCGTCCTTGTCGAAGCAGCCGAAGGCGGGCGGGCAGCAGGAGCCGAGGACGGCGGGGACGGGCGGCACGGTGAAGGTCTCCGGGGTGCCGCAGCGATACGTCAGCGACCGGCCGTGGTCGACGAGCACCACATTGCCCCGCGCCACACTCACGTCCTCGATCGGCGCGCAGTCCGTGCCGCCTCGCGTGCCCGCCGTGCCCGACAGACACAGCGGGAAGGCGAGGGCGTCCTCCCGCGCCCAGGTGACCTCCAGGACCGGCTGCTCGGCCAGCCGGTCGACGGCCGGGGTGACGGAGGCCAGGCGCACCGCCTGCCGATGCGCCGGGTCGGCGTCGCCGGGCGTGCCGGAACGCGGCCCCAGCACCTCCTCGAACAGCAGCAGATCGCCGGGTTTCAGGTCCAGCCTCCGGGCCTCGCACTTCTCGTCCGCCCACTCGTCGCGCAGCGTCGCGGAGGTGGCGCCGACGGGCAGCGAGCAGACATCGCCGCCCCAGGTCCACAGGCGGATGGTGTTGTGGGCGGGCAGCAGCCGGGCGGGCCTGTCGGCCACGACCGGCTCGAACACCTGGACCGAGCCGCGCTCGTCCAGCACGGCCAGCTCGCGGTCGTCGAGCACGGTGCCGAGGTCGGGGCGGTCGAGCGGGCCGAGCGTACGGACGTCGACGGCGGCGAAGCGGAATTCCCCGGGGCGCAGCGTCAGCGGCTCGACCGTCTCGACGGTGACGAACGCGCGGGCGTTGCAGCCGTCGTGCATCGGGTAGTCGATGAGCCGGACATGGCGGCGTACGGACACCCGGCGGCGGGCGGTGTCGAGGTACGCCTCGGTGGCCACCGCGTCCTGGTGGTAGCTGATCTGGTCGGCGGTGTAGGCGAGCAGATCGACCAGGGTGGTGCCGAGGTCGGCGGCGTTGCGCTCGACCCAGTCGGGGGTGGTGAGGCGGAGCCGGTCCAGGACGACCTGGCGGAGGGTGTCGTAGTCGCGGGCCGTGTAGTCGATGACCGGGGCGGGGCGGAAGGTGGGCGGGTAGTCCGCTCCTTCGTCCTTGCAGTCGAAGGGGGTGGGACAGTCGGGCCGAAAGGTGAACTCCGCCTGGTGGTACCGCTGGTCGAACCCGGGGAAGGGCTCGGTGCCCGGCTGCCCGTACGGATCGGTCTCGACGACGGAGAGCCGGTAGACGGACGTGTCCCCGGCCCGGTCGACCGTGACGTACAGCTTGTCGTCGAGCTCGGGGTCCTCCTCGCGCTCGACGGAGATCTCGACGACCTCGATGCCGGTGATCCGGCGGCCGCCGTCGACGCGTACGTTCTCCGGGCACAGGCCGTGCGGGGCCTTGCCGAGAAAGGTCACGGTGAGGGTGAGCCCGTCATCGCCGACCTCGACGGCGTCGATCCCGTTGAGGTGGGCGGCCCTGATGAGGCGCCGACGTGTGGCGCTCATGCGGCTCCCCTCCCCTCGAACACCTCGTCGCGGCGGCTGGCGGTGGAGCGCACCACGTACCGCAGATGGACCCGCACCACGTTCTCCTCGCTCACCACGTCCAGGGACTCCACCTCGATCAGCTCGCCGAGCCAGCGCTGTAGCGAGGCCTGCACGGACAGCTCCACGGCGGAGGCCAGCTCCGGGCTGTTGGGGGTGAAGACGAGATCCAGCAGCCCACACCCGAAGTCGGGCCGCATCACGCGCTCACCGGGGCTGGTGAACAGCAACTGTTCGATCAGGTCGCGCACATGGTCGTCGTAGTCGGCATGCGCGGTGCGCCCGCGCCGGTCGACACGAAAGGGAAACGCGATATCGGTCCGTACCGTCCGGGCCCTCATCCGCACCTCACTCCTTGCCGCGCGGCGTCGACGACGGGCGCCCCCTGCGGCACGAGCCCCGCGCTGAAGCACTGTGCCGTGGAGGTGTCGAGCAGTACGGGCACGCCGTCGATCAGCACCGCGTCGCGGTCCGGAGTCCACCGGACGGTGGTGCACGGCAGCGGGACGCCATCGACGGTGTGCGGGCAGCCGGCCACCATGAAGACGTCATCGGCGGTCGGCACGGGCTGCCCGTCGAGCCGCACGCCGGACGACGGAACGGAGGCCGGCCGCGCGCGTCCGCCGTGCGGGCACCTGATCACGGTTTCCGTGTGGCCGACGAGATTCCCGGAATTCCCGGACACGTCTGTTGTCCCTCCCCGTTCTTCGAGCTAACGCTTTTTGGGCACGGTCAGCCGGCCCTCGTTGATGTCGACCTGATTTCCGACCAGCGAAATCGACGCTCCCTGGCCGTTGTTGATGTGCACCCCGCTCGCGTCGATCTTCACGTAGGCCCCGCCGGGGGCCTGGAGCAGAATTCCGTCGGCCGGGACGTCGGACATCACGATCTTGTGTTTGCCCGGCGTCTGGATCACGACGGGATGCGCCGTCGCCGGATCGCTCCGCGCGTCCTCCGGCAGCTGGTCGTTCGCCCCGAACCAGCACCCCGTCCAGATCGGGAAGCTCGGATCCCCCTGCTCGAACTCCACCCACACCCCCGCCCCGACGGACGGCACGACGTACTGCCCGGCGGGCCGCTGCTGATCCCCCGTGAAGGGGAAGCAGGGCATGGCCCAGGTCGACACCTCACCACCGAGCACATCGGGCACCTCGACGGTGATCCGGCCTATTCCGAGCGGGTCCTGGTTGTCCCGCACCCGGCCCCGGAACTTGCCGAGGAATCGGTTGTTGGGGGTTGCCGCCATGGGCGCTCCTGATCCTTTACGGACGAACGGTGCCGCTCCGGGCGATCAGCCCTTCGCGCGAGATGGTGAAGTTCTGCTGGAACGAGCCGGGCCGGATGTTGTGGGTGACCGATTTGACGTAGTAGTCGCCGTCGTAGGTGACCCCCGCGCCCCGGACCCCCACCAACTCGCGCGGCTGGAGGACATACCCGTGCCGATTGACGTCGAGCGAACCGGAACCGGAAATCGCGTCGGCGGAGGTGGCCGCCCTTGCCAGGGCTTCAGCCTCGGCCTGTGGCCGGTCCTTCTTGGCGGTGCCGGAGAGCGTCTTGCGCTTGAGGGCGGGGGTGGCCCGTTTGCCGAGGGGCGGGCGGAGGGGGCTGATATCGGGTTGCGCGAGGAGCGTGGATGTACGGGTCCTTGGATCCTGCACCCGGGCCTGGGGCTCCTCGCGGGCAGTGCCGTCGTAGGCGAAAGTCAGCTGATCGACGGTCGAGTTGACGTCCATATTGACGTTGAGGGCGTGCTGCCGCTCACCGAGCCTTTTCTCCGGGCCCCAGTAGGCGGTGGAGTGGCCGGCCGTGGGCCCGGGGACGAGATAGAAGGTGTAGCCGTTGGCCCGGGCCAGGTCGTTGACGTACTGGAGGTCGGTGCCGGTCTGGTAGTCGACGCGGTATCGCTCATTGGGCGGCTGGAGGATCTGCTCCTTGACGACGTGGGCGTCGATTCCGTAGTCCGTGTACTTGGCGAGAATGCGGGTGACGCGCTGGTAGGGGGCGAGGTTGGGGTAGCGGTCGGTCCGCTCCTCGAGGTCCATGAGGAGGGTCAGGTCCTCGCCGGTGACGGTGAGGGTCGTCTGGCCCGGCTGATTGCTGGCGCCCACCTCGTGGCGCACGATCAGCCCATCGAGGAGAACGACGGGCGTTCCCTTGATGGACGCCGTGACGACCACCCTCGTGCGCGGGTCGAAGAACCCCTCGGGCAGCAACCGCTCGATGATCGCGCCCTTTTTGGTCAGATCGAACGCCATCTGAAAGCCGCTGCGCTCGCCCGCGGTCATGGTGATCTGCGCGGACAGCAGCGCCTCGGTGACCTCGGGCGGCACGGGGCGGGTGAGCTTGGGCCCCATGCGCATCTCGAGATGGATCGGCCCCTGCCCGACGGGCTCATCGGCCATGACCACCTCCCGGGAACCCGCCCGGGATGTCGATCTCCTCACCGGGCTCGGCGGTCAGCTCCCGGGGATCGAGCACCGGGTTGGCGTCCGCGATCCGCCACCACTGGGCGGGGTCGCCGAAGTAGCGCCGGCCCAGGTGATCGGGGCGTTCGCCGCTGCTGACGGTGTGGGGAGCGGTGTCCTCGTGAGTGGTGTCCTCGCCGGGGTCCGGGAGTGGGGGGAGAAGCCTGCGCTTGGCGTATCGGACGGGAGTACCGTCCGGTTGTATGTGCACGCCGATCTCGGCGTCGTGGTAGCGGCTGGATCGGGGATAGGGGTGTGACCCCGGAATCTCGTCCAGCGCGCTCTCGTAAGGCTCAATGCCGGCCATGTCTGCTGTGCCCTCCCCGATCAGATGTCACCGCTGTTGAGCCCCAGCGAGCTGAGACTTCCACTGCGCGCGGCCTTGGCCAGGCGCTCCTTCTGCGCGAGATGCGCGAGGTAGAGCTCGGCGCCTCGGTGGCCGGCCGGGAGGTCGCTGACGGTCAGCACCTTCATCCCGATGCTGAGGGATGCGCGGATGGGGTTGAGGTTCACGTCGAACGCGGATTCGTTGATCGAGAGCTCGGTGATGCGGACGGGCATGACGCGCTTGCTGCCCCAGGTGAAGAGGGTCAGTGGCATTTCGATGGGGCTGATCTCGATGGTGCCCTTCTTGGAGAGGTTGGAGGCGGCGCGGAGTTGGGCGGTGGTCGGCTGCACGAGCATTTCGAGGACGGCGAGTTGGGGGTGGATCCCGTCGGGGGCCGCGACGTCGAACTGATCGGTCGCGTCGATTTCGGCCGTGAACTTCCATGTCTCCTGGGCGGGGCCCTTGAGACGCAGGGCCTCGTTTCTGTCCCCGCCTCCGCTACCGCCTCCGCCGCCGTCTGCCTGGTCTCCGGCGGATTGGGGGGAGAGTGAGCGTTCCAGGGTGTCGGGGTTGAACTGCAACACGATGATGCGTTGGGGGGTGCCGCGCTCGGGGTCGACGATGACGATGCCGGAGCGGATGGGCCTGGGTATGTCTGCGTAGCGGGTCACAGGCGGGCCTCGAGACGGGTGCGAAGGGAAGAGTAGTCGCGGTCCGGAAAGAGTTCTGGAAATACCAGGAGCATGTTCTTGAGGTTGTTTGCGTTCTCCGAGAAATCTTGCCTGCTCAGCGAGATGTCTGCGAATAGATACTGCCAGCCGTACGCCCCCTTGGTAAGGAGCAGCGTTTCGAGATATTCGCAGTAGCCGATTTCAAGCTTAATGAACCCTGGCGGATGGGGTGGCTGCTCGATGTCTGCGATGTCGCTGTACCAGAGTTCAAGTTCCTCGACGTCCGCCTGCATGCGAATGTAGGTCTGAATTCCTGCACCCGATTTGGGTGTTCGATCGATTGGGCATAGCTGCGACAAGAATTCACGATGAAAGTCTGTTTTCCCTCTTCCTGTCCCGGGATCGCTGACCTGGAGGGCGTCGTGAAAATTGATGAGGTTGAACTCGCCCCTGGCATCCGGTAGATCCTTGACAGTTCTCCATGCGGTGCCGAGCTCATAGAACCGAAGATAACAGCCAAGCATGTTTTCGCTGAAACGCACCCCCTCCCATGATTCATCGTATTCTTCCGGAAGGATGCTGGAGAGTGGCCTTTCCAGGTCTGTGCCGCTGCATTGATATTCCAAAAGAGGGCACATTTCGATCTCTTTAATAGAGTCCAGATGTAACTGCTCGTTCCGTGTAAGCGACGACATTGATCTCCTCCGCTCCTTGCCGTTCTACGAGAATGTAAAGTGTCCTGCCCTGTGGCGCTCTTCGACCCGTTTCATCGCCTCGTCGAGCGTGTATAGGGGCATGCCCTTGGATGATTTCCATGTATCTAGTTTATTGCGCATATCTGCAATGTCGATAAAGGGTTGTGAGCGGTTCGGGAGTCCCTTGGCGTATTCCGCGTCCCTCACTTCCTGGACGGCTGTTATAAAGTTGGGTGTCTCTCGCAGGGCCGTATTGAGTTCCTGCTTGCTCGCGGTGTTTATGTTGACTGGAGCCGGCCTGCTGCCGGGTATGGGTGGTGCGGGAATGGGTAGAGTGGCGCTGGTGATCGGGTCGAACTTATCCCAGTCCAAACGGCTTCTTCCATTTGCTTCCGGCTTCCTGCTGTAGAGTCCCCATGATGCCGTGAATGTCTTGGGGAATCCGGGCGGATAGTCTCCCGCAGCGTATTTTTCCGGGTCGATCATCCGCCCCGGATATTTATACGGGGAACCTCCTTCCCAGCGCGTCAACTCGACCTTATACCAGCCCACATTCTCCGGGTTTTTGTTTATTGACCCGAATGTCATGGCTGCAAACTTCTCGAAGCTATCGTAGAAGGGGCCATTGATCGAGTTGAGTGCTGGCACAAAGTTCGATGTCTTGGCGGGCCCGCCAAGCTGCCTGGGGATGAGGTGCATTCGGTCCCACTGAGGCTTTCCAGGGCTGTTGAGGCCATGGTCGTCCACGTATGTCCAGCCCTCGGTGTACTGCCCGCTGGGTGCCTGCCCGTTCCTGTCGGCCCATTTTGCGTTCACAAATGTTGCCTCGGTTTCCTGGCCAGGGCGTCGGCCCATCCGCGGCTGAGGAATGATTTCAGGGTCCGGCAGGCTGTGTTGGTTCAGGTAATCATTCATTTCCTCCGAGAACCCGTTGAGCACGTCCTCTTCGGGGTTAAGGGTCGCCCTGATGTTGAACTTGGGACTTCCTTCCTTGAACAGGCTCGTGAGTCGGTAGTACTGGCGAAGGGCGCCGAGTAGTTGCAGATGAGCCGTCTGCGGTATTCCGGGCTTAAGGCGCTTCCTCAGGATGCGGCGGATGCGCTTGACAGCGTCGCCCAGCCGCTCGTCCTTGGACTGCTTCTCTTCCTTCTTCCGCCCATCCTTTTCTGGTTTGGACTTGGGCCTTCCCGGGCCACTCTTTTCGGGACGGGGCTTGGGCTTGTGTGGGCTCTTCTTATTCGGCCTGGACTTGGTCCGGTCCGGTCCGTCCTTGTCGGGGCGGGGCTTGGGTTTGTCTGGTGTGTCCTTGTCTGGCTTCGGCTTCTTGTCGTCCGGCTCCTTGTTCGGCTTCGGCTTATCCGGCGTATCCTTGCCGTCCGTCTTGGGCTTGTTCGGGTCCTTGCCGTCTTCCTGCGGTTTGCCCCGGGTGTCGCCCCGGTCGTCCTTGGGCTTGTTGCCCGGGGTGGTGTCCTCCTTCGGCTTGGGCTTCGGCTCCGGCTCGGACTTGGGCCTCGCGGGAGGCTCCGGATTTGGCTTGGGCTTCGCGGCCGGGGTTGGGCGGGTGTTCGGGCGGTCTTCGGTGGGCTTGGGCTTGCCGTTCTTGTCCTTGGTCGTGGGGGCCGGGGTCTTGGCGTCGGCCTTCGTCGGCTTGCCTGATGGCTGCGCCGCGGGCTTCGCGGGGTCCGGTTTTGTGGCGGGCCTTGGTTTGGTCGTGGTGGTGGTCGTCGGGCGGGCGGGCGCGGGGGTGTTGTGTTTGTTCGGGTCCGGCTGCTGCGTCTTCTGGCCGCCGGGCTTGTCGCCCCGCTGGTCCGAGCCCTCCGCGCCCGCTCCCTTGCCGCTGGCCCCGCCCTTGTCGCCCTTGCCCTTGCCGAGCCTCGCCGCGACCCCCTTGAGCCGCTTGCCCACCTTCGACACGTACTTGCCGATGCCGCTCAGCAGCCACTGGTACAAGGTCTCCAGCAGCGCGACCACACCCGCCGCGACCGCCTTCGCGAAGAGCACCCCCGCCCCGCCCATGCGGACGGCCTTCAGCCAGTCCAGAACCATCCCCAGCGCCCGCAGGATCGCGCTCAGCGCACCCCAGGCCGTGCGGATGGCGTCGATGACCGCCATCGCCCACCCCGCACCCGGGATCAGCTTGGCGACAACCTTCGTGATGACCAGCTCGCCGATGATCAAGGGGAGTTGGGGAACGACGGCGGCCCACGCCTCCTTGACGATCTGGTCGAGGCTGTAGCCGCCGTTGATCAGCTTGTCCAGGATCGCCTTGGGGACGCCGATGATCTCCTGGATCTTCTCCTGGAACCACTGCTTGACGGCCGAGGAGACCTCGCGGAAGAGGTGGTTCTTCGCGCCGTCCACCGCCGAGTTCTTCGCGCCGCTCAGCCAGCCGCCCGGGTCCATGAGGAAGTCGACGGCGATGAGCATCCACGCGCCGAGCGCGTTCAGCAGCTGGGAGGCGAAGTCCAGAACCGCCTTGACCGCGCTGACGACTGCGTCGACCGCGGCCTGAAGGGCCTTCTTGAGGATGTCGAGGATGCTGCTCAGCAGCTTGCCGAGGGCGTTCAGCAGATCGGTGATGATCTGCTTGAGCATGTTGGCGAGCTTGTTGACGAGGGCGATCGCGGCGTTGATCAGCCCCGTGATGAAGTTCCGGATGCGCTTGGCCAGATCGACGATGGCCCGCACCATCGCCTTGGCGAACTCGATCAGGTCGTTGATGAAGTTCTTGATCGCATCGACGATGGCCTTGCGAGCATCGTTGATCCAGCGCTCGACCGTCTCCTTGAAGTTCTTGATGAAGTTGACGACCGCGTCGCGCGCCTCCCTGATGACGCGGACGATCGCGTTCTTGATCTCGATGACCTTGTCTTTGATCCAGTTGAAGGCCTTGCTGACCCAGTTGCCCGAGTCGTTGACGCTGGCGTCGCGTTTCTTCTCGGCATCCCGTTCGGCCTGGTCGCTCTTGTCCTGGATCTTTTTGTCGCTGTCGTCCTTCTCCTTGCCGACGTCCTTGTCGGTCTGCTCTTCCTTGTCCTTGACGTCGTTGCGGATCTTTTCGTGCCGCTCGGTCTTCTTGTCGCCGAGGGACTGGAGCTCCTTGTCCTGCTCCGAGCGCCAGTCCTCACGCTTGGCGGTGACCTCCGTCATCGCCTTCTCGCGCTCGCTCGCCTGGCTCTTCGTGTTGGTGTCGATCTCGGCGTCGACCTGCTGCTTGTGCTTCTGCTGACCGCCCCGGAAGTCGCGGTCCTTGGCCTGCCGCCCCTCGGACATGCTCTTCCGGCCGTCCGAGAACGCGGCCTGGAACTGCGGCCCGCGCTCGTGCTCCGCCACCTCCGAGGCGGCCTCGGGCGGTACGGCTCCCGTCGACGCGCCGCCCCCGGGCCCGCCGCCTCCGCCGCCCTGCCGGCCGGGGACCTTGGCCGCCATCTCCTCCTTGGGAGCGTCGGGGTAGACCTGGTCCTCGCCCATGGGGCGGGCGGCGTCGTCGCGGCCCGTGTTGACGGTCTCCTGGCCCTTGGTGTCGACGGCGGAGCCCTGCTCGCCGGCCGTCTGGTCGGCGGCGCCCTGCATCTGTACGCCCGGCGCGTTGCCCGCCTGGGCCTGCTTGAGTGCTTCGTCCTTGGTCGGCAGCCCGGCGAACTTGGCCGCCAGTTCCTGCGCGTCCACCTTGAAGCCGACCCAGCTCAGGACCTTGCCGATGCCGAAGCCCAGGGCCATCTTGAAGGTGTCCCAGCCGCCCGGCTCCTCGGCCTTCTCCGCCTCGATCTGGCCCTCGGGCTCCTTGGCGCCCGTGACCTCGGCCTCTTCCTGCTCGGGGGCCTCGGACTTCTGGGCCGGATCCTGCGAGTACTGGGCCGGCGCGTCGGCCTTGGGCTTGCCCTGGAGGGTCTGCGGAGCGCCCGCCGGGCGCTGCATCGAGGGCGGCGCGGCGGCGAGCGCCTTGTGTTCGTCGCCGACGGTCCGGTCCACTGAGCCGCCCACGCCGCTCATGGCCTCAAGCGCCGCGTGGGGCTTGAGCTTGGAGGCGGTGGACAGACCGGCTTCCGGGGACACCTGGGAGAGGTTCGGGGCCGGGCCTGCGTTCTTCTTCTTGCCCTTCGCCGGGGCGGAGGCCTTGCCACCGCCGCCCCCACTTCCTCCACCCCCTCCGCCGCCACCGCCCGGTGCCTTGGCGGCGGGAGCCGACTTGGGCTTCGTGCCCTTCGTGGCCGCTGCCGGGGCGGGGGTTTCGGGCTCGGCGGCCTGCTTGGGTTCCGGGGCGGACGGTGCCGACTTCGCCGCCGGAGCCGCTGCCGGAGCCTCGGCCGGGGCTTCCGTACGCTCCGCAGGGGGACTCTGCTCGCTCTGTGCCCCGCTGCTCGCCCCACCCGGCGTATCCGCGTTGGACCCGCCGGAGACCTGGGTGTCCCGTGCGGGTGAAGGGGATTGTGCGTCGGCCGTCGGCTCGCTCTTGCCCGCCGGAGCCGCGTCCGTCTTCTTCTGCTCCTCCTTGGCCGCGGGCTCCTGGGCCGCCGCCTGACCGCCCGCCGCTTGCTGGGACGCCTTCTCCGGCGCGCCGCCGGACTTGTCGCCCGCCGCGGGGGTGCCCTTCTCCTCCTTCGCGGCCTGTTCCTTGGCCTCGCCGCCCCCCTCGGACTTCCCCGCCGACTGCTGCACCGTCACCTGGGCGTCGACGGGCCCGGCCTTCGGATCGGCGCCGCTCTTCGGATCCCGCGATGCCGCGCCCGCTCCCGGCCGTGTTTCGGCAGCCTGCTCCAGGGCGAGGCCGCCGAGCGTCCCGCCCCCAGGACCGTCCTCGTCCTCCTCGGCCGCCGGCTCCGTGTCGGCAACGGCTTCGGTGCCGTCCTCCTCGGGCTCTGCCTCCGCCGCCTCGTCCTCGGCGTCCTCCGCGTCCCGCTCGGCCTGCACCTTGTCGGCCTTGGTCACCGGGGGAGCGGGGAAGGACGGGACCGGCGGGGTTGCGGACGAGGACGGGTCCAGCCGGTCCGCGGTCGGTACGCCGGACACATCGAGGTCCTGGGCCGGCAGGAAGTCCTCCGGCTGGAGCTTGACGTCCCAGGCGCTCTGCTCCCCGCCCCCGACATCCACCTCCGACTCGCTGCCGGAGGCGAACGGGTCCTCGTCGGCCTTCTCCTCCGGGCCTTCGACGTCCTGATTGCGCTTGCCGTCGAGCGTGGAGAACGGGCCGGGCTGCTGAGTGTCCTCGCCAGACGTCGTCGGCGAACCCGTAGGCCTCTCGGCCCCGCGCTTGTCCTCCTGCTTCAGCTGCTGGCCCGCCACGAGCGAATCGACCGCGCCTGGACGGTTCTTGGCCGCCGACTCCTCCTTGCTCGGGGTCGGGACGCCCTGCTGATCCTGCCCTTCCTTGCCCTTCTCGCCGCCCTCGGACTTCTTCTCGCCGCCGCCCTGTTGCCCGCCCCCGGACTTCCCGCCGGAGGACGAGGACGAGGCCGACTGTTGCTGGGACTGGGGTGCCGCGGCCCGTGCGGCTGGGGCCTGGCCGCCGGATGGCTCGCCGGACGCGGAGCTTCCGCCCTCGCGCCCCGCGCCCGCGCCCGGCTTCCGCTCCTGGCTTCCGCCGCGACCCTCCTTCTCCGCGGCACCGCCGTTCCGCGGCGTGCTGCCGGGGGCGCCCTCCTCGGCAGGCTGGTCCGTCTCCGGGCCCGGTGCCGGAGTGGGCCGCCGCTCCTCCTCGCGTTCCTCCTCCGCCGTCCGCCGCTCCGTATCGCGCTCGAACAGCAGCTCCTCGACCGGATCCGGTTCGACGACCGGGGCGTCCAGCGACTCCCGCTCCGGATCCCCGTCGGCCTCGATCTCGTCCACCAGGTCGAGCACCCGCTCCTGCTCGGAGCTGAGCAGCCTGGTCTCAAGGCGGTCGAGGACGGCGTCCTGCAACTCGTCCGACAGCCGGGCCAGTTGCATACGGGTGCGCTTCGAGCGGTCCTCCGGGTCGCCGCGCAGCGAGCGCACGACCGAGTTGGCCAGCCGGTCCACGAGGGTCGCCGGGTCGATCTGTTCCGTCCGGTGCCGGTCGGCGTCCACGGTGGTGTACCGCAGCCAGCCCGGCGTGGCCCGGCCCTCCTCGACCTGGGCGGCCCGGTCCGGAGCGGCCGCGTTCCCCTCCGCCTCGCGTTCGATCGCGTCCTGCCGCACGGACACCGCGCCCACGTCGCGGCCCGCGCGCAGCGCGCCGAGGCCGTGGGGGTTCTGGACGGTGTGCAGGAGCTCGTGGGCGAGGAGGCGCTGTCCCTCCGCCGTACCGGGCCGGAAGGTGTTCTCGCGGAAGAAGATGTCCTGGCCGACCGCCACCGCGTCCGCGCCCAGCAGCTCCGTCAGCTGCCCCGCGTCGCGGTCGGTGTGCAGGCGGACGCGGCTGAAGTCGTGGCCGAGCTGTTCCTCCAGCTCCCGTCGGACGCTCGGGTCCAGTGGCTGGCCTGCGCCGCTGACGATGTCCTTGGGCTCGGGCGTACGGGAGTTGGCCGTGCGCTCCTTGCGCTTGCGGCGCTTCGCGGACTGGGCCGAGCGGTCGTCCTGGGCCGAGGCCTGGGAGGTGCTCATGGCCGCTCTCGCCCCCTTCCGGACAGGCCCGCGTGCACGGCGCGGGCCAGCGCCTCGCCCAGGCGGGTGGGGGAGGTGGTGGCGGGCAGCGGGGGAAGGTCCGACAGGACGTCCAGAGCGCGGTGTTCGCCGTCCGTCGCCAGCGGTACGCCGCGCTCCCGTACGAGCCGGGACAGCTCGGCCTGGAACGCCGCGGAGACCCGGTCCGGGTCGACCCGCGCGTCGAAGCCGGACAGCGCCAGCTCGCCGATCTCCACGCGCACGGTTTGCGGCTGCTGCCCGTACCCCTCGTTCAGACCCATCCGTGGACCTCCGAGGGCGTGAGCGAGCGTTCCAGCTTCAGGTATTCGGTGCGCGCCGCCGCCAGCATGTGGCGCATCTGGAGCCGGTCGCCCTCCTCGGCCGCGAGGAAGGCGCCGGACAGGGCGATGTTGCGGATCGAGCCGCCCGACACGGTCAGCTGGGCCAGCCGCTCGGCGTCGATGTCCTTCATCGGGGCCTGGGCCGGGAGCACCTTGCGCCAGATCTCGGCGCGTTCGCTCTCGCCGGGGAAGGGGAAGTCGACGACGAAGCGGATGCGGCGCATGAAGGCCGGGTCGAGGGCCTTCTTCATGTTGGTGGTGAGGACGGCCAGGCCCCGGTAGGCCTCCATCCGCATCAGCAGATAGCTGACCTCCAGGTTGGCGTACCGGTCGTGGCTGTCCTTCACCTCGCTGCGCTTGCCGAACAACGCGTCCGCCTCGTCGAAGAGCAGCAGCGCGCCGCCGCGTTCTGCGGCGTCGAAGACCTTGCGCAGGTTCTTCTCGGTCTCTCCGATGTATTTGCTGACCACCTGCGAGAGATCGATGATGAAGAGATCGAGGCCCAGTTCCTTGGCCATCACCTCGGCGGCCAGCGTCTTGCCCGTGCCGGAGCCGCCCGCGAAGAGGGCGGTGACGCCCAGACCCCGGCGCAGCGTCCCGGCGAAGCCCCACTCCTGGTACACGGTGCCCCGCCGGCGTACGTGCGCGACGATCTCGCGCAGGATGCGGCGCTGCCGCTCGGCCAGCACCAGGTCGTCCCAGCCCGCCTCCGGCTCGATGCGGCGCCCCAGCTCGTCGAGGCCGATCCGCGCCTCGGTGAGCCCGGCCCGCCAGGCCAGCTCGGTGGCGTCCAGCTCGTCCTCGTCGGGGAAGTCGCGGCGTACGGTGGCGGCGGCGGAGCGTATGACGTGCGGCGGCAGCTGGAACTGCGCCACCAGGGAGCGGAGGTGGGCCTCCTCGACCTCGGGGACGTCGGCGAAGGCGTCGGACCACAGGCCGAGTTGCTCCTCGTCGTCGAGCCGGGGCACGGTGACCCGCTCGCCGCGCGGCCGGTCGGTGTGGCGCGGGTCCGGGCTGGACACCACGAGGGGTACGGCGGCGCCCGCGATGAACGCGTCGGCGGCCGCCGCCTGTTCGCGGTCCAGCTCGCCGACCTCAAGGAGCAGGGCCGCCGGCAGCAGGATCGCCTCGCGCTGCCACAGGCGGGCGAGACGGTCGCGCTCGGCCGGGTCGGTGGGCAGATCCTCCGCGGCCATGGCGTACAGGCCGAGCCCGGAGCGGCGGGCGGCGGCGGCCGCGATGTCCGTACGGGACGGCACGTCGCCGCCGACGAGCTCGACCCGCAGCGGGGCCTCCGGACGGGACTCGGTCCAGCCCGCCGCCACCCGGCTCGCCGCCAGGTCGTACGAGGCGGGGAGTGCCTGCGGGACGGGGGCGCGGCGCAGCAGGCCGTGCAGGCGGGCGTCCAGGTACGGCGAGCCGGCCAGGAAGTGCAGGATCCGCTCGTCGAGGCGCAGCCGGGTGGTGGTCAGCCGGGTCTCGTCCTCCAGCTCGACGAGCCGCCAGCGGCGCAGCGGGGCCACGGGGGTGAGCGCGCTCCAGTGCGGCTCGGCGAGCGCGGCGAGCGCGAGCGAGAAGGTGGGGTACGTACGGGCCGGGTCGCCGCTGGCGGCCGCGCAGCGGGCGGCGGTGGTCGGGTCCAGCTCGGCGGCGGCGGTCAGCAGGACGACCTCGCGCTCGAAGTCGCTGAGCCCGAAGCAGGTGACGAGGGCGTCGAGGGTGCCGGGGTCGCGGGTGGGGGGTGGTGTGACGGGCAGCTCGCCGCGGGGCGCGGGGGCCGGTGTGGTGTCCCCGGCTCGTGCGCCGTCCGCGGTTGGTCTTTCGGCTTCGGGCGGTTCGGCGTCTGTCCCGGCCTTCGCGCGGGCGCGGCGGGCGTGGGCGTCGACGCGGGCCAGGACCGCCTGGATGGCGGCGGCCAGCGCCGTCCCGTCCGCCGTGGCCGGTCCGCTTCCCTCGTGGGTGCTCATGCGTTCACCCGCCCCCGTCTTCCGCACCGCGCCTCAGCTCTCCTGGCCCTTGGGCGTACCCCTGGTGCCCGGTGCCTTGCGGGTGCGAGTGGGGGAGGCTGTGGGGCCGGTGGGTATGGCCTTCTCGGCGGTTGGCTCGGCGGTCTTGTCGGCCGCTTTCGCCGCCGTCTTCGTGGGCTTCCTCGCCGCCGACTTGGACGCGGCGCGTTTCTTCGCGGGCCTCGGAGCGTCCTGGGCAGGCTCGACCGCCTCCGGCGACGTCACATCCGTGGCTTCCGTGGCTTCCGCGGTTCCGTCAGAGCCCGGCAGCCGCGGCGGCTCCGGCGCGCCCGGGGCGCCGAAGGGCGCCGCCCGTACCGTGTACCGCTCCACCGGCTTGGCCGGGACCGGCCGCTCCACGCCCTCCACCAGGACCAGCGACCCCTGGTAGCAGACCGAGAGGGTGTACGGCGTCTGGTAGAGCATGCCCCAGAGCTTCGAGGTTTCGTCGACGTCCATCTGGATGGGCGTGAACCGCACCTTCTGTAGTGACTCCGCGAGGTCGCTGCCCGCCAGATACGGCCGCTCGGCGGCCTCCTCGATCACGTCCTTCGGCAGGACGGGGATCTCGTGCAGTGTGCGCACCACGCACCCGATCAGGCGCTGCCCGACCAGCTCCGTCTCGTCCCCGTACGCGCTGATCAGGAAGTTGAGGTCCATCGCCGCGGCCGGGCGCTTGAGGAGCGTGCCGTCCGAGGCGCGCGTGGGCAGGTCGTTGTGGCGCATGGACGCGTTCGGGGTGACCTGATACAGGAACACGTTGATGGTCGGCTCGGTGGGCGGCTCGGCCGGGGGCTTGCGGGTCTCGACCGAGACCGCCATGTCGATCTCGGGCCGCAGGTTGTTCGCGATGAGGATGGCCAGGGCCTGGGTGACCGTGGCGAAGGCAAGTGCGTTGCTCATGGCCTCAGCTCCTCGTCTCGCCGCGCGTCAGGTAGTCCTGGAGGCTCAGCGCGGGGGCGCGCCGTCCCGCGTGCTCGGGGCGGGCGCCGGGCGGTCGGCCGCCGCCGGAGGCCGCCGTTCCGGCCGCGCTCACCTCGAGCCGCCCGATCTGTACGTGTACGACGCGCTCGGCGGGCTTGGACCGGCGCCGGGTCACCGGGGCGCGGGCCGCCTCACGGCCGAGCGCGGCGTCGCCGGCCCGGAGGCTCGGCGGCGCGGCGGCGGCCGCCGGAGCGAGGATCGCCTCCGGCGACGCGGGCGCGGGCGCCGTGGTCCGCCGCGCCGGGCCGGGCTCGCCGGGCGTCGTGTCCCGCCGCCCGGGGCGCGGGGTGTCGAGGGCGTCCGGCCGGGGCCCGGGGGTGACCTGGGCGGCGGGGCGCAGCAGCGGCGCCGCGGGTCGGACGGCGGTGGCCGGGGCCGGCTCGGTGCGGGGCGCGGCCTCGGCGCGTACGACGGTGTCCCGTACGGTCTCCACCTCGCGCTCGTACCGCACCGACTCGCCGTGCCACGGCGCCGGTTGGGTCGGGGCGGCGAACAGGGGCGCGGGCTCGTCGAGGGCAGGTGGCTCGGCCCGCAGGCTCTCGATCCGCTCGTACGGGCCGGGCAGCCGCGGCCGTACGTGCGCCGTGCGGCCGTCGGCACCCGTCCGCGGCGCGGGGGAGTGCCGCGCGAGCAGCCGGTCGAAGTAGTCAGACATCTGCGCACAGCTCCAGGTAGTAACGGCGCCGCAGCGGGCTGAGCGCCAGGATCTCCGGCTCGCTCCAGCCGTAGGCGGTGGCGAGCAGATGGACGTCGAGCAGCAGGTCCCGCGCCCAGGAGTCCAGTTCGGTCCACAGGTAGGAGGCGATGTCCAGTTCGGCCGAGGTGGCCTCGCCGCACTCCGGACAGGCGATCTTCAAGGTCACCTCGGCGGCGGGGTCGGCCTGCTCGGCGGCCTCGGCGAGCCGCCGCTGCACGGCCTCGGGGAGCCGCAGGCCGCGCAGTTGGCCGGCGGGGACGGGGCGGCCCGCGCGGGTGGCCGAGACGGTGCAGCGGGCGAGGAGCAGCCGGCGGGCGAGCGCGGCGGGCGAGTCGTCACCCGCGTCACCCGCCTCCGCGCTGGAGGCCGCCGCGTCGAGACCCGCCGGACCCGAGCCCGCCGTGACCGCCTCGATGTCGGCGACGGTGGGCAGCCGGAACTCGACCGTCCATTCGCCCTCCTCGACCCGCAGCGGGCCGTCGCCCCGCCGTGGCCGCGCCCCCAAGTCGCCTGCGTCCAGCTCGAACTCCATGTCCTCGCCGCACGCGCCGCACTCGACCCGCACCTGCATCCGCGCGCCGAAGAGCGCGCGGCGCAGGGCGTACAGGTCCGCCTCCCGCTCGCCGACCGGCATCGACAGCAGTTCGTCGGTGCCGGCCTCCGGACGGGCCGCCCGGTGCAGCAGCAGGGCGCGGCCGGGGCCTTGGTGCGCCAGCCCCGCCTCCCAGGTGGCCAGCAGCTCCGCGGGCCCCGTGTTCGCCATCCGTCAGGCCGTCCTGTTCCGTTACGCGCCTCCGTCGCCTCCGTCGCCTACGCCGGATGGGTGAACGAGGGCTCTTGCGGCTCCGGCACCTCGTAGTCCCGCTCCCAGCCCTCGCACTCCAGCTTGAGGCTCTGGATCGCGACCGCGTTGGCGTTGGCGTCCAGCTCGCCCAGCACCTGGTACTCGCTCGGCCAGGTCCGGTAGAGCTTGTGCGAGACGGCGACCTGGCCCGCCTCGTTGAGGACCTGTATGACGATGTCCTTGCGGAAGTCGGCCAGTGAGACCTCCGAGCCGAGCCCCGCGCCGATCTGCCAGACCTTGTTGGCCCAGCGGTCGAACTCGGGGTCGTGGGTGACGCCGCGCTCCAGGGTGATGCCCTCGAACTCGGAGCGGCCCGGGGACTTCCGGGGCGAACTCGGATCGCCGCCGTGGCGGTGCTTCACGACTTCGGTGGTGCGCTTGAGCGGACTGATCTTGCTGATGCCCGCGACCGTACGACCGTCCCACAGGACCAGGAACTTGAAGTTCTTGTACGGGTCGAAGCGATGGGCGTTGACCTGAAACTCAGCCATCACATTCCTAAATCTCGAACTGTCCGGCCATCTGCTGGATCTTGACGATCACGAACTCCGCTGGCTTGACCGGAGCTATACCGACCACGACATTGACGATGCCGTTCGCGATGTCGTCCTCGGTCGTCGTGTCCTTGTCGCACTTGACGAAGTACGCCTGGCGCGGCGTGCCGCCCTTGAACGCGCCCTTCTCGAAGAGCGTGTGCAGATACGCGGACGCGTTCAGCCGGATCTGCTGCCACAGCTGCTCGGTGTTGGGCTCGAACACCACCCACTGCAACCCGCGGCGCAGACTTTCCTCGACATACAGCGCCAGCCGCCGCACCGGCACGTATTTCCACTCGCTGTCGAGCGCGTCCGCGCCCTCCAGCGTGCGCGCGCCCCACACCACCGGGCCCACCACGGGGAAGGTGCGCAGGCAGTTGATGCCAAGCGGGTTGAGCAGCCCGTTCTCGCGGTCGGTCAGCTTGACGGTCAGCGAGTGCACCCCGGCCAGCCGCGCCTCGGTCCCGGCCGGCGCCTTCCACACGCCGCGCTCGCTGTCCGTACGGGCGATGACGCCGGCGAGCGCGCCGGACGGCGGGAAGGAGCGCAGCCGGCCGGTGAGCGGGTCGGTGAGCTGGAGATGCGGGAAGTACAGGCCCGAGTGGTTGCCGCGGACGGCCTCGAAGGCGCCGATCCCGGCGCGCGCGGCGTCCACGCTGCCCCAGGCCGAGGGCGAGTCGACGAGCAGGAAGATCCGCCGCTCCCGGCACAGCCGCTCGGCCGCGGACAGGACGGTGACCATGTCGTCGGTGGACTCGTACGAGGCGAGCTCCGGCAGCGACAGCAGGTTGACGTCGTCCACGTCGCGCAGCGCCTGGAGGCCGGTCTTGCCCGCCTCGCTGCCGATGATGTCCCGGGGGCCGGGCGGGTCGCCGTCCTCGCCGCCGGTCAGCGGGAAGACGGGCGGGTTGACGGAGGCTTCGAGGCCCAGGTCGTTGGCGCACTCGCCGAGGAAGCGCACCACGTCGTCGGGGTCGATGGACCCGGCGACGACCTGGAGGCGGCGGCCGAAGGCGGTGACCTCGGCGCCCGCGAAGGCGTGCTTGCCCGGGGCGTCCGGCAGCGCGCGCAGCTTGCGCTCCAGGAGCAGGGCGAGCTCGGTGACGTTGCACGGCGCCTCGCCGTCGCAGTCGGGGTCGTAGAGCGTGAACGCGCGCTCGACCTCGCCGATCTTGACCGTCAGCTCGACGTTCAGGTCGGGGAGCTCATGGGAGAACGGCTTGGAGACGGTGCCGGAGGGGTCCGGCCGGCCCTCGCCCACGACCTTGACCCGGATCAGCGCGGACGACGAGTTGATCGCGGTCTCGGCGTAGCGGCCGTGGCCGGGGTCCATGGACAGTCCGGTGAAGGACTCGCGGGCGGTGCCGCGCGCGTCGAGAACCTGGAGGTTGAAGGTCTCGTCCGGGCAGGGGGTGTCATGGTCGACGGCCAGCCGCAGGCCCGAGCCCCACAGGCCGGGCTCCTTGGCGTGCACCTCGAGCACCGGGCACTCGCTGTGCCCCTCGGTGGACTCGAGCGTGACGCAGGCGGCCTTGCCGGTGCCGGCCTTGGCCACGCGCACGATGACCGCGACCGTGCCGCCGTTGCCGAAGAACTGGTGCACGGCGTAGCCGACCGCGCTCTGCGAGGTGAGCCCGCCGAAGCGGCGCTCGAAGTCGGCGAAGCTGGTGATCCGCACCGGCGTGTTCAACGGACCCCGGCGGGTGTGGCCCACGAACGCGGTCACCGAGGTGGTGACCGAGGCGATGGTGCGGACGCTGCTGGCAAGCTCTTCGATGTATACGCCGGGATAGCCCGCGTGCGTCGGCATTCCCCCTCCATTCTCTGAGTGCATCAAGAGATGAGGAGAGGAAGTGAAGAGTGCGCGCGGATTACGTGGCTGCTATGCGCACACTTTCTTCAACACTTCCCCCGTCGCACACCCGCGAAATCTGTATCGCAGGGCCCAGCACGTCGCTTGCGGCTCCTGATGCATGAGTGCTTCTTGAGTTTCTTTCCCAGCTTCATGGCAGGTCAAGGAGTTGTTCCGGTCAACTCGCCGATGGCCGGAATTCTAGATCATTTTCTCTTGATCGCTTCTTGAGTAAGCCATTACCCTGCGGAAATGCGGTGCCATTTCGCGCGGGTGGGCCCCCGGGGGCCCGGGTCAATGCGACGGGAACGAGCCGAATAAGTGGAGGTCCCGGCGCGCCGATTTGCGGTCCGCCGGGCCCGGGGATATCGCGCACGAGGGCCCCCGGCCGGACGACCGGGGGCCCTCGACGGGTGTGGTGCGGTGTGGTGCGGCGTCGTGCGGTGTGCGCCGCGCTAGCCGAGCTTGGCGGAGATGATCGGCGCCAGGCGGTCGGTGATGGTGCGGTGGCCCTTGTCGTTGGGGTGGACGGAGTCGGAGAGCTCGTCGGAGGCGAGCCAGCCGGTCGTGTCCACGAAGGAGACCTTGGCGTCGCCGCCGGTCACGGCCGCGGTGACGGCCGCCTGGGTCTCCGGGACGAAGCGGCCGCGGAAGGTCTCCAGGGCGAAGATCCAGGCGTTCGGATAGGCGGCGCGGACCTTGCGCAGCAGGCTGGAGTACGCCGCCTGGAACTGCGCGGACGTCACCCCGCGGCCCACGTCGTTGGTGCCGAGGTTGATGACCACCGCGTTCGCCTGGTAGCGGGAGAAGTCCCAGTCGGGCGTGGCGGCGTTCGGGTTCAACTTGGTGAACTGCTGCTCCAGGCTCATCCGGTCGTCCGCCGTGTCCACGAGGGCGGCGCCGCCCTGGGCGATCTGGGTGTGGTCGGCGCCGAGGCGCTCGCCGATCAGCCAGCCGTACGCGGTACGGGCGTTCTGGGAGGTGGTGGTGCCGACGGTGATCGAGTCGCCGACGAATTCGATCAGTTTCTTCGGGGTGGACGGGGTGAAGGTGGTGGCCCCGCTGTCCAGGGTCAGCCCCTGGAAGACCGCGTCACCGTGGTAGGAGCCCGCGACCACCTGGTAGTTGACCTGAAGGGTGTGGTTTCCGGCGGACAGCGGGGTCGGGGTGAGGTTCACCGTGCCCTTGGCCTCGTCGAAGAACGTCGCGGGGCCGCCGTCGATGCTGGCCCACAAGTCGATCGCGTTGCGCTGCTTGAGCTTGACGGTGCGCCCGGTGAAGCCGGTGCGGAAGTACGCGCCCGCCCAGTAGGGGGTGTAGGCGGTGGCGGAGCTCCTGGTGTCCCAGCGGCCGTAGAACTTGATGTTGGGGTCGCCCGGGTCGCCGGGGGCGGCGGCCGCAGCCTTGGTGGCCCTGCCTGTCTCGGTCGCGGCGCCCGGACTGGCGGCTGCGAGCTTCGCGGAGATCACCGGGGCGAGACGGTTCGCGAACTTGGTGTGGCCGGACTCGTTGGGGTGCCCGTTGCCGTCCTCGTAGTCGGTGCCGTCGGTGAGCCAGCCCGTGGTGTCGACGTAGTAGACCCTGGCGTCCCCGGCGCCGGTGCGGGCGCTGACGGCGGCCTTGGTCTCGGTCACATAGCGCTTCTTGAGGGTCTGGAGCGCGAAGAGGGCCGCGTTCGGGTACTTGGCGCGGATATCGCGGAGGAGGTTGGTGTACGCGGTCTGGAACTCGGCGCCCGTGACGCCATGTCCGATGTCATTGGTGCCCAGGTTGATGACGACCGCGCTCGCCTGGTAGCGGGAGAAGTCCCAGTTCTGATCGCCAGTGGAGCCGATCTTGAAGAACTGGGTGGCCAGGCCCGTGCAGCCGTCCTTGCCCACCAGGCAGTAGCCCGAGCGGGCGATCTGGGTGTGCCGCATGCCCAGCTGCTCGCCGGTCTTCCAGCCGTACGAGTCGAGCGCGAGCCGGTCGGTCAGGGCGCCGGCGGTGATCGAGTCCCCGACGAACTCGATCAGTTTCGAAGGAACTTGCGGGGTTGTCGTGCCCGCGCCCGAGTCCAGCACGAGGCCCTGGAAGACGGTGTCGCCCGAGCGGTAGGAGATCCGGAGGGTGTGGTTGCCCTGGGGGAGGGGCTGCGGGGTGAGGCTGACGGTGCCCCGGACGCCCGCGTAGAAGACGTCGGCGCCGCCGTCGACGCTGGCGTAGAAGTTCACCGCGTCGCGGGCCTTGACCTTCACGGTCGTTCCGGTGAAGGCCGTCTGGAGGTAGCCGCCCGTCCAGTTGGGCACGGCCGCGGTGCCCGAGCTCACGTCCCAGCGGCCGACGTAGGAGATGTTCGAGTCGGTCACCGAGCCGTTGCCCAGGGCGGTGGCGCTGGTGGCCGTGGCGGTGGCGCTGGTGGCCGTGGCGGTGGCGGCGGCGTGCGCGCGGGAGCCGCCCAGGCTCAGCCCCCAGACGAGTAAGGATGTGGTCATGACAAGCAGAAGCATCGCGCGTGCCGTGCGGGCGGCCGCGCGGCCAGGGGCTCTGGTGCTCCTGGTGGGGGGTGCGGTCGGCGACATGGGCCGTCCTCTCTGTGGGCGGGTGCGGGTACCGGCCCGGGAACCTCCTCGGGAGCGCTCCCATCGCGGGCGCGCCCACGATGGAAGCGTTGAATCGGTTCAACGTCAAGAGAGGCGGTCAGGTTCGAAAATTCCCATCGAAAGTTCGCGCCGAAAGCCCGTCAATAAGTTTCGTCCGGGCTCCCGATGACATCCCGGACGGTCTCGACGATCTCCGGCACGGCCCCTGCCGGGGCCGGGTCGAGTGCCACCTGGCGTTCGAACTCGGCCAGTGCCTCCCGCATCATGTACGGCTGTTGCACAAAGGCGAGCTGGACGAGCTCGGCCCCGCAGTCCACATAGTCCCGCTCCCCGTTCTCCAGGGCGGTGACCAGGTCCCACATCAGGCCGACCGCCTCGCTCGCGTCCTGCGGTGAGTGCATGAAACATCCTCCGCTGGTCCCGTGACTCGGTACGGTCCCGTTCTTCGAACTGAGAGTGTCCCGCCTCATCGCGGTGGGCGCAGCCGTAATGCGATAAGCGACAATCCGCCGTCAGGCTTCGACCGTTTTCGGCGCGCGAGCCGTCCGCCGCCGCCCGTTCCGGCCGCCGCCGCTGACCGGACCCGGGACAGGCGGCCGCCGCGGTGCGCCGTGCACGATCCGTCTACGATTCGACCCATGGCCGATACCGGGGGCGTACGCGAAGTGAAGTCCGCGGCCCGCACCGTCGAGCTGCTGGAACTGCTCGCCGCGCGCGGTGACCGCCCGGCCCGGCTGCGCGAGCTCGCCGACGAGCTCGGGGTGCCGCGCAGCAGCATGTACGCGCTTCTCCAGACCCTGATCGACCGCGGCTGGGTGCGCACCGACGCCACCGGCTCGCTCTACGGCATCGGCATCCGCGCCCTGCTCACCGGCACCAACTACCTCGACAGCGACCCGCGCGTCCGCGGCGCCCGGCCCTACCTCGACGAGGCGTCCGACGCGCTCGGCGAGACCATCCACTTCGCCCGGCTCGACGGCGGCGACGTCGTGTACCTCGCCACCCGCGAGTCGCACGAGTATCTGCGCTCCTTCAGCCGCGTCGGCCGCAGGCTCCCCGCCTACGCCGGGGCGCTCGGCAAGGCCCTCCTCGCCGAGCGGGACGACCGCGAGCTGCCGCTCCCCGACGGCCCCTGGGAGCGGCTGACGCCCCACACCCACCCCGACCGCGCGTCGCTCACCGCGGACCTGGCGCGGGTGCGGGAGCGGGGCTACGCGATCGACCGGGAGGAGGGCGTGGTGGGCATCGCGGGTTTCGGGTTCGCCCTGCGGTACGACTCGCCCGCCATCGACGCGATCAGCTGCTCGGTGCCGACGGCCCGGCTGACCGAGGAGCACGAGCGGCGGATCCTCACCGTCATGCGCGAGATCCGCGGCCGCATCGAAGCCGCGGCGCCCGGGGCCACGGCGCCGGTCCCTCAGTGGCGCTGAGGCGGGCCGGCCACCACTTCCACCGGTTCCACCCGGGCGCCCGTGATCACTGCTCCCGTTGAGCAGAGCCCGCCGACTCCAGCGTCCTGGCCGCTTCGTGTTCGCCGCGTTCCTCCCCGAGCGGCGGTCCGTGGCTACGCCCAGCCCCGGTGGGCGGCGCGGACGCCGGCTTGGAAGCGGCCGCCCGCGCCCAAGCGCTGTTGGAGGTCGCTGATCCGGCGGCGCAGGGTTCGCAGGCTGATGCCCAGGTGGCGGGCGATCGCCTCGTCCTTCATGCCGACGGCCAGCAGGCCGACCAGCGTGCGGTCGGCGTCGCCGAGCTCCTCGTCCTCCTCGGCCGGCGGGCCGTCCAGCGGTGTGGCGTGTTGCCACAGCGTCTCGAAGAGCGTCCGCAGCGCGTCGGTGAGCCCGGAGTGTCGTACGATCACCGAGCTGTAGACCGGCCCGGCGTCGACGCTGGTGAGCGGCAGCATCGCGGTCCGGCCGTCGATCACCATCAGCTTCATGGGGACGGTGGGCAGCACCCGCGCCTGTTCGCCGAGCGCGACCATGCCCTCGGCGTAGGCCAGCAGATCCGGGGACTCCAGGGATACCACAGAGTAGAGCGCGCGGTACGCGACACCGCGGCGCAGCACTTCGCTCTGGAGGTCCAACTGGGGGGTGAGCGGGGCGAGGTAGGGCGGGGAGTCGATGAGGCAGACCTCGTGTTCGGCCTGGGCGTACAGCTCCTCCAGCCGGGCGGCGTTGGCGCTCTCCCCGCGCACCACCTCGACGAGGCCGGCCGGTTCGGAGCGCAGCAGCCCCGCCGCGTAGATCTTGGCCATGTCGTCGGCGGTGGCGGCGAGCAGCTCGGACTCGGTTTCGCGCTTACGGATGAGGGCCCGGATGGCGATGCGGGGGTCCACCGGCCGCAGGCCGCCGGTGGAGTCGGGGGCCTGGAGCAGGCCGAGGCGGAGCAGCCGGGCGCAGGCGCGGCGGACGCGGGCCGGGGAGGCCCGGACCAGCTCCGACCAGGTGGTGACGTCGGCGTCCGGCTGATGGAGGATCGCGTGGTACACCGTCTCGTCGAAGTCGGAGACCCCTGCCGCGGCCCAGGGGCTCGGGCTCGTGGCGGGGGTCTCCTCGGCTGCTCTGTGGTCCACTTGCGGCGGCTCCGGCGTGTCGATGCAACGATTCAACGGCACGCTAGACGGAGTTTGTTACCGCCGAGGGGCGGATCTCGGCCTACTTCAGGCCATATGCGCGGGTGACCGTTTGATCGATTCGATTGCCGTCGGCATCGGTGGCCTGGACGCGCAGGGCGACGAAGCCGTTGGAAGCGCCGAGAGCGGGGTGTTTCACGGTGGCCTTGTAGCCCGCGCGGGAGCCGGTCAGCCTGGCCTCCTTCCAGGTCTTGCCGTCGTCGTAGGACACCCACGCCTTGACCGTCTTGACCTTCGATTCCTCCGCGCTCTCCTGGTGGCGGGGTGCCAGCTGGAAGCTGAACTGACGCCCGGCCCTGGTGCGGCCGAACAGGTCGAGGGCCAGGTCGTAGTCCACGGACAGGAGGGGGAGGGCCTTCGCCTCGGCCGTCCGGGCGGAGGTGAAGTCCCATTCGGTGCTGGTCTTCGTCGAGTACGCCGCCCAGGCCGCCGTGCGCTCGGCGTCGATCGTCAGCTTGTACGCGGCCTTGTCGGCGGGCACCTGGAAGGTGCCGGAGCCGTACGGGGCCTCGCCGACCAGCTTTCCGTCCGCGTACAGGCTCGTCTTGACCTTGTCCACGTTGTCCTTGGCCGCGCCCGCCGAGCCGTAGTGACCGCTGCCGGAGTCGGCGTACTCGGGGATGGCGAGGGTGAGTTCATCGCCCTCGCGCTGTGAGACGCCGAACTCGGCGGCGGTCGTCGGGCGGAACACGGGCGACAGCCAGTCCACCGTCTGCTGCGTCCCGGGCCGGTACGTGGCCAGGGGCGCCCACTGCCGGCCGGCGCCGTCGTAGTCCTGCATGGCGGTGCGCCAGACGCGGGTGTCGGGGTCGGCGCTGTAGTACTCGGTGCGCCCGGTGCCCAGCGGCACGTCGTACTTCGACTCCACCGAGAAGAGCTGGTACGGGCGGAAGGTGTGCGTGGCCTCGGCGCCGATCTGCCCCTTGGCCGAGCCGCGGTAGCGGGCGGTGACCTTGGTGGTGTTGCGGCTGTCGAGGCGGTAGGTCAGGTCCTTGCCGATGGCGCCGGGCTCGGGCAGCAGCACGTCGTACACGTACGGGCTGACCGCCGTGCCGCCGAGGTCGAGCGTCACCGCGCTCCGACCCTGCGCGGTGAGCAGGGACAGCAGCTTGTCGCCCTCCTCGCCGGGTATGGAGATGGCCGGGATCGTGGCGCTGTCGACCGCGGTGAGCCACAGGCCGGCCGTGGTCCTGCGGTACACGAGGACGTAGGCGGCGCCCGCCTTGGTGGCGTTGCTGACGGCTTCGTCGGGCCAGCCGTCCGGTGCCAGGCCCACCAGCACGGCCTTGCCCTTCACGTCCAGGCCCTCGAAGTCCTCGGCCGTGCCGCCCTTGGCGTCCACCAGCCGCACCTTGCGGTTACCGGTGATCTTGACGGGCCAGCCGGTGTACGTGTCCACGTACTGTGGGTTCAGCGTCACCCGCTCCGGGCTGGTGACGCTCGCCGTCAGCTTCCGCTTCTCCAGCCGCCATCTGCTGTAGAACTCGAAGGAGCCGTCGGTGACCTGCTTGGTCGGGGCGGCGTAGATGTGCTTCTTCCACTTGCCCATGACGTAGGTGAGCCCGAAGGAGCTGCCTCCCTCGCGCTCCCGGTGCCAGGAGGTCGTCACGCCCTGGAGCTCGGCGTCCTTCTCCTTGGTCTGTGGCTTGATCTCGACGGCCTTGCGCGCGTCGAGAGTGAGCGAGGTGTCGCCGGTGACCTCGATCTGCGGGTCGCCGACAATGCTCGTCCCGACCTCGTGCCGCCCGCTGTCGAGGATGGGGATCCAGGTGGCGAGGGAGTAGGTGCCCTTCTCCACCCGGAAGGTCTCGGAGCCTCCCATGGCGCCGAACTGGTTGTACGTGTAGTCGGCGAGGTTCTGGAAGGTGAAGAGGGCCGACCGCGCCGGCTTGCCCTCGCGGTCCAGCAGTTCGACCTTCAGGTCGTACAGATCCGCCTCCCGCTCGTAGCCGACGGCCGTGGTGGCCTTGACCGTGCCGTCCTCACTGGTCGCCGTGATGTACCCGGTGTGGCGGCCGACGTCGGCCTTCGCCGGGTCGACGGTCACCGGGACCTTCGCGGCGCCGTTCGCCGGCACCGTCACGCTGTCGGAGCCCAGCGAGAGCGACCCGCCGTCCACCGAGGACGCCAGCCTCAAGGTCACCGGCTTCTCGGTGGCGTTGGTGTACGCGATCGTCTTGGTGTCGGGCGCGTCGTCGCTGTACCCGTACAGGCCGTAGCTGAGCGCCGGGGTCGCGAAGACGTTCTGGGTGACGGCGCGGGGCACGTCGACCCGGCCGTCGCCCTGTTGGAAGGGGCCATTGGCGGTGTTGGTCTTCGCGGTGCTGGCGAGGGACGCCTTGATCTGCTGGCCGGTCCAGTCGGGGTGCGCCTGGGCGACGATCGCCGCCGCGCCCGCGACGTGCGGCGTGGCCATCGAGGTGCCGTTGGCCGTGGTGTACAGGTCGTCGACCGGAGTGCCCATGCTCGTGCCGGCCGCGCGGGCCGCCGTGATGGCGACACCCGGCGCGGTGATCTCCGGCTTGACCCCGTAGTCCCCGATGCGCGGGCCGCGGCTGGAGAACGACGCCAGCTTGTCCTGCTTGTCGACGGCGCCGACGGTCAGGGCCGAGTCCGCGATGCCGGGCGTGCCGACGGTCTGCTCGAACGGGCCGGTGTTGCCCGCGGCGATCACGAACAGCGCTCCGGACGACGCCGACAGCTGGTCCACCGCCTCGCTCAGCGGGTCCGAGGGGCCGCTCGCCGTGCCGCCGAGCGACATGGAGATCACCTTGGCGCCGGAGGTCGCGGCCCACTCCATGCCCTCGATGATCCACGAGGAGTAGCCCTCGCCCGCGTTGTTCAGCACCTTCCCGACCAGCAGTTTCGCGCCCGGTGCCACGCCTTTGCGCCGGCCGTCGGAGGCGGCGCCGCTGCCCGCGACCGTGGCGGCCACGTGGGTGCCGTGCCCGAAGCCGTCCTGGACCGTCTCGTCCGGGACGAAGCTCTTGGAGTCGGCGACCGAGTCCTTGACGTCCGGGTGCGCCGTGTCCACGCCCGTGTCCAGCACGGCGACCTTGACGCCCTTGCCGTCGTACCCGGCCTTCCACATCTCCGGGGCGCCGATCTGCGGGACGCTGACATCGAGGGCGGCCTTGACCTTCTGGTCGAGCCAGAGCTTCTTCAGGCCCTTGTCCTGCCTGATGTCGGCCCAGAAGGCGGCTGCGTCGGCCTTGCGTGCGCTGAACGCGGCGCCGCCGACGCTGGACAGGGTCAGCGTCTTCCGTGCGCCGTCGGGTGTCGGATGGGCGCCCTTGCCGCGATAGGTGGCGATGACCGGTAACGAGCCGGTCTTCGTGTCGTCGTAGCCGTCCCTGACGAGGCGCGTGATGTTGAACAGGTTCGCGTCGAGCCGGCCCGCGGACAGCAGCCTGAGCGCGTCGTCGGGGACGACGCTGATCTCCTTGCCGTTCTGGTTCGCCACGAAGTCGACCGATTCGCGGCCCGCGCCTCGCTTCACATCGACGGCGTACCGGCCGTCGTCGCCGGTGGTGACGGTGACCGTATCGCCGGTGATCAGGGTGACCGTGCGTTCCGTACGGACCGGTGGGGCCTTTGGGGCAGCCTCGGACGGCTGCCCGCTCGCCACCGGCATGGCCAGGCCGCTGAGCAGTCCGGCCGCGCCGGTGACAGCCAAGAAGCGACGCAATCTTCGCATCGGCTGGCTTCCTCCCTCATCGCATCCGACTCTCCTTGTCGGAAGGTGCGATCAGGGTGGTGGGCGGGAGTGGACGGGCTCAAGGGAATCCCGTGGCCAGGCTGTGCCAACGCCTCTATCGGTCACGGAGTGACGCCGGTGGGGCCGGGTCGGGGCGGGTACGGCGGGTACGGCGGGTCGCGCGGGGAGTCGGGAGGTGGGCGGTGGTGGTAGGTTGCGCCGGCGACGGCTGATCGCGCTACTCGAACCAGCGCCGGGGCCGGGGCGCCGTGTTGCGCCAGATGTGCTTGGTCTCCTGGTACTCCGCCAGCCCCGCGCGGCCCAACTCCCTCCCGATGCCGGACTGTTTCATCCCGCCCCACTCGGCCTGCGGCACATACGGGTGGAAGTCGTTGATCCACACCGTCCCCGCGCGCAGCCGCGAGGCCATCCGGTGCGCCCTGGCCGCGTCCTGTGTCCACACCGCCGCGGCCAGGCCGTAGACGGTGTCATTGGCCAGCGCGAGCGCCTCGTCCTCGTCACGGAACCGCTCCACCGTCAGCACCGGGCCGAACGACTCCTCCTGGACCACGGACATGTCCGGGGTGCAGTCGTCCAGCACGGTCGGCAGGTAGTAGTAGCCGTCCTCGAGCATCGGGTCGGCCGGGGGCGTCCCGCCGCAGCGCAGCACCGCGCCCTCGTCCAGCCCGGCCGCCACATACATGGCCACCTTCTCGCGGTGCGCGGCGGAGATCAGCGGGCCGGCGCGGGCGTTCTCGTCGAACGGGCCGCCGAGCCGGATCTTGCGGGCGCGGTGGACGAACTCGTCGACAAAGGCGTCGTGCAGCTTCTGCTGGACGAGGAGGCGGGCGCCGGCCGAGCGGACCTGTCCGGCGTTCAGGAGCACGGCGGTCAGGGCGTGGTCGACGGCGGTGTCCAACTCGGCGTCGGCGAACACCACATTGGGGTTCTTGCCGCCCAGCTCCAGCGCGACCCTCTTGACCGTGGGCGCGGCGGCGGCCATGATCCACCGCCCGGTGAGCACGCCGCCGGTGAACGACACCATGTCGACCCGCTCGTCCGTGGCCAGGGGCGCGCCCGCCGTCGACCCGGCGCCCAGGACGAGATTCGCGGTGCCCGACGGCAGCCCGGCTTCCGTGAGCAGCCGCATCAGGCCGATCGCGGTGTGCGGGGTCAGCTCGCTGGGCTTGAGGACGAAGGTGTCACCGGCCGCGAGCGCGGGGGCCACCTTCCAGCCGGCCTGGAGCAGCGGGTAGTTCCAGGGGGTGATCAGCGAACAGACGCCGACCGGCTCGTGCACCACCCTGCTGTCGATCTCGGGGCGGCCCGCCTCGATGACCCGGTCCGCTCCGTCGGCCGCGGCCAGATCGCCGAACCAGCGGAAGCAGGCGGAGACGTCGTCCAGGTCGCACTCGCTCTCGGCCAGCCGCTTTCCGGTGTCCAGCGACTCGGCGCGGGCCAGCTCGGCCTTGTCGCGCCGCAGCAGGTCGGCGACGCGCAGCAGCAGTCTGCCCCGGTCCGGGGCGGGGACCCGGGGCCAGGGGCCGCGGTCGAACGCGTCCCGGGCGGCCGCCACCGCGGCGGAGGCGTCCTTCGGCCCGGATTCGTCGACCGTGCCGACCGGCATGCCGTCCGCGGGGCAGCGGATCTCCCTCACCTGTCCGTCGAGAGCGGCGGTCCACTGGCCACCGATGAACAGCTCCGGCATGGGGTGCCTCCGGGCTCGGAGGGACGGTGCGCGGACCGTAGCGGCGCGCAGACCCGTACATTCCGAGCCTAAGCGGCGTCCCCCGCCCTCGCACGGCGTGCCGCGGCCGGGCCGGGCGGTGCCGTGCCCGTCCCCGTCGGGGAGCCGCGGCCGGGGGCGCGGTCCCCGGCCGGCCGCGCGGCGTGCACAATCCCTGCCATGGTCCGTGATCCGCAAGCCTCGCACGCCCTGGCCGACGAGCTGCTCGCCGCCCTCGATCCGCTGCCCTACCGGCGCCGCATGCGGGAGTTGGCCCTGCGGGCGAGAGCGGCGAGCGCGCACGGACAGCTCGCCGGGCTGCTCGAGGCGCTGTCGGAGCGCGGCGGATACGAGCGGGGGCTGGCCGCCATGGCCGCGGCGGTCGGCGGCCGCACCGCCTATCTGGAGGGGCGGCTGACCGACCCCGACCCCGTGGTGCGCGGCCACGCCCTCAAGGCCGCGCGCCGCGGACAGCTCACGGACGCCGCGCTGGAGGCGGCCTTCGAGGACGCCCCCGCCGCCATACGGGGCCGGCTCGCCCGTACGGTCGTCGCCCGGCGGCGCACCGCGCTCGCCGACCGCCTCGTCGACCCGCTGCGGGAGCGGTGGGGCGACGTAGAGGCGGCGCGGGTGCTGCCCGCCTGCGGACCCGAGACCGTCGCCCGGCTGCTCCCCGGCCTCTTCCACGCCGTCGGCAGCTGGCGCGCGCTGGCCTCCCGCCACCCCGCGGCGGTCCTCGACGAGGCCGAGCGGCAGCTGGCCGCGCTCCCCGAGGCGCTGCGCGGCGACTGGTGGCTCCGCCACGCCTCCTGTGTCGCCCTCGCGGCGCGCGCCGAGCCGCAGCGGGCCCTCGGGCTGCTGGAGCGGCTGTGCCACGGCCTGCTGCCGCTCCCGGTGTGGCACCGGCTGGGCGCGCTGGCCGCCGCCGAACCCGGCCGCACGATACGGCTCCTGCTGACGCCCGAACGCGCCGGTGTCCTGCGCGGCCGGGGCCTGGACCGGGCCGTGCTGCGCCGCCTGGTCCGCGCGGACCCGCCCGAACTGGCCCACCTGGCACGGGCGCTGGGCCACGACGCCCAGGCCCTGTCCCGGCTGCTGGCCGCCCTCCCGCCCTCCCGCCGCCCCGCCTTCTTCGACGCGGCCGTCGCCGAACGCGACCTGACCCACGCCGAACTGGAGCCCGTCCTGCTCGAGGTGCTGCCCCGGCCGCGCCGCGAGGCGGAGGCGCGCCGGATGGCCGAGCGGGCGCGCGAGCGCGGCGCGCCCTGGATCACGGTGCTGGAGGCGGTCTCGTATCTGCCGGTCGGTGAGGCGCGCGAGGAACTGCTGCGGGCCACCCGCCGCTCCTCGGCCGACGACCGGGCGCTGGCCTACCCCCTCCTCATCCGCAACGCCGCCCGCTCCGGCGACCCGGAGGCGGTCACCTCCCTGCTGGCCCTGCTGGAGCGGCTGCGCAACGAGCAGGACCCGGTGCGGTCGGCCGCGCTGCGCGCGCTGTCCGGCACCCAACCCTCCCTCTTCCTCGACGCGGCCGCCGAACACCTCGACCGGGTCGCCACCGACGCCATCCAGGCCCGCGACTCCTCGCCCGCGACCCGGCAGGCCCTGCACCGGCTGGCCGTCGCCCTCCTGCGGGAACACGCGGTCACCGGCCGGCGCGAGCTGATCGGCTGGGCGCTGCGCACCGTCACCCGGCTCGCCGGGAACGTCGGCCGCGGCGATCTGGGGCGGCTCGAGGCAACGCTGCGGCGCGGCCAGGAGCAGGCGGTCTTCGAGGCGCTGCGGCCGTGGCTGGAGGCGGGCGCGGACCGGGTCGACCACGAGCTGACCTTCGCCCTCGCCCGCTCGCTCGGGCGCCGCGCGCACGCCATGCCCGAGCTCCAGGAACTGCTGCGGCAGGCCATCCAGTTCGGCAGCAACGACACCGTCCGCACGGCCGTGGGGCTGTGGCTGGAGGACCCCGCCCGGCGCGACGAGCGGGTCGCCGAGCTGCTGGCGCTCGAGCCCTCGACGGCCGTGCTGCCGTCCGTCCTCGACGTGCTGACGCACCGCCGCACGGATCTGCTCGATGTCGTGCTGGACGACACCCCTCCCTACGGCCGCTTTCTGACGCCCGGCAGTCACTGGACGCCCCCGGTCGACCACGGCATCGGCCGCTGGCTGCCCCGGCAGCGCGCCGCCGCCGCCCGGATCCTCGCCCGCGCCGCCGCCGACGGCTCGCTGCGCACCGACCAGCGCGTGGGGGCGATCGCCGCCGCCGCGCGCATCCCGGACCACGGCGCCGAGGCCGCCCTGGCCTGGACCGGCTCCGACGACGTGGTCCTGGCCGAGGCCGCCCTCGCCGCCCTGGCCTGGACCGACCGCCCGGCGGAGCACCTGCCCCTGTTGCTCGCCCACGCGGGCGGCGACCGGGCCCGGGTGGCGGTCTACGCGGCGACGAGAGCGACCCTCTTCATGGCGCCCTCGCGGCTGGAGGGGCTGCTGCGCGGGGTGCTCGCACCGGGCGAGGGGACGGGCGCCGCCGGGGAGGGCGGGGCGGCCGTGCCCGCGAAGGTCACCAGCCGCAAGGAGGCCGCGCGGCTGGCCGCCACCCGGCTTCCGGCCCCCGACGCCGCCGCGCTGCTCGCCGACGCGTACCACGCGCCGGGACAGCACCACGACGTGCGGGCGGCCTGTGTGGCCTTCGCGACCGGGCTGCTCGGCCACGAGTCCGCCTGGGAGCTGCTGTCGGCCGCCGCCCGCGGGCGGCGCGAGCCGCGCTGGGCCGTGCTGCGCACCCGCCCCCTGGACCTGCCGGAACTCCACCGGGAGCGCTACGCCCGCCTCATCCGGGACGTGTGCGACACCGACGACCCCGAGGTCGTCGGGGCGGGCCACGCGGCGCTCGCCATCTGGGCCCCCTGGGCGCCGGACGCGGCCGTGGTGCTGGTGGCCGCCGCCACCGACCTGGACGACCGGGCCGGCTGGCAGTCCGCCGCCGACGCGCTGATCGACCTGATGGCCGCCGTCCCCGACGGCATGCCCGAGGACAACCCCCTGGCCTGGGTCCTCGCGGCCCTCGCCGCCGCCGACACCGACCCGCGGACGCCCGACGCCGACCCGGACCGCGACCGCCCGGCCCGCCGCCGCATCGGACGCATCACGGCCAGGCTGGCCCAGCACAGCCGGATGCGGCCGGGCACGATGCGGCCCGTCGCGACCGCGGCGGCCGAACTCCTCGCCGGCTACGAGCCCTTCGTCGCGGACGCCGCCCAAGTGCTCGTCAACGCCGTCGACCTGGACGCCGAGCCCGGGGTGCTCACCGCCGCACTCGCCCGGCTGGCCCGTCTGCACGCCACCCGGCCCGCGCTCGCCGCCCGTACCGCCGACGCCCTGCACCAGAGGCTGCGCACCGCCGCGCGGCCCGGCCGGAGCGAGGCCCTGCTGCGGGCCGCACAGGACCTCGGCGACGACGGGGCGCACGCCTCCGGGCTGTTCGCCGTCACCCTCACCGAGGTGGGCGGCGCGCGCACCACGTGGACGGAGCCCTGGCGGACCCGGCTGCGCGCGCTGCGCCGCCATCCGCACCCGGACGTCCGCGACGCCGCGCTTCTCCTCTCGACCGCACAGGAGTAAGCGCCCCTGGCAGCAACGCCTAATCATCGCGGTGCCAGACGTGTGTTTCGAACTGATAGCCGTACTCCGGGCGCCCCTTGACGGCGCTGGTGCGGAACGGCGCGCCGTGGTCGTCGATCCGTATCCTCCCCTCGCGGTCACCACTGGTCCACTCGAGCTCCAGGTACCAGTCGCAGTCGCAGCCGGACGTGCGGGCGTTGATCAGCAGCACCTCCGGGTCCGTGTCGGACACGCGATACGGAAAGCGGACGGCGGGGATCGGCTCGCCGGCGTCGTTGCCGTCCGTCGGGACGGCCAGCGGGCGGGCGGCGTCCAGGTTGACGGAGAAGAGACGCGGGGTCAGGGAGCCGCCGCAGCCGTTGTTCATCGCGAAGGACGACCAGGGCAGCGGGGTGCGCCGCCCCACCACCCGGACGTGCAGGTCCCGGAGCACCACGGCCGACTCGGAGCGGCCCTTCACCGTCACCTCCACGTTCGTGGTGCCGCCGTGCACCGCGCCATGGGCGGACGCCCAGGCCGCGGCGTCCTGCTCGACGGGCGGCGGGGCGACCTGGGACGGCGGGCGGTTGATGAGATAGCGGTGGTCACACCTGCTCTCCCAGACATGGGAGCGGGTGCTGAGCGTGAGCGGGGTGCCGCTGCCGGGCTTGTCGTCCCGGCCGCCCTCCGAGCCGCCCGAGCCGCCGCCGTCCGCGCCGCCGCCGGATCCGCCCCGTCCCGGCGACGCGGAGGGGGACGCGGCGCCGCGCCGCCCGCCGCCCCGGGGCGAGGCCGACGCACGCTCGTGTGCCGTGTCGTCCTTCTTCAGGTCGCCCCGCGCGGTGGGCCTGGCCGGCGGTGTGGACCCGGACGGGGCCGCCGAGGGCTCGGGGGACGCGGCGGCGTCCTTCCGCTCGTCCCCGCTGGGCGGCCGCACCTCCACGGCCGTGATGGCGAGGACGGCCGCCGCGGCCGCCCCGAGCACCAGCGCCCACGGCCGGGTCCGCCAGACGCGGAGCCCGGCCCCGACCGCCCCCACCGGCCGCCCGACCGCCCCGCCCGCCGCCGGAACGGACCGCAGCCGCCCCTGGTCCGCCGCGCGCCGGGCCTTCCCCGCGGCCTTCGCCGCCCGCGGGCCCGCGGCGCTCGTCGGCGGCGCGCCGCCCTCGGCGCCGCTCCCGGCCGCCCGGCCCGGCTGATCCGCCGCGGCGGCGCCATCGGGAGACGGGCCCGCCGCGACGCCGATCGTGTCGTCAGTCGCGTCATCGGTCGCGGCATCGGTGCTGCCGTCGGGCGGGGCCGGCCGGACGACCCCGCCGCGGCCGGAGGCCGCCCGTCTCGCCGCGTCCGCCAGGATCCACCGGCGGTGCAGGGCGACCAGCTCCTCCGGGGTGGCCCCGCACAGCCGAGCTAAGCGCTCCGCCATCGCGTACTCCGCCGGCACCGCGTCGCCGTTGCAATAGCGGTGCACCGTCGACGCGCTGACATGCAGCCGCGCCGCCAGCACGCCGTAGCTGCGGCCCGAACGGTCCTTCAGCTTGCGCAGACTCTCCGCGAACTCCGCGATCTCTTCCCCGCTGCCCACCTGAGCCACCCCCCATGAATCCATACACCGCCGCCCGCACTCACGTTCCACCGTTCCGCGACCGCGTTCCAGGCAGTTGTCATTCCCCCAAGTCAGAGTACGTGCAGGCATTCCCGCGTTCCGCATGCCGCGCCACCCCTGGCGGCGGCGGCACAGCGCCGCCCACGCTGGGGACCAGTCGCCGCGAGCGTTGCGGCGGATCACAGACCCGGGCCGCACACGCTCGGGCCGCACGACCCGGACCGCGTGGACGCGGACCGTAGAGACGGGGAAACACCGCATGCACAACCACAACCACAAGCGCTCCCGCCGCGCCGCCGCCCTCGGCGCGGCCGCCGCGGCCGCCGCCTTGGCCGTCGTCGGCGCCGGGCCGGCCCAGGCGAGCGTCCAGTCGGTTCCGGCCCACCTGGTGCCGAAGGAGCTGCCGCCGCACCCGGCGTCGGACTGGTACGCGAGCGACGTCACGAAGGGCCTGCCCGAGACCCCTCCGTTCTGCGTCGAGAACACCCTGCCCTCGGCGGGAGCCACCCACCGGACGTTCTGGACCGAGTACGACACGGGCGCCGCCCAGATCGTGGTCAGGACCCGGACGGTGGACGCCGCCCGGAAGCTCGCCGCGGCCGCCGAGAAGAAGATCCGGAACTGCGCCGCCGACTGGGAGCGGCAGTTCCCGCAGGGCACCGCCTCCTGGCGGGACTACGGCGCGCTCCAGGCCGAGGACGGGGCGCACGTCTACGGCGTCCACACCTCGTACCCGGACTCGGAGCCGGGCATCCACCTCTTCGGGGTGGGCCGTGACGGGCGGACGGTCACCATCGTCCGGTGGGGCGAGATGGGCGGATACGACCAGGCACCGCTGGCCGACTTCAGGCGGACCACGACGACCGCGGTCGTCAAGCTCTACCAGGAGTAGCGCTCAGCGGCGGCTGAGGGACGGGGGGAACGGGGGGAACGGGGGGACGGGGGAAGCGGGGGGCCGGGGTCCGTGCCCGGATGTGCCGGCTACGCGCGCGCAAGGGGGGTGCGCGTCGCCGTCACACTGAGCAACGGGCGCCGAACGGGGGGCGGGGGCAGGAGGGGGCGGGGCAGGGGGAAGCAGGGTGCCCGGGAGAGGGGGCGGGCCCGGCGTCGGCGCCGGGCACGGCGGGCACCGCAGGCGGCCCTGCCCCCTCAGGCCTCCCGCAGCAGCGCGGCCAGGCCGTGGTCCAGGTCCAGCCGCGCGCTCTCGCTGCCCTCCGGCACCAGGGCGTACGAGCGGCTGAGGAAGTGCCGGAGATCGTCGGTGTCGAACTGGACCATGGCCATGCCCTCCGGGGCGTGGAACTCCAGGACGGTGCGGTGCGGGCCACACGGCCACACCAGCACATCGCCGCTGCCCGCCGGGCCCCGCAGCCCGGCCGTCAGCAGCTCGCGCCCGAAGGTCCACTCCACCGCCGCCCCGTCGAGGGACGCGGCGGGCGGGAAGGAGACGCGCACGGCGAACGGGTCCTCGCGCTCGTAGCGCAGGCATGCGGGAATCGCGCGCGCCTCGGGCGTCGACGCGATGAGGCGGGCCTGGACGGCTTGATCGATGACGGTGGTGGTCAACGCCTGCTCCCTTGCGATCGGTGCGGGTCCTTGCCTCTCTCTACGCCTTTAAGACGTATGGGCGATCACCCCAGTGCACCCGCTGCGGACGTGACGTGTGTCACGACCATGTTTTCGGGTGGAGATGCGACATTTAGGCTTGCGGAATCCACGCAAAGTCTCAGGTGCCGTGCTGAGCTGTTACAAAACCGCGGCCGCGGCGAGGCATCACTTCAGGGGTTGTTCCACCATGACCGAAGGTCCCACAGCGCCGGACGCGCATACCTACATCCGGCGCCACCAAGACCACCATCCGCACCTCGTCGGCTTCGCCCGCACCTTCGTCGGCACTCCCTCGGCCGCGGAGGACGCCGTCGCGGAGGCGTACTTTGTCGTCTGGCGGCGGCTGCGGTCCGGTCAGTCCGTCGGCGACGTCCCGGCCGCCCTGAAGGCCGCCGTGCGCGACCTCGCCCTGGCCGCGGCGAGTCGCGACCGCGGGCAGACCGTCTCCTACGCCGAGCTGCTGGCAGGCGTCATAGAGGATCTGCCGCAGCGGTGGGTCAAGGCGCTCTGGCAGGCGGAGGCGGAGCGGCAGGCGCCGGTGGCGTCGACCGGCCGCCGGGGCGAGGCGGGGGTGAGCCCCGCCGCCGCCCTGGAGCGGGCCCGGGACGGCATGCGCCAGCACTTCCTGCGCGCCCAGCCGGGCGCCCCGGCCGACCCGGCCTGCGGGTGGTGCTGGGAGCGCCTCCCCGAGCACGTACGGGGCGTCGACTCCCCGTCCCAGGCGGAGCAGGTCGCGGTCCATGTGGCCGGCTGCGCGGACTGCCGGGCGCGCATGGAGCGGCTCATGGCGGCCGACGCCCGGCTGCCCGCGCTGGTGGGCCCGGCCCTGATGGTTCTCCTGGCCCGCGGGACCGCGGAGTACCTGGTGCCGCTCGCCCGCGAGGGCGGCGCGGTGGCCGCCCTGTCCTCGGGCGGGGCCCACGCCGCCCCGGCGACCGTCAAGCTGGCGACCGTGGCCCGCACCGCCGGCAACCGGGTGCGCGGGCGGGCGACCCGGGCAGGGCGGCCGGTCGCGGTCGCTGCCGCGGCCGGTGCGCTGGCCCTCGCGGGGGCGGCGGTCGCGGCCGGGCTGGTCCTGACGAACGGCGACTCGCCCGGACAGGACCAGGGCACGGCGGCCTCGACGCCCTCCTCCGCGCCGTCCTCGGACGGGTCCTCGCCGGCGTGGGGCGCGGAGTCGGCGCGGTCCGGCGCGTCGGGGCAGGCGTCGGGCGACGCCTCCTCGGGGCGCTCCGCCGCGGACGGCCCGTCGAGCGGCGCCGCAGACCGTTCGCCGTCCCCGTCCCCGTCCACGCCGTCCCCGTCGGCTTCGTCCGCTCGCGGCACGACCGGCGCATCCGGCGCCCCGCAGAGCGCGTCGGCGTCCCCGGCGCCGTCGGCGCCGACCACAGGGGCCGGCGGTGGCGGGAAGGCCACGGCGACGACCCCCACCCGGCCCCCGGCCACCCAGCCGACCCCGACGCGTACGCAGAGCGCCACGCCCAAGCCGACCCAGACCCCCGGCCAGACCGTGAGCGCGACGCCCGAGCCGACCGCGTCGCCGACCGAGTCGCCCGCCGCGGAGCCGGGCAAGCCGGCCAAGTCGAACAAGACGGCCGATGCGAGCGAGCAGCCTTCCGCGCCCGGCCGCGGCGGGGCCAACGGCTGGGACAACAACTAGGTCCCGCCGGCACAGGGGCGCCCGCTCACGAGCGGGCGCCCTTCGCGTGAGATCCCGCGATTCGGCGTCCGGCCTCACTCGCCCGTGGACGGCGTCCCGCGCATGGGCTAGCTTCCGGCCCCATGAGGGACAAGGGGATCAAGGGCATCAAGGGCATCAAGGGGACGATGAGACGCGCGGTGGCGGCCGGGGTGTGTGCTGCGGCGCTCGCGTCGGCGCTGGCCGCCGCGCCCGCGCAGGCCCAACCGGCGCGCGACAAGGGCCTGTCGGAGGCGGGGTGGCGGCTGAAGGACACCGGCACCGACGCCCGGTTCCGCGGGCTCGCCGCCGTCAGCCGTACGACGGCGTGGGTGGCCGGCTCGAAGGGGACCGTGCTGCGTACGCACGACGGCGGGCGCAGCTGGCGCGACGTGTCGCCCCCGGGCGCGGAGGGGCTGGAGTTCCGCGACGTCGAGGCGTTCGACGCGCGCCGCGCGGTGGTGCTGGCGATCGGTGAGGGCGAGGCGTCCCGGGTCTTCCGTACGGACGACGCCGGCGCGACCTGGACGGAGAGCTTCCGCAACACCGACCCGCGCGCCTTCTACGACTGCCTGACCTTCTTCGACGCGCGCAACGGCATCGCGCTCGGCGATCCGGTCGACGGCAAGTACCGCGTCCTGTCCACCGGTGACGGCGGCCGCAGCTGGCGCGTGCTGCCCTCGGACGGGATGCCCGCCGCGCAGCCGGGCGAGGCGGCGTTCGCGGCCGGCGGGCAGTGCCTGGTCAGCGCGGGGCGCCGGGACGCGTGGTTCGCCACCGGAGGCGCGGCCACCGCGCGCGTGTTCCACTCCGCGGACCGCGGTCGCACATGGACGGTGGCCGACGCGCCGCTCCCGGCCGGCGACCCGGCGCGCGGCGTCTTCGCGCTCGCCTTCCGCGACACCCGCACCGGCCTGGCCGTCGGCGGCGACTACCGCGCCGGGCAGCCCTCCCCGAAGGCGGCCGCGGTCACCCGGGACGGCGGGGCCGTCTGGACGGAGGCCGCCGAGCCGCCGCCCGCGTACCGTTCGGGCGTCACCTGGCTGCCGCACAGCCGTCGCGCCGCGCTCGCGGTCGGCCCGACGGGCACGGATGTGACGAGCGACGGCGGCCGCACCTGGCGCACGGTGGACCAGGGCTCGTACGACACCGTGGACTGCGCCGCGGACCTCGGCTGCTGGGCGGCGGGCGAACGGGGCCGGGTCGCGCGTCTGGAGCCGGCCGGGGGGTGAGTCAGGACGGCGGCTGCCGGCGGTGGGCGGCCAGCTCGGGAGCGGTCTTCGTGGCCAGGAACTCCGTGATCCGGTACTCGCACAGGCCCGCGACCGAGAACGGGTCGGTCGCCACGAGCCGCTCGACCCGGGCCCGGTCGTCGCCGACCGCCAGGATGATCCCGCCGTCCCGCGGCACCTTGCGGCCCGAGGCGATGATGTCGCCCGAGGCGTAGAGCCCCTCCAGCCAGGTCACGTGGTCGGGGAGCGCGGCTTCGATGCGCTCGATGGGCGCGGTGTAGGTCAGCTCCAATACGAACATGATCGCGAGGCTAGTAGCGTGGGGGACACCATGACCAGCACTTCCGACCCCGCTGCCGCCCCTGGGCCCGCCGCCGAGCCCAGCTACGAACTCCCGCCGGGCTGGCCGACGACGGAGGCCGAGGCGGCCGCTGCCCAGGAGCGGCTGCGCGGCTCCGTCCTGGTGGGCGGGGACCTGCCCGCGCCGGGCGGCGGCGCGGGCACCGTGGTGGGCGTGGACGTCGCGTACGACGACGAGCGGGGCGTGGTCGCGGCGGCCGCCGTCGCGCTGGACCCGCGCGGCCTCGCGGTCGTGGGGGAGGCCACGGCGGTCGGCCGGGTCACCTTCCCGTATGTGCCCGGCCTGCTGGCGTTCCGCGAGATCCCGGCCGTCCTCGACGCGCTGGCCACCCTGGACCGGCTCGGCCACCGCCCCGACGTGGTGGTCTGCGACGGCTACGGCCTCGCCCACCCGCGCCGCTTCGGGCTGGCCAGCCACCTGGGGGTGCTCACCGGGCTGCCCACCATCGGCGTGGCCAAGAACCCCTTCACCTTCCACCACGACGCCCCCGGCCCGCGCCGCGGGCAGTGGTCACCGCTCCTGGACGGGGCGGAGGAGGTCGGCCGCGCGCTGCGCACGCAGGACGGCGTGAAGCCGGTCTTCGTCTCCGTCGGCCATCGGGTGAGCCTCGCGGACGCCTGTGCGTACGCGCTGCACCTGGCCCGCGACTACCGGCTGCCCGAGACCACGCGGCGGGCCGACGCGCTGTGCCGCCGGGCGCTGGCGGGCGCGTAACCGGCGGTCAGCCGGCCGTCCGCCGCGTCTCCACCTGGAAGCAGCCGTACTCGACGGCGCGTACGTGCACCGCGACCACCTCCGGATCGCGGTAGACCTCTCTCAGCCCCTCCTCGATCGTCGTCTCCCCGCCGTTCAGCAGCAGCCCGCCGAGGATGTCGCCTTGGGCGGAGTACGCCCGCAGCACCCGCCGCTCGCCCCGCATGGCGTCCGGGTAGCCGCCGCCCGGCCAGCCGCCGCAGTCCTCGACGTGGATGAAGACCGGGCCCACCTCGCTGTACGGGCCGGGCGTGGCGCCCGTCTCGAGCGCCCAGCGGCGCAGCGGGGCGTACGAGACGAGCGCGATCGTCTCGCCCGGCCGGCTGCGGCCCAGGCAGCAGCGCAGCGGGTTGCCTCCCTCCTCGTCGACCACCATGCGCGGCGGATCGCCCGCGTCGTCGGCGATCCGCAGCTGCTTCAGCACCTCGGGCGCGATGGCCCGGATCTCGTAGTTCTCACTCATGGCGTCCATGCTGGCCGCCGGGGGTGGCGGGTGCTGGCGGGATTCGGACGGCGCGCTGGGGCCGGCGCCGATGCGTACGGGGGCTTGACACGGTGGTGGCGCTCCGTCAGATTCAGCCGCGAACATAGGACGTCCGACGTCCTGAATGACCGAAATATCCGTTCGATTGTCAGAAGGCTGGGTCTCGATGAGTCTGTCGACTCCGCTCACCGGTGTCGTCCCACCCCTGTGCACCCCGCTCACCCCCACCGGCGAGGTCGACACCCGCTCCCTCGCCGCGCTCGCCGAGCGGCTGATCGGCGCCGGGGTGAGCGGCCTGTTCGTCCTCGGATCCAGCGGCGAGGCCGCCTATCTGAGCGACCGTCGGCGGCGCGCCGTCCTGGAGACCGTGACCGAGGCCGCGGCCGGGCGGGTGCCGGTGCTCGCCGGGGTGATCGACATGACCACCGAGCGGGTGCTCGACCACGCCCGTACGGCGGCCGGGGCGGGCGTGGACGGCCTCGTCGCCACCGCTCCCTTCTACACCCGCACCCACCCGGTGGAGATCGCCGACCACTTCCGGCGCATCCGCGGCGGCGCCGGGCTGCCGCTCTTCGCCTACGACATCCCGGCAGCGGTCCACACCAAGCTCACCCCGGCCACCGTCCTCCCGCTCGCGGCCGAGGGCACGCTGGCCGGGCTCAAGGACAGCAGCGGGGACGACGGCGCGCTGCGCCGCCTCCTGGTCGAGGTGCGGCGACGCGGGCTGCACACCGCCTTCTCGGTGCTCACCGGCTCCGAGCTGGCCGTGGACGGCGCCCTGCTGGCGGGGGTGCACGGCGTCGTCCCGGGCCTCGGGAACGTCGACCCACAGGGCTATGTGCGGCTGTACGAGCACGCGCGGGCGGGTCGCTGGGAGCGGGCGGCGGCCGAACAGGACCGGCTGGCCGCCCTCTTCGCCATCACCGACGTCGGCGACCCGGCCGCGATGGGCGGCAGCTCCTCCGCCCTGGGCGCCTTCAAGGCGGCCCTGCACCTGCTGGGCGTCATCGACTGCCCGGCCACCGCCCCTCCCCAGGTGCCGCTGGGCGACGCCGCGGTGAAAAGCGTCCGCCAACTTCTCGAAAACGGAGGGCTCTTGCCGTGACCATAACCCCGCCCTGGTACCGGGAGGTCTCCCGGCGGCAGTGGAAGGCGATGTTCGCCGCCTGGATCGGCTATCTGCTCGACGGCTTCGACTTCGTCCTGATCACGCTGGTCCTGACGGAGATAGCCGACGAGTTCGACCTGAGCGGCGCGTCGGCCGCGAGCCTGGTCTCCGGGGCGTTCATCACCCGCTGGCTGGGCGGCGCCCTGCTCGGCGCGATGGGCGACCGCTACGGGCGCAAACCCGCCATGATCGCCAGCATTCTGCTCTACTCGCTGGGCACGTTCGCCTGCGGCTTCGCATGGGACTACTTCAGCCTCTTCACCGCCCGGCTGCTGATCGGCATGGGGATGGCGGGGGAGTACAGCGCGAGCGCGACCTACGTCCTGGAGAGCTGGCCGACCCGGCTGCGCAACCGCGCCTCCGGCTTTCTGATCTCCGGGTTCGCGGGCGGCTCGATCATCGCCGCCGAGCTTTACAAGTGGGTGGTGCCCCACTGGGGCTGGCGCTGGCTGTTCTGGATCGGGGTGCTGCCGGTGTTCGTGGCGCTGTGGGTGCGGCGCGCGCTCCCGGAGGCCGGGGACTGGAGCGCGGCGGGCGGCGGCGGGGCGGCGGACGGCAAGGGCGCCGGGGGCGGGGCGGTCGGCGGCGGGGCCGGCGGTGGGGCCGCTGGTGGGGCCGCTGGTGGGGCGCGCCCGAACCCGTTCGGGCCGCTGTTCACCGGGCGCGGCCGGGCCTCGCTGAACACGGCGCTGGCCGTGCTCGCGAGCGTCGCGCTGTTCTGCGTCTTCACCCCGGTGGGCAAGGGGCTGGTGTGGCCGCTGGCGCTGCTGGCGGCGGGCTGTCTGTTCGCCTTCGCCGCGCAGCTCGGCGGGCGCCGCCGCTGGGTGCTGTACGTGGCGCTGATGTGCACCGTGTTCTGCGCCTTCCTCTACAGCTGGCCCATCCAGGCGCTGCTGCCCACCTATCTGAAGGAGGAGCTCGACTATTCGCCGAGCGAGGTCACGGACATGATGTTCTACGCCGGGTTCGGGACCATGGCCGGCTGCTGGCTCGCCGGGTTCGTGGGGGACTGGCTGGGCACCCGGCGCGCCTACGCCTGGACCCTCCTGGCCTCGCTCGCCTTCGTCTTCCCGGTGTTCGCGGTGCAGGACAGCCTGGTCGGGCTCGGGGTGCTGCTCTTCTTCCTGCTCGCCCTCAGCCAGGGCATATCCGGGATCCTGCCCAAATACATCGCGAGCCACTTCCCGACCGAGACCCGGGCCGCGTCGCTCGGCTTCGTCTACAACACCGGGGCGCTCGGCGGCGCGGTGGCGCCGGTGCTGGGCGCCCACCTGGCGGAGGGCATGTCCCTCGGACGGGCGCTGGCGGCGCTCACCTTCGGGCTCACCCTGCTGGTGATCGTGCTGGTCGGCGGCAATGTCCCGCAGCGTCTCGCCCGGCTCACCGACCCGGAAGCACCCGATGACCACCTCGTGCCGGAGCGGCCGTTGTCGGCGGCTGCCGCTAGCGTGGAGAAGGCCGGGTGAGGACGGGCAACCACCGAGTCGGCCGACGCCCGCGCCCTGCCCGTCAAATACCCGGCGGACCAGCCTTTTTGAGTTTCCGTCCGGTTATCCACAGGCCCGCCGTGGGGGCTTGTGGAATGCCGGGCGCGTTCTTAGCATCAGCGGTGTTACAGCGGTAGTGTCACACGGTTTGGGGACGGCATGGCGGCGACAGAGCACGGCCCGCTGGCAGGGGTGCGCGTGGTGGAGCTCGCGGGGATCGGGCCGGGCCCGTTCGCCGCGATGGTCCTGGCCGATCTCGGCGCCGACGTCGTCCGCGTCGACCGGCCCGGCGGCCCCGGCGGGCTGAAGATCGACCCGGCGTACGACCTGGCCAACCGCAACAAGCGCTCCGTCCTCCTCGACCTCAAGACCGAGCCGGGCCAGGCGGCCGTGCTCGACCTCGTGGAGCGCGCCGACATCCTCGTCGAAGGGCTCCGCCCGGGCGTCGCCGAGCGCCTGGGCGTGGGCCCCGACGCATGCCTGGCCCGCAACCCCCGCCTGGTCTACGGCCGGATGACCGGCTGGGGCCAGCACGGCCCCCTCGCCGACACCGCCGGCCACGACATCGCCTATATCGCCGTCACCGGCGCGCTCGGCATGATCGGCGCCCCGGACGGCCCGCCCGCCGTCCCCGCCAACCTCCTGGGGGACTACGCGGGCGGCGCGCTCTATCTGGTGATCGGCGTCCTCGCCGCCCTCCAGCACGCCCGCACCTCCGGCGACGGCCAGGTCGTCGACGCCGCGATCGTGGACGGCACCGCCCATCTGACCGCCGTGATCCACGGCATGATGGCGGCGGGCGGGTGGCAGGACCGGCGCGGCGCCAACCTCCTCGACGGCGGCTCCCCCTTCTACGGCACCTACGAGACCGCGGACGGCGGCTATATGGCCGTCGGCGCCCTCGAACCCAAGTTCTACGCCGAGTTCATCGAGCTCCTCGGGATCGCCGAGGAGGCGCCGGGCCGCCGCGAGTTCGACCGCTGGGGCGAGCTGCGCGCCCTCATCGCCGCCCGCTTCAAGCAGCGCACCCGCGAGGAGTGGACGGCCGTCTTCGCCTCGTCCGACGCCTGCGTCGCCCCCGTCCTCTCCCTACGCGAGGCCCCTGGGCATCCGCATCTGGCCGCCCGCGCCACCTTCGTCGACCACGGCGGCATCACCCAGCCCGCCCCCGCCCCGCGGTTCTCCGCCACCCCGGGTTCGGTGCGCCGCCCGCCCGCCCGGCCGGGGGCGGACGCCGCCGAGGTGGCCTGCGACTGGGGCGTGCCGTCCTTCCCGCAGGAGGGCCCGCCGTGAGGCGCCGCGCCGCCGCCGCGCCCGTGCCGTGCCTCCCGCCCCGTCCGAACATCCCGAAAGGCTGCTGACGTGAGCACCGAAGCGTATGTATACGACGCCATCCGCACCCCGCGCGGGCGCGGCAAGGCCGACGGGGCCCTGCACGGCACCAAGCCGGTGGACCTCGTCGTCGGCCTCATCCACGAGCTGCGCCGGCGGCTGCCCGGCCTCGACCCGGCGGCGATCGACGACGTGGTGCTCGGAGTCGTCAGCCCCCTCGGGGACCAGGGCTCCGACATCGCGAAGGTCGCGGCCATCGCGGCCGGGCTCCCCGAGACGGTCGCGGGCGTCCAGGAGAACCGCTTCTGTGCCTCGGGCCTCGAAGCCGTCAATCTGGCGGCGGCGAAGGTCCGCTCGGGCTGGGAGGACCTGGTGCTGGCGGGCGGCGTCGAGTCGATGTCGCGGGTCAAGATGGGCTCCGACGGCGGCGCCTGGTTCGCCGATCCGATGACCAATTACGAGACCGGCTTCATCCCACAGGGCGTCGGCGCGGACCTCATCGCCACCATCGAGGGCTTCTCCCGCCATGACGTCGACTCGTTCGCCTCGCTCTCCCAGGAGCGCGCCGTTCAGGCGTGGAAGGAGGGCCGCTTCGACCGCTCGATCGTCCCGGTCCTCGACCGCGCGGGCCTCACGGTCCTCGACCGCGACGAGCACATCCGCCCCGGGACGACGCCCGACTCCCTGGCCGGGCTGAAGCCGTCCTTCGCCACCATCGGCGCCGCGGGCGGGTTCGACGCCGTGGCGCTCCAGAAGTACCACTGGATCGAGGCCATCGACCACGTCCACCACGCCGGAAACTCCTCCGGGATCGTGGACGGCGCGGCGCTCGTCGCCATCGGCAGCGCCGAGGTCGGCGAGCGCTTCGGCCTCACGCCCCGCGCCCGTATCGTCTCCGCCGCCGTCTCCGGCGCCGACCCGACCATCATGCTGACCGGCCCCGCGCCCGCCACCCGCAAGGCCCTCGCCAAGGCCGGGCTGACGATCGACGACATCGACCTGGTCGAGATCAACGAGGCCTTCGCGGCCGTCGTGCTGCGCTTCGCCCGGGAGATGGGCATCGACATGGACAGGATCAACGTCAACGGCGGGGCGATCGCCATGGGGCATCCGCTCGGCGCCACCGGGGCGATGATCCTGGGCACGCTCGTCGACGAGCTGGAGCGGCGCGGGCAGCGCTACGGGCTGGTCACGCTGTGCGTCGGCGGCGGCATGGGCATCGCGACCGTGGTCGAACGCGTCTAGGACACGGCCTTGGCCGGGCCGCAGCGCCCGGGCCCACCCGCACCGCCTCCACGACTTCCCAGGGAGCCAAGAACCATGAGCACCCCCACCGCCGCGACCGCCATCCGCTGGGAGCGCGGCGACGACGGCATCGTGACCCTTGTGCTGGACGACCCCGCTCAGTCCGCCAACACCATGAACGCCGCGTTCATCGCCTCCCTCACCGCGGTCGCCGACCGCTTGGAGGCCGAGCGGGACTCGATCCGCGGCGTCGTCATCACCTCCGCCAAGAAGACCTTCTTCGCGGGCGGCGACCTCAAGGACATGATCAAGATCGGGCCGGGCGACGCCCAGCGGGCGTACGACACCAGCATGGAGGTCAAGCGCGGCCTGCGCCGCATCGAGACCCTCGGCAGGCCCGTGGTCGCCGCGATCAACGGCGCCGCCCTCGGCGGCGGCTTCGAGATCGCCCTGGCCTGCCACCACCGCGTCGCCCTCGACGCCCCCGGCTCCAGGATCGGCTGTCCCGAGGTCACTCTGGGCCTGCTGCCGGCCGGCGGCGGCGTCGCCCGTACGGTCAGGCTCCTCGGCGTCGCCGACGCGCTGCTGACGGTCCTGCTCGAGGGCCGGCAGTACGCCCCGCGGCGGGCACTGGAGGCGGGCCTGGTGCACGAGGTCGCGGACTCCCCGGAGGACATGCTGGCCAAGGCCCGTGCCTTCATCGACGCGCACCCCGAATCCCAGCAGCCCTGGGACGTCAAGGGCTACAAGATCCCCGGCGGCACCCCCGCGCACCCGAAGTTCGCCGCCGAACTGCCCGCCTACCCCGCCAACCTGAGGAAGCAGTTGGGCGGCGCCCCCTACCCGGCGCCCCGCAACATCCTGGCCGCCGCCGTCGAGGGGGCCCAGGTCGACTTCGAGACCGCGCAGATCATCGAGGCCCGCTACTTCGTGGACCTGGTCACCGGCCAGACCGCCAAGAACATGATCCAGGCGTTCTTCTTCGATCTCCAGGCGGTCAACTCCGGCGCCAGCCGGCCCGACGGCATCGCGCCGCGCCAGGTCCGCAAGGTGGGCGTCCTGGGCGCCGGGATGATGGGCGCGGGCATCGCCTACTCGTGCGCCAGGGCCGGTATCGACGTCGTCCTGAAGGACGTCTCGGCCGAGGCCGCCGCCAAGGGCAAGGCCTATTCCGAGGGGCTGCTCGCCAAGGCCCTCGCCAAGGGCCGTACGACCGAGGTCCAGCGGGACGAACTGCTCGCCCGCATCACCCCCACCGCCGACCCCGGCGATCTCGCCGGCTGTGACGCGGTGATCGAGGCGGTCTTCGAGGACCCGGCGCTCAAGCACAAGGTCTTCCAGGAGATCGAGGACATCGTCGCCCCCGACGCGGTGCTCTGCTCCAACACCTCCACCCTCCCCATCACCCTGCTCGCCGAGGGCGTCCAGCGCCCGGGCGACTTCATCGGGCTGCACTTCTTCTCGCCCGTCGACAAGATGCCGCTGGTGGAGATCATCAAGGGCGAGCGGACCGGCGACGAGGCCCTGGCCCGCGCCTTCGACCTGGTGCGGCAGATCCGCAAGACCCCGATCGTGGTCAACGACTCGCGCGGCTTCTTCACCTCGCGCGTCATCAGCCACTTCATGAACGAGGGTGTGGCGCTGGTGGGAGAAGGCGTCGAGCCCGCGTCCGTCGAGCAGGCCGCCGCCCAGGCCGGCTACCCCGCCAAGGTGCTGGCGCTGATGGACGAGCTGACCCTGACCCTGCCGCGCAAGATCCGCGAGGAGACGCGGCGGGCCGTGGAGGAGGCGGGCGGCACCTGGCGGCCCCACCCCGCCGACGCGGTCATCGACCGGATGGTCGACGAGTTCGGGCGCCCGGGCCGCTCCGGGGGCGCCGGGTTCTACACGTACGACGAGGCGACCGGCCGTCGGGCGGGGCTGTGGCCCGGCCTGCGCGAGCACTTCACCAAGCCGGACGTCGCCGTGCCGTTCGAGGACATGAAGGAGCGGATGCTCTTCTCCGAGGCGCTCGACACGGTCCGGCTCCTGGAGGAGGGCGTGCTGACCTCCGTCGCCGACGCGAACATCGGCTCGATCCTGGGCATCGGCTTCCCCGGCTGGACCGGCGGTGTGCTCCAGTACATCAACGGCTACGAGGGAGGGCTGCCCGGCTTCGTGGCGCGCGCCCGCGAGCTCCAGACCCGGTACGGCGACCGCTTCGCGCCCCCGGAGCTGCTGCTGGACAAGGCGTCGAAGGGCGAGACGTTCACGGACTGACAGGGGCCTCCGGGTCCTCCTGCCCGTACCAGCCGCGCAGCTCGCTCTTCATCGACCGCTGGAAGGCGATCACCAGCGCCTGCACCACCAGCGGCTGCATATGTGCCGACAGCGACTTCTTGGCCCTGACCCGCTCGGCCCCGGACGGGCCGGACCCGCCCTCGTGGTCCGGCCCCCACACCTCGTCGCGGAAGAGCCTGCTCAGCTCGCGCGCCGCGGACCGGGTGTGCTCGAGGACGACCGTATGGGCCGCCAGGATGGTCTCCAGCGCGATCGGCACCTCCAGCAGCCGCATGCCCAGGTGCAGCACGCCGGGGTCGATGCGCAGAACGTCCGGGTCCTCGGTGCGCTCCAGCACGTTCAGCGCGGCCAGCCGGTCGATGTCCTCCTCCGACAGCGGGCGCCCGGCCCGCCGCGCCAGCTGCTCCCGCGTCGCCTCCTCCGGCGCGTCGGGCGCCCAGGAGGCCACCAGCGCGCGGTGGATGGCCAGGTCGTCCGCGCTGAGGCCGGGCGGCAGCTGCCGCAGATAGCGCTCGATGGCGGACAGGGTCATGCCATGGTGCTGGAGCTCCTCGATCAGCGCCAGGCGGGAGAGATGTTCGGGGCCGTAGTGGCCCACGCGGCGCGGGCCGATCACCGGAGGCGGCAGCAGCCCGCGGGTGCCGTAGAAGCGCACCGTGCGGACCGTCACCCCGGCGCGGGCCGCCAACTCGTCGACGGTGAGCGTCGGTTCCTCGGTGTCGGTGGTGGCCGTGTCGGTGGTCGCCATGCGCCGTGCCTCGCTCTCCGCTCTGCCGCACGATCGGCTCATCGGTCGGGTGTTCCAGTATTGCTGTCTCACCATCGGTGTGAAGCCCTCCCTCTGTCGACCCCCGTCCCCCGCCCCTGTTGACGCCGCAGGAGTCACTGCATAGCGTGCGGTGCTGTTCAACTGTGTTGGTTTTCTTCCGAAACTGTGAAGTGGGGTCGGAGTGAGCACTGGGCACAGCAAACACAACAGACGCGGCTTCAGAAGGCTGCTCGGCGCGGTGCTGGCGATGGCCACGGCCGCAGGACTGAGCCTCACCGCGGCGGACACGGCCCTGGGCAGGGCGGCGGACGCGGGCAAGTTCCCGGCCGATGTGCACACCTACCTCGAGGACCCGGAGGTGACCGGCGAGGGGCAGGAGCCGCCGCACACCCTGCTGCGGCCGGACGGTCCGGACCGCGAGAAGTGGGAGCGCAGCCTGGACGGCACCTGGCGGTTCGCGATCGCGGACCGGCCCGAGGACGCGCCGCAGGGCTTCTGGAAGCAGGACTACAGCGCAACAGCCACTTCGGCAACTGCCTGGAGACGCGTCCAGGTCCCGCACACCTGGCAGACCGACGACCTCGACCACCCGCTCTTCCGGAACGTCCAGAGCGAGATGGTCCCCGACGCCCCGCCGAAGGTCCCCCGCGACGTCAACCCCACCGGGGCGTACCTCCGGGACATCCAGGTGCCGGCGAGCTGGGACGGCCGCCGTCAGGTGATCCGGTTCGACGGGGTAACCTCGGGCTGGTTCCTGTGGATCAACGGCCGGTACGTCGGCTACGACCAGGGCGGCTATGTGCCCGCCGAGTTCGATGTGACCGACTATCTGCGCCCGGGCACCAACCGCGTGGCCGTCCAGGTGCACCGCTGGAGCGCCGGTTCGTACCTCGAGGACTACGACCAGTGGCGGTACGCCGGCATCTTCCGCTCCGTCACGCTGTACTCCACGCCCAGGACCCGCATGGAGGACGCGTACCTCACCACCGACCTCGACGACGACTATCGCGACGCCACCCTGCGGGCCGAGGTCGACATCGAGCGAGCCGAAAGCCCCGAAAGCAACGACAGCGGCCCGCACCGGGTCACCGGCGTCCTCTACGACCCCAAGGGCCGCGAGGTGCGGCGGCTGACCGCCGAGGAGAGCGACGGCAGGGCCGAGCTGACCGCGCGCGTCAGCGACCCCGCCAAGTGGTCGGACGAGGCGCCGAACCTCTACCGGCTGGAGCTGACCCTGCGCGACCCGGCCGGGAAGGCGGTGCAGACCGTCGGCCAGAACATCGGATTCCGCGAGGTCGAGGTCAAGGACAAGCAGCTCAAGCTGAACGGCAAGCGCGTCCTGATCCGCGGCGTCAACCGGGCCGAGACCGACCCGGCCACCGGGCGGCACGCCACCCGCGCCCGCATGGAGCAGGACATCCGGCTGATGAAGCGGCTGAACGTCAACGCGATCCGCACCTCCCACTACCCCTCGGACCCCTACCTCTACGAACTCGCCGACCGTGAGGGCATCCTCATCGACGACGAGATGGAGGTGGAGACCCACAGCCACGAGAACTGCCCCAACAACTGCCTGGCCGAGAAGCCCGAGTGGCAGAAGGCGTTCCTCGACCGCCACCAGGGCATGGTCGAGCGCGACAAGAACCACCCCAGCGTCATCATGTGGGACACCGGCAACGAGGCGGGGCTCGGCAAGGCGCACTACACCATGGCGGAGTGGACCCGGCGGCAGGAGCCCACCCGGCCGCTCTACCACCAGTCCAACCGGCCGGACGGCGACGCGCCGTTCGCCGACATCGCCGGACCGCGCTACCCGACCCCGGCCTCCCTGGAGAGCAAGGCCAAGACGTTCACCAAGCCCATCGTGATGGGCGAGTACGCGCACGCCATGGGCAACAGCCTGGGCAACTTCCGGGAGTTCTGGGAGGTCATGCGCGCCTACCCGAATGCCCAGGGCGGCTTCATCTGGGACTGGGCCGAGCAGAACATCCGCCGCCCGCTGATCACCACCCCCGACTCCTCCGGCAACCGCATCGCCGCAAGCCTGTCCGGCCGGCCCGAGGTCGTCCCGGGCAAGCGCGGCAAGGCCCTCCGGCTGTCCGGCCTGGACGACTTCGTGGAGGTCTACCGCGACCCGAAGCTCGACCTCACCGGCACCTCCGTGACCCTCGACGCCCAGGTCGAGCCCGCCGACACCTGGACCGGCGACTTCACGATAGTGAGCAAGGGGGACCAGTACGTCCTGCGGATGAAGGACGAGGACACCCTCGAGTTCACCCTCACCAGCGAAGGCAAACCGCGCACCGTCACCGCCCCCGTCCCCGACGGCTGGACCGGCGCCTGGCACCGCGTCACCGGCACCTACGACGGCAGCAGGCTGACCCTCTACGTGGACGGCGAGCGCCTCGCCGACACCCCCTGGACCGGCCGCATCGACTACACCGGCTTCGACCTCGGCGTCGGCCGCAACACCGACACCATGGAGGACGGCTACGCCGGGCGGACCGCCAAGGGCACCGTCGACCAGGTCCGCGTCTACGGGACGGCGCTCACCGCCGGGCAGCTCGCCGCGGACGAGGACCCCAAGGGCGAGGCGCTGATCGCCCTGGACTTCGACGACTTCACCCGCAAGGGCAGCTACCTTTCCTACGGCCTGTACGAGTCCGGCGTGGACGGGCTGGTCACCGCCGACCGCGCCCCGGAGCCCGAGACCGCCCAGCTCGCCTGGGTGCAGGCGCCCATCCGGATCACCGCCCCCTCCGGCACCGACCCCCGCTCCGGCCAGGTGAAGGTCACCAGCGAGCGCGCCTTCACCGGCACCTCCGACCTCAGACTGCGCTGGACGGTCACCCAGGGCGCGAAGACCGTGGCGAGCGGGGCCCGCGCGCTGGACGTCGGGCCCGGCGAGAGCGCCGACGTCCAGCTGCCCGCCCCGCCCGCCAACCCCGGCGGCTACGAGCGGTATCTCACCGTCCAGGCCGTCACCGCGCGGGACACCGACTGGGCGAAGGCCGGGCACGTCGTGTCGTTCGGCCAGTTCGCGGTCGGCGGCGACAAGGTGCCGGAGCCGGTCGCGCCCGCCACCGCCGCCCGCCCGGCCACCGCCGACGACCGCGGCGAGAGCGTCGAGGTGACCGGCGAGGGCTTCCGCTACACCTTCGGCAAGAAGGACGGCACGCTCACCTCCATGCGCGTCGGGGGCCGCGAGCTGCTGCGCTCCGGCCCCGAACTGGACGCCTGGCGCGCCCCGATCAGCAACGAGCGCTCCGACTGGGGCACCGCCGAGGGCAAGCGGTGGCGGTCCCTCGGGCTCGACCGGCTGCGCACCACCGTGGACGGGGTGGACGTGACCCCCGCGGAGGACGGCACGGTCACCGTGACCGTCCGCTCCACTGCCGCCGCGCCCGATGTGACCGGGGCGTCCTTCGAGCAGACCGTCGACTACCGGGTCGACGGCGCGGGCCAGGTCGGCGTCCGGCACCGGGTCGAGGCGCGCGGTGAGTTCCGCACGCTGTCGTATCTGCCGCGCATCGGCCTGAAACTGCGGGTGCCCGAGCGGTACGACACCTTCCGGTGGTACGGCCGCGGGCCCGTGGAGAACTTCAACGACCGCAAGGACGGCACCCCCATGGGCGTGTGGTCCAGCCCGGTCGAGGACCAGTACGTCGAATACCTCAAGCCCCAGGACCACGGCAACCACGACGATGTGCGCTGGGCCTCGCTCACCGACGGCGGCGGCCGCGGGCTGCTGGTCTCCGGCGACCTGGAGGCCGGAGCCACCGCGTACGACGAGCTCGACCGCGCCGCCTACCCGCACTTCCTCAAGCGCAACCCGGGCTGGAACACCCTGCACGCCGACCACGCGGTCACCGGAGTGGGCGACACCCCGAACCCGGTCCGTGACCAGTACCGGGTCAAGGCCGACGAGCCCTACGACTACACCCTGACCCTGCGCCCGCTCACCGGTAAGGAGGGCATGTCGAACGGGTGAGCTCCTTGTATCCTCGCCCCTTCGGCGCTTTCGTAGACAGACGCGCGAAAACCCGGCGCCGGGGGGACGGGGGAGTGCCATGCGCCGCCAGTGGGCGGGGGAGTCCGAGCGGGACCGGGCCGTGGAGGCCTACGCCGAAGCGCGGCTGAGACGCGAGAGTGACGGAGGGCGCGGGTCCGGCCTCGGCCGGGCCCGCGCCCCCGGCCCGCAGTTCGACGCCACCCTGCTGCTCGGCCCGCGCGGCAGCGGCAAGACCACCCTCCTGCGCCATCTGGAGCGGTGGGCCCAGCGCGCGCCCGTCGCCCGCCTCGACCTGGCCGACCTCGGCCAGAAGGGCGGTAAGCCCATCGACGCGCTGACCGGTCTGGTCTTCCGGCTCAACGCGCGGAAGGCGGACTTCCCCCGGCTGACCTTCCCCTCGTTCGGCCTCCTGGTCATGGCCGTGGCCGCCCAGGTGGACGGGATCGACCGGGACACCGCCGTACGCGACATGGCGGACGCGCTGGCCGGCCCGGACAGCCGCCGCCTGGAGGTGCTGGGCCGGCTGGCGGACGCGGTGGCCGGGATGGTCGGCGCGCCCGGGCTGGCCGGCGCCGCCCTGCCGCTGCTGCCCGAGTGGCAGCGCGGCTGGGGCCGGCTGCGCACCCGCCTGCGGCTCCGGCGGATCCGCAGCACCGCGCCCCAGCAGCCGTACGACACCTTCCTCCTCGAGCTCAACCGGCGCTACGGCGCCGGTGAGGACGACGAGCGCAAGCGGGCCGAGGCGGTGCTCTTCGCGGCCTTCCTGGACGACCTGCGCCGCGCCTATGGGACCCGGAGCGGCGACCGTCGGCGCACCTCGCGCTGTCTGGTGCTGCTCGACAATGTCGACTCCCCTCTCGGCAGCGACTTCCTCGAACTCCTCCTGGAGGCGCGCCGGGAGGCAGACGCCGCGGACCCGCTGGTCGTCATGGCCGCCGCGGGCAGCTATCCGCGGGTCTTCGAGGACCACGCCTGGGGCGGGGCGCCGCAGCCGGGCGCCTACCCGGGCCGCTGGGACGGCGAGGAGTTCCGGCCGGCCCAGGTCGCCAGGGGCCTGTGCGTCGGACAGCTGCGCGATCTGCGCCGCCTCGAGGTGGAGCGCCAGGCGAAGGAGGTGCTGAGCGCGGCCGGGCGCGACTTACGGGCCCCGAGGGCCGACAGCGGCGTCAAATGGCTCGGCTGGGCGGTCTACGAGCTGACGCGGGGCCAGCCCGCCGCCACCGCCGCGGTGCTGGAGGCGCTGCTCGGCCGCGGCGACACCATGGACTGGGAGGAGCGGCTGCGGCGCGTCCTCGACCCCTCCGACGCGCTGGTCGACGGCCTGCTGGACCGGCTGCTGCCGATCGACGCGAGCAGGGAGCTGATCCGGGCGCTCACCCGGGCCGCCGCGTCCGTCGACCTCGCCCACGCGGGCGTCGCCGGACAGCTGTGGGGCGAGGCCAACGCGGCGGCGCAGAAGGAGTTCGACGACTTCTGCGCGGACGCGCTCTGCACGATGCACATCGACACCGGCGACCGGGCCGCCGACGGGCGGACCGAGACCCTGCACCCGTTGCTGCGGCTGTTGCTGCTGCGCAAGCTGGCCGCTCCGGCCCCCGCCTCGCCCGGCGAATCCGGCGCCGACGGCTGGGAGGCGACCCACACCGCGCTGCGCGCCCGCGCCGAGGAGGCGGACAAGCCCGGCCTGGCCGCGTATCACGCCCTCGCCCTGGGCGATCTGCCCGCCGCGGCCGCCTATCTGAACGAGCGCTTCGGCCGGATCGCCGCCGAGGACTGGTGCGCCGAGCTGTGCCGGCTGCGCCGGGCACCGCTGCGCCCGGTGGGCCCCGACGCCCCCCACCGCCAGCCCTGGGAGCGCTACGAGGCGCTGGTCGAATTCCTCAACGAGGGCGAGGTCGAGAGCCGGCTGCGGACCGTCACCCGCCTGCTGGCGGCCAGCTGGATCGGCCCCGAGCCACCGCCCTCGCCCGCCACCGACCGGGTCGGGGACCCCTATCGCGACCCCCTCGGCGATCTGTACGCCGAGCTCTACGGCGAGATCGCCGCCCGCTTCAGGACGCTCACCACCCACACCGAGAGCGTGAGCTGGGACCGGACGCTGCTGGCGAAGGCGGCGCAGTACGAGGGGAAGCCGTGGTGAGCGACAGGATGTACGTGCCACCGAGACCCCCGTCCCGGCGGGGCTTGTGGGCCGCGGTGACGCTGGCTGTCGTCGCCTGCCTCGTCCTGGCGGGTGTGTGGTGGCTCGGGGACGACGGGCCCGAGCGCTGCGCCGAGGGGGTCTGGAAGCGGGGGCCGGGGCAGGAGTGCGTCGGGGTGACCGACGGCTCGTATGTCTTCAGCCCCGAGCTCAAGAAGGTCAGCGAGAAGATCCGCGCCGAGAACCGCAGGGTGGAGGAGTCGGGCGACCCCTGGGTCGCGGTCGCCTACACCGAGCCCATGACGCGGAGAGAGGGCGGCCCCCGCGCGAACGACCGCGGACCGGAGGTGGTCAGGCAGGCCATCGAGGGCGCGTATCTGGCGCAGCGCGAACTCAACGACCCCGACAGCGGCCACGGCCGCACCCCGCAGATCAAGCTGCTGCTCGCCAACAGCGGGCAGGGCGGCGAGCAGTGGAAGCCGCTGGTGGAGCAGCTGACCACGATGTCCGGGGATGAGCGGCTGGTGGGGGTCGCCGGCTTCGGGCAGAGCCTGGAGACCACGAAATCCGCCGTGGACGCCCTGCGTAAGGCGGAGATCCCGATGGTCGGCGCGACGGTCGCGGCCGACCGGCTGTCCGCCGAGAAGCCGGTGTTCTTCCGAGTGTCCTCGCCCAACCGGGACCAGACCGCCATCGCCGCCAAGTATCTGAAGGGCCGCCAGGACGCCGATCCGCGGTTCCGGGTCGAGGTCGTCAAGGACATCAAGCACGACGACTCGTACAACGAGTCCCTCGACCAGGACTTCGACCGGGCGCGGCGCGCCCACGGGCTGAAGCTGGAGACCGCGGAGGGACAGTCCTTTGTCTCTGGCAGCTCCTCGACCGCCACCGCCCTCGCCGCGATCGCCGACACCGTCTGCCGTCCGGAGCGTCCGGTCAAGGCCGTCTACTTCGCCGGGCGCGGACGGGAGCTCAAGCTCTTCCTCCAGGCCCTCACGGCGCCCGGCCGCAGCTGCGAGCTCACCGTGGTCTCCGGCTCCAGCGCGGTCGGCGTCTTCTTCGACCCCCAGGCGAAGGGCTCGCTCGCCGTCGCCGGTGACGTCCTCACCCGGTGGAAGCACAGCGGCATCAAGGTCCTCTACACCGCCTACGCCCACCCCGACGCCACGGCCAAGCTCTACCCCCGCGACGGCAACCCCTTCCGCGCCTTCCGGGACGCCTACCACGACGCCCGCTTCGGCGGCGACCAGGAGCTTCAGAACGGCCAGGCGATGATGGGCCACGACGCGGTGCTCTGCCTGGGCAAGGCGAGCCGGCTGGCCGCCGGACCGCAGGGCGAGGCCGCGGTGGACGCGGCCGGGGTGCGCAACATGCTGCTCCAGGTCGGCAAGCGCTCCGAGCTCCCCGGCCTCAGCGGCCGGATCGCCTTCGACGAGCAGGGGAACCCGAAGCGCAAACCGATGGCCCTGGTGGAGCTGAGCCCCGCCGAGAGCGGCCACTACGTGTACCGCGGCACGGTCTCGCCATAGCCGCCCCGGGGGCGGCCGCCTTCGGCGGGGAGGGTCAGCGGGCCGGGTGCCCGTGGACCGTGTCCGTCGCGTGGATGGCGCGCCAGGACTTCGGCCGCGCCGCGGTCACCTTCGCGCCGACGCCGGTGGCCCGCGCGGCCGGCGCCGCCGGCTTGGACGCGGTGAACAGCCAGGTGTCGAAGACGGCCCCGAGCGGCCGGCCGGAGACCTTCTCGGCGTAGGCCTCGAAGTCCCGCACCGACCCGTTCCCGTAGCGCCGCTCCGTGGGCCACCCCTTGAGGATCGCGAAGAAGTCCTCGTCGCCGATCTCGTTCCGCAGCGCCTGGAGCGCGATCGCCCCGCGGTCGTACACCGCCGCGTGGAACTGGTTCTGCGGCCCCGGATCCCCCGGCTTCACCGTCCAGAACGCGTCCTCGGCCGGATGCTGCGCGTACACATAGTCCGCGAGCTCCTGCGCCGTGCCGTCGCCCTCCTTCTCCGACCACAGCCACTGCGCGTAGCGCGCGAAGCCCTCGTTGACCCAGATGTCGCGCCAGTCCTTCACCGAGACGCTGTCGCCGTACCACTGGTGGGCGAGCTCATGGACCACCACCGAGACGTTCGAGCCGCCTCCGAACTGGCGGGGGCTGTAGAACGGGCGGGTCTGGGTCTCCAGCGCGTACCCCGTCGGCACATTGGGCACATAGCCGCCGAGCGCGTCGAAGGGATAGGGGCCGAAGACCCCGCTGAGCCAGTCCGCGACCTCGGCCGTCCGTTCGACGCTGGCGCGCGCCGCGCCCGCGTTGTCCCCCAGGTCCTTGCTGTACGCGTTGACGACCGGCAGGCCGTTCGCCGTGGTGTCGGTGGTGAGGTCGAACCGGCCGACCGCGAGCGTGGCGAGATAGGTGGCCTGCGGCCTGCTGGAGCGCCAGGTGTAGCGCGTCCAGCCCAGCCGGGAACTCGTGGACCGCAGCGTGCCGTTGCTGATCGCCTGTGACCCGTCGGGCACTGCGACCGACACATCGTAGGTGGCCTTGTCGAGCGGGTGGTCATTGCTCGGGAACCACCACCACGCCGCCTCCGGCTCGTTCGCCGCGACCCCGCCGTCCGGGGTACGCAGCCAGGCCGTAAACCCGTTCACCCGCACCTTGGAGGGCGTGCCGCGGTAGCGCACGACCACGGTGAACGGGCGGCCGGAGTCGAGCGGGGCGGCCGGGGTGATCTCCAGCTCGTGGTCGCCCGTCGCCGCGAACTCCGCCTTTCTGCCGCCCACCAGCACCTCGCTCACCTCCAGTGCGAAGTCGAGGTTGAAGCGGGACAGGTCCTGGGTGGCGGTGGCCAGGATGGTCGCGGTGCCCTCCAGGCGGTCGGTGGCCGGCCGGTACTTCAGCCGGAGGTCGTAGTGGGAGACGTCGTACCCGCCGTTGCCGTAGCTGGGGTAGTACGAGTCCCCGATGCCGGGCGCGCCCGGGGTGGCGTCGGCCGCCGAGGCCGGGACCGCCAGCAGCAGGCAGGCGGCGGCCGCGCTCGGGACGGTGAGTCTGTGACGCAAGGGTCCTCCAACTCGTCGGGGAGAACGATCACTGAGACATTGGGTACTCGCCGTGACCCCCTCCTGTCCATCACCCCGGCGACACACGATCGACATCCGGCCGACGTCAGCGACCCCTCCCGCTTGCGAACGCCCTCTTCTGCGCAGGAGTTGACTCGCGCTACGGTCCGCCCGTGCTGCTACGAATGCGGAAGCCCCGCCTCCATCGGACCGCGCTCAGGCCGCCCGTGGCCGCCGCCCTGGCGGCTCTCACCGTGGCGCTCATACCGTCCCTCGGCATATCTCCCGCCCAGGCCGCCGAGCGGGAGAGCAGACCGGTCTACTCATACGACAAGGCAATTCGCGAATCCGTATGGGTGGACACCGGCCTTGACGGCGACTCGGACGGGAAGACCGACCGGGTCGCCGTCGACATCGTGCGGCCCGGCGAGCCCGCCGCGGAGGGCCGCCGAATCCCCGTGATCATGGACGCCAGCCCGTACTACTCCTGCTGCGGACGCGGCAACGAGAGCCAGCGGAAGACCTACGACGCGGCCGGCAAGCCGGTCCTCTTCCCGCTCTTCTACGACAACTACTTCGTGCCGCGCGGCTACGCCACCGTCCTGGTCGACCTCGCCGGAACCAACCGCTCCGACGGCTGTGTGGACATCGGCGGCCGCTCCGACATCCAGTCCGCCAAGGCCGTCGTCGACTGGCTCAACGGCCGCGCCACCGGCTACACCACCCGTACCGGCACCGCCACCGCCAAGGCGAGCTGGTCCAACGGCGCCACCGGCATGATCGGCAAGAGCTATGACGGGACCGTCGCCAACGGCGTCGCGGCCACCGGCGTCAAGGGCCTGAAGACCATCGTGCCGATCGGCGCCATCTCCTCCTGGTACGACTACTACTTCGCCAAGGGCGCCCCGCTCTTCGACAGCGGCCCCGACGGCCTCGCGGACGCCGTCGAGAGCGACGGAGCCCACGCCCGCTGCGCCGCCGTCCAGCGGGAACTCGTCGACGGAGCGCCGCGCAACGGCGACTGGACCGACCTGTGGACCGCGCGCGACTACGTGCCCAGCGCCGGCAAGGTGCGGGCCAGCGTCTTCGCCGTCCACGGCATGCAGGACCTGAACGTCCGCACCAAACACCTCGGGCAGTGGTGGAACGCGCTCGCCGACGCGGGCGTGGAGCGCAAGATCTGGCTCTCGCAGACCGGGCACGTCGACCCGTTCGACTTCCGCCGCGCGGAATGGGTGCGCACCCTGCACCGCTGGTTCGACCACTACCTGCTCGGCATCGACAACGGCGTCGAGCGCGAGCCGATGGCCGACGTCGAGCGCGCCCCCGACCGCTGGGCCACCGACCGCACCTGGCCCCCCGCCGACACCCGGCCGACCGCGCTGCGGCCGCGCCCCGGCCGGACCCCCGGCGTCGGCGTCCTCGGCACCGAGCGCGCCGAGCCCGGCGCCACCGAGACCTTCACCGACGACCCGGGGCTGAGCGAGGCCGACTGGGCCGCCCGCATCGACCAGCCGACCGCCGCCAAGACCGGGTTCTCCACCGCCCCCCTCCAACAGGACCTGCGGCTGTCGGGCTCAGGGACCGTCAAGGTCACCGCGACCCCCTCCACCTCCTCCGCCCATCTGTCCGCGGTCGTGGTGGACCTCGGCCCGGACACCATCCGGAACTACACCGGCAGCGGCGAGGGCATCCGCACGCTCGCCGACCGCACCTGCTGGGGCAGCAGCACCGCGGGCGACAGTGCCTGCTTCCGGCAGACCGAGGCGGACAGGGCGAGCGTCGACTACACCGTCCTCAGCCGCGGCTGGGCCGACCTCGGCCACTGGGCGGACGACGGGAAGGGCCGCCCGCTGACCCCCGGCAAGCCGTACACCATCACCCTCGACCTCGCCGCCACGGACCACGTCGTCCCCGCCGGCCACCGGCTGGCCCTGATCGTCGCCGGCACGGACGCGGGCCTGATAGAACCGGCTGACACCACGCCCACCGTCACGCTCGACCTGGCCCGCACCGAGGCCCGGCTGCCCCTGGTCGGCGGCGCCCCGGCGCTGGCCCGGGCCGCCGCGGGCACCCCGGCCGACCCCACCTCCGCGCCCACACTGAAGGGCGTCGCCGAACCACGCCCGCAGCCACGGCTGCCCTGATGAGAGACGCCCGACCCTGTCACCCAAGGAGACACCGCTCCGTGATCTCACGCGCACCCCTGATCCGCACCGCGGCGATCAGCGCCGTCGCACTGCTGACCACCTCGTTCTTCTCCGCGCCCGCACACGCCGGAACCCAGCAGCCCCGCACCGGCTTCGAAGCGAGCCACGGCGCCCGCTGGACGACCGAGTCGGAGGAGGAACGGTTCCTCACCGCGGTCGACGCCGCGAGCCCGAGCGTCGCCGTCGACCGCATCGGCACCACCGAGCAGGGCCGCCCGCTGCGCCTGGTACGGATCGGCGCGCCCACCAATACCAACTCGCTCCTGCTCATCTGCTCCCAGCACGGCGACGAGCCCTCCGGCCGCGAGGCGTGCCTGTCCACCGTCCGCGACCTCGCCTACACCAAGGACGCCCGGACCAAACGCTTCCTGAGACACACCACCGTCCTCGTCATCCCCACCGCCAACCCCGACGGCCGCGCCGCCGACACCCGTGAGAACTCCCAGGGCGTCGACATCAACCGCGACCACATCGCCCTCAAGACCGCGGAGGCCCGCGCGACGGCCGCCGTCCTCCGCGACCGGCGGCCCGACACCGTCTACGACCTCCACGAGTACGGGGCCACCGTCCCGTACTACATGAAGGACCTGCTGGCGCTGTGGCCGCGCAACCTCAACACCGCGGACGCCGTGCACAAGGAGGCGCGCACGCTCTCCGACTCATACGTCCGGCCGAGCGCCGAGCGGGCGGGCTTCGACACCGGCGTCTACGGCATCTGGACCGACCCGCAGACCGGCGATCCGGTCAAGCAGGTGGCAGGCGACGGCCAGGAGCGCATCCTGCGCAACACCGCCGGGGTCAAGCACTCCGTCGGCCTCCTCGTCGAAACCAGGGTCGACCCGCTCACCGACGCCGAAAAGGCCGACCCGGCGGTCAACAACCGACGCCGCGTAGGGTCTCAACTCGCCGCACTCGACGGGGCCTTCGCCTTCGTGGACCAGCGCCGAGTGCGCATCGAGGCCGCCACCACCCGCGCCCGGCTGGCCGGCTACGCCGACCGCGGCCCGGTCCACCTCGGCGGCGCCGACAACGACCCGGCGGGCGAGGTCCTGGCCGACCCGCCCTGCGGCTACCGGCTGAACGCCGAACAGTACGCGGACGTCAAGGACGAACTCGCCCTGCACGGCGTCACGGTACGGCACGGCGCGGACGGCGCGTTCGTACCGCTGCGCCAGTCGCTGCGCTCACTCGTACCACTGCTCCTGGACGCCCGCGCCACCTACCACCTGACCGAAGGACAGCCCGTCAACAACTGCTGAGCAGCCCGGCGGCCGCCTCCGCACACCCCCAGGACACGGTCACACCCGCCCCACCGTGCCCGTAGTTGTGCACGAGGCGGCCGCCGCCCGGCACGGTCGCCACCTCCAGCCGCACCGGCGACCGGGCCGGGCGCAGCCCCACCCGGTGCCCGATCACGCGCGCGTCCGCAAGCCGCGGCCCGACCGCGAGGGCGCAGCGCGCCACGATGGCCTCGGCCGTCGCCGGATCCGGCGTCAGATCCCAGACGCCCTCCCGGGCGGTGCCGCCGAGGACCAGCCCGTACGGCTGCGGCAGCACATACAGCGTGTCCGCCGCCGAGTCGGGATCGGCGGCCACGAACCACTCATCGACCCCCACGTTCTCCACCACCACCAACTGCCCCTGCACCGGTGCGACGCCACGATCGGACACCAGCTCGCGCGCCCCGAGCCCGGTGCAGTTGACGACAGCCGGTGCTTCCCGCGCCGCCTCGCCCAGATCGGCCACGACCCGCCGCTCGACGGTGCCGCCCGCCGCCTCCAGCCGCCGCCCCAGATAGCCGAGATAAGTCGCCATGTCGACCACCGGAACGCGCGCCCGCAGCCCATGGCCCCAGCCCTCCGGCAGCTCCTCGCGCCGCGCCGCACGCATCCCCGGCACCTCGGCCGCCCAGGGACCGAGATCTTCGAGGCGCATCCCCGCCAGAGTCCCGTCGACCATCCGGACGCCGGTCTCCCCAGGCCGGCCGGCCAGCTCGGTCAGCACCCCGAGCGTGCGCAGGGACCAGGCGCCCACCTTCTCCTCGGGCTCGACGCGATACGGCCACCAGAGCCCGCCGGCCACCGCCGACGTGGTGGCCCCGACCGGGTCCCGGCTCCACACCGCTACCCGACGGCCGCTCTCGGCCAGCACGATGGCGCTGGTCAGACCGATGACCCCGCCCCCGACGACTATCGCATCGCTCGCCATGCCCCGAGGGTATCGCCGGGGCGCTGAGCGGTGGCGGTGCCTCGATAGGGCAATACTTGGCGCATGACCTCCGAGTACGCGACCTTCGGCCTGGCGCCGGCGATGCGCGCCGGCGGCGTGCTGCCCCATGGCGCGTACCGGATGCACCGCGACTTCCTGGACTTCATCGTCGACGGCGAACCCCTGCTGTCCAGCCTCGCCGACCTCGACGTCATCTCGCCGCTCGCCGCCGACCTCGGTCCCACCGTCTTCACCACCCGGGTACGCGGCCTGCTGCTGGAGACCGAGCCGCCGCTGCCCGAGGGCCGTCGCGTCGTCTACGGCTGCCCCGAGTGCGAGGACCTGGAGTGCGGCGTGGTCACGGCGGTCATCGAGCGCGAGGGGCCGGACGTCGTCTGGCGTGACTTCGCCTGGCAGGCCGGCGACACCCCGGACAGCTACCCCGACCTCGGCCCCTACCGCTTCCGCGGCGAGCAGTACCGCGCCGAGCTGCTGGCACACGAGGCCCCGGCGGGCCGCCGGGTGCTGCTCGTGGGGCGGCGCGCCGCCTTCCTCGCCAAGCTCGCCGCCGCGCTGCGCACCATCGGCATCGGCGCCGAGATCACCCAGGACGCGCACTCAGCACACGCTGACGAGCTGCGCGGATACGACGCCGTGGCCTTCGGCCGCACGGTCGGCCCCGAGGAGCGCGCCGCCGTGCGCGACGCCTTCGCGGCGGCGGGCGCAGGCGCGGTCTTCGTCGCCGACGCGGCCCCGATCGTCCCCCTCCTCGTAGCCCGCATCGAACAGGCCCTCAACCACACCCCCCAACGGCTGGCCGGGCTCAGGGCCGAGGGCGCCGAGGCGCTGCTGGAGGTCGTCGCGCCGTGCCGGGTGGGGCTCCTCGCCCACCGCCTGGACCGGCTCGGCCGCCCGCGCACCCACCCCCTGTTCAACGGCTGGCTGGAGCCCGGCACCCACCGCGTCCCCCTGGACGCGCGGGCGATCCGGGGAGAGGCCTATGTGGTGGCCCGCACCTCCACCACGGTCCTGGTCGCCCCGGTGGCCCACTGACGGGCGGCCGCCGCCCCCGGACCCACCCGCACACCGCTCCGGTTAGGATCGGCGCCCTGATGACTGCCACTCTCGTAGCCAAGGACCTCGCCGCGGGACACGGCGACCGCACCCTCTTCTCCGGCCTCGACCTGGTCGTGGCGCCCGGCGAGGTGATCGGCCTCGTCGGTGTCAACGGCGCCGGGAAGTCCACACTGCTGAGGCTGCTGGCCGGGCTGACTGACCCCGAGCAGGGCGCCGTGCGGCTCAGCCCGCCGCACGCGACCGTCGGCCATCTGCCGCAGGAGCCCGAGCGGCGGCCGGGCGAGACCGTACGGGGCTTCCTGGCCCGCCGCACCGGCGTGGCCGCCGCCCAGACCGCGCTCGACACCGCCACCCAGGAGCTGGTCGACGGCGCGCCCGGCGCCGACGACGCATACGCCATCGCCCTGGAGCGCTGGCTCGCGCTGGGCGCCGCCGACCTCGACGAGCGCGCGGACGAGGTAGCGGCCTCGCTGGGGCTCGACATCTCCCTGGACCGCCCCATGACCGCCCTGTCCGGCGGGCAGGCGGCGCGCGCCGGGCTCGCCTCGCTCCTGCTCAGCCGCTACGACGTCTTCCTGCTCGACGAGCCGACGAACGACCTCGACCTCGACGGGCTGCGGCGCCTGGAGACCTTCGTCCAAGGGCTGCGCGCCGGCACCGTCCTGGTCAGCCACGACCGCGAGTTCCTCGCCCGCACGGTCGACAAGGTCCTCGAACTCGACCTCGCCCAGCAGCAGGTGAACCTCTACGGCGGTGGCTACACCTCCTACCTGGAGGAGCGGGAGACGGCCCGACGCCACGCCCGCGAACGCTACGAGGAGTACGCGAACACCCGCGGCTCCCTGGAGGCACGGGCCCGCACCCAGCGCGCCTGGATGGAGAAGGGCGTCAAGAACGCCCGCCGCAAGGCCCCCGACAACGACAAGGTCGGGCGGAGCGCCCGGGTCGAGTCCACCGAGAAGCAGGCCGCCAAGGCGCGCCAGACCGACAGGATGATCGAGCGGCTCGAGACGGTCGAGGAGCCGCGCAAGGAGTGGGAGCTGCGGATGGAGATCGCCGCCGCGCCCCGCTCGGGCGCGGTGGTGGCGACCCTGCGCGGCGCTCAGGTGCGGCGCGGCGACTTCCACTTCGGCCCCGTCGACCTCCAGATCGACTGGGCTGACCGGGTCGCGGTCACCGGAGCGAACGGCTCCGGCAAGTCCACGATGCTGGCCGCGCTCCTCGGCCGGCTGCCGCTGGACGAGGGGGCGGCGGCGCTCGGGCCGGGAGTGGTGGTCGGCGAGATCGACCAGGCGCGCGCCCTGTTCTTCGGCGGCGAGGCGCTGCTGGACGCCTTCGGCGCGGCGGTGCCGGAGCTGGAACCGGCGGAGGTGCGCACGCTGCTGGCCAAGTTCGGCCTCAAGGCCGAGCATGTGCTGCGGCCCGCGTCCACCCTGTCCCCGGGCGAACGCACCCGCGCGGCGCTCGCGCTGCTCCAGGCCCGCGGCGTCAATCTGCTCGTCCTGGACGAGCCCACCAACCACCTGGACCTGCCCGCCATCGAACAACTCGAGTCCGCGCTCGCGTCGTACACCGGCACCCTTCTGCTGGTCACCCATGACCGCCGGATGCTCGACGCGGTCCACACCACCCGCCGTCTCGAGGTCGCCGACGGCAAGGTGACCGAGAGCTGACCCGGGAGACCTGACCCGGCGGAAACGCTCTCCCGCCGGGTCGGCTCTCCGGGGATCCGCTACCGCTTCTTGGGGTCCAGCAACCCCGCCCGCCGCAGCGCGTCGGCCATCGCGTCGTTGACCGGGGCCGTGTCGCGGCCGCCCGCCCCGCCACGCTGACCGCGGCCGCCGCCCTGGCGCTGCTGAGGGGCGCCGCGGCGGCCGCCGCCGCGCGGGCCGCGGGCGTCCTGCTCGGAGCGGTCGCGGTCGCGGTCGCGGTTACGGTCCCGGCCGCCGCCGGAACCGGCGCCCGCCTCGTCGTCCAGCCGGAGCGTCAGCGAGATCCGCTTGCGCGGGATGTCCACGTCCAGGACCTTCACCCGCACGATGTCCCCGGGCTTCACCACATCCCGCGGGTCCTTGACGAACGTCTTCGACATCGCGGAGACGTGCACCAGGCCGTCCTGGTGCACACCGACGTCGACGAACGCCCCGAACGCGGCGACGTTGGTCACGACGCCCTCCAGAATCATCCCCGCAACCAGATCACCGATCTTCTCGACGCCCTCCTTGAAGGTCGCGGTCTTGAACGCGGGCCTCGGGTCACGGCCGGGCTTCTCGAGTTCCTTGAGGATGTCGGTGACCGTGGGCAGTCCGAAGGTGTCGTCCACGAACTCCGCGGGCTTGAGCCGGCGCAGCACGGCCGTGTTGCCGATGAGCGACGAGACCTCGTCGCCCGCCGAGCCGGCCATCGCCCGCACCACCGGGTACGCCTCGGGGTGCACGCTGGAGGCGTCCAGCGGGTCGTCGCCGCCGCGGATGCGCAGGAAGCCCGCGCACTGCTCGTACGCCTTGGGGCCGAGCCGGGGCACGTCCTTGAGGGCCTTGCGGCTGTGGAAGGGGCCATGGGCGTCGCGATGGGCGACGATGTTCTCCGCGAGCCCGCCGCCGATGCCGGAGACCCGGCTGAGCAGCGGGGCCGAGGCGGTGTTGACGTCGACCCCGACGCCGTTCACACAGTCCTCGACCACCGCGTCGAGCGAGCGGGAGAGCTTCACCTCGGACAGGTCGTGCTGGTACTGGCCGACGCCGATCGACTTCGGGTCGATCTTGACCAGCTCGGCCAGCGGGTCCTGGAGCCGCCGCGCGATGGACACGGCGCCGCGCAGCGAGACGTCCAGCTCGGGCAGCTCCTGCGAGGCGAAGGCCGAGGCCGAGTACACGGAGGCGCCGGCCTCGGAGACCATCACCTTGGTGAGCTTCAGCTCCGGGTGGGCGCCGCACAGCTCGCCCGCGAGCTTGTCGGTCTCGCGGGACGCCGTGCCGTTGCCGATCGCGATGAGCTCGACGTCGTGCTCGCGCGCCAGCCGCTCCAGCTTGGCGAGGGACTCGTTCCACTTGTTCTGCGGGACGTGCGGGTAGATCGTGTCGGTCGCGGCCACCTTGCCGGTCGCGTCGACCACGGCCACCTTCACCCCCGTACGGAAGCCGGGGTCCAGGCCCATCGTGGCGCGGGTGCCGGCCGGGGCCGCGAGGAGGAGATCGCGCAGATTGGCGGCGAAGACGCGCACCGCCTCGTCCTCCGCGGCCTGCCGCAGCCGCAGCCGCAGGTCGATGCCGAGGTGCACCAGGACCCGGGTGCGCCAGGCCCAGCGCACGGTGTCGGCCAGCCACTTGTCGGCGGGGCGGCCCCGGTCGGCGATGCCGAAGCGGTGCGCGATGCTGCGCTCGTACGAGGTGGGGCCCGCCTCCTCGGAGGGCTCCTCCGGCTCCAGGGTGAGGTCGAGGACCTCCTCCTTCTCGCCGCGGAACATGGCCAGCACCCGGTGTGAGGGCAGCTCGGTGAACGGCTCGGCGAACTCGAAGTAGTCGGCGAACTTCGCGCCCGCCTCCTCCTTGCCGTCCCGCACCCTGGTGGCCACCCGCCCGCGCGTCCACATGCGCTCGCGGAGCTCGCCGATGAGGTCCGCGTCCTCGCTGAACCGCTCGGTGAGGATGGCCCGGGCGCCCTCCAGCGCGGCGGCGGGGTCGGCGACCCCCTTCTCCGCGTCGACGAAGGCGGCCGCGGCGGCCGACGGCTCCACGGAAGGATCGCCGAGCAGCCCTTCGGCCAGCGGCTCCAGACCGGCCTCCCGCGCGATCTGCGCCTTGGTGCGGCGCTTCGGCTTGAAGGGCAGGTAGATGTCCTCCAGCCGGGCTTTGGAGTCCGCGGCGAGGATCTGCGCCTCCAGGGCCTCGTCGAGCTTGCCCTGCGATCTGACGGACTCCAGGATCGCGGCGCGCCGCTCCTCGAGCTCCCGCAGATAGCGCAGCCGCTCCTCGAGGGTGCGCAGCTGCGCGTCGTCGAGCATCTCGGTCGCTTCCTTGCGATAGCGCGCGATGAACGGCACGGTCGAGCCGCCGTCGAGCAGCTCGACGGCGGCCTTGACCTGCCGCTCCCGTACGCCGAGCTCCTCGGCGATCCTGCCTTCGATGGACGTCGTCACGATCACGCTCCGCTTTCTGTCTGCGCTGCGATCTGCATTGTGGCAGGTGGCACTGACAGAGGCGGGTGCGACCGACCGACAGCCGCCGCCGGGCGCCGTACGCGGCGCGGGGCACGGGCTTGTCGCCGGCGTGCGCGGCGCGCGGTTGGGCGCCCTGGAGGGACGGCCGATCGTCCTCGCTGACCGGGTATCCCGCCGCCCCACCGCCAAACCCGCGCCGCTCGGCGCCCGCCGATACCGCTCAGCGCTTCCCGATGAGGTCCGCGGGGAACCCGCCCGCCGCGATCACGGCGCCGGTGAAGGCCTCCGCCAGCTCTGTCAGCCGCGCCACGCCCGCCGCCCCGAGGTGCTCGTACGGGGCCCGGTCCAGCCGGTCCGTCTCGTCCTCCAGGGCCTTGCGCAGCTCCGTGCCCGCCGGCGTCAACTCCCCGTCGGCGGCCAGCAGTCCGCGCTCCCGAAGCCGCTCCTGCGCGGCCGCCCACTCGTCCGCCGACCAGCCCCTCGACCGCAGGATCCACGTCGGGGACATGCCCCTGCCGCTCGCCGTATGGCTGGCCAGCGCCTCCACGGGGTCGAGCCCGGCGCCCAGGATCGTCATCAGATGGCCGTCGCCGCGGTGCTCGCGCAGCAGCGTGGCGGCGTGCCAGTAGGCCAGGTGCGGGGCGTTGGGGACGGGGAGGTCGGCGTGCGCGGCGTACAGGGGGCGGGCGGCGCGGGAACACGCCTCCGTGGCGCGTAGCGCCAGCTCCGCGGCCTCGGCCATCTCCTTCGAGGAGACCGCGTCGTCGCCGAGCAGCCGCCGCAGCACGCTGTCGGCCGCGCGCAGCCGGGCCGCCAGCGCGTCGTCGGGGGAGATCACGTCCCAGGCGGCGGGGAGGTGCCGGGCGACCAGGTCGTGCTTGAAGTTGAAGAAGGTCGCGGTGACGGTCCCGGCTCCGACGCGGCCGAACGCCGCCGCACGGCTGACGAAGTAGTCGGCGCCCCGGTCCTCGACCCCCAGCCGCTCGAGCTCACGCCCGATGTCGCGCTGGAAGTAGACGGTCGAGTGGAAGGGGTTGACGACGGCGTGGCAGCGCCGACCGGCACGCTCGGGAAGTGAGGTCATGCCCGCATGTTACTTATGGGTATGCGATGGTGTGCAGGCCCGTTCCCGCCCCGGGAGCCGGGGCGGGAACGCGGTGCGGGGCTTCAGCGGCTGTGATCGGCCGGAACCGAGGGGCCGGCGACGGCGGGGTGACGGTCTGAGCGCGCCGGGGGCGTCCAGCCGAAGCGAGGGGCGCGGCGCTCGACGAAGGCGGCGATGCCCTCCCGGGTCTCGCCGCTGTCGCTCGCCTGCTCCCGCCAGTACTCCAGGCGCGCCGGATCGACGGGCCCGGCCGTGAACTCCTTGGCCGCCGCCTGGGCGAGCGCGGACCGGGACAGCAGCACCCGCGTGAACTCCGCCACCCGCCCGTCCAGCCCGCCCGGTGGCAGCACCTCGTCCACCAGCCCCGTCCGCAGCGCCCGCTCGGCGCCGATCAGTTCGCCGGACAGCAGCAGGTACTTGGCGGTCGCCGGGCCGACCAGATCCACCAGCCGCCGGGTGGACGAGGGCGCGTAGACGATCCCGAGCCTGGCCGGGGTGACCCCGAAGCAGGCGCCCTCCTCGGCGAACCGCAGATCGCAGGCGGCGGCCAGCTGGCAGCCGCCGCCCACGCAGTAGCCCCGCACCGCGGCGAGCGTCGGCTTGGGGAAGTGGGCCAGGGCCTCCTCGGCGGGCAGCGCGAGCGCCGTGGACTCCTCGTAGGTCGTGCCCAGCGAGCCGATGTCCGCGCCCGCGCTGAAGGTGTCGCCCTCTCCGGTGAGCACCAGGGCCCGTACGGCCGGGTCGGCGGCCAGCCGCTCCAGCAGCGGGGGCAGCGCGCGCCACATACCGGGGGTCAGCGCATTGCGCTTGGCGGGGTTGCGGATCACGACGGTCGCTGTGCCGTCGGCGACGTCGTGGTGCAGGCAGGGCTCCATGCGGCGGATCGTAGCCGGGCCGCTCAAGCGACCGTCGGCATCGCCGGAAGCAAGCCGGGCAGGAACAGTCGAGCGAGTGACGCTGGCATACGCACGCGGTCAAAAGCCGTCGATAGGCGGCGACTTGCGCTCAGTTACCCGGTCCGTACCAACACATTCCCAACACTCGACGGAGAGAGTTCGAGCTGCGGCGATGGGTGGGGATCGGACATGGAGATCGTCGGGAGTGTCCCTCCTGAACCGGGAGCCGCCCCGCCCCGCGGGCCGGTCGCCTACGAGGGCGTCTGGCGCTTCACCGCCCCCGCACTCGACACCTCGGTCCCGCAGGCCCGGCACGCGGTGCGGGATCTGCTGGCCCACCAGCGGGTGCCCGCCCCCGACGACCTGGTGCAGAGCCTTCTGCTGATCGTCTCCGAGCTGGTCACCAATGCCGTACGGCATGCGGCGCTGCTCTCCCCGGAGATCGCCGTGGAGGTGTCCATCGGTCCGGACTGGGTGCGGGTCGCGGTCGAGGACAACCACCCCTACCGGCCGAAGGCGCTGATGGCCGACCAGGGCCGGACCGGTGGGCGCGGGCTGTTACTGGTCCAGACGATCACGGAGGAGGCCGGCGGGGTCTATGACGTCCAGCACACTCCCAGCGGCGGCAAGGTGGTCTGGGCGGCGCTGCCGCTCGCGGCGGCCCGGGCCGGGCTGACCGCTACCAGCCCGCCGCGGTTCCGGTGATCTCCCGGATCGCCGGCCGGGCGGCGTCCAGCACGGTCATGAACCAGGCCGAGAAGGGGTTCCGCTCGAACAGCGCGGCCAGCTCCTCGGGGGTGACGAAGGCGATCTCGCCGATCTCCTCCGGGTCCGGATGCGGCTTCGCCCGCACCAGCCCCGCGAACAGGTGGTTGTACTCCTGCTCCACCAGGCCCGACACCGGATCCGGGTGGTTATAGCGCACCGTGCCCGCCTCACGCAGCAGCGCGGGCGCCACCCCCAGCTCCTCACCCGTGCGCCGGGCCGCGGCCACGAACGGCGGCTCGCCGGGGTAGGGGTGGCCGCAGCAGGTGTTCGACCAGACGCCGGGGGAGTGGTACTTGCCCAGGGCCCGGCGCTGGAGCAGCAGCCGCCCTTCGTCGTCGAAGAGGAAGACGGAGAAGGCCCGGTGCAGCCGGCCGGGGGCGAGGTGGGCGGAGAGCTTCTCCGCGGTGCCGATGGTCCTGCCGTCCTCGTCGACCAGCTCCAGCATGATCGGCTCGGTGGAACCGGCCGGGGCGCCCGGCGCGGTGGGCCCGGCGGTGTCGGCGGTGCGGCCGTTGGCGGGTGTGATTGGCATGACCGTCCTCATCGTCCGTCTCGGAACCCTCAAGTCTGCCGCACCTGTGCCATGTGTCAGTGGCAAAGCTTGGCTTCGTGCTCAGCATGTCCGCCCGGCTCCAGCTGGAACGTGCAGTGGCTCACGTCGAAGTGTTCGCCCAGACAGCCCTGTAGGTCGTGCAGCATCCGTTCATGGCCGACTGCGTCCAGCACCCGACGGCTGACCACAACGTGTGCGGAGAGTACCGGCATGCCGGAGGTGATGGTCCATACATGCAGATCATGCAGCCCTTCGACGCCGGGGAGAGCGAGGATGTGGGCCCGTACCTGGCCCATGTCCACATCCCGCGGCGCCGCCTCCAGCAGGACGTTCAGCGTCTCCTTCAGCAGCCGGAGCGTCCGCGGCACGATCATGAGGCCGATCAGCAGGGAGGCGATCGGATCGGCCGTCTGCCAGCCGGTGGCCACGATGATCCCCGCCGAGACGAGGACCGCGACCGAGCCCAGCGCGTCCGCCAGCACCTCCAGAAACGCCCCGTGGACATTGAGGCTGTCCCGCTGCCCGCCCCTGAGTATCGCCAGCGACACCGCGTTCGCGGCCAGGCCGATGGCGCCGAACAGGATCGTCAGCCCGCCGTGGCTGGTGGTCGGCGTGATGAACCGCGCCACCGCCTCGTACAGGATGTAGCCGCCGACGCCGAGCAGCAGCAGACAGTTCGCCAGCGCGGCCAGGATCTCGGCCCGGGCGTAGCCGTAGGTGCGGCGCGGGCTCGGCGGGCGGTTCGCGAAGTGGATCGCCAGCAGCGCCATCGCGATCCCGAGCGCGTCGGTGGCCATGTGGCCGGCGTCCGCCAGCAGCGCCAGCGAGCCGGCGATCACACCGCCGGTCACCTCCACGGCCGTCACCGTGAGCGTGATCCAGAGGGCGGCCCGCAGCCGCCACTGATGCCTGGCGCCCGCCGTGGCGAGGCCGCCGCCGTGGTTGTGGCCTGCGCCCATGTACGGCCTCCTCCCGCGCGACGTCGGGCCGGGGCGCGCGCCTGCCCTACGCCCCAGTGAACTACGGCGCCGCCCGGCGGCGCGGTCAGCCGCGCCGGGCTTCGGCAGGCCGCCCGGGCGGCCGTCAGCCGCGCCGGGCCTCCGGGTGGTGCAGGCACCAGCCGTCCCAGGCGGACCGCACCATCGCCTCCACCCCGTGCCGCGCGCTCCAGCCCAGGTCCTTGGCGATCAGCTCGGCCGACCCGACGACCCGGGCCGGGTCGCCCGCGCGGCGCGCCTCGACCACCGGGGCGAGGTCCGGGCGGCCGGTGACCTCGCCGATCAGCTTGGCCATCTCGCGCACGGAGACGCCCTCGCCGGTGCCGATGTTCACCGTCAGATTGCCCGCCCCCGGCCGCTCGGCCAGCCGGCGGGCCACGGCGAGGTGGGCGGAGGCCAGGTCCTCGACGTGGATGTAGTCGCGGATGCAGGAGCCGTCCGGCGTCGGATAGTCGTCGCCGAAGATCCGGGGGGCCTCTCCCCGGGTGATCCGCTCGAACATCATCGGGATGATGTTGAACACGCCGGTGTCGGCCAGCTCGGGGCGCGTGGCGCCCGCCACATTGAAGTAGCGCAGACAGGCCGTGGAGATCGAATGGGCCGCGCCCGTGGCTCTGACCAGCCATTCTCCGGCCAGCTTGGTCTCGCCGTACGGATTCATCGGCTGGCAGGGTGTGTCCTCGGTGACGAGTTCCACATCCGGCATCCCGTAGACCGCGGCGGAGGAGGAGAAGAGGAAGCTGCCGATCCCGGCCGCGACCACCGCCTCCAGCAGCACGGTCAGGCCGTGCACATTCTCCCGGTAGTAGCGCAGCGGCTGCTCGACGGACTCCCCGACCTGCTTCTTCGCCGCCAGATGCACCACCCCGGTCACCCCGAGGTCGGCGAAGGTGCGGTCCAGCAGCTCACGGTCGAGCGTGGAGCCGGTTACCAGAGGGACGCCGTCCGGCAGCCGCTCGGCGACGCCGCTGGACAGGTCGTCGAGCACGGCGACCCGCTCCCCGGCCTCCGCCATGACCCGCACGACATGCGCCCCGATATATCCGGTACCACCTGTGATCAGCCACGTCATGTCCGCACCCTACCCACAGCCGGGTCGGCCGCCGTTTGTCGTGGAGCGCCGCCATCCACCATGATGATCGCGGCAGCGGAAGCCGTCGTTCCCCCGATCGGGCGATGAATGTGCGGTGAACGGACGCTTCCTTCCATCCGATAGCCTCTGCCGACGTGCCGCCCGGCCCTTACGGGGTCCGGGGGCGTGCCACGCCCGCTGCCCGGACGGCGACCCCTGGGCCGATGCCTGTCCGGCGCGGCCACCGTGCCAGCTGCCAAGGAGTGAGTTCGTCTGTCGACCGCCATTCTCACCGGTCCCGCGGTCGCGGGCTCGTCCCTTGAGGACGACCTGCGGTCGCTGGGGTTCGACGTGCGCACGGCAGCCGACGCCGCCGGGGTCGCGAGGGAGCTCGCGGCCGCCCCGGCGCGTGAGCGGGTGGCCCTGGTCGACCCGCGCTTCGTCGGCCACGTCCACGCACTGCGCCTGGCTCTGACCGATCCGCGCTTCCCGGCCGCCGCGGTCCACGGTGCCCTCACCGCCCAGCCGGAGGCCCGCGCGGCGCTCACCCGCGCGCTGACGGCGTACGCCCCGGGAGCTCCGGCTCCCGGACGCGGCGCCCTCGCCGCGGCGGGCGCCCCGGCGGCCCCCGCGGCCGAGGCCCCGCTGCCGGTCCCGGACGGCCCGGCCGTGCTGCCCGACGCCCTCGCCGACGCCCTGGGCGCCGAGGACGTCGCCGTGCACCGGCCCGAGCTGGGGGTGCTCGTCGCCGCCGTGCCCGAGGACGCGCCGGAGCGCGGAGAGGCGCTGGCCCGCACCAACGCGGTGGACGACGAGCGGGTGCGGCTGCGCAGCGCGGTCAAGGCGCGGGACGGCTTCTTCACCACCTTCTGCATCAGCCCCTATTCGCGCTACATCGCCCGCTGGTGCGCCCGCCGCGGGCTGACGCCCAACCAGGTCACCACCGCCTCCCTGCTCACCGCCCTCATCGCGGCGAGCTGCGCGGCCACCGGCACCCGCCCCGGGTTCATCGCGGCCGGAGCGCTGCTGATCGCCTCCTTCGTCCTGGACTGCACCGACGGGCAGCTCGCCCGCTACTCCCTCCAGTACTCCACGCTCGGCGCCTGGCTGGACGCGACGTTCGACCGGGCCAAGGAGTACGCCTACTACGCGGGGCTCGCCTTGGGCGCCGCGCGCGGCGGGGATGACGTATGGGCGCTCGCGCTCGGCGCGATGGTGCTCCAGACCTGCCGCCATGTCGTCGACTTCTCCTTCAACGAGGCGAACCACGACGCCACCGGCAACACCAGCCCCACCGCCGCCCTCTCCAACCGCCTCGACAGCGTCGGCTGGACGGTCTGGCTGCGGCGGATGATCGTGCTGCCGATCGGCGAGCGCTGGGCGCTGATCGCCGTGCTCACCGCGTGCACCACGCCCCGTATCACCTTCTATGTGCTGCTCGTCGGCTGCGCGCTGGCCGCCTGCTACACCACCGCGGGCCGCGTGCTGCGCTCGCTGACCCGCAGGGCGCGGCGCACCGACCGCGCGACGCTCGCCCTCGCGGACCTCGCCGACTCGGGTCCGCTCGCCCAGGGCTTCGCCGCGGCCCTCCGCGGGGCCGCGCGCCGGCTCCCGGCCTTCGCCGCCCCCGCCGTCGCCCTGCTCGGGGCGGTCGCCGTCGTCGCCGTGGCGGCCCTCACACCCTTCGGCAGCCCCTGGGCGGTCGTCGCCGCCGCGGGCTACGCGCTCACCTCCGGGCTGGCCGTGGCCCGTTCGCTCCAGGGACCGCTCGACTGGCTCGTGCCGCCGGTCTTCCGCGCCGCGGAATACGGCACCATCCTGGTCCTGGCAGCTGACTCGGGGGTGAACGGGGCCTTGCCCGCCGCTTTCGGGCTGGTGTCGGCGGTCGCCTACCATCACTACGACACGGTGTACCGCATCCGTGGCGGCACCGGCGCGCCCCCGCACTGGCTGGTGCGGGCGATCGGCGGGCACGAGGGGCGGACCTTGGCGGTCACGGTCGCCGCCGCCCTGCTGTACGAGCAGAACCAAGGCTTCACCATCGCGCTGACCGCTCTCGCGGCGGCCCTCGCGCTGGCCGTGCTCAGCGAGAGCATCCGCTTCTGGGTGTCCTCCGGAGCACCCGCTGTACACGACGAAACAGGAGAACCCGCATGATCGGCCTCGTGCTGGCGGCCGGCGCCGGACGGCGTCTGCGCCCTTACACCGACACCCTCCCCAAGGCCCTGGTGCCGGTGGGTCCCGAAGGGAACGAGGAGGCCATCACCGTCCTCGACCTGACCCTCGGCAACTTCGCGGAGGTGGGACTGACCGAGGTCGCGATCGTGGTCGGCTACCGCAAGGAGGCCGTGTACGAGCGCAAGGAGGCGCTGGAAGCGAAGTACGGCCTCAAGCTCACCCTGATCGACAACGACAAGGCCGAGGAGTGGAACAACGCCTACTCCCTGTGGTGCGCCCGTGATGCGATCAGGCACACCGTGATCCTCGCCAACGGCGACACCGTGCACCCGGTCTCCGTCGAGAAGACCCTGCTCGCCGCCCGGGGCGACGGCAAGAAGATCATCCTCGCCCTGGACACGGTGAAGCAGCTCGCCGACGAGGAGATGAAGGTCGTCGCGGACCCCGAGAAGGGCGTCCAGAAGATCACCAAGCTGATGGACCCGGCCGAGGCGACCGGCGAGTACATCGGCGTCACCCTCATCGAGGGCGAGGCCGCCGCGGAGCTGGCCGACGCGCTGAAGACCACCTTCGAGCGCGACCCCGACCTGTACTACGAGGACGGCTACCAGGAGCTGGTGAACCGCGGCTTCAAGGTCGACGTGGCCCCGATCGGCGACATCAAGTGGGTCGAGATCGACAACCACGACGACCTCGCGAAGGGCCGTGAGATCGCATGCCAGTACTGACCCGCCTCATTCCGTCTCCCGTCTCCGTCGACATCAACGCCGGGGCCCTGGACGACTTGGCGGGCCTGCTGGCCGACCAGCGCATCTCGGCCTCCGGGAAGCTGGCGGTCGCGATCAGCGGCGGCTCCGGCGCCGTGCTGCGCGACCGGCTGGCCCCGGTGCTGCCGGGCGCCGACTGGTTCGAGCTGGCCGACGGCACCATCGACGGCGCCATCCAGCTGGGTGACGCCATGAAGTCCGGGCACTACGACGCGGTCGTCGGCCTGGGCGGCGGGAAGATCATCGACGCCGCCAAGTACGCCGCGGCGCGCATCGGCCTGCCGATGGTCGCCGTCGCGACGAACCTGTCGCACGACGGCATCTGCTCGCCGGTGTCGATCCTGGACAACGACGCGGGCCGCGGCTCGTACGGTGTGCCGACCCCGATCGCGCTGGTCATCGACCTCGATGTGATCCGCGACGCCCCGGTCCGCTTCGTCCGCTCCGGCATCGGCGACGCCGTCTCCAACATCTCCGCGATCGCGGACTGGGAGCTGTCCCACAAGGAGACGGGCGAGCCGATCGACGGCCTCGCGGCGGCCATGGCCCGCACCGCGGGCGAGTCGGTGCTCCGGCACCCCGGCGGCTGCGGTGACGACGACTTCCTGACCGTGCTGTCCGAGGGCCTGGTGCTGTCCGGCATCGCCATGTCGATCGCCGGTCACACCCGGCCGTCCTCAGGCGCCTGCCATGAGATCAGCCACGCCTTCGACCTGCTCTACCCCAAGCGCTCCGCGCTCCACGGCGAGCAGGTCGGCCTCGGCGCCGCCTTCGCGATGCACCTGCGGGGCGCGCACGAGCAGTCCGCGCTGATGGTCGATGTGCTGCGGCGGCACGGCCTGCCCGTCCTGCCGACCGAAATCGGATTCAGCGAGGACGAGTTCGTCAAGGCGGTGGAGTACGCGCCGCAGACGCGCCCCGGGCGCTACACGATCCTCGAGCACCTTGACCTCTCCTCCGACGCGATCAGGGACGCATACGCCGACTATGCCAAAGCAGTCAGTCAAACCATCGGTGGCTGAACTCCGCCCGGTCGTCCACCCCGCGGGTGTGAAGGACCGGCGGAGCGGTGAGCACTGGATGGGACGCCTCTACATGCGCGAGGTCTCCCTGCGGGTCGACCGCCATCTGGTCAACACCAGGGTCACGCCCAACCAGCTCACGTACCTGATGACCGTCTGCGGCGTGCTCGCGGCCCCGGCACTCCTGGTGCCGGGGATCCCGGGCGCCGTGCTCGGTGTGGTCGCGGTTCAGCTCTATCTGCTGCTGGACTGCGTCGACGGTGAGATCGCGCGCTGGAGGCAGCAGTTCTCGCTCGGCGGGGTCTACCTGGACCGGGTCGGCGCCTATCTGACCGACGCCGCGGTGCTCGTCGGCTTCGGTCTGCGCGCCTCCGACCTGTGGGGCGGCGGCCGGATCGACTGGCTCTGGGCCTTCCTCGGCACCCTGGCCGCCCTCGGCGCGATCCTCATCAAGGCCGAGACCGACCTCGTCGGCGTCGCCCGCCACCAGGGCGGGCTGCCGCCGGTCAAGGAGGCGGCGTCCGAGCCGCGCTCCTCCGGCATGGCGATGGCCCGCAAGGCCGCGGCGGCGCTGAAGTTCCACCGGCTGGTCCTGGGGATAGAGGCGTCCCTGCTGATCCTGGTCCTGGCGGTCCTGGACTCGGTGCGGGGCGACCTGTTCTTCTCCCGGCTCGGCGTCGCCGTACTCGCGGGCATCGCCCTTCTGCAAACCCTTCTTCACCTGGTGTCCATCCTCGCGTCGAGCAGGTTGAAGTGATGACGGACACACTCAAGGTCGGCGCGGTCGTCCTCACGATGGGCAACCGCCCCGACGAGCTGCGCGCGCTGCTCGACTCGGTCGCCAAGCAGGACGGCGACCGGATCGAGGTGGTCGTCGTGGGCAACGGCTCGCCGCTGCCCGAGCTGCCGGACGGGGTGCGCACCGTCGAGCTCCCGGAGAACGTGGGCATCCCGGCGGGGCGCAATGTCGGCATCGAGGCGTTCGGCCCCGGCGGCGCCGAGGTCGACGTGCTGCTCTTCCTCGACGACGACGGCCTGCTGCCCAACTCGGACACCGCCGAGCTGTGCCGCCAGGCCTTCGCCGCCGACCCCGAGCTCGGCATCGTCTCCTTCCGTATCGCCGACCCTGAGACCGGCACCACACAGCGCCGCCATGTGCCCAGGCTGCGCGCCTCCGACCCCATGAGGTCCTCGCGCGTGACCACCTTCCTCGGCGGCGCCAACGCGGTCCGTACGAAGGTCTTCGTGCAGGTCGGCGGCCTGCCGGACGACTTCTTCTACGCCCATGAGGAGACCGACCTGGCCTGGCGCGCACTGAACGCCGGCTGGATGATCGATTACCGGTCGGACATGGTGCTGCACCACCCGGCCACCGCGCCGAGCCGGCACGCGGTCTACCACCGCATGGTCGCCCGCAACCGGGTCTGGCTGGCGCGGCGCAACCTCCCCATCCCGCTCGTCCCCGTCTATCTCGGCGTCTGGCTGCTGCTCACCTTGGCCCGGCGACCCTCCAAGGATGCGCTTCGTGCCTGGCTGGGCGGGTTCCGGGAAGGCTGGAAGACGCCATGTGGTGCGCGGCGCCCCATGAAGTGGCGTACGGTATGGCGCCTGACCCGACTGGGCCGACCGCCTGTCATCTGACAAGCTCGTATCTGAGAGCATCGGGCGCGACCCGGGGCGCGGCCCCCGTCAGCGCACCCCTGATGAGGACGAAAGTGTCAACTGTGAGCGAGACTACGCACAACAGTGCGGTCGCCAGCGCCCCGCCGTCGCCGGACGACGGCTTGGCCCCGGCAGAGCTGGCGGCGAAGTACGGGCTGTCGGTGAGCGGCGCCCGGGTGAGCCTTCCCGATTACGTCCGGCAGATGTGGGGCAGGCGCCACTTCATTCTGGCTTTTTCGCAGGCCAAGCTCACCGCCCAGTACAGCCAGGCCAAGCTCGGCCAGCTGTGGCAGGTGGCGACGCCGCTGCTGAACGCGGCGGTGTACTTCTTCATCTTCGGACTGCTGCTGAAGAGCAGCCGGGGCATGCCGCACGACATGTACATCCCGTTCCTGGTGACGGGTGTCTTCGTCTTCACCTTCACCCAGAACTCCGCGATGTCGGGTGTGCGCGCGATCTCCGGGAACCTGGGTCTGGTGCGGGCCCTGCACTTCCCGCGGGCCTCGCTCCCCATCTCCTTCTCGCTCCAGCAGCTCCAGCAACTGCTGTTCTCGATGATCGTGCTGGTGATCGTGCTGCTGGGGTTCGGGCACTACCCGGGCCCGTCCTGGGTGCTGATCCTCCCGGCGCTCGCGCTCCAGTTCGTCTTCAACATCGGTCTCTCGCTGATCATGGCCCGGCTGGGAGCCAAGACCCCGGACCTGGCTCAGCTGCTGCCGTTCCTCCTGCGGACGTGGATGTACGCGTCCGGAGTGATGTTCCCGCTGGCGCGGACGCTGGAGTCGGCGGGGGCGAGCGGCTGGGTCTCGGACGCCATGATGGCCAACCCGGCGGCCGTCTACATGGATCTGATGCGGTACGCGCTGATCGACGGCTATGGCGCGGGGAACCTGCCGCCCCATGTGTGGGCGCTGGCCCTGGGCTGGGCGGTGCTCTTCGGCGTCGGCGGCTTTGTGTACTTCTGGAAGGCAGAGGAGCAGTACGGCCGTGGCTGAGCAAATCCTTGATCAGGCTTCTCAGGCGTCCGACGCGCCCCAGGCCTCTCCGGCGGCGCCGACCGCCGGGCGCATCCCGACCGTCATCGCCGACGATGTGCACATCGTCTACCGGGTCAACGGCGGTCCGCGTGGCCGGGGCAGCGCCACCGCGGCCCTCAGCCGCATCCTCCGGCGCAAGAACTCCCCGGGTATGCGCGAGGTGCACGCCGTGCGCGGGGTCACCTTCGTGGCCTACCGCGGTGAGTCGATCGGCCTGATCGGCTCCAATGGCTCCGGCAAGTCGACGCTGCTCAAGGCCGTCGCGGGGCTGCTGCCCACCGAGCGCGGCAAGGTCTACACCGATGGCCAGCCATCGCTGCTCGGCGTGAACGCGGCGCTGATGAACGACCTGACCGGCGAGCGGAACGTCATCCTCGGCGGGTTGGCCATGGGGATGTCGCGGGAGCAGATCCGCGAGCGCTACGAGGGCATCGTCGACTTCTCGGGCATCAACGAGAAGGGCGACTTCATCACGCTGCCGATGCGCACCTACTCCTCCGGTATGGCGGCCCGGCTGCGGTTCTCGATCGCCGCCGCCAAGGACCACGATGTACTGATGATCGACGAGGCGCTGGCCACCGGCGACCGGAAGTTCCAGAAGCGCTCGGAGGCCCGCATCCGCGAGCTGCGCAAGGACGCCGGCACGGTCTTCCTGGTCAGCCACAACAACAAGTCGATCCGGGACACCTGTGACCGGGTGCTGTGGCTGGAGAAGGGCGAGCTGCTGATGGACGGCCCGACCGACGAGGTCATCAAGGCGTACGAGAAGGAGACCGGCAAGTAGCCGACCTCCGCGCACCAGCAGGCCCCGCCGGACACCGTCCGGCGGGGCCTGCGGCGTTTGCCGGCCGATGGGAGAACCCCGCGCCGCTGAAATTGACCGAGACTCAAATTGACCCCAGCGACAAGTGTTTGCTCCAGAGCGACGCGGGCTGCGCCTGTCAACCGTCTCCGGGGGCTGTGGAAATGTCGTCTGGCGGGTAGTCAATCGTCTATGCGTCCGCCGTATCTGAATCTGACATTCCGCCATCTGTAGAGTGAGGTGCGCCAAGAGAGGAGTCACCCGATGAGCGAGACCGCGAGCGAACGCGGCGGGATCCGTGTCGCGCGCCTGGCGGATGTGCAGCCTGGCGAGATGACGACGGTGGAAATAGAGGGCGTCAAGGTGCTCCTGGCGAACGTCGGAGGAACGCTCCGCGCCCTGCGCGACAGCTGCTCGCATGAGGAAGCTCCCCTGTCCGAGGGCGAGTTGGAGGGGGAGACGGTGGTCTGTCCCTGGCACTACAGCAGCTTCTGCCTCCGCACGGGCGAGGCCCTGGAGCCGCCCGCGGTGGACCCCGTGGAGGCCTACGCGGTCCACGTGGCGGACGGAGAGGTGTTCCTTTCTCGCCAGTGAACGCGGGGAACTGACGTGGGCGGCGTTCACTAAACGGAGGCGCTGTATCGTGTGCCTGAACGCCGAGTTCTTGTCGAGCGGCGGGGTATCAGGGAGGGGGACGCGTGTCGCCAGGGGAAGCGCACGTCGCACCGTACTCACGGCGCGAGCGGCTGCGCATCGCGACCATCCGAGAGATCAAGGATGTCGCCCGGACGCTCCTGGTTCAGGAGGGTCCGGAGAATGTGACGATCCGGGCCATCGCCCGTGAGATGGGCATGACCGCGCCCGCCGTCTACCGCTATTTCAGCAGCCGTGACGCCCTGATCCTCCAGCTGCGTGTGGACATCTTCGCCGAGATGGCCCGTTATATGCGCGGGGTGATCGGCCGGCTGCCCGAGTCGGAGCCCGGCCGCGGGCTGATCGGCGGGGCGCGAGCGCTGCGCATCTGGGCCATCAAGCACCCCCATGAGTTCGGGCTCATACTCGGCCCCTGGGCCCCGGGCCTGGGCCGGGAGGAGACCAAGCCGGACCGGAACATGGGCTGGGTCTTCGGCTCGGTGTTCTCCGACCTGATCTCGGACCTGTGGCGGGTGCGCGGCTTCCCCGCCCCCAAGGAGGAGGAGCTCGACCCCGGGCTGGTGCGGGCGCTGGTGGAGCTCAGCGAGGACCAGGGCGTCGAGATGCCTCCGGGCGCGCTCGCCGTGATGCTCCGCTGCTGGGTGCGGCTGTACGGGGTGATCTCCATGGAGGCCCTCGGCCATATGTCGTTCGCGATGCCGGAGGGGAAGTCGTTCTTCGAGTTCGAGCTGCGCCATCTGTGTCTGATGCTGGACATCGAGGAGTTCTACGAGGAGGACACGGCCTAGGGTCCCCCTAGGGGATCTCCCGGGGCCGCCTCGGGGTACATCCCCGCACGTTTGTACACCGAGAGGCGTAAGCTGTACCGGTGCTCATTCGGACACGTGGGACCTGCGTCGCCGCCCCCTGCGGGGGGCGTGGCCGTGAGCGCCCTTGACCTGGCGGTGCGGCGTGTCGGCGTGTCGGCGTGTTCACGTCTTGTCGACCTTGGTAACCGGTGTAGAACGGGGGATGTGACGGCATTGGCTACCCGGCCCATCTCCAGCTCTCCTACAGGGCCCGGTCACCCGGGTCCGGGCGGAGACCTGGACCTTGCCCGTGCGCCTGGCTGTCCACGGTGACCGTGGAGGACGAGCGCAGCGGGTCCCATAGCACGTCCAGCGGTCCCCTCGACGGGCGGGAGGCCGCCCGGGCCGTACTCGACAAGGCCGCGCACGAGAACTTCCCCGTCGCACCCTTCTTCCTCCCCCGCGCCTGGCGGGCCGACCTCATGGCCGTCTACGGCTACGCCCGTCTGGTCGATGACATCGGCGACGGCGATCTGCCCCCCGGCGGCGCCGACGCCGAGCTGCTGGGCCTCGACCGGGACCGGGCCGGCGATCCACTCGCGATGCTCGACGCCTTCGAGAGCGATCTCAGGCGCGTGTTCGACCATGCGCACAGCAACATCGCAAACGGCAACATCGCAAACGGCAACATCGCAAACGGCAACATCGCAAACAGTGACAACGCAGGCGGCACCGGCGACACGGACACCGCGGACGGAGCGTCCCCGGAGCCCCGCCATCCGCTGCTGCGCGCGCTGCTGCCCACGGTCCGCCGCCACCGGCTGTCCCCCGAGCCGTTCCTCGGCCTGATCGAGGCGAACCGGCAGGACCAGCGGGTGCGCCGGTACGCCACCTATGAGGACCTCCTCGGCTACTGCGAGCTGTCCGCCAACCCCGTGGGCCGCCTGGTGCTCGGCGTCACCGGCACCACGAGTCCCGAGCGGGTCCGCCGCTCCGACAAGATCTGCACCGCACTCCAGATCGTCGAGCATCTCCAGGACGTCGCCGAGGACCTCCGCCGCGACCGCGTCTATCTGCCCGCCGAGGACATGAAACGCTTCGGTGTGACCGAAGCCGACCTCGCCGCTCCCACGGCCGGGGCCCCGGTGCGCGCCTTGATCGCCCATGAGGCGGCGCGCGCCGAGACCCTGCTGAATGAAGGGACCCCCCTCGTGGGTAGCGTCCACGGCAGGCTCAGGTGGTTGCTCGCCGGGTTTGTGGCCGGGGGGCGGGCCGCTCTGAGGGCGGTCGCGGCCGCGGGATACGACGTACTTCCTGGACCGCCCAGACCCACCAAGCTCAGCCTGCTGCGCGAGGCGGGGGCGACACTGCGAAGAGAGGGGTGAGCCGGACCGTGACCGGATCTCCGCACGAGTCCGCGCCAGTGCTCGCGGCGTACCGGTACTGCGAGGTCGTGACCGGGCAGCAGGCCCGTAACTTCGCGTACGGCATCAGGCTGCTGCCGACCGAGAAGCGCCGGGCGATGTCGGCGCTCTACGCCTTCTCGCGCCGTATCGACGACATCGGGGACGGCCGGCTGGACGCCGACGCCAAGCGGGCGCGGCTGACCGAGACCCGCGCCGTGCTCGACCGCATCAGGAGCGGCGCCATCGAGGAGGACGACACCGACCCGGTCGCCGTCGCGCTCGCCCACGCCGCGCGCCGCTTCCCGATCCCGCTCGGCGGGCTCGACGAGCTGATCGACGGCGTGCTGATGGACGTGGCCGGCCAGACCTATGAGACCTGGGACGACCTCAGGGCCTACTGCCGCTGTGTCGCGGGCGCCATCGGGCGGCTCTCCCTCGGCGTCTTCGGCACCGTGAGCGCCCCCGGGGTGAGCGCGCGCGAGCGGGAGCGCGCCCCCGAGTACGCCGATACGCTCGGCCTGGCCCTCCAGCTCACCAACATCCTCCGGGACATCCGCGAGGACGCCGTCGGCGGTCGCACCTATCTCCCCGCGGAGGACCTCGCCAAGTTCGGCTGTCCGCCGAGCATCCACACCTCGACGGCCCCGCCGGACGCCGACTTCACGGGACTGGTGCAGTTCGAGGTCCGGCGGGCCAGAGCCCTCTTCGCCGAGGGCTACAAGCTGCTGCCGATGCTCGACCGCCGCAGCGGGGCCTGCGTGGCGGCCATGGCCGGGATCTACCGCAGACTCCTGGAGCGCATCGCCCACGAGCCGGAGGCCGTGCTGCGCGGCCGGGTCTCGCTCCCGGGCCGCGAGAAGGCGTATGTGGCCGTCCGCGGCCTGGCCGGGCTCGACGCCCGCGCCGCCGCCCGGCGCACTCCCCGGGGGCGGACATGACACTCCCCGCGGATCCGCACCCACGCCCGCGCCCACGTGCGCAGGCCGGCCCCGGCGCCCGGGGCGCAGAGACTGAAGGCCGCCCCCTCGGGGCGGCCGCGCCGTCGCGGACGAAGACCGAAGCGACGGCCGGAGCGAAAGCCGGAGCGAAGGCGGACGGCGTCGGTGCGGGGGCGGGAGCCGGCGGCGGGCGGCGGGGCTCCGTGGTCGTCGTGGGCGGCGGGCTGGCGGGCACCACCGCGGCGCTCGCGCTGGCCGACGCCGGGCTGCGGGTGACGGTGCTGGAGGGCCGCCCCCGGCTGGGCGGGCTCGCCTTCTCCTTCCGCCGCCCGTCCCCCGTCGGGGAGCTGACCGTGGACAACGGCCAGCATGTGTATCTGCGTTGCTGCACCGCCTACCAGTGGTTCCTCGACCGGGTCGGCGGCTCCCGGCTCGCCCCGCTCCAGAGCAGGCTGGACGTGCCCGTTCTGGACGCCGCAGGGCGGCCGGGGCGGCGCCTGGGCCGGCTGCGCCGCGCCGCCCTGCCCGTGCCGCTGCACCTGGCCGCGAGCCTGGCCACCTACCCGCACCTCTCGCTCGCCGAGCGCGCCCAGGTGGGGCGCGCCGCGCTCGCCCTGGGGCGTCTTGACCCGGCCGACCCGGCGCTGGACGGGGTGGACTTCGGCGACTGGCTGCGCCGCCACGGGCAGTCCCCGCGCGCCGTCGAGGCGCTGTGGGACCTGGTCGGGGTCGCCACGCTCAACGCCACCGCCCGCGACGCCTCGCTCGGCCTGGCCGCCATGGTCTTCAAGACCGGGCTGCTCTCCCACCCCGGCGCGGCGGACATCGGCTGGGCCCGCACCCCCCTCGGCGAGCTGCACGACACCCTCGCCCGCGCGGCCCTGGACCAGGTCGGCGTGGACTGCGAGCTGCGAGCGAAGGTGACCGCCGTCACCCGCACCGCCCAGGGCCGCTGGACCGTGCACAAGGCGGGCGGCGCGCCGCTGGAGGCGGACGCGGTGGTGCTGGCCGTACCGCAGCGCGAGGCCCATGCACTGCTGCCCGAGGGCGCCCTGGCGGACCCGGACCGGCTGCTGCGCATCGACACCGCGCCGATCCTCAACGTCCATGTCGTTTACGATCGCAAAGTCATGCGCCGCCCCTTCTTCGCCGCGATCGGCACCCCCGTCCAGTGGGTCTTCGACCGCACCGACGCCTCGGGCCTGGCGAAACTCCCCGGGGCGGGGGAGAGCCAGTATCTGGCGCTGTCCCAGTCCGCGGCGCACCAGGAGATCGACCTCCCCGCCGCCGAGCTGCGCGCCCGCTATCTGCCCGAGCTGGAGCGGCTGCTGCCCGCCGCCCGCGGCGCGGCGGTGCGCGACTTCTTCGTCACCAGGGAGCGCACCGCGACCTTCGCCCCCACCCCCGGCGTCGGCCGGCTGCGGCCCGGGGCCCCCACGAACGTGCCTGGCCTGTATCTGGCCGGTGCGTGGACCGCCACCGGCTGGCCCGCGACCATGGAGGGCGCCGTGCGCAGCGGGTTGTCCGCCGCCCGTGCGGCCGTCTCCGACATCGTCCGCCCGCACCTCGACCCTCCCCCCGCCGCCGGCCGGGGGATCCCCAAGGAGGCGGCATGAGCACCATCACACAGAACCATCAAGGAGAGACCGTGACTCCGGCGACCCCCGCAGCCGACACCGCAGGCGTCATCGCGCTGCTCGAGCGCGGACGCACGCTTGCCACGCCGGTGCTGCGCGCCGCCGTGGACCGACTGGCCTCACCCATGGACACCGTGGCCGCCTACCACTTCGGCTGGATCGACGCCGAGGGCCGTCCTGCCGCGGGCGACGGCGGCAAGGCCGTCCGCCCCGCCCTCGCGCTGCTGTCCGCCGAGGTGGCGGGCCAGGCCCCCGAGGTGGGCGTGCCCGGCGCGGTCGCGGTGGAGCTGGTCCACAACTTCTCGCTGCTGCACGACGACCTGATGGACGGCGACGAGCAGCGCCGCCACCGTGACACCGTCTGGAAGGTGCACGGACCGGCGCAGGCCATCCTCGTCGGCGACGCGCTCTTCGCCCTGGCCGGCGAGATACTGCTCGAACTGGGCACGGTGGAGGCCGGGCGCGCCACCCGCCGGCTCACCTCCGCCACCCGCAAGCTCATCGACGGCCAGGCCCAGGACATCAGCTACGAGCACCGCGAGCGGGTCACCGTCGCCGAGTGCCTGGAGATGGAGGGCAACAAGACCGGAGCGCTGCTCGCCTGCGCCGCCTCCATCGGCGCCGTCCTCGGCGGCGCCGACGACCGCACCGCCGACACCCTGGAGCGCTACGGCTACCACCTGGGGCTCGCCTTCCAGGCCGTGGACGACCTGCTGGGCATCTGGGGCGACCCCGACGCCACGGGCAAGCAGACCTGGAGCGACCTGCGCCAGCGCAAGAAGTCACTGCCGGTGGTGGCCGCCCTCGACGCGGGCGGCGAGGCCTCCGAGCGCCTCGCCCGGCTGCTGGCGGCCGACGCGAAGAAGACCGAGGCCGAGTTCGCCGACTTCGACGAGGAGGAGTTCGCGGCCCGCGCCGAGCTGATCGAGCAGGCCGGCGGCCGCGACTGGACCTCCCAGGAGGCCCGCCGGCAGCACGCCACCGCCATCGCGGCGCTCGACCAGGTGGACATGGAGGACCGGGTCCGGGCGCAGCTCGTGGCGCTCGCCGATTTCGTCGTCGTACGAGAGAGATGATCACTATCGACCGCATATAGCTCGCAGTCGCCGGCCGGTACCCCATCGGGGTGCCGGCCGACGGAAGCCCCACGACGGCAGAGATCTCACACTGCAAGGGGAAGCCATGACAGCGACAACAGTCCATCCGCCCGAGCCACTCGAACCCGCGACTTTAACGCTTGCCCGGGAGGCGACGGCCCGGGCCACCCGCCACCTGTTGGACCGCCAGGACGAACAGGGCTGGTGGAAGGGCGACCTGGAGACCAATGTCACCATGGACGCCGAAGACCTGATGCTGCGCCAGTTCCTGGGCATCCAGGACCCGGCCACGCTCGAGGCCGCCGCCCGTTACCTCCGCTCCGAGCAGCGCGCGGACGGCACCTGGGCCACCTTTCACGGCGGCCCTCCGGAGCTCTCCGCCACCATCGAGGCGTATGTCGGCCTGCGGCTGGCCGGCGACCGGCCCGACGCGCCCCATATGGCCGCCGCCTCCGTCTGGGTGCGCGAGCAGGGGGGCATCGCGAGCAGCCGGGTGTTCACCCGCATCTGGCTGGCGCTTTTCGGCTGGTGGAAGTGGGAGGACCTGCCCGAGCTGCCCCCTGAGCTCATCTACTTTCCGAAGTGGTTCCCGCTCAACATCTACGACTTCGGCTGCTGGGCGCGGCAGACGATCGTGCCGCTCACCATCGTCTCGGCCAAGCGCCCCGTGCGGCCCGCGCCCTTCGCCCTCGACGAACTCCACACCGACCCCCGGCGGCCCAACCCGCCGGCCGCTCCCGCCCCCCTCGCCTCCTGGGACGGCGCCTTCCAGCGCCTGGACCGGGTGCTGCACGCCTACCACAAGGTCGCGGTCCGGCCGCTGCGCCGGGCCGCGCTGAGATCCTGCGCGCGCTGGATCGTCGAGCGCCAGGAGAACGACGGCTGCTGGGGCGGCATCCAGCCACCGGCCGTGTACTCCCTGATCGCCCTGCACCTGCTCGGCTACGACCTCGACCACCCCGTGATGCGCGCCGGGCTGGCCTCCCTGGACCGCTTCGCGCTGTGGCGCGAGGACGGCAGCCGGATGGTCGAGGCCTGCCAGTCACCGGTCTGGGACACCTGTCTGGCCACCATCGCGCTCGCCGACGCCGGGCTGGCCCCGGACCACCCCGCGCTGGTCAAGGCCGCGGACTGGATGCTCGACGAGCAGGTCACCCGCCCCGGCGACTGGTCGGTGCGGCGCCCCGGGCTGCCGTCCGGCGGCTGGGCGTTCGAATTCCACAACGACAACTACCCCGACACCGACGACACCGCCGAGGTCATCCTGGCGCTGCGCCGGGTGAGCCACCCCGACCCCGGGCGGGTCGAGGAGGCCGTGCGGCGCGGCACGCGCTGGACGCTCGGCATGCAGTCCAGCGACGGCGCGTGGGGCGCCTTCGACGTCGACAACACCAGCCCGCTGCCCAACCGGCTGCCGTTCTGCGACTTCGGGGAGGTCATCGACCCGCCGTCCGCCGATGTCACCGCACATGTCGTCGAAATGCTCGCCCATGAGGGCAGGGCCCAGGACCCGGCCGCCCGGCGCGGCGTCGCCTGGCTGCTGGCCGAGCAGGAGGACGACGGCTCCTGGTTCGGCCGCTGGGGCACGAACTACGTCTACGGCACCGGCTCGGTCGTCCCCGCGTTGGTGGCCGCCGGGATCCCGGCCTCCCACCCGGCGGTCCGCCGCGCCGTCCGCTGGCTGGAGGGCGTCCAGAACGAGGACGGCGGCTGGGGCGAGGACCAGCGCTCCTACCCCCACCGGCAGTGGTCCGGGCGGGGCGCCTCCACCGCCTCGCAGACCGCCTGGGCGCTGATGGCCCTGCTGGCGGCGGGGGAGCGGGAGAACAAGGCGGTCGAGCGCGGGGTCACCTGGCTCGCCGAGACGCAAGGCCAGGACGGGTCCTGGGACGAGCCGTACTTCACGGGCACCGGCTTCCCCTGGGACTTCTCCATCAACTACCACCTGTACCGGCAGGTCTTCCCGGTCACCGCGCTGGGGCGGTACGTCAACGGCGAGCCCGCCGTGGCGCGGCCGCGGAGATCCTGATGACCCCCGGCCCGGGCCCGGCGCCGCTGCTGATCGCCTGCGCGCTCGGCATCGAGCGGTTCGCCCTGCGCGGCGGCGACTTCGGCGCGGCCGCCGGGCCGGTGACCGTACTGCGCACCGGCATGGGGCCGCAGGCCGCCGAGCGCGCGGTGACGCGCGCGCTCGCCGGGTCCGTCGTGCCCGGCGGAGGCGCGCCCGGCGCCGCCGTCATCGCCACCGGCTTCTGCGCCGGCCTGGCCCCCGGGATGCACCCGGGGGACCTGGTGGTGGCCGAGGAGACCCGGGACGGGGCGGGCCACACGCCGTGCACCGGCACCGCGGTTCTCGCCGAGGCGCTCACCCGACTGGCCCGGGCGGGCCCCGGGCGCGCCGTCCACACCGGCCCGCTCGTCGGGTCCGGCCATGTCGTACGGGGCGCCGAGCGCGCCCGGCTGCACGCCACCGGCGCGATCGCGGTGGACATGGAGTCCGCCGCGACGCTCCGAAGCGCCGTGGCCGCCGGGGTACGCCCGGTTGCGGCCGTACGAGTGATCGTGGACGCTCCTGAACATGAACTCGTCCGTATCGGAACACTGCGCGGGGGAATATCGGCTTTCCGTGTACTACGCACTGTCCTTCCCGCTTTCTTTGCCTGGCACCGTTCTTCGCTGCTCCCAGGAGGTGAGCTAGATGGCCATGCCGCTCCGTCAGACCATCCGGGTCGCGACGTATCTCTTCGACCAGAAAGTGATCAAGCGTCGTGACAAGTTTCCGTTGATCGTCGAGCTTGAGCCGTTGTACGCCTGCAACCTGAAGTGCGAGGGATGCGGAAAGATCCAGCACCCCGCCGGGGTGCTGAAGCAGCGGATGCCGGTCGCCCAGGCGGTGGGCGCGGTGCTGGAGTCCGGTGCGCCGATGGTGTCCATCGCGGGCGGCGAGCCCCTGATGCACCCGCAGATCGACGAGATCGTGCGGCAGCTGGTGGAGCGCCGGAAGTATGTCTTCCTGTGCACCAACGCCATGCTGCTGCGCAAGAAGATCCACAAGTTCAAGCCCTCTCCCTATTTCGCGTTCGCGGTGCACATCGACGGGCTGCGCGAGCGGCACGACGAGTCCGTCGCCAAGGAGGGGGTGTTCGACGAGGCCGTCGAGGCGATCAAGGAAGCGCAGCGGCGCGGCTTCCGGGTGACCACCAACTCCACCTTCTTCAATACCGACACCCCGCAGACCGTCGTCGAGGTGCTCAACTTCCTCAACGACGAGCTCAAGGTGGACGAGATGATGATCTCGCCCGCCTACGCCTATGAGAAGGCGCCCGACCAGGAGCACTTCCTGGGCGTCGAGCAGACCCGCGAGCTGTTCAAGAAGGCCTTCGCGGGCGGCAACCGGAGGCGCTGGCGCTTCAACCACAGCCCGCTCTTCCTGGACTTCCTGGAGGGCAAGGCCGACTTCCCCTGCACCGCGTGGGGAATCCCCAACTACTCGCTCTTCGGCTGGCAGCGCCCCTGCTATCTGATGGCCGACGGATACGTCCCCACGTACCGTCAGCTCATCGAGGAGACCGACTGGGAGAAGTACGGCCGCGGCAAGGACCCGCGCTGCGACAACTGCATGGCCCACTGCGGCTATGAGCCCACCGCCGTGCTGGCCACGATGGGCTCCCTCAAGGAGTCGCTGCGCGCGGCCCGCGAGACGGCCGGTGGAAGCCGCGGGTGACGTTGGCCGAAGACGGCGACGGCGGATGTCTCGTCGAATCCGCGGCAGTGGCCGATACGCAAGGAGGGGATCCGCGCATGCGACTGCTCGAGGGTGTCCGGGGCCCACACGACCTCAAGGAGCTGAGTGAGGGAGAGCTCGCCGAACTGGCGGAGGAGATCAGGGCGTTCCTGATCGAGGCGGTGGCCAGAACCGGCGGACACCTGGGGCCCAACCTCGGTGTCGTCGAGCTGTCCATAGCCCTGCACCGCGTCTTCGACTCGCCCCGGGACCGCATCCTGTGGGACACGGGGCACCAGTCCTACGTCCATAAACTGCTCACCGGCCGCAAGGACTTCTCCAAGCTCCGCGGCAAGGGCGGCCTGTCCGGCTACCCCTCGCGAGCCGAGTCCGAGCACGACGTCATCGAGAACAGCCACGCCTCCACCGTCCTCGGCTGGGCCGACGGCCTGGCCAAGGCCAACGAGGTGCTCGGCCGCACCGACCGGCATGTCGTCGCGGTCATCGGCGACGGCGCGCTGACCGGCGGCATGGCCTGGGAGGCGCTCAACAACATCGCCGCCGCCCGGGACCGCCCGCTGATCATCGTCGTCAACGACAACGAGCGCTCCTACGCGCCCACCATCGGCGGCCTCGCCGACCACCTCGCCACCCTCCGCACCACCGACGGCTACGAGCGCTTCCTGGCCTGGGGCAAGGATGTGCTCCAGCGCACCCCGGTGGTCGGCCAGCCGCTGTACGAGTCGCTGCACGGCGCCAAGAAGGGGTTCAAGGACGCCTTTGCGCCGCAGGGCATGTTCGAGGACCTGGGGCTGAAGTACGTCGGCCCCATCGACGGACATGACATCGCGGCCGTCGAATCGGCCCTGCGCCGCGCGCGGCGCTTCCACGGCCCGGTCCTCGTCCACTGCCTCACCGAGAAGGGCCGTGGCTACCGGCCCGCGCTGGAGGACGAGGCCGACCGCTTCCACACGGTCGGCGCCATGGACCCGCTCACCTGCGCGCCCCTCGCGCCCTCCGGCGGACGGTCCTGGACCTCGGTGTTCGGCGAAGAGATGGTGCGGATCGGGGCCGAGCGCCCCGACGTGGTGGCGATCACCGCCGCGATGCTGGACCCGGTCGGCCTCGCCGAGTTCGCCCGGGCGTATCCGCGGCGGGTGTGGGACGTGGGCATCGCCGAGCAGCACGCCGCGGTCTCGGCCGCCGGTCTGGCGACCGGCGGGCTGCACCCGGTCGTCGCGGTCTACGCCACCTTCCTCAACCGGGCCTTCGACCAGGTGCTGATGGATGTCGCCCTGCACAAGTGCGGGGTGACCTTCGTGCTGGACCGCGCGGGCGTCACCGGCACCGACGGCCCCAGCCACAACGGCATGTGGGACATGTCCGTCCTCCAGGTGGTGCCCGGTCTGCGGATCGCGGCCCCGCGCGACGCGGAGCAGCTGCGCGCCCAGCTGCGCGAGGCGGTCGATGTGGACGACGCGCCCACCGTCATCCGCTTCCCGAAGGAGTCGGTGGGCGCGCCGATCCCGGCGCTCGCCCGCGTCGGAGGCATGGATGTGCTGCGCCACGGCGGCCCGGAGCCGGCGGACCGGGGCGGCGGCGGTGATGTGCTGCTGGTCGTGGCCGGGGTGATGGCCCAGGTCGGCCTGGCGGCCGCCGAGCTGCTGGCCGAGCGCGGCATCGGCTGCACGGTCGTCGACCCGCGCTGGGTCAAGCCCGTCGACCCCGCGCTGCCCGGGCTGGCGGCGCGCCACCGCGCGGTGGCCGTCGTCGAGGACAACAGCCGCACCGGCGGGGTGGGGGCGGCCGTCGCGCAGGCGCTGCGCGACGCCGAGGTGGATCTGCCGGTGCGCACCTTCGGCATCCCCGAGGCGTTCCTGGCGCACGCCAAGCGCGGGGAGGTGCTCGCCGACCTCGGGCTCACCCCCGCCGAGACGGCGGGCCGGATCGGGGCCGCCCTGGCCCGTATCGACATGGCCCGGATGGGCGCGCCCGCCCCGGCCGGCGCCGGCTCCGCCTCCACCCCCGCCGCCCGCCCGGCCCCGCCCGCGGCCCGCAAGGAGAAGGACGCATGACAGCAGCCGAGCAGCGATCGGGCTTCGACCTCGGGAAGCTCCTGGCCGACCGCGGCTCCGAGCGCTACGACCTGCACGCCCGGCACCTCAACCACCAGCTGCCGCGCATGCTGCACACCATCGGCTTCGACAAGGTCTACGAGCGGGCCGAGGGAGCGTACTTCTGGGACGCCGAGGACCAGGACTACCTCGACATGCTCGCCGGCTTCGGGGTGATGGGCCTGGGCCGCCACCACCCGGTCGTCCGCAGGGCGCTGCACGACGTGCTGGACGCCCAGCTGGCCGATCTGACCCGGTTCGACTGCCAGCCGCTGCCCGGCCTGCTGGCCGAGAAGCTGCTCGGCCACGCCCCGCACCTGGACCGGGTCTTCTTCGGCAACAGCGGCACCGAGGCCGTGGAGACCGCGCTGAAGTTCGCCCGGTACGCCACGGGCAGGCCGCGCGTCCTGTACTGCGAGCACGCCTTCCACGGGCTGACGACCGGCTCGCTGTCGGTCAACGGGGAGGACTCCTTCCGCAAGGGGTTCGCGCCGCTGCTGCCGGACACGCCGATTCCGCTCGGCGACCTGGCCGCGCTGGAACGGGAGCTGAGGCGCGGCGACGTGGCCGGGTTCGTCGTCGAGCCGATCCAGGGCAAGGGCGTCCACGAGACCCCGCCCGGCTATCTGCCGGCCGCACAGGAGCTGCTGCGCAGGCACAAGGCGCTGCTGATCGCCGACGAGGTGCAGACGGGGCTCGGCCGCACCGGGGACTTCTTCGCCTATCAGCACGAGGCGGGCGTGGAGCCGGACCTGGTGTGCGTGGCCAAGGCCCTGTCGGGCGGATATGTGCCCGTCGGCGCGACGCTCGGCAAGGACTGGATCTTCAAGCGCGTCTATTCGTCGATGGACCGGGTGCTGGTCCACTCGGCGAGCTTCGGGGCCAACGCGCAGGCGATGGCGGCGGGGCTGGCCGTCCTCGCGGTCATGGAGGACGAGAAGGTCGTCGAGAACGCCCGGATCACCGGCGACCTGCTGCGCACCCGGCTGGCCGCGCTGGTGGACCGCTATGAGCTGCTCCATGAGGTGCGCGGCCGCGGGCTGATGATCGGCATCGAGTTCGGGAGGCCGACCTCACTGGGGCTGCGGAGCCGCTGGGCGATGCTCCAGGCGGCCCGCAAGGGGCTGTTCGCGCAGATGGTGGTGGTGCCGCTGCTCCAGCGGCACCGCATTCTCACCCAGGTCTCCGGCGACCATCTTGAAGTCATCAAGCTGATCCCGCCGCTGATCATCGGGGAGCGGGAGGTGGACCGCTTCGTCGACGCGTTCACGGCGGTCATGGACGACGCGCATGGGGGCGGCGGCCTGATGTGGGACTTCGGGCGGACGCTGGTCAAACAGGCCATGGCGCAACGCTGACCGCGCCGGGGCGGGCGGTGGCGCCCGCGCCCGCCCCACGCCGGATCAGCGGCTCAACCGGCGAGCAGCCGCTCCCGCAGCCGCTCCCGCTTGGCCGCGTCGAGGCCGAGCCCCTGGGCGAGGTACTTGTCGGTGTCGCCCCAGGTCTCCTCGATGGCCTCGAAGGCGGTCGCCAGATACTCGGCGCGGGCGTCGAAGAGCGGCGAGAGCAGCTCCATCACCTCGGGGGACATGCCGTCCTCCGCATGTGAGGCGCGCCATACCTTGTAGCGGCGGTGGGCGGCGGCCGACTCCAGATAGTCGGCCTCGATGGCGTCCCGCTCCACGCCGAGGGCCAGCAGGGTCACCGCGATCGACAGACCCGCGCGGTCCTTGCCGGCCGAACAGTGCATCAGCGCGGGCGCGCTGCCGTTCGCGAGCTCGTCGAGCACCTGGCTGTGCTCGGCGGTCCGGGTGGTGATGATCAAGCGGTACGAGTCGATCATCCGCTGCGCCGCCCGCCCCTCGCCGAGCATCTCGCGCAGGGTGGCCAGATCGCCCTCGCGGACCATGGTCCAGAACCCGGCGCCGTCGGCCGGGTCGGAGAGCGGGAGGCCGACGGTCCGTACGCCCGTGAGCGCCACGTCCGAGCCCTCGAGCCTGATGTCGGCGGAGTTCCGGAAGTCGAAGACGGTGTGCAGCCCGAGCGATTCGAGGAAAGCGGTGTCGCTCTCGGTGGCGTGCGCCAGATGACCGCTGCGGAACAGTACGCCAGGCCCCACGCGCCGCCCGTCGACCGTCGGCAGACCGCCCACGTCCCGGAAGTTGCGCACGCCCGAGAGCTCGGGCTCGATCGACGGAACCTGCGGCGTCTGCTGCGTCACGGGCGCTCCTCACGGCTCGGCCGCCAGCGCCGCTCGTCGGCGAGGCGGACTGTGCTGACCATACGACATGCGTGCGCACCGGCGACCGGTCCATGACCGGGGCCGGTCGAGTATTGCGCGCCGGGTGCGCTGCCCCGATGATGTTCAGGTCTGTGCGGAATTGGGGAGAGTGATGATCGAAATCGGTGGTAGTGGTCGCGTCTGGCTGCTGTCGGGACGGCGGAGCAGCTATGCGCTGCACCTCACGGAGAACGACGAGCTGCTTCACCTCCACTGGGGCCCGCGCATCGCGCTCCCGGACGCCGAGGCGCTCGCTGATGAGTCCGTCCCCCCGGAATGGGGGTTCGAATCCCCCCTGGACGGGCGCGAGGAGTACCCGGTGGAAGGCGGGCCCCGCTTCGTACGCCCCGCCCTGTCGGTGCGGTCGCGGGACGTCCGGGGCACCGAGTGGCGCTTCGAGCGGGGCGAGGTGGCCGACACCGGCGACGAGCTGCGGCTCCACTTCCACGACCCGCTGCACCACCTCGCCCTCACCCTCCACTACCGGATGCGCGACGACTTCGACGTGATCGAGCGCTGGACCACCGCCGCCCACGCGGGCGGCCCGGACGACGCCCCGCTGGAGCTGCTGCGCGTCGACTCCGCCGCCTGGTCCCTCCCGGGGCGCGACCGCTGGCGGCTGACGCATCTGTACGGGCGCTGGGCCGCCGAGAGCCAGGTGGCGCGCACCGAGCTCACCCCCGGCGAGAAGGTGCTCGGCAGCCGCCGCGGCCACACCAGCCATCAGCATCTGCCCTGGATCGCCCTGGACGAGGGCGCGGCCACCGAGGACCACGGCGAGGTGCACAGCTGCGCCCTCGCCTGGTCCGGGTCCTGGCGGATCGCCGTACAGCGGCTGCCCGTCGGCACCGTGCAGACGGTCGGCGGCGTCGGCCACGACGACTCGGGCCAGCTGAGCCTGGCACCCGGCGAGTCCTACGCCACGCCCGTCTTCGCGGGCCTGTGGACCGACGGCGGGTTCGGCGGAGCCAGCCGCGCCTGGCACGCCTGGCAGCTGGCCCATGTGATCCCCGACGCCGACCGGTCCAGGCCGGTGCTCTACAACTCCTGGGAGGCGACGTTCTTCGACGTCGGCGAGGAGCAGCAGCGCGGGCTCGCCCGCCGAGCCGCCGAGATGGGCGTGGAGCTGTTCGTCGTCGACGACGGCTGGTTCGGGGCGCGCACCAGCGACCGCGCCGGGCTCGGCGACTGGACCCCCAACCTCGACCGCTTCCCCGGCGGCCTGAAGCCCCTCGCCGACGAGGTGCACGCGCTGGGCATGCAGTTCGGCATCTGGGTCGAACCGGAGATGGTCAACCCCGACAGCGACCTCTACCGGGCCCACCCCGACTGGGCGCAGCACCGCCCCGGGCGCACCCGCACCGAGTTCCGCAACCAGCTGGTGCTCAACCTCGCCCGGCCCGATGTGCGCGAGCACCTGTGGGAGCGGCTGGACACCCTGCTGTCCGGCGCGCCCATCGACTATGTGAAATGGGACTTCAACCGGTCCTTCACCGACCCGGGATGGCCCGGCGACCCGTACCCCCAGCGGCTCTGGATCGAGCATGTGCGCGGGTTCTACGAGCTGCTGGAGCGCCTGAGGGCCGCGCACCCGGGCGTCGCCTTCGAATCCTGCTCGGGCGGCGGCGGCCGGATCGACCTGGGCGTCCTCGGACTCACCGACCAGGTGTGGACCTCGGACAACACCGACCCGCTGGACCGGCTGCCCATCCAGCACGGCTTCAGCCAGCTGCACCCGGCCCGCGTCATGGCCGCCTGGGTCACCGACACCCCCAACGCCCTGGGCAATCAGCGGGTCACCTCGCTGCGCTTCCGCTTCATCAGCGCGATGGCCGGGGTGCTCGGGGTGGGCGGCGACCTGAGCCGGTGGAGCGAGGCCGAACTCGCCGAGGCGCGCGACTGGGTGGCGCTCTACAAGCGCATCCGGCCCGTCGTCCAGCACGGCGAGCTGTACCGGCTGCGGCCGCCGGGGGACGGCGGGCTCAGCGCGGTGCAGTACGTGCGCGGCGAGGAGACCGTGGTGCTGGCCTGGCTGCACGCGCAGCGCCTCGGCGAGCGCCAGCCACGGCTGCGGCTGCGCGGGCTCGACCCCGAGGCCCGGTACGAGGACCTGGAGACCGGAACGGTCCACCGGGGAGCCGTGCTCGCCCACCACGGCCTCGCGACCGGGCTGCGTCACGACCTGGACGCCGCCGTATTCCACCTTCGGCGCATCTGACCAGGTGGGATAGATCACCCTTCGTCAACCCCTGCCTACGGTGGCGTAGGTCACTCGTCAGGGTGAAAGATGTCGGGACGTGGCAGACGATGCGAAGAGACTCAACAGTGGCGTGATCGGGTCGTACGCAGCCATCGGGGACAGCTTCACCGAGGGCGTCGGAGACCCGGATCCCGAAGGCATGTTCATCGGCTGGGCGGACCGGCTGGCCGTCCTGCTCTCCGACCGGCATTCCGGGGGCGGGCCCGCGAGCCCGCCCCCGGCCGAGTTCCGCTACGCCAACCTCGCCGTGCGCGGCCGGCTCCTCGACCAGATCGTCGAGGAGCAGGTCCCGCGCGCGATGGAACTCGGCCCCGATCTGGTGACCTTCTGCGCGGGCGGCAACGACATCCTGCGGCCCGGCAGCGACCCCGACGATGTCGCCGAGCGCTACGAGGCGGCCGTGGCCAGGCTCACCTCCCGCGTCGGCACCGTGCTGCTGTGCACCGGGTTCGACCCGCGCGGCGTGCCGGTGCTGCGCCATCTGCGCGGCAAGGCCGCCATGTACACGGCCCATGTGCGCTCGATCGCCGACCGGTACCGATGCCCGGTGCTCGACCTGTGGTCGCTGCGCTCCGTACAGGACCGGCGGGCCTGGAGCGAGGACCGGCTGCATCTGTCGTCCGACGGACACACCCGGGTCGCGCTGCGCGCCGCCCAGGTGCTCGGCCTCGAGGTGCCGGCCGACCCGGATCAGCCCTGGCCGCCGGAGGGGCCGCGCTCGGCCGCCGAGGTGCGCCGGGACAACCTCCACTGGGCGCGCGAATACGCGGTGCCCTGGATCGGCCGACGGCTGCGCGGGGAGTCGTCGGGGGACCATGTGGAGCCCAAGCGACCGGATCTGCTGCCGCTGCGCCCCTGAAGCTCCCGAAGCGCCCCTGAACTCCCGGCCCCCCTGAACTCCCGAAGATGGCCAAACCGCGAACGCGGAACAGGGCCGCGTGCGATGCTAGGCCAGGTAGGCCCACACGGCGCGGCCCGTGCCTCCGGTGTCAGGTCTGACGCCCCATGCCTCGGAGAGGGCCTCCACCAGCATCAGCCCGCGTCCGCCCTCTTGGTCCACGCTCACCGACCGGGCCTGTGGCTCCGTACGGGCGCACCCTTGGTCGGCCACTTCCAACCGCAAGCGCTTGCCCATGAGCTGCAAGCTGCACCGCACCTCTTCGCTGGATGTGTGGCGCACGGCGTTGGTGAAGAGTTCGGAGACCACCAGTTCGGCGTTGTCGCACATTTCCTGCGTTGCTCCCCATGAGCACAGCCGCAGCACGACCAGCCTTCTCGCCTCCGCGACGGAAGTGCTCAGTGCCGGCAGACGAAACGCGTCTTGCAGGCACGGAGCGGAGAGCGAGCCGCTGCGCCCTAACCGGAGAGCCTCATAGGAAGGAGCCACGCCGACACTATGCTCTGCGCCACTCGCGTATGGCAAGGTTCAATCTGTAAATTGCAGAATCGAAGACACAGTCTGTTGTTGAAGCTGAGCGCGTGCCAGACTGCTGTGATGTGAAGGTAGTTGGAGGGGGACGGTAGTGCCGGATGCGAGGGCGGGCGGCGGCGCCCCGACCGTCCTGAGAGTCGTGCTCGGCAAGCGGCTACAGGACCTCAGGGAGAAGGCCGGGCTGTCGTACGAGCGGGCGGGACGCGCGCTCGACGTCACCCATGCCACGATCCGCCGCATGGAGAAGGCCGAGGTCGGCCTGAAGCTCCCGTATGTCGAGAAGTTGCTGCGCACCTACGGGGTCACCGACCCGGAGGAGGTCGAGGGGTTCCTCTCCCTCGCGCGCGAGGCCAACAAGCCCGGCTGGTGGCACCGCTTCCGGGATGTACTGCCGGAGTGGTTCAACACGTTCGTCAGCCTCGAGGGCGAGGCCAACCTCATCCGGGCCTACGAGCCGCACTATGTCCCCGGGCTGCTCCAGACCGAGGACTACGCCCGTGCGGTGCTGCGCGCCGGCATGCCGCACGCCCCCGAATCGGAGATCGAGCGCAATGTCGCCCTGCGCATGGAGCGGCAGTCCCTCCTCATCCGCGAGAACTCACCGATGCTCTGGGTGGTGATGGACGAAACGGTGCTGCGCCGTCCCATTGGCGGGCCCGACGTCATGCGCGATCAGATCACGCGGCTCATCGATGCCGCGACCTTGTCCAACATCAGGTTGCAGATCATGCCGTTCGACGCCGGGCCCCATCCGGCGATGTACGGCCCCTTCCATATCTTCCGGTTCCCGATCCAGGAGTTGCCGGATATCGCGTACACGGAGTCGCTCGTCAGCGGCTCCTACTACGACCAGCGCGATGACGTTTCGGCGTTCCTGGAGGCCTTGGACCGGATGTGTGCGCAGGCCGCGCCTGCACAGACCACTCAGGCCATTCTGAGTGGCATTCGCAAGGAGATCTGACCAATGGATCGCATTCGCAGGGACCGCGTCTACAGCGGAATGCCGGCGACCGACCTCGGAACCGAGGGCTGGCACAAGCCGTGGAGCGGCGGCAACGGGGGAAGTTGCGTCGAGGCCATGAGACTGAAGGACGGAAGGGTCGCGCTGCGCCAGTCCACGGATCCGGACGGGCCGGCCCTCATCTACACGCACCTGGAGATGAAGCGGTTCATCCAGGGGGCGAAGTCAGGCGAAGCGGACTTCCTCCTCGCCTGATCCGAACCGGGCCGGCCGTGGCCGGAATCCGCTCCAGCACCCCGCCCGCGAAGACGTCGTACAGCGGCAGCGACTCCAGGTGCACATAGCCGATATGGCAGTCGCAGACGGCGAGCGGGCAGGAACGGGGTGCCAGGGCCGCGCGGTACGACCCGTCGTAGAGATTGCCCAGTTCCGCCCGGACGAAATGGCAGCGGCGCACCGTGCCGTCGCCGTCCACCGAGATCACCGAAGCGCCGGTCCGGCACGGCAGACCGGCGCTTCGGTGCGGATGGCGGCTGTAGCCGAACAGCGGGTCGAGCGCGGTCCACTCGGTCGCCTCCTCGTCCGTATAGGAGCGCCCCTCGGCCGCGTTGACCCACAGATAGACGTGCTCGGGCAGCTCGGCGCGCAGCCTCCGGGCGGGCTCCAGATGCTCGGGCAGGCCGACGATGCCGACGCTGTGGCGCACCCCGAGCGCCGCCAGCTCACGGCTCTTGGCCAGGAACCGGTCGTACGGCGTCTGGCCCGGGTGGAAGGTGCACCACAGCGCCACGGTGTCCGTGTCGGCCTCCGCCAGCCAGCCCGTACGGCAGCTGAGATTCGTCTGGATCGCCACCCGGGCGATGTGCGGCAGCCGGCTGAGCTCGGTCAGCGCACGGCGGTACCAGGAGCGCACCAGTCCCTCGCCCCACGGGGTGAACAGCACCGACAGCCGGTCGCCCGTGTTCGCCGCCGCCCAGGCGGTGAAGCGCTCCAGCGCGGCCCGGTCGGCGCGCAGCTGCTCCGGGGTGTCGCGCCGCTTGGCGAACGGGCAGTAGGGGCAGTCGTAGTCGCACGAGGCCAGCGGGCCGCGGTAGAGGATCGTCAGGTCCACGCCGGTCGCCTCACTTCAGGTCGTAGTCGGCCATGGCGGCGCGCACCGCGGGGGAGAACAGCTCCGGCCCGAGCGCGTCGGAGTACGCCAGCCCCTCGGCGGAGAGCCGCAGCAGTCCGGGGGCGGCGTCCGGGTCCAGCCAGCCGCGCTCGGCGAACCGCGCCAGCTCGGTAGGGAAGTCCTCGGCCGGGTCGGTGCCGAACCGTGCCCGGTAGCCGGCGACCGGCATGCCGTCCGCCTGGAGGACCGACTGGAGAAGATGGCGCCGGCGGGCCTCGTCCCCGGTCATCGCGCGGCCCACCTCGGCGCGCGCGAAGTCGGCCGCGGGCCGCGCCGTGTAGTCGTCGATGATGCCGCGGATCTCCCGCATGTCCACCGCGTAGTCGAACGAGTAGTGCAGCGCCGAGGTGTACGAGCGGGCGCCGCAGCCAAGACCGACCATGCCGTCGGTCTGGCAGGCGTAGTCGTCCCCGCCGCCTGGCTCCCTGCCGGTCCCGGGCGCGTCCCGGCGGCGGAACATGCGCATGGACACCTGCTCATAGCCGTGGGCGAGCAAGTGGTCCCGGCCCGACCGGTACAGCCGCAGCCGCTGGGCGTCCCACTCCGCGTCGGTGGCCGCGGCGTCGCGGCGGCCCAGACCGGTCAGCGGGCGCACGTACAGCGGATACAGATACAGCTCCTCGGGGCGCCAGGCCAGGGCGGCGTCCAGGGACCGCCGCCAGGTCCGCTCGGTCTGCCCGTCGATGCCGTAGATCAGATCGATGTTGAGCACGGGGATACCGGCCTCGCGGATCCGCCCCAGCGCCGCCTCGACGTCCTCCCGGCGCTGCGGCCGCACCGCCGAGCGCGCCTCGTCGTCCACGAAGCTCTGCACGCCCAGGCTCAGCCGGGTGGTGCCGCGCTCGGCCAGCACGGCCAGCCGGTCGGCGGTGGCGGTGGCCGGGGACGCCTCGACCGAGAGCGGAACGGCCGCCAGATCGGCCCCCATGCGCCGGCTCGCGATATCGCACAGCCGCTCCAGCTCGGCGGCCTCCAGGAAGGTCGGGGTGCCGCCGCCGAAGGCCGCCGTGGTGAACCGGGCCCGGTCGCCCAGCGCCTCGCGGACCGTGTCGGCCTGCCGCTCCAGGGCGCCCAGATAGGCGCTCACCAGCCCCTCGGGGGCGCCGACGCGCGTGAAGAGATTACAGAAGCCGCAGCGCACCTCGCAGAAGGGGATGTGCAGATACAGCGAGAGCGAGTCCTTGGGCTCCTCCTCCCACAGCTCGCGCAGCGCGGGCCGCGGGTCCAGCGGGCGGTAGGCGGTCTTGTGCGGGTACGCGTAGACGTACGACTGGTACGGGCGGACGGGCGCGGCGGTACCGGTGGCGTGGCTGACGGTGGTGCTGGTGGTCATGAGGCCTCGAGGAAGAAGTGGGTGTACGGCACGGTCCAGACGACTTCATGGCCGAGCCGGTGGCCCGTGTAGCCGTCGTCTCCGTACGCCGTGCCGTGGTCGGAGCAGACGATCGCGAAGCCCGGGCCGCGGCCGCTCATCGCGGAGAACAGCCGGCCGATGTGGCGGTCGACGTACTCAAGTGCGGCGGCGTGCGTGGCGCGCGAGTCGCCCGCCTCGCGGGTCGCGCCGGGCAGATGGAACCAGTTGGGCTGGTGCAGCGCCGAGATGTTCACGAAGAGGAACAGTCGGCGGTCAGGCTCCAGCCCGGCGATGACCTTCTCGGCGCACGCGACCTGCGCCTCGAAGGAGGTGGGGGACGGAACGCCGAACTCCGGCTCCCAGTGGCTCTCCTGGAAGAGCCCGGGGAGCACCGAGCCCAGCGCACCCCGCTTGTTGAAGAACCCCACCCCGCCCACGCAGACCGTGTGATACCCGGCGGCCGCGAGCCCGGACACCAGGTCCGGGGTGTCGAACACATAGGTGCCCTCGGCGGTGGTCTCGCTGCCCGCGAACCGGGCGGCGAACAGCCGCCGGTGCGGACCCGGCGCGGCGGGTGTGGGCAGGAACCCGGCGAACATCGCCTGGTGCGAGGCGTAGGTGAAGCTGCCGGGCGCATGCCGCTCGTCCCACGCCCCGCCGGGCATCCGGCTCGCCAGGTGCGGGATCCGACCCTCGGCGGCCAGCTCGGCCGCCACGTCGTAGCGCAGGGTGTCCAGGGTGACCAGCAGCAGATCGTGGCTGCCCACGATCTCGTTCATATCGGGCTCAGGCAACGGCATCGGCGCCGCCCTCTCCCGCCACCCTTTTTGCCGCGGGCTTTCGCCCCCGGACCACGGCCGCGACCTGCGCGCCGTAGGTGTCCAGGCCCTCCGCGCCGCTGCCGGGCAGGCCGGTGAGCCGGGGCAGCAGATCGCCGAAGGCGTTGACCTCGCCGATCGAGAAGTGCCGCCATCCGGTGCCGGGCAGCAGATCCACGCCGACGCACAGGGTGCCAGGGAAACAGGCCGCCGCCCGCTCCGCCAAGCCCAGCACCTCGCCCCAGGACACCCCGGCCGCCTCCGCCGCGGCGCGCGCGGCGGCCAGGTCGCCACGGATGCCGCCGAGGTGGAGATTGGTCATCGGGGAGCGGCTGGTGCGCACCACGGCGTGGCTCGCCCGCCCGTCGACCACCACGACGCGCAGGTCGGCGGCGCGGCCGTGCTGCGCCGCCTTGGGCACCCAGCGCTCGATGTGCAGCCCGTCCGGGGCCAGCGTGTCGACGATCGCGGCGATCTCCGCCTCCGTCTCGTACCGGCGCACCCGCAGCGAGTTGAACAGCCGCCCGTCGGCGGTGCGCTCCACCGAGGTCGCGGCGCGCACCCGGCCGTGGGCGCCCCACTCGACGGCGAGCACCCCGGAGGCGGACGAGCCGTGCGCGAGCTTCACAAAGGCGCGACGCAGCCCACCGGTGCCCGCCAGCAGCGCCCGTACGTCCTCCCAGCCGCGGACGGGCGGCGCCTGGGGGCCGGAGGTCGGCGACGGCGGCACCGGGACCCCGGCCTCGCTCAACACGCCGTGGCACAGCCGCTTGTCGAACATGACGGCCAGCTCGCCCGGATCGTCCAGCATCCGCGCGCCCCCCGCCGCGGCCGCCCCGGCGACCTGGCGCACGGCGCCGGTGAACCGGGCGTACCAGCGCGCGGTGCCCTCGACGCGGGTCGGGTCGTCGGCGCCGCGCAGCAGCAGCTCCACCTCCTCGTCCTCGCCGGGGGAGTCCAGCCGCACCGTCTCGCCCGGCTCGAACCGGGGCCCGCTGTCGTACAGCACCTCGCGCCAGGGCAGCACCCGGGGCTCGGTCAGCCCCGCCGCCCGCACGGCGTCCGCGAACATCTCCACCCGGCGGCCACCGGGGTTGCCGACCACCGCGAAGCGCACGTCGCCGCGCCCCTCATGGCGCGTCTCATTCGGAGACGGCGACATAGCGGTGCTCCTCGTCGCTCTCGTCCCCTGCCCACCTGTGCGGCTGTTGCTGCTCCGAGAGGTCCACCTCGACCCCGCTCGGCTCCAGCGCCTCGCGCACTCGCTGCGCCAGCTTCTCGCTCAGGTAGTGGTGGTGGAGGTCGAGCGCTGTGAGGTGGGTCAGCGGCTGGCCTTCGAGCAGGGCCTCGGCGCCCGCGTCGGTCAGCGTGCCCATGGACAGGTCCAGGGAGGCGAGCTGGGCGACGACGGGGGCGGCGGCGACGGCGGCGGCTATCTCGTCCTGCATCTCGCTGTTCTGAAGGCCCAGATGGCGCAGCTCGGGGAAGCGGCCGCCGGCCAGCAGCGGCGCGAGGTCGGCGACGGTGGCGTCGCCGCCGTACTGGTCGATCCCCAGCCACAGCGCGAGGTGTTCGAGGCGGGGCAGCTCGCTGTCGCAGACGGCCCGTACGATACTCGCGGGCAGACCGCCGGACTCGAACCGCAGCGTCCGCAGCCGCTCATGGCGCACGGGGCGGAAGGCCAGCGCCTCATCGGGTGCCCCGTAGCCGCAGCCGCGCGCCACGAACTCCTCGAGCAGCGGGTACGCCTCGACCACCGGCGTCACATCGGTCATCTCCAGCCAGGACAGCTCGCACTCCTCGGCCGTCACATCGCCGAGAAAGATCGACCGCAGCGCCGGCAGGCGCTCGGCGGACTCCGTCAGCCGGTCGATCACCGGCTGCACGGATTCGTACCCTCCCTCGCCCCACCAACTGCCGATGACGATCGCGCGGACCCGGTCCGCCGGAACGGTCTCCAGGAAGTTCCGCCACAGCTTGTCGAAGGGGAGGTCGTCGTCCCAGCCGCAGGCCAGCCGCCAGGCCACGGCATCGGCGGGCGGCAGGTCACAGGCGTCGGTCCCGGACGTGGCGAAGTCGGTCACGGGGAGGCCCGCGAAGGTCTCCAGATATGCGCTGATCATGAGGCGGTGCGGTCCTTTCGGTCGTCGTGGTGTGCGGCTGTCCAGGCCTTCGGGCCGGGGGGCGTCACTCGGAGACCGCGGTGTAACGCCACACCTCGCCCTCTCCGTCGTCGTCCTCGTCGCCCTTCTCGGAGAGGTCGAGCTGCACGCCGGAGGGCTCCAGGGCGTCGCTCAGCCGCTGCTCCATCGCCTCGGAGAAGAAGTTGTGGTGCAGGTCCAGCGACGTGAGGTGGGTCAGCGGCTGGCCTTCGAGCAGGGCCTCGGCGCCCGCGTCGGTCAGGATGCCCATGGACAGGTCCAGGGAGGCGAGCTGGGCGACGACGGGGGCGGCGGCGACGGCGGCGGCTATCTCGTCCTGGATCTCGCTGTTCTGGAGGCCCAGATGGCGCAGCTGCGGGAAGCGGCCCCCCGAGAGGAGCCCGCCGAGGTCCGCGACGGTCGCGTCGCCCCCGTACTCCTCCACTCCCAGCCACATCTCCAGCCGCTCCAGCGCGGGCAGTTCGCTGTCGCAGACGCCGCGCACCACCGCGCCGGGCAGCCCGCCGGTCTCGAACCGGAGCGTGCGCAGGTGCTCGTGTTTGACGGCGGGGAAGGACAGGTTCGAGCCACCGCGGACCCCCAACTCCCGCAGCCGCGGGAAGGCGTCGAGGACCGGGGTGACATCGGACTGCTCGATCCAGGAGATCTCGGCCTCCTCCGCTTCGATGTCGCCGATGAAGACCGCCTCGAGGGCGGGCAGCCGGTCCTTGGCGGCGACGAGCGGCTCGATGACCGCGCTGGAGGCGTTCCCGTAGGCCTCGCCCCAGATGCCGAAGATCAGCGCCCGTACGCGGGTGGTGTCCACCGTGTCCAGGAAGCGCTGGAAGCGGCCGGCGAAGCCCTCTTCCCCATCCCTGTCGTACGGGTTGCAGGAGATCCGCCAGGCCACGTTCTCCGGCTCGGGGAGTTCCCGCTTGCTGGTGGGCGACGGGAACTCGCAGCCCGGCAGGCCGTGCAGTTTCATGAGGTGGGCGGCGTGGTCCATGACGGGATATCTCCTGAGGCTTCGAGAGGGCGTGCCCTGCTCCTAAGGGCGTGCGAAGAGTTCTACCAAGCGCCACCGACAGCGGGGTCGGCGGGCGTTGTCGATGCGTTGTCAGACCCTCCGCGTTGTCAGACCCCACGCCTAACGTCGTGAACATCGACGGGCGCCGCATGAGCGGTGGGCCCCGGCGCCGCTGTGCGGTGGAAAGGGAGAAGCGCATGTACCGACAGGGAGACGTCCTGATCGTGCCGGTGGCCGAGGAGGCACTGCCACCGAACACCGAAGCGCTGCCGCGGCAGCCGCGGGACGCGCGGGGGCGGCTGGTGCTGGCGCTGGGCGAGGTGACCGGACACGCCCACGCGGTGGTCGGGCCGGGCACGCTGGTGCGCGAGTCGGGGCCGTTCGGCGTCTCGTATCTCCATCTGCCGGACGGCGGGCGGGTGGTGCACGAGGAACACGCGGCGATACCGCTGCCCAAGGGGTGGTACCGCGTGGTGCGACAGCGGGAGTACGTGCCGGGCGCCGTGCGCGTCGTGGCGGACTGAGAGCGGGGGACGAAAACGATGAGCATCATGACGACGGCGTCGCACAGCGCGCATACGCCGAGCCGGGTCGAGTGGTGGCGGGCGGTGGCCGCGGCCACGGGCCCGGCCGACCGCGGGGCCGCCGAGGCGGGTGTGCGCACGGCCTATGCCGCGGCCGGACTGGCGGCGCCGGAGCGGATCGTATGGGTCGGCTCCCCGCTGGAGGGCACGGCGGCGGCCATGCTGCTGACCGGCCAGGGCGGCGAGCTGCCGCGGGAGATCGCCGACCGGGCCACCGGAGCGCTGCGCGCGGCGGGGGTCGAGCCGGTGGCGGGCGCGGCGGGCCCCTCTGTGCGGGAGGCGGTGCGCACGCTTCCGTGGGCGGCCGCGCGGAAGCGGCTGCACGGCGCGCTGGGCAGCACGGGCTGGGCCGAGCGATGGGCCCTGACGGGCGCGGCGCTGTGGGACATCACCCGCACCCTCACCGAGCGCGTCCGCACCGGGGTGGTCGAGACCCTGGCAGCGGAGCCGGACGGGGCCCGGCAGTCCGCCGTCCGGCTGGCCATGCTGGACGCGGTGTTCGGCCAGCACGACGCGCCGTGGCTCGCGGCGGTGACCGAGGAGGGCGCTGCCGGCCCGGAGGCGGGCGCGGACGCGGGCGCGGACAGCGGCGAGCTGGCCGGCCCGGCCGCGGTGGCGCGGTCCGCCGGGTGGTGGTGGCCGTACGAGAAGGCCGTGGTCGTCGCCGAGCGGCCGGTCGCGCTGCACCGCGACGAGGCGGGCCGTCTCGACCGCGGCGACGGGCCGGCGCTGGAGTACCCCGACGGCTTCGCGCTGTACGCGTGGCGGGGCATGCCGGTGCCCGCCGCCTTCCTGGAGCAGCTGTCCGAGCTGACCGCCGAGCGCATCCGGGCCGAGGAGAACGCGGAGCTGCGCCGCGTCATGCTCGAGTACTACGGCTACGACCGCTACCTCACGGAGTCCGGGGCGCGGCCGGTGCACCGCGACGAGACCGGCGTGCTGTGGCGCATCGACATGACCGGGGACGAGCCGGTGACCATGGTCGAGGTGGTCAACTCCACCCCGGAGCCGGACGGTACGAGCCGCACGTACTGGCTGCGGGTGCCGCCGAGCACCCGAACGGCCCGTGAGGGCGTTGCCTGGACCTTCGGGCTGGACGCCGAGGGATACGCCCCGGAGCGCCAGACCTGACCCGCCGGGCCCGGCGGCCCGACCCACATCGACTTGGTCTATACCTTGACTGGTATAGACCAAGTCCGCTTCAGTGGTGTCAAGTCCCCCCTGAAGGAGGAGCCTTGACCGGAAAGCGCATCCGGGCCGCTCTCGCCGCCGCGGCGGCCGTCTGTGCCCTGCTGTTTGTCATGCCCATGGCCTCCGCCTCCGCGGCCCCCACGGACACCACCCCCCGCGCGGCCTGCACCTACCCGGACTGGGTCGCGGGCAAGTGGTACGTGGCCGGCGACATCGTGAGGTACACCGACGGCAAGTACTACCGCGCCGAACACGACAACCCGGGCTATGACCCGACCATCAGCACCTGGTACTGGGACCCGTACGACTGCGGCTCCGGGGGCCAGAACCCGGCCGGGTTCGTGGTGAGCGAGGCCCAGTTCAACCAGATGTTCCCGAACCGGAATTCGTTCTACACCTACCAGGGCCTGACCGCCGCCCTGAGCGCGTACCCCGGCTTCGCGAACACCGGCAGCGACACCGTCAAGAAGCAGGAAGCGGCCGCCTTCCTGGCCAACGTCAGCCACGAGACCGGCGGCCTCGTCTACATCGTGGAGCAGAATCAGGCCAACTATCCGCACTACTGCGACTGGAACCAGCCCTACGGCTGCCCCGCGGGCCAGGCCGCGTACTACGGGCGCGGGCCGATCCAGCTCAGCTGGAACTTCAACTACAAGGCGGCCGGTGACGCGCTGGGCATCGACCTGCTGAACAACCCGTACCTGGTCGAGCGGGACGCGGCGGTCTCCTGGAAGACCGCCCTGTGGTACTGGAACACCCAGACCGGGCCGGGCACCATGACCCCGCACAACGCGATGGTCAACCAGCGCGGCTTCGGCGAGACGATCCGCAGCATCAACGGCAGCATCGAGTGCAACGGCGGAAACCCCGGCCAGGTGCAGAGCCGGATCGACTCGTATCAGAGGTTTGTCCAGATACTGGGCACCACCCCCGGATCCAACCTCGGCTGCTGATCGCCGGAACAAGGTCGGTGGTCTCGCGAGTTGTCCAAGCAGCGCGGCGGTCGCCGCCGCGCTGCCACACCGCAGACCGTACGGGGGTGATCACCCCCTCATCCAGGAGGTGCCGTGACCGGCTCCAGCCAGAAACGTGCCCGGCTCGCCGCCGCCCTGCGCCCCGCCGCCTTCGGGGCCGACCCGGCGGGGGAGCGGATGGAGCGCATCCGTCGGTCGCCGAACTTCGCGAACGGCGTCTTCGTGAACCCGGTGAGCGCCCGCACCGCCCCGTCCGGCTCCATGCTGAAGTTCCTGCCCACGTATTTCCGCAAGGAGGAGCGCGTCCGCCGGGCCCCGGCCGGGCCCGTGCCGGTGCACCCGACCACCCTCGCCGACCTGGCCACGCCGCCCGCCTCCGGGCTGCGGCTGACCTGGATGGGGCACTCGACCGTGCTCGCGGAGATCGACGGGCGGCGGGTGCTGTTCGACCCGGTGTGGGGCGAGCGCTGCTCGCCCCTCTCCTTCGCGGGGCCGAAGCGGGTCCACCCGGTGCCGGTGCCGCTGCGCGAGCTGGGGCCGGTGGACGTGGTGGTGATCTCCCACGACCACTACGACCACCTCGACATGCCGACCATCCGAGCCCTGGTGCGCTCGGAGGCGCATTTCGTGGTGCCGCTGGGCGTCGGCGCGCACCTCGAGCACTGGGGGGTGCCCGCGAAGCGGATGACCGAGCTGGACTGGCGAGAGTCCACGGAGGCGGCCGGTCTGCGGTTCACCGCCACCCCGGCGCGCCACTTCTGCGGTCGCGCGCTGCGCAACACCCAGCACACCCTGTGGGCCTCCTGGGTGGTGGCCGGTCCCGAGCACCGGGTCTACCACAGCGGGGACACCGGCTACTTCCCCGGCTTCGCCGAGATCGGGGAGGAGCACGGGCCATTCGACGCCACCATGATCCAGATCGGCGCGTACAGCGACTTCTGGCCCGACATCCATATGACCCCGGAGGAGGGGATGCGGGCGCATGTGGATCTCCAGGGCGGCGAGCCGGACCGGGGGATCATGCTCCCGATCCACTGGGGCACCTTCAATCTCGCCCCGCACCCGTGGGAGGAGCCGGCCGAGGGCACGCTGACCGCGGCGACGGCGGTTGGCGCGCGGGTGGCCGTGCCCCGGCCCGGAGAGCCGTTCGAGCCGGTGGCCGGGCTGCCGCTGGACCCGTGGTGGCGGGCGATCGCGGCGCGGCCGGCGCCGGGCGCGCTGACCGCCGCGGCGGTCTCGCCGCAGGGCCCGGGGCGCGGCGCCGCGGCATCCGACGGCGGCCCCGGAGACCAGACCGGCGGCCCCGGCGCAGCGGTCCCCCTTCCCCAGGCGTAGCGGGGCTCCAGGCGTAGCGGTTCCCCAGGCGTAGCGGGCGACCTGGTCGCGGCCGCGCGGTCGCGGCCGCCGTCTTCGCTTCTTTCTTCATAACCCTTGTCGCGAGCATGGCACGCTCGCTTGAATGGTTAGGAAAGGTTCCTAACGGATCGTTGGGAGCGTCTTTCCGCGACGACCCGTGCGTGCTTCCCCCACAGTCGACAAGGAACGGAGATCCAGATGTCCAAGAGGATCGGCCTCGTGGCAGCCGCCGTAGCCGTCCCGGCGGCGCTCGTCCTCACCAGTGTCGGAATCGGCCAGGCCGCCGAGCACACGCCCCCGTCGGCGTCCGCTCCGGCCGGAGAGGCGGCGCCCCGGACGGCCGCGGTGAAGAATCTGGACGATCCCGCGAAGAAGGAGATCGCCATGAAGCTGGTCTCCAGCGCGGAGAACTCCTCGCTGGACTGGCGTGCCCAGTTCAAGTACATCGAGGACATAGACGACGGGCGCGGCTACACCGCCGGGATCATAGGCTTCTGCTCGGGCACCGGCGACATGCTCGAACTCGTCGAGTACTACACACAGGTCAAGCCCGGCAACGTGCTGGCCAAGTACCTGCCCGCGCTGCGCGAGGTCGACGGCAGCGACTCCCACGACGGCCTCGACCCCAACTTCACCAAGGACTGGAAGAAGGCCGCCGAGGACAAGGCGTTCCAGGACGCGCAGGAACACGAGCGCGACCGCGTCTACTTCAACCCGTCCGTCAGCCAGGGCAAGTCCGACGGGATCGGCACGCTGGGCCAGTTCATCTACTACGACGCGATCGTCATGCACGGCCCCGGCGACAGCAAGTACAGCTTCGGCGGCATCCGCAAGACCGCCATGTCCAAGGCCAAGACCCCGGCGCAGGGCGGCGACGAGAAGACCTACCTCAACGCCTTCCTGGACGCCCGCAAGAAGGCCATGCAGAGCGAAGAGGCGCACAGCGACACCAGCCGGGTGGACACCGAGCAGCGCAAGTTCCTCAACGAGGGCAACCTCGGCCTCGAACCCCCGCTGAAGTGGAAGGTGTACGGCGACCCGTTCGAGATCAACTCCTGACCGTCCTTCCCTGCCGCAGGGGAGCCCGGGCCCCTGCCGGTCAACGGCCCGTTCATAATGGACCGTTGTTGATCAATCCTCTTTGCTGTTCTTGGGAAGTGACATGAAGTACCGCAAGAGCCTCGCCGCGTTCGCGGTGGCCATCGCCGCGGCAGGGGCGCCCCTGCTCACCGCGCCCACCGCCAGTGCCGCCGCCACGGCCAACTGGTGGGACGAGCAGATGCACACCAACGACAGCGACCCGGGCGGTCGCGTCCGCTTCAAGGCGGACGGCGACAAAGTGGAGCTGTGCGACATCGAGGCCGACGGCTGGAAGGTCAACCTGACGATCGTCCACGGCTACACCGGCAACGTGGTCGACCGCATGTCCGTGGGCGGCAACGGCAGCTGTGTCACCCACACTGCCGCGAACGGCCACGACCTGACGGAGAACCAGCACTACTACTTCCAGATCTACCTCAGCAAGTCCGGCACCCCGCTGGACTACGACGACTCGGCGGACTGGGTCGCGTAGCCCGGAGTTCCCCGTCTCTCCCGATCGGCCCGCCGGATCCCCTTCCGGCGGGCCGACCGCTTTTGGTTCGCCTTTCCTGTCGGTGCGCCCTTGTAGGATTTCCTCTCTCGGGACGAGTGACGAGGGGGAGCCCGTGGCGGAGATGGTCGAACTGTCGGAGATGATCCGCGAGTTGCGTACACAGCTGACCGTCGCGGCCGCCGCGGGTGCGCACGAGGCGCTGAAATTCGACGTCGGTCCGATCGAGATCGAGGTCACCGTGGCCGTCACCAAAGAGGGCGGCGCGAACGGCAAGGTCCGCTTCTGGGTCGTCGAGGCCGGCGGCAACGGCAAGTACTCGACCAGCGAGACCCAGCGCATCTCCCTCACCCTCCAGCCGACGATGACCGGTCCCGGCGGTACGACCACGACCGCCCGGATCTCCGGCGCCGAGGTGGACGGGGAGCGCTGAGGCCGGCCGTGCTCGCAACCATGGAATACAGGAGTTGACCATGGTTGTTCCAGCCTCTTATATTCCTCGCGGCAACCACTCAGCAGGCAGATGTGCCGCACTCAACTCTGGCGTATGGCCAGGGTGTTGAAAGTGCACATCCCCGGGCACACTGCTTCGCTTTGTTTCCTCTTGGGGAGTGACATGAAGTTCCGCAGGACCCTCAGCGCGTTTGCCGTGGCCGTTGCCGCGGCGGCTGTGCCCTTGCTCGGCGCACCCACCGCCGGGGCGGCCACCACCGCTACCTGGGACAATCAGCTGCACACCAACGACGGCGACCCGGGCGGTCGGGTTCGCTTCAGGGCGAACGGCGACGTCATGGAGCTGTGCGACATCGAGGCCGACGGTTGGAAGGTCAACCTGGAGGTCAGTGGCTACCACTATTACGACGAGTTTTCCGTGGGCGGAAACGGAAACTGCGTCACTCACAGTGCCTCGAATGGCCACGACTTGACGGAGGGCGCGGGCTACTCCGTCAAGATCTACCTCAGTAAGTCCGGCCACCCCTACGAGTACGAAGACTCGGCCGTGTTCTGGGCGTAGTCGGCGTCCTCTCTTCTCTTCTGATCGGGCCCGCCGGAGCAGCTCCGGCGGGCCCGATCGCCCATGGCCGGGGATCGGCGAGGCGCTGGACGTTCAGTCCCTTGCCGCGGCCGCCGCGTCGACCAGCGCACGCATGACCCGCACATCTTCCCCTGCTTCGGGATGCCACTGCACCCCGAGCACAAAGCCCGTGTCCCCCGGCACCTCCACCGCCTCCAGCGTCCCGTCCCTTGTCGCACGCGCCGAGACCGTCAGCCCCTCGCCCAGCCGGTCCACGGCCTGGTGGTGGTACGTCGGCACGGACACCGCCTCCGGCGCGATCCGGGCCAGCAGCGTGCCCGGCACCGGCTCGACCTCGTGCCGGTCGAAGACGCCCGGCGGGCCCACATGGCCGTCCAGGTGCTGGATCAGCGTGCCGCCGCGCGCGACGTTCAGCAGTTGCATGCCGCGGCAGATGCCCAGCAGCGGCACACCGTCCGCCAGCGCCGCCTCGATCAGGGCCAGTTCCCACGCGTCCCGCTCCCGCGCGGGCGGGCCGGTGCGTTCGTGGGGCTGGGCGCCGTAGCGTACGGGCTCGACGTCGGGGCCGCCCGAGATGACCAGGGCGTCCAGGCGGGAGACCACGGACGCGGCCGACGCCGGGGCGTCGTCCGGCGGCAGCATGACGGCGAGGCCGCCCGCGCGCTGGACGAGGCGGTGGTACCCGGCCGGGAGCAGGGCCGCGGGCAGGTGCCAGACGCCCCAGCTGACCGCCGACTCCAGGTAGGTGCTGATGCCGATAAGGGGCTTTGACAACGCAGGGTCCAATCTCTCAGTCGCGGGACAGCTCCGCCTCCGCCTCCGCCAGCGCCGCGAACTCCTCCTCCGGAGCCGCCGCCACCAGCCGGTGCCGGCTGTAGAAGGCGAAATAGGCGAGGGCCACGGCGTAGACGCCGAGCGCGATGAAGGCGGCGTCCTTGTCCACCAGGAAGGTGGCCACGAGTGCCGAGCAGGCCAGCACGAACGCGACGGACGAGGTCACCACCCCGCCCGGGGTCCGGTACGGCCGGTGCAGCCCCGGCTCGCGGCGGCGCAGGACGATGTGGGAGAGCGACATCAGCGCGTACGAGATGGTGGCGCCGAAGACCGCGACATTGAGCATCCGGGCGCCGTCGCCGGTCGCCGCCGCGAGCGCGAAGCCGAGGGCGCCGGGGACCAGCAGGCCCAGGTAGGGGGCCTTGCGGCGGCTGGTCAGGGAGAGGAAGCGGGGGAGGTAGCCGGCGCGGGAGAGGGCGAACAGCTGTCGTGAGCCGGCGTAGATGAGGGAGAAGAAGGAGGCGACGAGGCCGGCCAGGCCCGCGTAGTTGACGATGCGGGACAGCGTGGTGGCCTCGCCGTCCGGCTGTAGCGCCTCGACGAGGGGGTTGCCCGCGTCCTGGACCGCGTCCGCGCCGCGCGCCCCGGTCGCGGCGAGGAAGGTGAGCAGGGCCAGCACCAGCAGGATGCCCACCGACCAGGCCATGGCCCTGGGCAGGGTGCGCGCCGGGTCGCGGGTCTCCTCGGCCGCGAGCGGCACGCCCTCCACACCCAGGAAGAACCACATGCCGAAGGGGAACGCCGACCAGATGCCGAGCAGCCCGAATGGCAGCCAGGAGTTCGCGCCGAGGGCCGAGTCGTCCACCGGGATGTCATTGAGGGAGCCGGAGTCGAAGTCGGTGAAGGCGCCGACCGCGAAGATCAGCAGCGCGGCGACGGCGACGGCGGTGACGATCAGGCTGAAGCGCAGGGCCTCGCCCACGCCCCACAGGTGGATGCCGATGAAGATGACGAAGCAGGCGAGGTAGACGGGCCAGCCGGACTCCAGGCCGAAGAGCCCGAGCGACTCGACGTAGTCGCCGATGAAGATGGCGATCGCGGCGGGCGCGAGGACGTATTCGATGAGGATCGCGGTGCCGGTGAGAAAGCCGCCCCAGGTGCCGAGGGCGCGCCGCGCGAAGCCGTAGCCGCCGCCCGCCGTGGGCAGGATCGCCGCCAGTTCGGCGAGGGCGAAGACCATGCAGGTGTACATCAGGCCCATCAGCACGGCGGCGATGGCCAGGCCGCCGAAGCCGCCCTCCGCCAGGCCGAAGTTCCAGCCGGAGAAGTCGCCGGAGACGACATAGGCGACGCCGAGACCGGTCAGCAGCAGCGGGCCCGCGCTGCCGCGGCGCAGGGTGCGGCGTTCCAGATAGGCGTCCTCGGCGGGCGCGGTGCCGGCGTCCGGTGCGGTGCCGCCGGGCGGGCTGAGGGAGGTGCGCGGGGACTCGGTTCCGTCGGCCATGGATGCTCCTGGTCCACACGAGAGGCGCGGGCAATGGTTTGGAGGCATACCTTTGCCCCGTCCGGCGCGCCTGCGCAAGACCTCTGCGTAAAACGCCCGTTAACCCTGCCCGTTATCGGCGGGGGTGTTGTCGACCAGAAAGCCGCGCAGCAGCGCCGCCGTGCCCTCGCAGTGCTCCCGCATCACCTCGCGCGCCCCGTCCGCGTCCCCGTCCAGCACCGCCTCGACCAGCGCCGTGTGCTGGGCCTGCGAGTGCTCCAGGTTGCGCACCAGCAGCGGGATGCGGTCCAGCAGGTCGTTCACGGTGGCGCGGACGGCCGCGTACTGGGCGGCGAGCGAGGGCGAGCCCGCCAGCTCGGCGAGCGTCAGATGGAGCAGCGTGTCCAGCCGGCGGTAGTCGGCGAGCGGCGCCTCCCGCGTCGCGCCGAGGGCGGCGCGCAGCCGGCCCGCCCGCTCGCCGGACAGCCCGTGCGCCGCGCACAGCCCGGCCGCGCCCACCTCCAGGACCTCCCGGAACCGCAGGGTGTCCTCGACGTCCACCTCCCGGATCCGGCGCCGCAGTTCGTCCTCGCCGCCGTCGGCCGGCTCCGGCCGGGCCCGTACGAAGGTGCCGCCGTAGCGGCCGCGCCGGCTCTCCACCAGCCCCTGGTCCGTCAGCACCTTCAGCACCTCGCGCAGCGTCACCCGGCTGATCCGCAGCCGCTCGGCCAGCTCCCGCTCGGCGGGCAGCCGCTCGCCCTCGGGGACCAGGCCGAGCCGCAGGACCCGGAGTATCTGCTCCAGCGCCTCCTCGAAGCCGTTGCCGGCCCGCACCGGCCGCAGCACCGGCGCCAGCCGGTCGTCCGCGCCGCCGCCCGCGCCGCCACCCGCGGCCGCCGCGCCGCCTCCGCCGCCGTCCATGGAACCTTCCGCACCTACTTCCCAATCAATGGTCTACCCGAATACCTTATGGCTCCTGTGGCACCGAGTCGTACCCGACAGGAGGCAACACCGTGGCAGACCGCACGCCCCCGCTCTCCGTCGACGAACTGACCGGACTCGTCGACACCGGGGAGATCGACACCGTCGTCCTCGCCTTCACCGATATGCAGGGCAGGCTCCAGGGCAAGCGGTTCGCCGCCCGGTTCTTCCTCGACGAGGTCCTGGACCACGGCACGGAGGGATGCAACTACCTCCTCGCCGTCGACGCCGACATGAACACCGTCGACGGCTACGCCATGTCCTCCTGGGAGCGCGGCTACGGCGACTTCGCCATGAACGGCGACACCGCCACCCTGCGCCGCACCCCCTGGAACCCCGGCACCGCCCTCATCACCGCCGACCTGGCCTGGCACGACGGCTCGCCCGTGCTCGCCTCCCCGCGCCAGATCCTGCGCCGCCAGCTGGACCGGCTCGCCGAGCGCGGCTGGACCGCGTACGCGGGCACCGAGCTGGAGTTCATGGTCTTCAAGGACACCTACGAGCAGGCGTGGGGCACCGGCTATCGCGGGCTGACCCCCGCCAACCAGTACAACGTCGACTACTCCGTCCTCGGCACCGGCCGCGTCGAGCCCCTGCTGCGCCGCATCCGCAACGAGATGGGCGCGGCCGGGATGACCGTCGAGTCGGCCAAGGGCGAGTGCAACCTCGGCCAGCACGAGATCGCCTTCCGCTACGACGACGCCCTGACCACCTGCGACCAGCACGCCGTCTACAAGACCGGCGCCAAGGAGATCGCCGCCCAGGAGGGCATGGCGCTGACCTTCATGGCCAAGTACGACGAGCGCGAGGGCAACTCCTGCCATATCCACCTCTCGCTGCGCGACGAGTCGGGGGCGCCCGTGCTCGCCGACGGCGACGGCCCGTACGGCATGTCCCGGACGATGCGCCACTTCCTCGCCGGACAGCTGGCCGCGATGCGCGACTTCACCCTCCTCTACGCGCCGAACATCAACTCCTACAAGCGCTTCCGCCCCGGCTCCTTCGCCCCCACCGCCGTCGCCTGGGGCCCGGACAACCGCACCTGCGCGCTGCGCGTCATCGGCCACGGCCCCTCCCACCGCCTGGAGAACCGCCTCCCCGGCGGCGACGTCAACCCCTACCTCGCCGTCGCGGGCATGGTCGCGGCCGGACTGTACGGGATCGAGGAGGAGCTGGAGCTCCCCGAGGTGTGCACCGGCAACGCCTACAACGGCGACGCCCAGCACGTCCCGGCCACCCTGCGCGACGCCGCCGAGCTGTGGCGGGAATCCCCCATAGCGCGGGCCGCCTTCGGCGAGGAGGTCGTCGAGCACTACCTCAACATGGCGCGTGTCGAACAGGAGGCCTACGACACCGCCGTCACGGACTGGGAGCGCTTCCGGTCCTTCGAGCGCATGTGAGGAACCACCGCGTGAGCAACGAGCACCCGCACGAACACCAGGTACTCAACCCCGCCACCGAGGAGGTCATCGCCACCGTCCCCGCCGCCGGCCCGGCCGACGTGGACGCCGCCGTCACCCGGGCCGCCCGGGCCCAGCCGGGCTGGGCGGCCCTGGCGCCCGGCGACCGGGCGCGGCTGCTGCGCCGCTTCGCCGCCGCCGTCGACGACCACCTCGAGGAGCTGGCCCAACTGGAGGTCCGCGAGGCCGGACACCCCATCGGCAACGCCCGCTGGGAGGCGGGCAACGTCCGCGACCTGCTGGAGTACGCGGCCGGGGGAGTGGAGCGGCTCACCGGGAGCCAGATCCCCGTGCCGGGCGGCCTGAACATCACCTTCCAGGAGCCCCTCGGCGTCGTCGCCGTCATCGCGCCATGGAACTTCCCCATGCCGATCGCCGCCTGGGGCACCGCCCCCGCCCTCGCGGCCGGCAACGCCGTCCTCCTCAAGCCCGCCGAGACCACCCCCCTCACCGCGCTCCGGCTGGCCGAACTCGCCACCGAGGCCGGGCTCCCCGACGGGCTCTTCCAGGTGCTGCCCGGCGCCGGGCCGGTCGCGGGCGAGGCGCTGGTCGAGCACCCCCGCGTCGCCAAGGTCGTCTTCACCGGGTCGACGGCCGTCGGCAAGCGGATCATGGCCAAGTGCGCGGCGGGCGTGAAGCGCGTGACCCTCGAACTCGGCGGCAAGAGCCCCAACATCGTGTTCGCCGACGCGGACATCGAGCGGGCCGCGCGCTCGGCCCCCGGCTCGTTCCTGGACAACACCGGCCAGGACTGCTGCGCCCGCAGCCGCATCCTGGTCCAGCGCGGCGTCTACGACCGGTTCATGGAGCTGCTGGAGCCCGCCGTGCGCTCCGTCGTGGTGGGCGACCCGGCCGAGCCCGGCACCGCCATGGGCCCGCTGATCTCCGCCGCCCAGCGCGAGCGCGTACGGTCCTACGTCACCGAGGGCGCCACCGAGGACGTCACCGGGGACGCGCGCGTCGCGATCCGCGGCGAGGCCCCCGAGGGCAAGGGCTTCTGGTACCCGGCCACCGTCCTGGAGGGCACCGGGCCCGGGCACCGCGCCACCGTCGAGGAGATCTTCGGGCCGGTCGCCGTGGTGCTGCCCTTCGAGGACGAGGCCGACGCCGTACGGCTGGCCAACGCCACCGACTACGGCCTGTCGGGGTCCGTCTGGACCCGCGACGTGGGCCGCGCCGTGCGTGTCTCGCGGGCCGTGGCCGCCGGCAACCTCTCCGTCAACTCGCACAGCAGCGTGCGCTACTGGACCCCGTTCGGCGGCTACAAGCAGTCCGGCCTCGGACGGGAGCTGGGGCCGGGCGCGCTGGCCGCCTTCACCGAGACCAAGAACGTCTTCATCAGCACCGAGGAGCAGTGACGTGACCGACAACCCGAACACCCCCGAGCCCCCGGTGTGCCGCCGCCTGGTGGGCCGCACGGCCGTCGTCACCGGGGCGGGCAGCGGTATCGGCCTGGCCACCGCGCACCGCCTGGCCTCCGAGGGCGCGCATGTCGTGTGCGCCGACATCGACGAGAGCGCGGGCAAGGCCGCGGCCGACGAGGTCGGCGGGTTGTACGTCCGGGCGGACGTCACCGACCCGGAGCAGGTCGAGGCGCTGTTCAAGACCGCGTACGACACCTATGGCTCGGTCGACGTCGCCTTCAACAACGCGGGCATCTCGCCGCCCGACGACGACTCGATCCTCACCACCGGCCTGGACGCCTGGAAGCGGGTCCAGGAGGTCAACCTCACCTCCGTCTACCTGTGCTGCAAGGCCGCGCTCCCCTATATGCGCGAGCAGGGCAGGGGCTCGATCATCAACACGGCCTCCTTCGTGGCCGTCATGGGCGCCGCCACCTCGCAGATCAGCTACACGGCCTCCAAGGGCGGGGTGCTGGCGATGTCGCGCGAGCTGGGCGTGCAGTTCGCCCGCGAGGGCATCCGGGTCAACGCGCTGTGCCCCGGGCCGGTCAACACCCCCCTGCTGAAGGAGCTGTTCGCCAAGGACCCGGAGCGCGCCGCCCGCCGGCTGGTGCACATCCCGGTGGGGCGCTTCGCCGAGCCGGAGGAGATCGCGGCCGCGGTGGCCTTCCTGGCCAGCGACGACTCCTCGTTCGTCAACGCCGCGGAGTTCCTCGTCGACGGCGGCATCGCGGGGGCGTATGTCACCCCGGTGTGAGCGGTCGAGGGTTGGGACGGGTGGGGCCTGTGTACTGAGCCGACGTGTGCCCATAAGGTGACGTCGTGAGCATGACGACACCCCCGGGCTGGTACCCGGACCCCGGCTACACAGGCCCCGGCTCCGCCCCCGAACGCTGGTGGGACGGGTTCGCCTGGACCGAGCACACCCGCGAGGCCCCGGGACCGACGAGCCAGACGTTCGGCCCGCCCGTGCCCGTGTACCCGCCCGGGGAGGTCGGGGCGCCGGCGCGGGGCCGCGGCCCGAAGATCGCGGCGGCGGTCGTGGTGGTGGCCGTGGTGGCCGCCGCCATCGCGGGCGGCATCGCGCTGCTGGGCGACGACGGCGGGTCCGACGACGGCGGTGACCGGGCCGGGCCCGGGCCGACCGCCACCGCGCCGGCCCCGGACAGGAGCAGTGGCGGGAGCGATGACGGCGGTGACGGGGGCGTCTCCGGCGGCGACGGCGACGGGGGTCCGGGCGACCCCTCCGAAAGCGCCGTCCCCCAGCCCAGCGACGACCCGAACGTCTCCGAGGACGCCCTGAACGGCATCGGTCTGCCGGTCCTGGACGGCTGGCAGGAGAGCCGCAGCAGCGCGGGCGGCGCCGGTGTCACCACCGAGGCCCGCTACCCCTGCCCCAACGACGCTGCCAGCCAGTGTCTGCGCGGCGGTGTGTTCTCCATGCCGGCCACGGGCTTCAAGGCCAAGTCCGCGGAGGGCATCGCCAAGGAGGACATCGAGCAGGCGGCCGAGAGCTCCTACGGCAAGAACCAGGAGAACGGCAAGGAGTCGTACGGCGGGATCACCTCGCACAAGCAGCTCAAGTCCGAAGCGGTCACGGTCGCCGGGCAGAAGGGCTATCTGGTGCGCTGGAAGGTGATCACGAAGAAGGGCGAGGACGGCTACGTCCAGACCGTCGCCTTCCCGTCACCCCTCCTGCGCGACACGATGGTCCTGGTGCGCTTCGGATTCGACGTCAGCGACAAGGCGCCGCCGCTGTCCGACATGGACAAGATCGTCAAGGGCATCAAGGCGCTGGGCGACAACGGGGACGGGCAGTCGGTCTGACCCCGCGCCCGGGGCGCCCGCCGTCACAGAGCCGTCATAGACAGGTGTGGCCCTCGCCCCGGTACGTGGGCACCGAGTCCACCACCCGGTCCCCGTCGATCAGGTGCAGCACCGCGAAGCGCTCGCACAGCTCCCCGGCCTTGGCGTGCCGGAACCACACCTTGTCGCCGATCAGCAGGTCGTCGGCGGGCGTCCCCAGCAGCGGTGTCTGCACCTCGCCCGGCCCCTCCATCGGGTCGTAGGCCAGGCCCTCCGGTAGATACGGCACCGGCAGCCGGTCCCGGCCCGCCGCGCCCGAGGCCGGGTAGCCGCCTCCCAGCACCGTGACCACGCCCACGCCCGGGCGGCGCACCACCGGCTGGGCGAAGAGGGCGGCCGGACGGCCGCGGAAGGAGGTGTAGTTGTCGAACAGCCGGGGCTGGTAGAGCCCGGACCCGGCAGCGATCTCCGTCACCGCGCCCTCGGCGGCGGTGTGCTGCACACTGCCCGTGCCGCCCCCGTTCACGAACTCCAGGTCCGCCACCGCCCGGACGGCCCGCACTGCCGCCGCGCGGCGCTCGGCCAGCTCACGCCGCGCGGCGGACTGCATCAGCCGGATCGCGCGGGACCGCAGCGGCTGCCCGGCCACCGCGTCGCCCACGCCCGCCACATGCCCCTCGTAGCCCATCAGCCCGACCACGCGGAAGCCCGGCCGGCGCCCGATCGCCTCCGCCAGCTCCGCCAGCCGGGCCGGGTCGCGCAGCGGCGAGCGCAGCGCCCCGATCCGCACCCGCCCGCCGAACAGCCGCAGCGAGGTGTCCAACTCCAGGCAGACCCGCACCTCTTCGGTCCCGGCGCGCACACTCTCGATCAGATCGAGCTGGCTCATGTCGTCCACCATCACCGTCACGGCGGCCGCGAGCTTCGGATCGCCGGTCAGCGCGGCGAACCCGTCCCGGTCGGCGGACGGATAGGCCAGCAGCACGTCCTCGTACCCCTCGCGCGCCAGCCACAGCGACTCCGCGAGCGTGAAGCTCATGATGCCCGCGAAGCCGTCCTTGGCCAGCGCCCGGTCCAGCAGCGCCCGGCACCGCACCGACTTGCTCGCCACGCGGATCGGCTTGCCCTGCGCCCGCCGCACCAGATCGCGGGCGTTGTCGTCGAAGGCCCGTAGATCGACGATCGCCAGCGGTGCCTCGAGATGGGCGGTGGCCCGGTCGTAACGGGCGCGATCGGCAGGGAGATCAGTGGGGAGACCAGCTGAAAGCACGGACATGGGCGAAGCTTGCCAGACGGCCATTACCACCGGGTAGAGGGCAGCCGGTGCGGATGGCGCCCGGCGCACCGTAGAGTGTCGCGCACACCACGACCGGCAGGTGAGCGGCGTGATGTCCGTATACGGGCCCACCTGCCTGACTTTGGTCGCAAGGCCGTCGGGTGCGTACGGCGGCCGGGTGCGACCAGGTGAACACGTCTTCGAGGGTGCGAGGGGGTGCAGGTGAGCACCGAAGCGGAACAGACGCGCACCCCGCGTATCCCTCCGCCCCGCCCCGCCCACCCCCCGCACACCGCGCCCCCGCCGCGCCCCACGGCACCGCCGGGCGCCGCCCCCGGATCCGGTCCGCTGGGTGATCCGGACACCCCGATCCTGGGCGTGCCGCTGCGGATCCCCCGAGCGAAACCGGGCACGAACCGGACCCCGCACCCGGGCACGAACCGGACCGCGGACGCGCACTGGGCCGCGCCCTCGGGCGCGGGCGACGGCACGGGCATATCCCGGCCGCGTCACACCGCCCTCCCGCCCCGCCCCGCAGCCGCCCCCTCGGCCGGCGCGCCTCCGCTCGCCCCCCAGCCCGCCGGGTTCGGCCCATGGCGCCGCCCCGGCCGCTCCGCGCCCGACAGCCCGTACGACGATGCCGCCCCGGGCGGCACGGCGGGCCGCCGCACCCCCGGCAGGGTCGCGGCCGCCGCCGCGAGCCTGGTCCTCGGCCTCGGGCTGCTCGGCGGCGCGGCGGCCGGTAGCTGGCTCACCGGCGACTCCGGGCCCCGGCCGGTGGCCGGTGACGGCTACCTCCGGGCGCGCGGCGCCTGGCACAGCGTCCCCGTCGACGACCTCTTCCCCCGCACCCTGCGCGGCGAGGGACCCGGTGGCGCCGAACGCACCTGGACCCGGATCGCGGTCGCCCCGGACAGCAGCTGCGGCGGTGCCTTCGACCCGCTGCTCGACAAGGCCCTCTCCCCGGTCGGCTGCGCGCGGCTGCTGCGCGCCACCTACACGGACGCCACCAGCACCGGCGTGACCACCGTCGGCCTGCTGTTCACCAAGGCCGGGCCGGAGGCCATGGGCAAGCTCGGCGAGCGGTTCGCCGACGAGGGGCTCGACGAGCGCACCGACCTGATACCCCGCCCGTACGCGGCCAAGGGCACGGCCGCCGCCGACTTCGGCGACGCCCAGCGCGCCAGTTGGCGGATCCGGGTCCTGACCGACGCCCCGGTCGTCGTCTACACCGTCTCCGGCTTCGCCGACGGCCGGAAGGTCACCGACCCCCAGCCCGCCGGCGAGGCGACCCGAAACGGTGCGACGACGGCCCCGGCCGAGGCGGGCCTCGGCCACGACGCGCGCGGCATCGCCGAGGAGATCGAGCGCGCCTTCCACCGCGCAGTGTCCAGGACGGAGGCCCCGTGACGACCCGGTGGCGACGTTGGCGGCGGCTGCGGCGCGCCGTGGGCGCGGGGCTGGCCGCGGCCGGGCTGGCGCTGCTGCCCGCCGCGCCCGTGCGGGCGGACGAGATACAGGCGCAGGAGTGGGCGCTGGACGCCATCCACGCGCGCGACGCCTGGAAGACCACCAAGGGCGCGGGCGTGACGGTCGCCGTGCTCGACACCGGCGTGGACGACAGCCACCCCGACCTCGCGGGCCAGGTCCTCACGGGCAAGGACCTGATCGGCTTCGGCGCCGGGCGCGGCGACAGCGCGTGGGCCGGGCACGGGACCGCGATGGCGGGGATCATCGCGGGCCACGGCCACGGTGCCGCGGGCGGCGACGGGGTGATGGGCGTGGCCCCCGAGGCGAAGATCCTGCCGGTGCGCGTGATCCTCGAAGAGGACGACCCGGCGCGCAAGAAGGCCCGCGCACAGCGCGGCGGTGCGCTGGCGAACGGGATCCGCTGGGCCGCCGACCACGGCGCCGATGTGATCAACCTGTCGCTGGGCGACGACAGCAAGTCCGCGCACCCGGAGCCCGCCGAGGACGCCGCCGTGCAGTACGCGCTGCGCAAGGGCGTGGTCGTGGTGGCCTCGGCGGGCAACGGCGGCGAGGAGGGCGACCGGACCTCCTACCCGGCCGCGTACCCCGGGGTGATCGCCGTGACCGCCGTGGACCGCTTCGGCTCGCGCGCCGGCTTCTCCACCCGCCGCTGGTACGCCGCGGTCTGCGGGCCCGGCGTCGACGTGGTCATCGCCGACCCCGACCGGCGCTACTACGTGGGGTGGGGGACCAGCGCCGCCGCCGCGTTCGTCTCGGGCGCGGCCGCGCTCGTCCGCGCCGCCCACCCCGAGCTGAGCCCCCGGCAGATCAGGCAGCTGCTCATCGAGACCGCCCAGGACCGCCCATCGGGCGGCCGCAGCGACGAGCTCGGCGCGGGCCTGGTGGACCCGGCGGCGGCGATCAAGGCGGGGGCGAAGCTGAAGCCCCAGGCGCAGCGTCCGGCCGTGGGGGCCCATGCGAGCCGCTACTTCGGCTCGGGCCCGGGGCGCGCCCATGAGGACGCCGACGACGGCGGCCCGAACGAGCTGGCGCTCACCGCCGGCGCCGCCGGGGCCGGGCTGCTGGCCGCCGCGGTGGCGCTGTGGCGCGGGGTGGGGCCGCTGCGCCGCCCGGAGTTCGCCCGCCGCTGGTCCCGGAGCGGGCTCTAGGCCCCGACAAGGAGGTTCACGCCGTGGCGGCGGCGTGCACCGCGGCGCGCGCCGCGGTCTCCACGACCGTGACGCCGGTGTCCATGTCCTGGTGTCCGTCGGAGAGCACGGCCACCAGATACGTGCGGCCCCCCGCCGTGACCCGGCCGATGCTGTTGACGTCCCACAGGCCGGTGGCGCTGCGCGGCAGCCAGCCGTTCTTGAGCCGGGTGCCGGTCGTGTCGTCGGCGGCGGCCGAGACGCCCCAGGCCTGGTCCGCCGCTATCTGCCCCATGAGCTGCTGGATGTAGTCGCGGGACCGTTCGCTGAGCGCCGCCTTGTGGCCGAGGCCGGCATCTCCGGTCGCGAAGATCTCCCGCAGCAGCCTCAGCTGATCGGCGGCGGTGGTCCGGGTGAGCCCCCACCGCCCCGCCTGGCCGCCATGGGTCTCCGTCAGGCCCAGCCGCTTGTTGGCGGCGTCCAGGCCCGTCGCGCCGCCGATCTCCTGCCACAGCGCGGTCGCCGCGTCGTTGTCGCTCTGCTGGATCATCACGCCGGCGTACGAGCGCTCCTGGGCCGTGAGCTGCCGCCCGGCGTCCTGGGCCCGCAGCAGCAGCGCGGCGAGGATGTCCACCTTGACGATGCTCGCGGTGTCGTACGCGTCCCCGCCGTACACCGCGCTCGCGGCCGAGCCGGTGTCCAGGACGGCGGCCGAGAACCGGGCGTCGGTGCCGTCCGCCACGGCGTCCAGCGCGTCGGTCAGCGCCGTGGTCAACGCGGTGGCGGACGGCGTCGCCGACGCCGTCGCCCCGCTCTTCTCCCTGCCCACGCGCTCCATGCCGCTCCCTCCATTGGCCTGGCCACCGCTCGCGGTGGCCGACGGCGAGGCGGCGGCCGAGGAGCGCGCGGCGGCGCTGCGCGGCCGGTCGTGAGCGCGGACCTGGGCGCCGACGGCGACCGCACCGATCAACAGTGCCAGTGCCGCGGCGGTCGCGTACAGAGCGGGGCGGCGGGTGGCCGGGCGGTGTGTGCCACGGTGCGCGCCGCCCTTGCCTATTCCCCCCGGAGTACCGGATTCCATGACGGGCGACGCTAAGCGGAGGAACTGCTTCCTGGTTAAGAGGCAGGTTAAGAACCCGTGAGAAATCGCTCCGGCCGCCCCCGATACCCTCGTCGGGTGGCGCTCAAGAACATTCCCGACCCTGGCTTCTCCGGCGACGACGGCTCCGCCGACCCCCGCCTGACCGCGGCGCTCGCCGCCTGGGCCGACGACCCCTCCACCGAGCCCGAGGTGCTCGGCGCGCTCACCGGGGCGCGGTTGCTGGTGCCGGTGGTCGCGATCCTCGGCGAGGTCGAGGAGGTGGAATACAAGGGGCGCGAAGCGTCCGTTGAGGGTGGTGGCGGGCGACGGGCGGGCGGTCTGCGCCGGGAGAAGACCAGCGACATGGCGGTGCCCACGCTCCAGGCGCCCGACGGCCGGCGCGCCCTGCCCGCCTTCACCTCCCTGGAGACGCTGGCCCGCTGGCGCGCGGACGCCCGGCCGGTGGCCGTACCGCTGCGCCAGGCGCTGGAGGCCGCGGCCCACGAGAAGGCGGACACCGTGGTGCTCGACCTGGCCGGGCCGGTGCCGTACCAGCTGACCGGGCCCGCCCTGCTCGCCCTCGCCGAGGGCCGCACCAGCGCCGATCCGCTCGCCGACCCGGCGGTCGGGGCGGCGCTGCGTACCGTGCTGGCCGCCGAGCCCGGTGTGCTCCGCGCCCATCTGACGTCCGCCGCGGACGCGGACGGGATGCTCGCGCTCGCCCTGGAGCCGGGCGCTCCCGCGCCGGAGACGGTGCGGCGGATCGCCGAAGCCCTGGCCGCCGACGAGACGCTGCGCGCCCGGCTGGTGCGCGGTCTTGACCTGGCGCTGCTGCCGCCCGGGACGCAGGTCCCCGGGGAGCCGCTGTTCAGCCGCTGAACTGCGGGGCCGACAGGCGGAATCTCCTCTTTCGTCCCACAATGCTAGGACGACAACTGGCGATCCGATCGAGGAGAGCGCCGATGGATACGAGCACGGCGGAGACGAGAACGATAGAGACGAGAACGGTCGTATCCGAGTTCGTCGGAACCGCGATGCTGGTCTTCTTCGGGGTCGGTTCCCTCGTTCTCGCGGGCGACTACATCAACGCCGTCGGCATCTCGTTCGCCTTCGGCTTCACCCTGATCGCGATCGCCTACGCGTTCGGCCGGATCTCCGGCTGCCACGTCAACCCGGCGATCACCCTGGGCGTGCTGCTGGCCAAGCGCATCGACGTCCGTACGGCCGTCGAGTACTGGGTGGCGCAGCTGGTCGGCGGGATCGTGGGCGCGGCCGTGCTCTTCCTGCTGGCCAAGCAGGTGCCGAGGCTGGTGACGAGCGACGCGTTCGGCAGCAATGGCTACGGGGGCCGGTCGCCCGTGGGCATCGGCGGCGGCGGGGCCTTTCTCGCCGAGGTCCTGCTCACCTTCCTGCTGGTCTTCGTCTTCCTCACGGTGACCAGCAGGATCGCGCTGGTCGGCGTGGGGCCCCTTGCGGTGGGCGTGGCCCTCACGGCGGTCAACCTGGTCGGCATCCCGCTGACCTGGACCTCCGTGAACCCGGCGCGCAGCCTGGGCCCGGCGCTGTTCGCGGGCGGCGGGGCGCTGTCACAGCTGTGGCTGTTCCTGGTCGCGCCGTTGGTCGGCGGAGTGCTGGCGGCGGGGCTGCACATGGTCACCCACCCCGGGCACCCGGTCGCCGCGGAGGAAGAGGAAGAGGCGGTGGGGCCGCATCCGCACACGCTCTGGGGCAGGCGGCCCGGCGGCAGGGGCCCCGCGGCGGCCGGGCCCGAGGCCGGCGGACCGGAGACCAAGGGGCCGGAGGCCGCCTGAGCGCACCGCCCCGGGGGCCCCGTACGACCGTGCCGCCCCGGCCGCCCGCCGGGCGTCAGCCGCTCGGCACCGGGCCGCTCAGCGCCCGGCCACTCAGTGCCCGGCCACTCAGCGCCCGAAGACCGGCCCGGTGAACTTCTCGCCCGGCCCCTGACCCGGCTCGTCCGGCACCACCGACGCCTCGCGGAAGGCGAGCTGGAGTGACTTCAGCCCGTCGCGCAGCGGCGCGGCGTGGAAGGAGCTGATCTCCGTGGCGCTGGCCGTGACCAGCCCGGCCAGGGCGTTGATCAGCTTCCGCGCCTCGTCCAGGTCCTTGTGCTGGGGGCCCTCCTCGGCCAGACCCAGATTGACCGCCGCCGCGCTCATCAGGTGCACCGCGACCGTGGTGATCACCTCGACCGCGGGCACATCCGCGATGTCGCGGGTCATCTGTTCGAAGTCGGGGGCGGGTGCGGGCTGCCCGGCGTTGGCGTCGCTCATGGTGCTGGAGGCTCACTTCCTGGTGGATGGTGCGACCCAGCCTAGGCGCGCGCGGTCCGGGCCCCCGCCGCGGGGCGCGGGGCCGCCCGGTGAGCATTCTCGGCCAGTCCTGGTATCGTGGGAAACGACCGGCCGGTCACCCGTGTGCCCGGCCCGCAAGTGGAGGCTCCGAACTCCCACCTGAACCGACCCCCGGGTCGGCAGGTCATCGGTCAGGCTGCGCCCCGCGGTGATATCGCGGCGGTGCTCCCGGTCTATGAGGAGCCCCGCCTGTGTACCGTCCGGGGCGTTTCTCACGTCACGGCGCGGTGGTCCGACCAGAACAGACGTTACGCGGTCGTCCGCCAGGCGGTCGCGTGGTGCAACCGAGGAGGCCCCATCAGCGCCGAGCCCCGCATCAACGACCGGATTCGCGTCCCCGAGGTGCGACTCGTCGGTCCCAGTGGCGAGCAGGTCGGCATCGTGCCGCTTGCCAAAGCCCTGGAGCTTGCGCAGGAGTACGACCTCGACCTCGTCGAGGTGGCGGCGAACGCTCGTCCGCCGGTCTGCAAGCTCATGGACTACGGAAAGTTCAAGTACGAGTCGGCTATGAAGGCCCGTGAGGCGCGCAAGAACCAGGCGCACACGGTCATCAAGGAGATGAAGCTCCGGCCGAAGATCGACCCGCACGACTATGACACCAAGAAGGGTCACGTCGTCCGGTTCCTCAAGCAGGGCGACAAGGTCAAGATCACGATCATGTTCCGTGGCCGTGAGCAGTCCCGGCCGGAACTCGGCTACCGACTGCTTCAGCGGCTGGCGGAGGACGTCCAGGACCTGGGCTTCGTCGAGTCCAACCCGAAGCAGGACGGCCGAAACATGATCATGGTTCTCGGTCCGCACAAGAAGAAGACCGAGGCGATGGCCGAAGCCCGCGAGGCGCAGGCCGCCCGCAAGGCGGAGCGTCAGCAGGGCCACAGCCCCGCGGAGGAGCCCGCCGAGGAGCCCGCCGAGGCGTGATTCGAGGCGCGAGCCTCACCCCGGGGCCGCGCGCCCCGGACACAAACCGAAACATCCCGACGCTTATCGCTGCCCTTGTGCGGCCGGCGTCCCGACGAGGAGAGAACGGCGACATGCCGAAGAACAAGACGCACAGTGGTGCCAGCAAGCGCTTCAAGCTCACCGGCTCCGGCAAGGTGATGCGCCAGCGCGCCGGTCGCCGCCACCTTCTCGAGCACAAGCCGTCCACGTTGACGCGCCGCCTGGCCGGCAAGACCGAGATGGCCCCGGCCGACGCCAAGAAGATCAAGAAGCTTCTCGGCAAGTGACGCCCCGCCCCGCTCGGGCGGGGCGCGCGTCGAGCCGACCGGGACCTATTCGTTTCCGGGCCGTGTGAGTCAGCCGCGGCCCCGTACAAGGAGTTAAACAAGTGGCACGCGTCAAGCGGGCAGTCAACGCCCACAAGAAGCGCCGGGCGATCCTCGAGCAGGCCAGCGGCTACCGGGGCCAGCGCTCCCGCCTGTACCGCAAGGCCAAGGAGCAGGTCACCCACTCCCTGGTCTACAACTACAACGACCGCAAGAAGCGCAAGGGCGACTTCCGTCAGCTGTGGATCCAGCGCATCAACGCCGCTGCCCGCGCCAACGGCATCACGTACAACCGCTTCATCCAGGGTCTGAAGGCCGCCAACATCGAGGTGGACCGCAAGATCCTGGCTGACCTGGCGGTCAACGACGCGAACGCCTTCGCCGCGCTGGTCGAGGCCGCGCAGAAGGCGCTGCCGAGCGACGTCAACGCGCCGAAGGCCGCGTAAGCGCTGCGCTGAGCTGTAACTGCTACGGACCCGCAGGTGAATCGCTCACCTGCGGGTCCGTGCGTGTTGGTGGCTGGGGCGCGTAGCAAGGGTGCGGCCCGGTGGTCGGGTTGTGACCACCCGTCCCTCCCCCGGCTACCGCTGGGCGGGGGTACCTCCCAGCGGTAGCTGGGGGCGCCCCCGGCGGGACGATTGCCCACAACTTCGAATCGAGAGCACACCCCATGGCGACCCCCGAGCTGACCTCCCTTCGATCGCCGCGCGTGACCGCGGCGAGACGGCTCGCCAAGCGCAGCTTCCGCGGGAAGGAGCGCCGCTTCCTCGTGGAGGGCCCGCAGGCCGTCCGTGAGGCGATGGCGCACCTCGTGGAGGTGTACGTGACCCCGGAGGCGGCCGCCCGCCACGCGGACATCGTCGCCGCCGCCCGCGCCGCGGGCGCCCCCGTGCTCACCGCGACCGACGAGGTCGTCGCCGAGATGTCGGACACCGTCACCCCGCAGGGCATCGTCGGGCTGTGCCGCTTCCTGGACACGCCGTTCGAGGAGATACTGCGCGCCCGCCCCCGGCTGGTCGCGGTCCTCGCGCACGTCCGCGACCCCGGCAACGCCGGCACCGTGCTGCGCTGCGCGGACGCCGCCGGGGCGGACGCCGTGGTGCTCACCGACGCCTCCGTCGACCTGTACAACCCCAAGTCGGTGCGCGCCTCCGTGGGCTCCCTGTTCCATCTGCCCGTCGCCGTCGGTGTGCCCGTCGAGCGGGCCGTGAGCGGCCTGCGGGAGGCCGGGGCGCGGGTGGTGGCCGCCGACGGGGCGGGGGAGCGGGACCTGGACACCGAGCTCGACGAGGGGGTTCTCGGCGCTCCCACGGCCTGGATCTTCGGCAACGAGGCGTGGGGGCTGCCGGAGGCTACCCGCGCACTCGCCGACGAGGTGGTGCGCGTTCCGATCCACGGCAGAGCCGAGAGCCTCAACCTCGCCACGGCCGCCGCTGTGTGCCTCTATGCCTCCGCTCGTGCGCAGCGCGCTCCCGGAGGGTGCCGCTCCGTCACATCGACCTAGTAGGGTTGCCCCCTCTGGGGGCCCAGGGTCTGTCGTCAAAGGGGGCGTCCGGCCGCGAGCGGAGGGGGTGCGGGGATGGACGTCAGGACCTCCGGCGCCAGGTCGAGTGACGCCTGTGCGCCCGGAGCGCGCCTACCCGGAGGGTATGCGCGGTGGGAGCCGGACGAGGTGACGGCGGGCCTCGGCGTGCACCCGGACGACCTGCCCGACGGCCTGGTCATCGCCGATGAGACCGGCCGGGTCACCTGCTTCAACGCCGCTGCGGCCCGGATCACCGCGACCCGCCAGGCCGACGCCCTCGGGCGCAAGCTGGAGCGCGCGCTCCCGTTAGAGGACCTGGAAGGCCGTCGCTGGTGGGCGCTGACCGACCCGTACGGGGGGCTGGCCACCCGCGTCGGCCAGCCCGAGCGGAATCTGCTGCTGCCCGGCGGCCGTGAGGTGCTGGTCTCCGCCCGGTATGTGCGCGAGCGGCCGACGGGACCGGTGCGCCGCGTCGTGGTCTCGCTGCGCGGCACCGAGGCGCGCCGGCGCACCGAGCGCAGCCACGCCGAGCTGATCGCCACCGTCGCCCATGAGCTGCGCTCCCCGCTGACCTCGGTGAAGGGGTTCACGGCGACGCTGCTGGCGAAATGGGAGCGCTTCACCGACGACCAGAAGCGGCTGATGCTGGAGACCGTCGACGCCGACGCCAACCGCGTCACCCGCCTGATCGCGGAGCTGCTCGACATATCGCGGATCGACTCCGGCCGTCTCGAGCTGCGCCGCCAGCCCGTCGACATCGCGGCCGCGGTCCGGCGCCATGTCCAGGCGCTGACCGCCGCGGGGCACTCCTCCGAGCGCTTTCTGATCAAGGTCAGGGAGCCGCTGCCGGGCCTGTGGGCCGACCCGGACAAGGTCGACCAGGTGCTGGGGAACCTGCTGGAAAACGCGGTGCGCCACGGCGAGGGAACCGTCACCATTGAGGTGGCCCCCGAGCAGGCGAAGCCCGCCGCGGAAGGCCCCGCAGTCGAAAGGACCGCCGTCACCGTGAGCGACGAGGGCCCCGGTATCCCGGAGGAGTCGATGAGCCGCGTCTTCACCCGCTTCTGGCGCGGCAGCAAGCGCGGCGGCACCGGCCTGGGCCTGTACATCGTCAAGGGCATCGTCGAGGCACACGGCGGGACGATCACCGTCGGCCGGGCCCACGGCGGGGGCGCGGAGTTCCGATTTACCCTGCCTGTGGGTACCCCGGCCTACCTGGCCTGAGGAGCCCACGGGCCCACACCTCACCCGGGGCCCGGGGCGTCCCCCGGAACAGCGCGGTCCCACGCCCCTTAGACTCGGCTTTTGGCACCTTTGGCGCACCAGTGGTCGAGGCGGGTCGCGCAGCCAGCCAATCGGAAGCACGGGAAGAGATGTCGGCACCGAATAAGTCGTACGACCCTGTCGAGGTCGAGGCATTGAAACCAGAAGAGGTCGAGCGGATGCGGGACGAGGCGCTCGCCGCCGTCGCCGCCGCGGGCGACCTCGAGGCGCTGCGCGAGGTGAAGGTCGCGCACACCGGCGACCGCTCGCCGCTGGCGCTGGCCAACCGCGAGATCGGCGCGCTGCCGCCGCACGCGAAGGCGGACGCGGGCAAGCGCGTCGGCCAGGCGCGCGGGGCGGTGAACAAGGCGCTGGCGGCCCGCCAGGCGGAGCTGGAGGCGGAGCGGGACGCCCGGGTGCTGGTCGAGGAGGCGGTGGACGTCACGCTGCCGTACGACCGGATCCCGGCCGGCGCCCGCCACCCCATCACCACGCTCTCGGAGCGCATCGAGGACGTCTTCGTGGCCATGGGCTACGAGGTCGCCGAGGGGCCCGAGGTCGAGGCGGAGTGGTTCAACTTCGACGCGCTCAACTTCCCGCCGGACCACCCGGCCCGTGAGATGCAGGACACCTTCTTCGTGCAGGGCGCGAAGGGGCAGCCGGGCGCCGCGTCCGGGGTGGTGCTGCGCACCCACACCTCGCCCGTGCAGATCCGGTCGATGCTCGACCGGAAGCCGCCGATCTATGTGATCTGCCCCGGCCGGACGTTCCGCACCGACGAGCTGGACGCCACCCACACCCCCGTCTTCAACCAGGTCGAGCTGCTGGCCGTCGACGAGGGCCTGACCATGGCCGACCTCAAGGGCACCCTGGACCACATGGTCTCGGCGCTGTTCGGGGAGGGCATGTCCACCCGGCTGCGGCCGAACTTCTTCCCGTTCACCGAGCCGTCCGCCGAGATGGACATGCAGTGCTACGTGTGCCGGGGCGCCTCGGTCGGCAACCCCGACCGGCCCTGCCGCACCTGCTCCAGCGAGGGCTGGATCGAGCTGGGCGGCTGCGGCATGGTCAACCCGCGGGTGCTGATCGCCTGTGGCATCGACCCGGAGAAGTACAGCGGGTTCGCCTTCGGCTTCGGCATCGAGCGGATGCTGATGTTCCGGCACAACGTGGAAGACATGCGAGACATGGTCGAGGGTGATGTGCGCTTCACCCGGCCCTTCGGGATGGAGATCTGATGCGGGTCCCGCTTTCTTGGCTGCGGGAGTACGTCGACCTGCCGGCCGGTGAGACCGGCCGCGACGTGCAGGCCAAACTCGTCTCGGCCGGGCTCGAGGTCGAGACCGTCGAGCAGCTCGGCGCCGGGCTCAAGGGCCCCCTGGTCGTCGGCCGGGTGCTGGCGATCGAGACGCTGGAGGGCTTCAAGAAGCCCATCCGCTACTGCCAGGTCGACGTCGGCCAGGCGAACGGGACGGGCGAGCCGCAGAACGTCATCTGCGGCGCGACCAACTTCGCGGTCGGCGACAAGGTCGTCGTCTCGCTGCCCGGCGCGGTGCTGCCCGGCGGCTTCGCGATCTCGGCGCGCAAGACGTACGGCAGGGTGTCCGAGGGCATGATCTGCTCGGCCGCCGAGCTCGACATGTCCGACGACCACAAGGGCATCATCGTGCTGCCCCCGGAGCACGAGGCCGGCTCCGACGCGATCGAGCTGCTGGAGCTGGTCGACGAGGTCCTGGACATCGCCGTCACCCCGGACCGCGGCTACTGCCTGTCGCTGCGCGGCATCGCCCGCGAGGTCGCGACCGCGTACGGGCTGCCGCTGCGCGACCCGGCCCTGCTGGACGTGCCCGCGCCCAACGCGCACGGCTACCCGGTCCAGGTCGCCGACCGGATCGGCTGCGACCGCTTCACCGCGCGGACCGTCACCGGGCTCGACCCCGAGGCGCACTCCCCGATCTGGCTCCAGCGCAGGCTCCAGAAGGCCGGGATGCGGCCGGTCTCGCTCGCCGTCGACATCACCAACTACGTGATGCTGGAGCTGGGGCAGCCGCTGCACGCGTACGACCGGTCGCGCGTCAGCGGGACGATCGGGGTGCGCCGCGCCGAGCCGGGCGAGAAGTTCACCACCCTCGACGGCACCAAGCGCGTCCTGGACGCCGAGGACCTGGTGATCACCGACGACAACGGCCCGATCGGGCTCGCCGGGGTCATGGGCGGCGCCAACACCGAGATCGCCGACGCCGTGCCCGACCCCGAGACCGGCGCCGTCCGCGGCACCACCGAGGTGGTCATCGAGGCCGCGCACTTCGACGCGGTCTCCATCGCCCGCACCGCGCGCCGCCACAAGCTGTCCTCGGAGGCCTCCCGGCGCTTCGAGCGCGGCGTCGACCCCGAGGCCGCCTCGGCGGCCGCGCAGCGCACCGTCGATCTGCTGGTGCTGCTGGCGGGCGGCACCGCCGAGGCGGGCGTCACCGAGATCATCGCGCCCAGCGCGCCCCGTACGATCACCGTGCCCGCCGACCACCCGGACCGGGTCGCGGGCGTCACCTACGGCCGCGAGACCGTGGTGCGCCGGCTCCAGCAGGTCGGCTGCGACGTCTACGGCGCCGACACCCTCACCGTGACCGTCCCCAGCTGGCGGCCCGACCTGCGGGACCCCAACGACCTCGCCGAGGAGGTCATCCGGCTGGAGGGGTACGAGAACCTCCCCTCGACGCTGCCCCGGCCGCCCGCCGGCCGCGGGCTCACCGAGCGCCAGCGGCTGCACCGCAGGGTCGGCCGGGCGCTGGCCGGCGCCGGCTATGTCGAGGCCCTGAACTACCCGTTCATCGGCGACGAGGTGCTCGACCAGCTGGGTCTGGCCGCGGACGACCCGCGGCGGGACACGGTCCGCCTGGTCAACCCGCTCTCCGACGCCGAGCCGGCGCTGCGCACCACCCTGCTGCCGGGGCTGTTGGCCGCGCTGCGGCGCAACGACGGCCGCGGGGCGCACGACCTCGCGCTGTTCGAGACGGGTCTGGTGTTCCGCGCCACCGGCGACGAGCCGCCGGCGGCGGTCCTGCCCGTCGACCACCGTCCGTCGGACGAGGAGATCGCCGAGCTGAACGCCGCGCTGCCCAGCCAGCCGCGGCGTGCCGCGGTCGTGCTGTCCGGCGCCCGTGAGCAGGCCGGCTGGTGGGGCAAGGGCACCCCGGTGAGCTGGGCCGACGCGGTCGAGGCGGGCCGGATCGTGGCGCGGGCGGCGGGTGTGGAGCTGACCGTCCGCCAGGACCAGCAGGACCCCTGGCACCCCGGCCGGTGCGCCGCGCTGCTCGCGGTCGTCGACGGCCAGGAGATCCTCGTCGGGAACGCGGGCGAGCTGCACCCCCGGGTCACCAAGGCCCTCGGCGTGGCCGAGCGCACCTGCGCGATGGAGATCGATCTCGACCGCCTGGAGCGGGCGGCCCTGGGCCCCGTCCAGGCCCCGCATGTGTCCTCCTTCCCGGTGGCCACCCAGGACGTGGCGCTCGTCGTCGACGCGTCGGTCGCCGCGGCCGACGTGGAGGCGGCGCTGCGGGCCGGGGCGGGTGAACTCCTCGAGTCGCTGCGGCTGTTCGACGTGTTCACCGGCGAACAGCTGGGGGAGGGCAGGAAGTCCCTGGCCTACGCCCTGCGCTTCCGCGCCCCCGACCGCACGCTGACCGCCGAGGAGGCCTCGGCGGCCCGTGACGCGGCGGTCGCGGCGGCGGTCGAGCGCACCGGCGCGGCCCTGCGCGGCGCCTGATGTCGTAACGGCCCGATCTGGTGGGGGCGCATCCCGTACGCGGGGTGCGCCCCCAACGCGTTGACGCACCGTCATCCCCCTCCCCAGCGCGATGTTCGACAACACAGCGATAGACAACTCACCCGATCAGGTGAGAATCGGAGTCCGGCTACTCATTTCGACAGGGGCTGTCGCGAGAATCGTCACGGTCGCACTGGCCCGCGCAGAACCGACCATCCGGGGTCCGGCCGACCGCCTCATTGGCCGGCGTTGGGGGGCGACATGATCGGGACATGGGAAGTCGGCGGCGCGTTCGTACGGGGAGGCCGGGTTCTGCGGGCCTTCACCCAGGTGGTGCCCTGTCTGTGGGTGCTCGGCGTCATCTGCTGGGAGCTGCTCACTCCGCATGACACCGAGGTCGTCCCGCTCCTCGCCGCCGCGCCCGCCATCGCCTGCGCGAGCAGCGGCCGCCGCAGATGCATCCTGCTGCTCGGCGGCGCGAGCCTGCTGTTCGCCCTCGCCCCGCCGACCGCCCTGGAGCCCGACGGCGACTCGGAGGAGCCCCACGCGAGCCTGGTCAGCTGCTGCGCCATCCTCGCCGTGGTCGCCGCCAGCTATCTCACCAACGGCCGCAGGCTGCGGCTGGTCCGCGAGCTGGAGCAGATGCGAGCGGTGGCGGCCGCCGCGCAGGACGCGGTGCTGCGGCCGCTCCCGGCCCGCCTGGAGGGCATCGAGGTGGCGAGCGGCTATCTGTCGGCCAGCCGCGGCGCCGTGGTCGGCGGCGATCTGTACGAGGTGCTGGCCACCGCGCACGGCGTCCGCGTGATCATCGGGGACGCGCGCGGCCACGGCCTCGGCGCCATCAGAACCGTCGCCGCCGTCCTCGGCAGCTTCCGCGAGGCCGCCCACGACGAGCCCGAACTCGCCGACGTACTGCGCCGCCTGGACCGCGCCCTCCAGCGCCATCTGCGGGAGCGCGCCCTGGGCGAGCCCCACGTGGGCGAGGAACCCGGGACCCCGGTCGCCGAGGAGTTCGTCACCGTGCTGCTGCTCGAGGTGGCGCCCGACGGCGAGCTGACCGCGCTCAACTGCGGCCACCCCTGGCCGTATCTGCTGTCCGAGAGCGCGACCGGCGCGGCGCGGGTCCGCCGGCTCGACCCCGCCGAGGTGCTGCCCCCGCTCGGCCCCTTCCCGCTGCCCGGCGACCTCCCCGCCGCCCGCTGCGCCCCGCTCCAGCCCGGCGACGCGCTGGTCCTGCACACCGACGGGGCCGAGGACGCGCGCGACGCACACGGGACCTTCTTCGACCTCGGCCCCGCCCTGGCCAGGGCCGCGGGCACCGGCCCCATCGACCCGGCGGCGGTCATCGAGGGCGTGCGGTCGGCGGTGCTGCGCCACACCGGCGGCAGGCTCGCCGACGACGTCGCCCTGCTGGCGCTGCGCAACGAGACCAAGGCCGGCTGAGCCCGGGTCACTTCACACCCCGTGCGAACGGACCTCCACTACGCTGGCCACACCGGGGGCATGCGGCTGGGCACGCGCATCAGGAGGGGGCCATGGAGCCCAACACACTGCTCGACTCCCTGCTCGACGAGGCCGGGATCTCCCACGCCGGGCTCGCCGCGCACATCAACGAGGCCGGCCGGGCCCGCGGCATGAGGCTGCGGTACGAACACACCGCGGTCGCCCGCTGGCTGAAGGGCCAGCGCCCGCGCGGCCAAGTGCCCGACCTGATCTGCGAGGTGCTCGGCGGGCGGCTGCACCGCGCGCTCACCCTCGACGACATCGGCTTCGGCACCCCCGGCTCCCCGCGTGCCCCCGCCACCCCGCTGACCGGCTTCGTCGAGCGGGCCACCGCCCTGTGGCGCTCCGACGAGCAGCAGCGGCCCCATGTCGTCACCGCCCCCGCGGTCACCGGCACCCCCGCCGTCATCCCGGTGTGGGAGTGGGAGAACCCGCCGGAGGACTCGGACGTCTCCCGCAGCGGCCTCACCCGCGTCAGCATGTCCGACATCGACATGCTGCGCGCCGCCCGCGCCCACTACGAGCAGCTGTACCGCAAGGCCGGCGGAGTGGCCACCAGAGCCCGCGTCGTGGGCTTCCTCAACGCCGAGGCCGCGCCGCTGCTGCGCGGCGGCTACCCCGACGCCACCGGCCGCCAGCTGCACCGGGCGACCGGCGGCCTGGTCGCCATCGCCGGCATCTGCGCCTACGACTCGGACGCCCACGGCCTGGCCCAGCGCTACTTCCACCAGGCGCTGCGGCTGGCCAAGGCGAGCGGGGACCGCGGGCTCGGCGCCTATGTCATCGCGCTGCTGGTCAACCAGTCCCTGTTCATGAAGGAGTACCGGCAGGCGGTCGCCTTCGCCGAGTCCGCGCTGCGCGCGTCCGGCTCGGACATCACCCCGGCGCTCGCCGCCGACCTGTACGCGATGCAGGCCAAGGCGTACGCGCGGCTGGGCGACGGGGCCGGGGCGCTGTCCTGCATCCGGAGCGCCGAGACCGCCGCCGACCGGATCCGCCCGGGTCAGGAGCCCGACGAGACCGGCTACGTCCAGCCCGGACTGGTCAATGTCCAGGTCGCGGAGGCGCTGCTGAGCCTCGGCGACCTCGGCGGCGCGCGGGAGAACGCCGCCGCCGCGGTCGGCACCCCCGCACACGACCGGGGCCGGGTGCACCGGCTCGCGATGCTCACCCATATCGCGCTGAGACAGGGCGACGCCGACCGGGCGGGGGCCACGGCGGTGGAAATGACCGAGCGGGCCCGCGGCATGGAGTCCCGGCGCTTACGCGACCGGCTCCGGGCGGTGCGGGAACACCTCGCCGAGAGCGGGAGCGCGGCGACTGCCGAAGCCGCCGAACTCATCGACGGGGCGCTGCGCGTGCCCCTCTGAGTCCGGTCCGCGCCCTCGTCGACAGCCTTGCCAACTGTGCGGCGGAAGGTGGCTGACAGTGCGATGGAAGAACCTGCGGGAGCGGACCGTGTACGAGAACCGGTGGTTCTCGGTGAACCTCGCCGATGTCAGACTGCCCGACGGCCGCCACCTGGACCACTATCTGATCCGGCTGCGCCCCGTGGCCGTGGCCACCGTGGTCAACGCGGCCAACGAGGTGCTCCTGCTGTGGCGGCACCGCTTCATCACCGACGCCTGGGGCTGGGAGCTGGCCGCCGGAGTCGTCGAGGACGGCGAGGACATCGAGGACGCCGCGGCCCGCGAGATGGAGGAGGAGACCGGCTGGCGCCCCGGCCCGCTGCGCCATCTGCTCTCCGTCGAGCCGTCCAACGGGCTCACCGACGCGCGGCACCACATCTACTGGGCCGAGGAGGCCGCGTACGTCGGGCCCCCGGAGGACGACTTCGAATCCGACCACCGCGCCTGGGTGCCGCTCAAGGCCGTCCCGGACATGGTGGCGCGGGGCGAGGTGCCCGCCGCGAACATGGCGGCCGCGCTGCTGCTGCTCCACCACATCCGCTTCGGCTGAGGCCTCCGCTTCGGCCGACGCATGCGCTTCGGCCGACCGCCGGCGTCGCCCCCGCCGGCGGCCTGCCGACCGCGTCCCCCCTCGGCCGGGCGTCAGCGGCCGGCGGCCTGCCACAGCGCCAGAGCCAGCGCGCATACGCCGGTCAGCGCGGCGATGGACCGCAACGGCCAGCGCCCGTGCTCCAGATGGCGTACGCGCGCGGCCAGTTGCTCCACATCCTCCTCGGACTGTTCCCCGCGGTGGTCGAGCAGGGCGAGTTGTCCGTCGACACGGGCCAGGCTGACATCGACCCTGCGGCGGATTTCCGCGAGCTCCACGGCTAACGCGGCGTGCTCGGGCTCGGTGGTCACGGGCTGTTCCCCTTCCAAAATGCGCTTCTGTGCACTTCTCACAACCCGAGTCAACCGCCTTGGACGGTGTCGCGGGAGAGTGTGCGCAGGACAAGCACGGGTCACCGCCGCACACCCCGTGTGAAAACCGTGTGACCGAACTGTGCGGGCGGGTCGGCCGGGGGCCCGGGGTGGTCACGCTGCGTCAGTACGGGACGCTCCGGGCGAAGGCTACGTCGGCCGCCGGGATCTCCTCGATCGGGCGCGTGTCCAGGTAGAACCACTCCGCCGTCGGGCCCGGAGCCGGAGCCGGAGCCGGACCCGCGCCGGGGTCCGAGCCCGGCGGCGCCTCGGCCCCGGGCATCAGCAGCTCCACCCGCACCGAGCCCGACGCGCGCTGCTGGGCGGCGAACTCCTCGATCTGGCTGCGGCAGGCGTGATCCAGATGGGTCACCGCGGTCAGATCCAGGCGGATCCGCGGCTTGCCGGACGCGGCGATGGCCTCCAGCGCCTCGATCACCTGGGGGAGGCGCAGAAAGGTGGCGTTGCCGGCCATGGTGAGATGGGCCGTGTCGCCGTCGGTGTGCTCCCTGACCTGCGTGCGCGACATGCGCAGCGCGGCCAGCACCACCCCGGCCGCCAGCCCGATCAGCACGCCCTCGAGCAGCGCGGTGGCCACGATGGCGACCGTGGTGAGGGTCATGACGACGAACTCGCCGCGGTCCTGGCGCCACATCTTGGGGAACTCCTGCGGCGCGAGCAGCTTCCAGCCGCTGTGCACCAGGACGCCCGCGAGGACCGAGATCGGGATCAGGGCGAGCACATTCGGCAGGAGCAGCGCGAAGCCCAGCAGCCACAGGCCGTGCAGCGTACGGGAGACCCGGGTCTTGGCGCCCGCCTGGACGTTCGCCGAGCTGCGGGCCACGACCGCGGTCACCGGAAGCGCGCCGAGGAACCCGCACACCGTGTTCCCGACGCCCTGCGCGATCAGTTCGGAGTTGTAGCGGGTGCGCGCGCCGTCGTGCATGCGGTCGACCGCGGCGGCGGTGAACAGGCTCTCCGCCGAGGCGATGACGGTGAAGGTGAGCACCGCGCCCAGGACCGCCACATCGGCCAGCCCCGCGAACTCCGCGGGCCCCGGCACCTGGACGGAGGCGAACAGATTGCCCACCTCCAGCGTCTTCACCTCGACGCCGGGCAGCGCGGCGACCGCGATGCCGATGCCCACCGCCACCAGCGCGGCGGGCATCTTGCCGACCGGCCCCGGCACCTTCTTCCACAGGAAGCTGAGGACGACCGTGGCGATGCCCAGCCCGGCCGCGATCGTCGTCTGCGGGTCCCGCAGGGTGTCGGCGACCAGCCCGGGGAACCCCGCGATGTTCTCCAGGGGGGTGCCCGGGGCGCGGGCGTCGGACAGCGGATACGACTGGCTGAACATCAGCGGCAGGCCGATCCCGGCGAGCATGCCCTGGACCACGGCGACCGAGATGGCCTGGAACAGCCGGCCGAGGCGGATCAGCCCCAGCACGATCTGGAGCACCCCGGAGGCCAGCACGATCACCCCGAGCATGGCCAGGCCGTGTTCCGTCACCGTCTCCAGGACCAGCGCGGTCAGCCCCGCCGCTGGCCCGCTGACCTGGAGTGCGCTGCCCCGGGCCGCCCCCACCACGAGCCCCCCGACGACGCCGGAGATGATGCCCAGCTCGGCCGGGGTGCCGGAGGCGACGGCGACGCCGATGCACAGGGGGAGGGCGACGAGGAAGACCACGAACGAGGCGGTGATCTCGGTCCCCAGGTCGATGCCGCCTGAGCGCCCGGCGCCTGAGCGGGGCTTGCCGCCCCCGCCCCCGCCCCGGGCGCCGCGCCCGGCCGGCCTTGGCGGCGGCGCGGCGGGCTGTGGCGGCGGCGCGGTCGGCGCGGCCGGCGGAGCGGCTCCGTAGGGCGGCGCGGCGGTCCCGTACGGAGGGGTGGCGGCGGCCCCGTACGACGCCTCGGCGCCCCCGTACGCCAGGTCGGCGCTCCCGTACGGCGCGTCGGCGCCCCCGTAGCCGGGCGCGGCGTTCCCGTACACCGGGGCGCCGTTCCCGTACGTGATCGGCGGGCCCGCCGCATGGCGGCCCCGGGCGCGCCGGGGGGTGCTGTGCCCGGTCAGCACGGATGCTCCCGGAAGCGGCCGTCCTCGTCGAGCTCCCAGAGCTCGCCGGTGTCGACCTGGTAGAACCAGCCGTGCAGCCGCAGCCCGCCCTCCTCCAGCCGCCGGCGGGCCGCGGGGTAGTCGCGCAGCGCGGACAGCTGGTTGCGCACATTGAGCTGCGCCATGCCCCTCAGAGACGGGTCCTGGCAGTCGCCGGTGATCTCCGGGACCAGCCCCGGCCGGGCGAGTTCGAGCCAGGCGCTCACCCCGGGCAGCGTCGACAGATCCGCGCCGGACTCCAGCGCGCCCATGGCGCCGCAGTGGGAATGGCCGCAGACGACGACGTCCCGCACCCCGAGCACCTCCAGGGCGTATTCGATCGTGGCGGCCTCACCGGAGACCAGATGCATTCCATGCGGCGGAACTATGTTGCCCGCGTTGCGCAGCTCGAAAATCTCCCCGGGGCGGGCGCCGGTGATGTGGGCCGGTATCACCCGGGAGTCCGAACAGGTAATGAACAGCGCTTCGGGGAATTGTCCTTCGGCCAGTTTCCGGTACTCGTCGCTCGCGAAATCGGCGCGGTACCGAAAAGAGCGGGCGTGTTCGACCAAGGCTTTCACGGTGCCTCCTGACAGCTGGCTGGACCAGGTGTCATGCACCGTAGGCAGGCACGTGCCAGCGGAAGGTTAAGCGAAGGCCAGCGGGGGGCCAGAACTCGTCCAAGTCCGGTTTTTGCTCGCAACATCACAAAATCAGGGCCCGCCCAATGAGCCTCTTGTAGCGTGTCGGCTCCGACCGGGGGATTCGTGTTGTCCGTATTCACGGAAGAGACAGGACCCATGACCGTACGAGCGCTGCTCATCGAGGACGACGAGACGATCGCCGAACCGCTTGCCGAAGGGCTGGCGCGCTATGGGCTGACGGTCCATCACGTAAGGACCGGCGCGGCCGGACTGGCGGGTCCTTACGACGACATCGTCCTGCTCGACCTCGGGCTGCCGGACATGGACGGCATCGACGTCTGCCGGGGCATCCGGCAGGTCTCCGACGTACCGATCATCATGCTCACCGCGCGCGGCGAGGAGGCCGACCGGGTGCTCGGCCTGGAACTCGGCGCGGACGACTACCTGGCGAAGCCCTTCTCCATCCGGGAGCTGATCGCCCGGATCCGGGCCGTGACCCGCCGCACCGGGGGGCGGGCCGAACCGCCGCCGGCCGACCGCCCCGCTTCCGTTTCCGCTTCCGTTCCTGCTTCCGCTTCCGCTCCCGAGCCACCGGCCTTCCCCGACTTCCCCCGGCCCTCCGTGGACGGCCCGCCGCCCGCCCCGCCCCTGGTCGTGGACCGGCGCACCCGGCAGGTGTGGGTGGGCGAGACGCTCCTCTCGCTCACCCCCAAGGAGTTCGAACTGCTCGCCCTGCTCACCGAGGACCCCGGCGCGGTCTACTCCCGCCAGCAGATCCTCGACCAGGTGTGGGACCCCCACTTCCACGGCCCGACCAAGACCCTCGACGTGCATATCGCGGCGCTGCGCCGCAAGCTGGGCGACCCGGCGTGGATCCAGACGCTGCGCGGGGTGGGGTTCCGGCTGGCCGTACGCACCCCGGAGCGCCGGCCGGAACCGGCGCCGTTTCCGGCGCCGGAAACCGAGTCCTGGTTCACCCCCGCCCACCACTCGTTCGAGCCCGCCCGCCCATGAGGCGCCGACTGCTGCTCAGCTATCTGAGCCTCGCCGCGCTGGTCCTGCTGTGCCTGGAGATCCCGCTGGGGTTCGTCTACAGCCGGGGCGAGCGCGAGCGCGTGGTCACCGCCGCCAAGGAGGAGGCCGACTCGGTGTCCGCGTACGCCTCGCTGTCCATCTCGGCCGGGCGCGCGGAACGCGAACTGCGCCCCCGTGTGCTCATGTGCGCCGAGCGCATCGGTGGGAAGGTGCTCGTCGTCGACGGCCTCGGCCGCCCGCTCGCCACCTCCCACGACCTGTCCGCCCAGGAGGCCCGGGAACTCGCGTCGCGCCCCGAGATCGCTGCCGCGCTGGGCGGCCGGTCCACCGCCGACGTACGCACCTCCACCATCGGCGGAGTGCGATCCCTGTCCGTCGCGGCCCCCGTCACCCACGGCGCCGAACTCCAGGGCGCCGTACGCATCATCGTGCCCACGGAGGCGGTGTCCGCGCGCATCCACCGCATCTGGCTGCTGCTGGCCCTCGCCGGGCTCGCCGTCCTCACCGCCCTCGCCGCGGTGGCCTTCGGGCTCGCCCGCTGGATCAGCCGCCCCATCCTCCAGGTCGAACGGGCCGCCCGCCGCCTGGCCGAGGGCAGCCTGGCCACCCCCGTCCCCACCACCGAGGGACCACCCGAGATACGCAGCCTCGCCGCCACCTTCAACCAGACCGCGGCCCGCCTGGAACACCTCCTGGCCTCCCAGCGAGCCTTCGCCGGAGAGGCCTCCCACCAGCTCAAGACCCCCCTCGCCGCGCTCCGGCTGCGCCTGGACAACCTGGAGCCCGACATCGCCGGCCACGCCCGCGGCAGCCTCACCGCCGCCATGACCGAGACCGACCGGCTGGCCCGCATGGTCGAGGGACTGCTGGCGATGGCCCGTATGGAGGAGAGCGCGGGCACCCGCGAACCCGTCGGCCTGGACCGGGTGTGCGCCGAGCGGACACGCGCCTGGGCCCCGCTGTTCGAACAGCACGGCGTCCGGCTGGTGCGGCACGGCGAGTTCGCCGGCCAGGTGTTCGCGGTGCCCGGGGCCATCGAGCAGATCGTGGACAACCTGCTCTCCAACGCCCTGCGCGCCTCGCCCGTGGCCGGCACCGTCGTCCTCGAGATCCGCGCCGCCCCCGCCGACCGCCGCCACCACCGCGCACCGCGCCCCACCTGGGTCGAGCTGCACGTCATCGACCAGGGCCCCGGCATGACCGCCGAACAGCGCCACCGCGCCTTCGACCGCTTCTGGCGCGCCCCCGACGCGCCCAAGGGCGGCACGGGCCTGGGCCTCTCCCTCGTCCAGCGGCTCACCCACGCCAGCGGCGGCGACGCCGCCCTGCGCCCCGCCCCCGACGGCGGCCTCGACGCGGTCGTCCGCCTCCAGGCCGCCACCCCGCCCCGTCCCTCCGCAACCCGCCCCGCGAGCCCGGCCCACCGGGGCAGCCCCGAACCCGCCCACTCGTGACCGGCCCCGTAGCCAGGGCATCTCCCCCCTTGGAGTGCTCCGCGCGCCGGTGACGTAACCGCGCGATCCCCGAGGCGTTCTCATCCCGTCCGACCGATCCACGGTCCGGGAGGCCAAGATGCCCGCGGTGAACGCCGAGGTGGCGGTATTGATCGTCGGCGGTGGGCCGGTCGGGCTCACCGCCCGGGCGCTGCTGGAGCGCTGGGGTGTGCGGGCGTCGCTGGTCGAGAAACACGGCGGGCTGTCGCCCTTTCCCCGGGCCCGGCTGGTCAATGTGCGCTCGATGGAGATCTACCGCCGGCTCGGGCTCGCCGACACGATCACGGCCGACGCGTTCGCACCGGAGTACGGCCGCATCCGCTTCCGCGACACCCTGCACGACCGCGACTTCGCCACCGCGCCGATGGCCGGGGTCAACGCGCCGGTACCCGAGAGCCCCGCGATCGGCGTGGTCACCTCGCAGGATCGGCTGGAGCCCACCCTGCTGGCCGCGGCGGACGCGCCGGTGCGGTTCGGGGTCGAGCTGATCGACCTGGCCGAGGAAGCCGACAGCGTCGTGGCCCTGCTCGTCGACCACCGACACGGTGCGGAGACCCGCGTCCGCGCCCGCTACGTACTCGCCGCCGACGGCGCGAACTCCACCGCCCGGCAACGGCTGGGCATCGACACCACCGGCCCCGGGGCGATGGGGGACTTCACCACCGTCCTGTTCGACGCCGACCTCAGCCGCTGGTGCGCCCACCAGCCCGCCGGGATCTACTTCACGGCACACGGCATGTTCGCCCCGCTCTACCCCGAGCGAGGGTGGGCCTGGTTCGTGCCCACCCCCGAAGACGCCGCGCGCGCCGACTGGTCCGGCCTCGTCCAGCGCGCCCTCGGCCCCGGCGCCCCCGTACGAGCCGAGGTGTCGCGGGTCCAGCACTGGGTGATGAACGCGTTCGTCGCCGAACGGTTCCGCCACGGCCGGATCCTGCTGACCGGCGATGCCGCACACGCGGTGCCCATCGTCGGCGGCCTGGGCATGAACACCGGCATCGCCGATGTGCACAACCTGTGCTGGAAGCTGGCGGGTGTTCTCCACGGGTGGGCCGAACCGGGCCTGCTGGACACCTACGAGACGGAACGGCACCCCGTCGCCCACCGGACGCTCCGCCAAGCGGTGGCCAACACCCGGCTCATGCTCGACGTACAGAACCGGCGCCGCGAGCAGCTCCGGACCGGCGAAGCGGCGTCGGCCCGGGTCGAACTGCCCTGGTCGGACCGGTACTTCGCGCAACTCGGGCTCGTGCTCGGCACCACCTACCACTCCGACGCCGTCCTCACCGACCACACCGCCCCGCCCGAGCCGTCGGACCCGGGCACGGACTATGTCCCCACCGCGAAGCCCGGCCATCGCATGCCGCACCTCTGGCTCACCCCCGACCGCTCCATGCTCGACGCCGTCGGCGAGTGGTTCACCCTGCTCACCCCCGACCCCGCCCACTGGGAGCGACACCTCACCGCGGCATGGCCGCTGCGCATCGAGCCCCTTCCCGACCAGCACGCCGACCTCTGCGACCTCGGCCCACACGGAGCGCTGCTCATCCGCCCCGACGGCCACATCGGCGCCCGCTGGCGCGAGCGCCCACCGAACGACTCCACTCTCCGCCGGGCCCTGACCACCATCACCCGCTCGACACCGGCCTAACCTTTGCTCCACTGGGGTCTCACCGGGTACCACGCCGAAGGCAGACTCAGCCCGGCGGGCAGAGGAGACCCGCCCGACGGGACCAGGTCGCTCGGCGCCACTCCGGCCGCACCGGAGAGGTCGACGGTCCCGCCGGTGAACTCCGCGTCGCCGAAGGTGACCGTGGAGCCGCTGAACTCCGCGTCTTCGAAGACGACCGTGCCGCCGCTGAACGCGGCGTAGCCGAAGTCGACGGTGCCGCCCGAGAACACCGCGTGCGAGAAGCTGACAACACCGCCGGAGAACTTCGCGCCGGAGAAGTCGACCTTGCCGCCGGAGAACTCCGCGCCGGAGAAGCTGACGGAAGCGTTTGAGAACTTGGCGCCGTAGAAGGCGACGGTGCCGCGGGCGAACACCGCCCCGTCGAAGCGGACCCTGCCGCCGGAGAACACCGCGTTGTAGAAGTCTCCGCCGTCGAAGGCGACGGCGGAGAAGTCGAGGTCATGGCCCTGCCAGGAGTGGGGATCCTCCCCGGCCGGAAGGCGGAGATGGTCGCAGATGAGACGGATGACCGCGTGCCGGACCTCCCGCAGACCCAAGTACGCATGCCGGGCATCGGCGTCGTCCTGCGAGAGGTCGGCCTCCGCGGTGTACGGAAGACGGAGGTAGGCGCAGAGGACGTCGATGCACGTCTGGCGCAACGGGCGGGTGGGGGCATCGTCGGCGAGGCCGGCCAGGGCGTGAACACCGCCGAGGCGCACGGCGGCCGATTCCGCCCCCAGCTGGGAGACGGCGGTGGTGAAACGCTCGGTGTGCAGGCGCGTGGCCTCACGCTGGGCGCCGTCCTCGTCGACGCGCTGCCGCCGGTAGGCCACGACCAGGGCGACCAGGGCACCGGCTCCGGCGACCACTCCCAACGACAGTTTCACCAGGTCGAACAGCGTCTGGGAGCTGATTCGGTGCTCGGACTCGAGCCCCTGGGCTCCGATGATCCACCACCCGGCGAAGAACGCCGCGGCGGCCACGGCGATCGCGGTGGCGAAGGTCAGGGCGAGGACGGTGCCAACAGGCCATAAGCTCAGACCGCGCCGCTCAGCCCGGCGCCGGGGCAGTTGTGGTCTCACACAACAACAGGACAACATGGGCAGTGGGCCGGCTGCAACTGCCTCCGCGGAGGTTGCGCGACGAAGAAACGGGTTGCGGTCGAAGATCGTGGCGCCGATGCTTCCACCGTGAAGATGCATGCCAACCAGCTGACGGTGTCGCCCGAGACGGTGCGCACGTTGGTAGACCAGCAGTTCCCCGAGTGGCGGAGCCTGCCGGTCAAGAGCATCGCCGCGCAGGGTACGGTCAACGCCATTTTCCGCATCGGCGATCAGTTCACGGCTCGATTCCCTCTTGAGTCCGCGGACGTCGACGCGACACGGCGCTGGCTGAAGTCCGAAGCGGAAGCGGCTCGCGAGCTGGTGGGTCGCACGCGTTTCCCCACGCCCGAGCCGGTCGCGCTCGGCGAACCCGGGGCGGGCTACCCGCTTCCGTGGTCGGTGCAGACGTGGCTGCCCGGGACCGTGGCCGCCGACGAGGATCCAGCCGAATCGGTGCCGTTCGCCCGCGACTTGGCCGATCTCATCGGCGACCTACGCGCGCTCGACTCGCGTGGCCGCACATTCGCCGGCACGGGTCGTGGGGGCGAGCTGCAATCCCATGACGCGTGGATGGAGACCTGTTTCACGCACAGTGAGCAACTCCTGGATGTTCCCCGGCTTCGCCGTATCTGGGCAACTCTGCGTGATCTGCCCCGAGGTGCGGCTGAGGACGTCATGGCCCATGGCGATCTGATTCCTGGCAACCTGCTCGTGTCCGCCGGCCGGCTTGCGGGGATTCTCGACGTTGGCGGCTTCGGCGCGGCGTGCCCTTCTCTGGATCTCGTGAGCGCGTGGCATTTGCTCGAGGCCGGGCCGCGGCAGGCGCTCCGCGACCAGCTGGGTTGCGACGACCTTGAATGGGAGCGAGGCAAGGCCTGGGCCTTCATCCAGGCGATGGGGTTGGTCTGGTACTACGTCGAAAGCAACCCGGCCATGAGCCGGATGGGCCGGCGATCCCTGGAACGCATCCTGGCGGACGAGAGCGCGGGTCAGGCGTACTCGTAGACAGCCCGATCCCGTCTTGCGGCCCAGCCGGCCCGCGTCGACCATGCGCAGCAGCGGCGGCGGGGCGTACAGGGGCTCCTTGTGCTCGCCGTACAGACAGCCTTAAGGAACGGCCGCCCCGCGCCTTGGGATGCGGGGCGGTCGTGAGCCCGGCGAGGGGCGCGCTTCCCACGGCGGCATCCCCCCGGCCGGGAGTCCGAGAGCGCCTAAGCGGTGCCTCTGCGCCCGGCGGATAGATCATGACCGCGACGCAACAACCACGTCTGCGACTACCGGCCAGTACCCGTTACTCAAGATCAAAAAATGTACGGGGCCCACCGCCCGCGCCACGGGGCGGGTGAGGTGAGCTCGCGGTCCCCATGTGCGCGAGTGCCTAGTCAGGCAGTCGCCAGCTCACGCTCTCCGGCTCGTCCAGCCACAGCGCATGGGCACCGTCCGCGGAGACCGACAGGCCGTAGCGGTCATGCCCCGGCCGCCCGGCATCCCGCCAGTGACTGAGCAGCGGCTCCCGCTCGGCCCACAGATCACGAGACCCGCCGTGGTCGAGCCGAGCGGTCTGGACCCCGGTCATGGTGATCCGCGCCCACGACGAGGTGACCGGGTCGAAGAGGCACCGCATCTGCCGGCCGTCGTCGTCCGCCAGGGCGAACTCGTTGACCCCCGGCTGCACCAGCGAGGCAAGCAGCTGCGGCACGGCAGCGTCCAGGCTCGCCGGGATGGTGATCTCCCGGGTCTGGTCGGACCACGTCAGCAGCGGCTGTACGAGCCGCCCCGCGGCGGTCGCCACGGTGTCAGGGCTCCGCCGGGCGGTCATGAAGCCGGCCAGCTCGGGGAGGAACCGGCCGCCGGCCGAGTGGTCGGCCGTCACGGACAGGCGCGCGATGCCGCAGCCCACATTGGCCACGATCACCCCGCCCGGGCGGACTTGCTCCCGCCAGGCGTCCGGGATCCGGCCGACGCCGCACGTCGCCAGGAGCCGGTCATACGGCGCCCGCTCGGGGCAGCCGACCATCCCGTCGCCGACCACGAGCGTCGGCTCGTACCCGGCCTTGCACAGACGCATCTTCGCGGCCGCCACCAGATCGGGGTCGACGTCGACAGTCATGACGTTGTCGCTGCCGAGGCGGTGGGAGAGCAGGGCGGCGTTGTAGCCAGTGCCGGCCCCGATCTCCAGCACGGTGTCCGCGTCGCGGACGTCGAGGGCTTCGAGCATGTGGGCCATGAGGGAGGGCTGCGTGGACGAGCTGGTGGCGGTGCCGTCCTGGTCGAACTGGGTCAGCAGGGAGGCGTCGCTGTAGGCCGCGGTCAGCCATGCGGGGTCGCCCTTGCTGTACCTGTGCAGGCTGCCGCGTGACCGGACAGAGAATTCGGGGACGAACTCGTGACGGGGGACGTTCAGGAAGGCGGCACGCCACGGCTTGGTCCGGATCCAGCCAGCCCTCACCAGGTGGTCGGCCATGTGGTGCCGCAGCTCGTCAGCCGACGGTACTTCGGTGATCATGTGTGGGCCCTCTCCAGAAGGTCAGCGAGTGCTCGGGTGATGGGCGGCCTCAGGTCCGGGATGAATCCCCACTGCCCGTTGGGGTTGACGTCGACCAGGTACCAGTGGCCCCGCGGGTTAACGAGAAAGTCCAGGGCGACGTATTGCAGGCCGAACGTGTACATCAGCATGTGGACGCCCCCGGCGGTGCGCTCGGGCACCTGGCAGGGCGTGAACGTCAGACTGTCGTAATCGGCGCGGAAGTCGATGCGGGAGGCGTCTGATCCGGCGTGGATCTCGGCCGCGAACAAGCTGTGCGCGACCGCGGTGAGCCGCACCTCGTACGCCTTGTCCACCCACTCTTGGAACTGGTGCGCGGTGCGCCTGACGGACGCATCGACCTCACCCGGCCGGACCTGCGTCGTCCACAGGGCCTGCGGCCGGTCGTCCTGGTCGCTGGGGTGGGCGGTGCCGAGCGCCTTGTATGCGGCGACTTGGCCCGGCAGCGCGGAGACGAACTCGCGGGCCTGGTGCGGGTCGTTGGTGATCAGCGTGCGGGGGACAGAGAGCCCGGCGCGGGCCGCTGCGGCCAGGGCGATGGGCGGGTACGCAGCGAGCGCGTTGCGGTTCGGGTGGTTCACCCACAGGCAGGGCAGCGAGTACGTCATCCCGTTGAACCCGGCTTGTGCCTCGGCCTGCGCCCATCGTGCGTCCTGCTCGGACATGTCGGGGTGGAGACGGGGCGCTCCGGGGCGCCGGTAGTACACGGATCGGATGTCGCTGAGAGACACGTCCCGGTGCTGGCTGCGCAAGACGCCCTGCCACGACGTCAGGTCGGGGCCGATCCGGGCCGACACGGTCAGGTTCTCCGGGAAGTCACCGGGGCTGAGCCGATGTACGGGTACGGATCGTTGGTTGAGCTCCGCTATGACCAGGTCAGCGGTCGCATCGTCGGGCCGGGTCAGCACCAGGACGGTCATGGTTCAGTTCCTCCGGTCAGCTGACGGTTCAGTCCGTGTCGTTCGCGGTGTCGGTCGCCAGCTGGTTGTCCTCCTTGGTCTGGGTCGTCGTCGTGAGCTTCGTCTTCATCGACGGCTCGCTGATGAACGGCGTCCCGGTCTCGGTCACGCTGATCTGCCGCTCCGGGCAGAGGCGCAGGGCCGGCATCACGAACGCTTCGCCCGTCACCGGGACGGTCTTGGACAGGCCGAACGGCCTGACGGTCGAGGTGCCCGGGCGATCGAGGGTGTGGGTCGGTGCCATGGTGTGCTCTCCTTCACGATGTGGATCTTCGGTCGTCGTGCATGTGCGGCCCGCTCCGGCCGGCCGTCCTCACCTGACGGGGAGCGGCCGGAGCGGGGGGGGGGTGCCCGCCCGCCTCCGGGGGCGAGACAGAGGCGGGCGGACGCTGAAGGGTGGGCCTATGGCGCCGGCACGTCCGGCACGGGGACCGGACCGCCGGCGGCCCACCGGTCTACGTGGCCCCCTGCCCGTGTGACGGGGGCGGAGGAGGGCATGACGGTCGGCATGCCCACAGCTCGTAGGTCTCTGTGACGTGGCCGTAGTCGATGGTGACCTTGCCCAAGGAACGGTCGGCGAACAGGCGGGCATTGCACAGGGCGCAGTTCCAGCCCTGCAACTGTTCGCCGTTCAGCGTCTTCGGGTCCGGCTGGGGTGGACCGCCGGCCGGGGCGGTCATGTCGTCTGCCTCTCGTGCTGGAGGGTGACGAGCACGTCGTAGAGGTCGGCGTCGGGGTGCGGTCGTCGGCGGTTGCAGTCCGGACACAGGTGGCGCAGGCAGCCGGGCCCGGAGGCGGACGCGCGCAGCACGGTGACCGGCTCGCGGGTGGGTTTGTCGCAGCGGTAGCAGTACTCCGTCACCGGGCGGCCTCCTCGCGGGGCCCGAGCGCTTCGCGGGTCGCGGTCTCGAGCGCGGCGAGGAGGGCCGCCGGGTCGGTGAGGTACCGGTCGTACCGGAGAGGTACGCGCCAGCGCACGCCCGGCCCCGTCTCGAAGCCCACAGGGGGAACTTCGACGTAGGCGGTCGCTCCCCACACCTGGACGGAGGGCAGCAGGCTCATGTCCCACTCGGCAGCGGCGCCCGGTGCGATGAGCCAGTACAGCACCCTGTCGATCGGGTTCTCGATGACCGCGCCCGTCGCGTCGCCCAGGAGGTCGAGAGTGCGTTTGCTGATGCCGATGGAGAAGGGGACGCGCACGACGTCCCACGATTTGCCAGCGGGCTGAAGCTCCACGCTACGGCTGGTTGGCGGCGTCCACGGTTGGATATTCGGCATCATGGTCGGCTCCCACGAGGGTGACGTGTGTCCGTGCCGTGACGCTAAGTGAGACACGCATCACACCTCAATGGCACTTTCGTTGAGCCGCCGACGAAAGTGCCAAGGAGCGTTACATCGGTAGGCCGACCGCGTCCGCCAACGTACGCATTTCGGGAGTTAGCGTCCTCCGCCTCGCCACCACATCCGACATGATGTCCCGCGCATAACGCTGACTGGCCAGCCACTCCGGCGCGTTGACGTTTACCTCGGTCAGCACCGAAATGGCGTCTCCGTACTGCCGCATCATGGTGTGAGCCTTAGCCACGTCCAGCCGGTGCCGGTGATACTCCGTGGAGACCGCCAGGCCACCAGGACGCTGCGCTGCGTGCAGTACCTTGTCCGGCTCCTGCAAGACGATGTGCCGCTCCGCCGCCTTGTACCGCACGGTGGTTGGCCCCCAGGTCGTGAGCCGGTCCGTGCCGCGTGGCAACTCCCGGCCCATCAGGACCGCGACGGACCGCGCGAGCCGCATGGTGTCGTCCGCTTCCCCTCGCCGGTTGTCGCGAAGATTCGCCGCCGAGGCCTGCATCAGCAGCCAGCCCCAGGCGGCCAGTTCCTCCGGCGTCGCGCGGGACACCCGCGGCTCGACGTCATCGGCCCACCGAGTCGCCAGTTCTCGCGACGCGGCCAGCTTGCCCTGGCGGACGAGCAGCCAGCTCCAGGTGGCGATGATGCCCGCAGCGCGCAGCCGGTCCGGGGCGTCGTCTAGGGCGCGGCGTAGCGCGGTTTCCGCTGCGCTGTACTGGCGGACCTGGGTGAGCATGGATCCGGCGATCTGCAGCAGATGAGACCGCACGTCTCGTGCATCGGTGGTGTCGCCGAGCGCATCAGCATCACGTAGCAGCGGAGAGAGGACGCCGGTGAGTTCGGCCAGTCGGTTGTCGAAGTAGGCGGAGCGCACCTCGGGCAGCATGGCGCGAACGCCCTCAACTGTCGGGGCCTCGCCTGCGTGGACGGGCGCGATCTGGACGGCCTGCTGAAGCGGTCGCCATTGCTCGGCCATCTCGCCTGCGGTCTCCTCGTCGTCGCGCTCCAGCAGGCTGCTGGTGGGCACGCGTAGGGCGACGGCGAGTTCGTGGGCTGTCTCCATGCGGGTGTCGTGGAGGTCGCCTTGCTCCAACTTCCTGATGAGCGAGAGTGATACGCCGGAGGCGGCGGCCAGGTCGCGCTGGCTCAGGCCGCGCCGCTTGCGGATCTTGCGTAGCCAGGCGCCGATGTGCGGTTCTTCGGGCATACTGAACTCCGTTCTGAACTCGACACTCAGACGGTACTCCGGGGGAACCCGGGGGTGCAGCGATCGGCCTCCAGATCACCCTGGGGGCCGTCGTGCTGTCTGGGCATGACGAAAGCTCCCTCGCCCGGCCCGGAGGCCAAGACGAGGGGGCACAGTGTGGGACGTCAGCGGGCCAGCCGCTAGATGGGAGTGAGAGCCACTTGGCTCCGTCTGTGGAGCGTGCGGGGCGCCGTAGGGCCATGATCGGCAGTGAGTTCCGGAGCCATCCCCATTGAGTGATGTCTCGTCACGACGATCTGCACCTGGCCCGTTGTCATCGACACCGTGACGCCCGGGTCCTCAATCAGGTGGATCCGGCTGTTTCTCCCTCGACCCGGAGGGGCTGGGACCGGAAGGTCCGGGAGTGTGGCGCCAGCCGCCGCACGGGCGGTACGGACTTCTGGAGGCCCCTTTGAGTGACGACGTGATCCGCATCGTGCCCACGGAAGGACAGAGCGTCGAGGAGGTGGCAGAGATCTTCTCTCAGGCCGCAGCGACTCAGGGGCTTGAGGGTGAGGTCCAGGTCAAAGGGGAGCAGGTCATCGTCCCGCGCTCCCTCTCGGTGAGCCTGAGCAATTTCCCGCCCATGGGCGACGTCTACCAGTTGCAGCAGCCGATCGACCTGACCGACCTGGGTTAGGCAGCTTTCTGGCAAGCGCGGGCGGCCGGCCATTTGGTGAGGTCGCCCGCGATCCGGTCGATGCTGGTCTCGATGGTGACTTCGCATTCGCTCCGGGTGGCGCCGCGGCGGACGATGTCGTAGCCGCCTTCGTCCCGTACGGCGACGGAGGCGAACCGGACCGGGGCGTCCGAAGCCATAGGAGGTGGCTTCGGACGCCCCTTCTTCGGGTCGGGCCTGGTCAGGTCGTGCTGGCTTGCTGTGTGACCCCGCCCTTAAGCGAGGTCACCGGACGTCGAACGAGTGCATCTGCCAGGTGCTGGCGCGGGTGCAGGCGTACAACCGGGCGTAGGTGGGCGCGGTGCCGGCATATTGCTGCATGCACTTGTTGTGGGCCACGTTGCGCAGCAGGGGCCGGTTGGGCTTGCTGGAGTCGTCCATGGTGAAGGTCTGCTCGTCCCACCGGGTGTCGCACGGACGCTGCTGGAGGGCTTCCGTGTCGCCGCCGGCCACAGCGGTGACGCACATGTCGCTGTTGAGATTGCGCAGCAGGAAGGTGTCGCGGGTGACCGGATCGATGGCCCACTTCTGGGCCAAGTCGTTGGTGTCGGTCTGGTACTGGACCTCGGCACCGCCGACCGTCGAGTTGCCGGCGACGCCGAGGACGTGACCCGCCTGCCAGGAGCGGACCTTGGTGCCGCTCAACGGCCCCGTCGCGTCGGCGGTGCTCACCCCGAGCACAGTCGCACTCAGCGCTACGGCGACCATGACGCAGGTAGATCGAATGCGCATGAAGGACTCCTCCTCTTCGAACTAGCCACGCTCCGTGTCTAGTTGGATGCGCAGCGTACTGCCCTGTACTCGGGATTCCCTCGACGATGCCACGACGGCGTGACTCGACTCGCCGTACCGTCACCGAGGTTGATGCACTCGAACCCGTAGAAGTGCCGGTTTCCGTCGGTGCCATCGGCGTGGCCCCTTTTTCGGCGCGGGCGGCCGGTCCCCGTAGTCCTCGGCGACGACCCGGGTGAGCACGGCCGGATCCCCGCCGCCCGCATGGTTTGTGCGCCCGTACCCGACCAGATGGACGACGCCATCCTTGTCGATGACGCCATGGCGCAGCGGTCCGGGCAGCGAGCTGTAGCCGTTGCGGCAGTTGTCGACCGAGGTCTTCGTGCCGGACGTGACGGTGTGGTGGATCATCACCCCGTTCACCGGACGCCAAGGGCCCTTGCTGTTCCGGTTATGAGTGCGCCAAGAGCCGACCCGCCTTGAGGTCGGAGAGCAGCGCGGCAGCGGACAGGGGTGTAGCGATACGGAAACTCCTGGATATGAAGAACGCCCCGGCCGGCGGGCGCGGGGCGGGCGATGCGGAGGTAGCTGCGGCCGGTCCTGCCGGGTGCGTGACCACGTCCGGTGATCGAGATGCACCGTGGACGCGAGAAGCGAACGATGGATCGTAGAGATGCGCGAGTCGATCAAAGAAGGTGACAGTGATGCGGAACCCGATTGCGCGCGCGCTGGCCACCGGTGCTGCCGCAGCCATGCTGGCCAGTGGAGGGGCCGCGGCCTTGACAGGTACCGCCTTCGCGACGCCCTCCGCCTCGGTGACGCACTCCCATGCGGCAGCCAGTGACGACACGCCCAGCCCGAGCCCGGGATACAAACACTGCGTGACCATCGGGGCGCACCACGAGACGATCCCCATCAACGGCAAGAACCACAAGGTTTGGATCGGGTCACACAAGATGTGCTGGGAGAAGTATTGACGTGCTCCCTGGCCTAAAGTCCAGGGATTCCGGCCTGGGTCGTCTGACCCTTCCGGAGGCTTCCTGCTTCAACGCGCTGTGCGGGCACGTGTGCCCGTCTTACCGGCGCTCCACAGGCGTTTAACGTCTCCGCCCGTCCGGCGGCGACGATACGGCGTCCCTCGAAGAGGACGTTGCGGGCCGCGTTGTGGTCACGGTCGTGCACGGTGCCGCATTTCCTGCACGTCCACTCGCGGACGTGCAGGGGCTTGGGGCCGTCCCGGAATCCGCAGGCCGAGCAGACCTGAGAGGACGGGAAAGCCCGGTCCACCTTGGCAAAGGTGCGGCCGTGCTTGATTGCCTTGTACTCCAGCATGCCGACGAACGCGGACCATCCCGCGTCGTGCACGGACTTGGCGAGCCGGGTGCGGCCGAGGCCGGACACCGCGAGGTCCTCCACATACACCGCTTGGTTGTCGCGAATGATCTGCGTGGATGCCTTGTGGTGGAAGTCCCGACGCCGGTCGGCGACCTTGGCGTGCTGGCGTGCGACCTTGATGCGGGCCTTGGCCCGGTTCTTCGATCCCCTGGCCTTGCGGGACAGCTCCCGCTGAAGGCGCTTGAGTTTCTTCTCCGCCCGGCGCAGGAAGCGGGGACTTTCGATCTTCCGCCCGTCGGACAGGACCGCGAAGGCCGACAGACCGAGGTCGATACCGGCGTCGGTCTCCACTTCCGGAAGGATGTCCGGCTCGGTTTCCACCACGAAGCTCAGGAAGTACCGGCCGCAGCTGTCCTTGGTGACGGTCAGGGACGTGGGCGCAGCCGGAAGCCGACGGGACCACGTGACCTTGAGGCTGCCGACCTTGGCCACGTACACGGTGCCATCGTCCTGGAGGGAGAAGGCGTTGGTGTTGAGACGGATCGACTGCCGGGTGTCCTTCTTCGACTTGTAGCGGGGAGGGCCGACCTTGCGGCCGGGCCGCTTGCCCTTGACCGAGTCGAAGAAGTTCTTGTAGGCGGTGTCCAGGTCCCGAAGGGACTGTTGCAGGACGACCGCCGACACGTCGGCGAGCCAGGCGCGTTCCCCGGTGCGCTTGGCCTGAGTGATGCGAAGCCGGGACAACTCCGCCGACTTCACGTACGGCAGCCCCGCCGCGTGCGCTTCCTTGCGGTCGCGCAGGCAGTCGTTCCACACCACGCGGGCGCACCCGAACGCACTCGCCAGCGCACGGCGCTGGGTGGCATCCGGGTAGGCCCGATAGTTGTAGCGGAGCTGCACACCCACCACCCTAAATGCGATTGATCTCATGGATGGGCAGAACGACTACAGGCGTGGAAGACACGTAGTTTCGGCGATGCATGTGCACTTGGTCTTTGTGACGAAGTACCGGCGTGGGATGTTCACAGACGAGATGCTGACACGCTGCGAGGAGATCACGCGCAAGGTGTGCGAGGACTTCGAGGCGGAGCTGAAGGAGTTCAACGGCGAACGCGATCATGTCCACCTCCTGGTGCACTACCCACCCAAGGTCGCCGTCTCAAAGCTGGTCAACAGCCTCAAGGGCGTCTCCGCCCGCCGGATACGGCAGGAGTTCACCGGCCGGATCAACCGCGCCATCATGCACGGGCACCTGTGGTCGCCCTCGTACTTCTCCGCGTCGTGCGGCGGAGCACCGCTGGCGATCGTCCGCCAGTACATCGAGCAGCAAAAACGTCCGCTCTGAGGTATACGTCAGAGCAGTCTTGAGATGCATTCATCCCCGGCGTGAACACCGGGGCTTTCTGCAAGAGACCCGGTAACCGCCTGGGGGCGTCGGGCGGCACGTACTTTCCTGCGGCGTCCAGCTGGGTGCGGATCCACCGCCGCCAGGTGCGCGGTCATCGCGTTACTCGCCGCCCCGGCCGGGTCCGCCCCGACGTTCGCGGCGGTCAGCGGCACCTCACCCGTCGCCGGGCGAGCACCTCGAAGGTGACGGTGGAGCCGCTGGCATGTGAGGAGTTCGCGCCCCTCGCGCTGCCGGTGGCTGCTCAGTCGGTGGAACTCCTCGTTCAGGGGGCGTGCTTCGGCGGCACGTGGGTGGTCTGTGCCCGCATGCCGCCGGCGGTGCCGCTCCTCGGTGAGATCCGCTGTGGCGAGCGGGATACGTGAACTCCCACCGAAACCCCCTGAGAACTCCCTGGCGGCATGAACGATCACTCGGGGCCGCTATCCGACTCGCGGACAGCGGCCCTTGCTGATGCCCGTCGGGACCTTCCGGTGATCGCTCAGCGTAGGTATTAGCGCGGGTCAGACGTACTCGTAGAAGCCCGATCCCGTCTTGCGGCCCAGCCGGCCGGCGTCGACCATGCGCAGCAGCAGCGGCGGCGGGGCGTACAGGGGCTCCTTGTACTCGCCGTACATCGAGTCGGCGATCGCCGCGATCGTGTCCAGGCCGATCAGGTCGGAGAGCTTGAGCGGGCCCATGGGGTGGGCGCAGCCGAGTTCCATGCCGTTGTCGATGTCCTCGCGGCTCGCGATGCCGGACTCGAACATGCGGATGGCGGAGAGCAGGTAGGGGATCAGCAGGGCGTTGACGACGAAGCCGGAGCGGTCCTGGGCGCGGATGGCGTGTTTGCCGAGGACGTCGTGGACCAGGGCCTCGGCGCGCTTGATGGTCTGGTCACCGGTGGTGAGCGCGGGGATCAGCTCGACCAGCTGCTGGACCGGGGCCGGGTTGAAGAAGTGGATGCCGATGACCTGGTCGGGGCGGGAGGTGGCGACGGCCAGCTTGACCAGGGGGATGGAGGAGGTGTTCGAGGCCAGGATGGCGTCGGGGCGGGTCACGACCTGGTCGAGGACCTGGAAGATCTCGGTCTTGATCTGCTCGTTCTCCACGACCGCCTCGATGACGAGATCGCGGTCGGAGAACTCGCCGAGGTCGGTGGTGAAGCTCAGCCGCGCCAGCGTCGCGTCGCGCTCCGCCTCGGTGATCTTGCCGCGCTCGGCGGCCTTGCCGAGGGAGTTGGTCAGCCGGGTGCGGCCCAGCTCCAGGGCCTCACCGGTGGTCTCCGCGACCTTGACGTCCAGGCCGGCACGGGCGCACACCTCCGCGATGCCCGCGCCCATCTGGCCGCAGCCCACCACTCCGACGCGTTGGATGTCGGTCACCTCGTGCCCTTCCGCTGATCAGTAGGTCGTCCCAGACGTTACCTGCCGGTCGGGTCCGAGGGGTGGGCCGGGGGCCGGAACCTTGTGGTCCGGACCCCGGCCCGGGATCTCAAGTGGGCGGGCGGCGGGCCCCGTTGGGGCGGTCGGGGGCCGTGGTCGGCGGCCTCTCGGTTACGCGGAGTCGCCGCGCAGGATGCCGCGCCCGTTCGTGCTCACGTACACCCGCCCGTAGACCCTGGGGTCGCCGGTGATCGCGGCGCCGGTCCAGGCGTATTGGTGTGTGTTGTCGTTGATCCGTACCCAGCTCGCCCCGGCGTCGGTGGAGCGGAAGATCCCGCGGACGCCGCCGATCTTGGCGCTGGTGTAGAGCGTCTGGTACGTGGCGCCGGTTGCGGCCTTGCCGAAGCCGATGTTGTCGGCCTGCTGGACGCCGGACAGCTTGGTGAAGGTGGCGCCCGAGTCGGTGGAGTGCCACAGCCCGTACGTACCGCTCGCGCTGCCGCCCGCGAGCCAGATGTCGCCCTCCGTGCCCGGCAGGGCCTTGAAGCGTACGGGGCCGTCGGTGGGCAGCCCGGTGGCGGCCTTGGCGGTGAAGGTGGCGCCGCCGTCGGTGCTCACATAGAACGTGCCGGACTTGAAGCCGTAGTACTTCTTCGGGTTCTTGCGGTCCGACTCGACGACCGCCCCGGCCGGGATGCCGCTGGAGGCCGTCCAGGAGTTGCCGAAGCCGGCGGTGTAGTAGACGGCGGAGGTGCCGTCGGGGCTCCAGACGAAGCCGCTGCCGTCGGCCGCCGCGGCCACCGTGCCGCCGCCGGTGACCCCGGACGGTTCGCTGCCCTGCCACCAGTTCGCGCCGTTGTCGGTCGAGAAGGCGATTCGGGGCGCGGCGTCGTTGTTGCCGACCCGCACCACCGTGTTCGGGTTGGTCTCGGCGTAGTCCAGGCTGGTGGTCGTGGTGAAGCTGGGCGAGGCGAACATCTTGGTGGGCACCGCGTCGAGGTCGGTGTGGCGGAAGCCGCCGATGTCGCCCAGGGCGCTGAGCAGCGGGGCGCCGGACGGCGGGCTGGCCAGGTCGTTGACCGCGGTCTCCTCCAGGCCCCTGACCATCGGCGTGATCTTGATCTGGCCGCCGGAGTCCCAGGACGAGAGGTTCTCGGTGCCGTAGACCGTGGCGCCGGTGCCGTACATCATCCGGTTGGAGTCGAACGGGTCGATCTCCAGCGCCTCGGTCATCCAGCCCAGCTTGGGCGTGACCTCGGGCGGGGACGGGTTCGTGCCGAAGGTCAGCCAGGGCACGGACGAGACGTCCTGGGTGTAGCGGAAGGAGCGGTTGGGGTAGCTGGTGAAGTCCCAGGCGCGGGTCCAGGTGGCGCCGGAGTCGGTGGAGCGGAAGATCTGGGTGTCCGGCCACCAGGAGCTGTAGCCGGTCACCATCAGCGTGCCGGGCTTCTGCCGGTCCACCGTCAGCCCGCTGTAGCCGAAGTAGGTGTCGGCGTCCGCCATCGGGCTGATGTTCTTCCACTCGCCGGTGGCCGTGGCGTACCGCCACACCTGGCCCTTCTCCCCGTCGTAGGGGCCGCCCTTGTCACTGGTGGTGATGTAGAGGTAGCCGTTCTTGGAGTCGAGGACGCCCTTGTGGGAGAGGTAGCCGGTCGGCTGTCCGTCCACCCGCGACCAGGTGGCGCCGGCGTCGGTCGAGCGGTAGACGGTGTTCTGCTTGTCGGCCACGCCCACGTAGATGGTCTTGGTCGCGGTGCCCGACGAGCCCGTGCGCTCGTCGAAGGTCACCCACACCACGCCCTGGTTGTCGCTCAGATAGCCGCTGGAGTCGCTCGGGTCCTGGGCGTAGTTGCCCGCGTTGGGGAAGGCCGTCACCTTCGACCAGGTGGCGCCGGAGTCGGTGGAGCGCCACAGGCCGTTGCCGCTCGGCGCGCCGAAGTACAGCACGCTGTTCTTGTTGGGGTCGACCGCCAGGCGCTCGCCCATGCCGCGGCCGGGCATATTGCCGCCGACCTTGAAGGGGAGGGTGGTGGACTGCCAGGTGGCGCCCCGGTCGGAGGAGCGCAGAATCGCGCCGTTGGTCGGGTCCCAGCTGTTGGTGTACGTCCCGACGGCCGCGTACACCTTGTTCGGCTCGACCGGGTCGCTGGCCAGGCTCGACACTCCGGTCCAGCCCCAGCGGTCCCAGTCCACCCAGTCCAGCAGCGGCACCCACTGCTTGCCGGTCTGGTCCCAGCGGTACGCCCCGCCGATGTCGGTGCGGGCGTAGGCGAGGTTCTTCTCCTTGCGGTTGAAGACGATGCCGGGGACGAAGCCGCCCCCGTCGACGCGGACGTTCTTCCAGGTGGCGGCGGCCAGCCCGGCGGCGGGGCGGCTCGGGGCGCGGTCGCTCGCGGCGCGGTCGGGGTGGGCGGCGGCGGGGGCGGCGGCCGCGGTGAGTAATCCGCCGACGAGCGCCAGCGCGGCCATGAGCGCGCCGAGTGGTCTTCTCCTGCCATGAAAGCGCACGGGAACTTCCTCTCCGGGCATCCGCCGCGGGCCGCGGCGGTACGGGGGCGGGTGTCTGTGCCGGTCTGTCCGTATCCGGGTTTGGGAGCGCTCCCATGTGTGCGTACCACCGATGCTAGCGGCCGGATGACCGGGCGAGAAGAGTGGAGTCAAGAGGGCGTGGCGGTGAAGAGTCGAGTGGTCCGGAAGGGTGGGAAGGATTGCCGTGTGCCCGTAAGACCCGCATCATCGGCGGGAGTTAGCCACGATCAACAGGCGAGCGAGCGAGGAGCGAGGATGGGGCAGATCACGCGCAGGGGACTGACGGTCGCGGCCGCCGGAGCGCTGGCCGCGACCGTCACGACGGGTTCGACGGCGGCGTACGGGCGTGAGGAGGCGCGGGGGAGCGGCGGACACCTCACGCGTCAGTTCCGCGGGATGTGGCTGGCCAGCGTCGCCAACCGGGACTGGCCCTCCAGGCCGGGCCTGACCGCCGCCGAGCAGCGCGCCGAGCTGCTCGCCTTCCTGGACACCGCGGTCGAGCGGCGGCTGAACGCGGTGGTCTTCCAGGTCCGGCCGACCGCCGACGCGCTGTGGCCCTCCCGGTACGAGCCGTGGGCCGAGTATCTGACGGGCGTCCAGGGCCGCGACCCGGGCTGGGACCCGCTGGGCACCGCCGTGCGCGAGGCCCACCGCCGGGGCCTGGAGCTGCACGCCTGGTTCAATCCGTACCGCGTCGCCAACCACACCGACCCCACCCGGCTGATCCCCACCCACCCCGCGCGGCTGCACCCGGAGTGGGTGGTGCCCTACGGCGGCAAGCTCTACTACAACCCCGGCCTGCCGGAGGTCCGCCGCTTCGTCCAGGACGCGATGCTGGACGCGGTGGCGCGCTACGACATCGACGGCGTCCACTGGGACGACTACTTCTACCCCTATCCGGTGGCGGGCCAGGTCTTCGACGACGACGCGGCGTACGAACGCCACGGCGCGGGGTTCCCGGACCGGGCCGCCTGGCGGCGGGACAACATCGACCGGCTGGTGCGCGAGACCGCCGGGCGGATCAAGCGGCTGGACCGGCGGGTGCGGTTCGGGATCAGCCCCTTCGCCGTCTGGCGCAACCAGGCCACCGACCCGCTGGGCTCCGACACCCGGGCCGGGGTGCAGACCTACGACGACCTGTACGCGGACACGCGCAGGTGGGTCCGCGAGGAGTGGATCGACTACATCGTCCCGCAGGTGTACTGGAACATCGGCTTCGCCGCCGCCGACTACGCCAAGCTGGTGCCCTGGTGGGCGGAGGTGGTGCGGGGCACCGATGTGCACCTGTACATCGGCGAGGCGCTCTACAAGGCGGGGGACCCGGCGCAGCCCGCGCCCTGGCAGGACCCGGCGGAGCTGTCCCGGCACCTCACCTTCGACCGGGACTATCCGCAGGTGCGGGGCAACGTCTACTTCTCCGCCAAGGAAGTGGCCGCCGACCGCAACGGCGCCATGGCGCGCGTGGTCGCCGACCACTACCCGTATCGCGTGCGTCCGCCCCGCTGAGCTGAGCAGCCCGGGCCATGCTACGGCCGCGGGCGCCCGGTGGGCAGGTGACGCACGACCGAATCCGGGCCGGGGGACACGAGGCACTCGTGGCCGTCGTCCTCGTAGCGGACGCGGTACGGCGGGGTCCCGTGGTCCCCGAGTACCTCGATGATCTCCGCGGTCCGGTCGTGAATTCCGACAACCCTGCCGTGTACCAGCAGCTTGTCGCCTACGGTCGCCTCCATGCGCGTGACCTCCTGTCCGGTGCCCCGGAGGGTGTTGCGGTCCCTGAGGCCAGTTTATGGCCGCTCCTCCCGGTTTGCGCCCGTCGACGCCCGCTGCGTCACGGCGATGCACACCAGGACGGCCACGGCGGCCACGGGGGCGGCCCAGGTGAGGTGTTCGCCCAGGAGGAGCACGGACCACACCAGGGTGAGCAGGGGCTGGGCCAGCTGGAGTTGGCTGGCCCTGGCCACGCCGATGGCGGCCATCCCGCGGTACCAGACCACGAGACCCAGGAACTGGGAGCCCAGGGCCAGCCACAGCACCCCGGCGACGGCGTGCGCCCCGAGGTGCACGGGCTCGGTGGCCAGGGCGGCCGCCGCGCCCGGCACCGACAGCGGCAGACAGGCCACCAGCGCCCAGCCGATCACCTGCCAGCCCGGCATATGGGCCGTCAGCCGGGCGCCCTCCCCGTAGCCCGCCGCGCACACCAGCAGCGCGCCGAACAGATACAGATCCCCGGCGGTCGGCGCGCCGCCGCTCTGCTGGAGCGCGAAGGCGACGATCACCGCCGCGCCGATCAGGGCCGCAATCCAGAACACACGGGTGGGCCTGGCTCCTTTTTTTGGGTTTGGTTCGCCTCCGGGGCGCCTCAGCCCCTGTCGACGGTCGACCGTGCTCGGCCCCTCGTTCCTCAGGGCCTGCGCGCGCTCTCCCTTTCGACAGCGGCGCGCCCCTTCGGCGGTGCGCACCGCCGCGTAGGCGGCCGTGGTCAGCGGCAGCAGGCCCACGACCACGGCGGCGTGCGAGGTGGTGGAGGTCCGCAGCGCGAGGGTGGACAGCAGGGGGAAGCCGATGACGACGCCCCCGGCGACCACCAGCAGCCCTGGCCAGTGGCGCCGGGCGGGCGGCGGGACGCGCAGGGCGGCCAGCGCGCCGCCCGCGACCAGCCCGGCCAGGGCGAGCCGGCAGGCGACCAGCGACCAGGGGCCCAGGCCCTCGAGACCCCAGGCGGTGGCGGGGAAGGTCAGGGAGAACGCGGCCACGCCCAGCGCGGCCATGACGGTGCCGAGGACGCCCCCGCGGTGGACGGGGGACGGAGCGGGGCGGGGACGGCCGAGCGGCGGCCGGGCGGCGGGGCGCGGCTCGGCGCCACCGCTCACCGCTATCGTCTCGCTCGCAATAGCGCTATCTTGGGCTCTCATGCAAGAGCGTAGCAGTGTCGCGGAACTGGCCGGAATCCTCCGCACGGAGCTGAACCGCTACTCTCCGGGTGAGAAGCTGCCGTCCAGCCGGGCCCTGGTGGACCGCTACCGGGTGAGCCCGGTGACCGTCTCCCGGGCGCTCGCCGCGCTGCGCGCCGAGGGGCTCGTCGTCACCCGCCCCGGCGCCGGGGCCTTCCGGGCCGCCCGGCCGTGCGCGGCCGAGGCGCCGCGCCCCGGCGACACCTCCTGGCAGGAGGTGGCCCTCAGCGTCGAGACGTCCGGCGAGTCGGTCCCGCGCTCCGTCGACGCCTCCGGGGTGCTGATGACCCTGGCCGTCCCGCCGCCCGGCGCACTCGAACTGCACGGCGGCTATCTGCACCCCTCGCTCCAGCCGGAGCGGGCGCTGGCCGCCGCCCTCGCCCGCGCCGGGCGGCGGCCCGGCGCCTGGGACCGCCCGCCGATCGACGGGCTGAGCGAGCTGCGCGCGTGGTTCGCCGCCGAGATCGGCGGCCGGGCCGGGGCCCTCGCCCCCTCCGAGGTGCTGATCACCGCGGGCGGCCAGAGCGCGCTGACCACCGCGCTGCGCGCCCTCGCGCCCCCCGGCGCGCCCGTACTCGTGGAGTCGCCCACCTACCCCGGGGCGCTCGCCGCCGCCCGCGCCTTCGGGCTGCGGCCGGTCCCGGTCCCCGTGGACGCCGACGGGGTCCGCACCGATCTGCTCGAACAGGCGCTGCGCGCGACCGGGGCGCGCGTCTTCCTCTGCCAGCCCCTCTTCCAGAACCCGACCGGCGCGGTGCTCTCCGCCGAGCGGCGGCGCGAGGTGCTGCGGGTCGCCCGGGAGGCGGGCGCGTTCGTGATCGAGGACGACTTCGCGCGCCGCCTCGCCCACGAGGACGCGGGGCCGCTGCCCGCGACCCTCGCCGCCGACGACCCCGACGGAGTCGTCGTCCACGTCTGCTCGCTCACCAAGGTCACCTCGGCCAGCCTGCGGGTGGGCGCGCTCGCCGCCCGCGGCCCGGCGCTGGAGCGGCTGCGCGCCATCCAGGTCGTCGACAGCTTCTTCGTGCCGCGCCCGCTCCAGGAGGCCGCGCTCGAACTCGTCGGCTCGCCCGCCTGGCCCCGCCATCTGCGCACCGTCGCCGCCGAGCTGCGCGCCCGCCGCGAGGCGCTGGCCACGGGCGTGCGGCGGGACCTCCCCGAACTCGCCCTGCGCCATGTCCCGCCCGGCGGCTTCCACCTGTGGCTGCGGCTGCCCGACGGGGCCGACGAGGCCGCGCTGACGGCCGCGGCCCTGCGCGCCGGGGTGTCCGTCGCGCCCGGCCGCCCGTACTTCTGCGCCGAGCCGCCGGCCCCGCACCTGCGGCTGGGCTTCGCCTCGGCGGCGGGCGCCGGCGAGCTGGCGGAGGGGCTGCGCCGGCTGCGCCTCGCCTGCGACGAGGTGCTGGGGTGACGGCACGCAGGATCTTCCACGTGCCGAAAACCCCTCGACGCGGCCCCCTTGACCTGCGAGTCTCCCGCCATGAGTGACACGAACGGCCGGCCGGTGCCGGACGGCTACGAGATATCCAGCGACCCCGCCCGCCTCGACCCGGCCCGGATCCACCGCTGGCTGTCCACCGACGCGTACTGGGCGCTGGGCCGCACCCGCGAGAAGCAGGACCTGGCCATCGCCGGCTCGCTCAACTTCGGCGCGTACGAGACCGCTTCGGGCACCCAGGTCGCGTACGCCCGGGTCATCACCGACCACGCCACCTTCGCCTGGCTGTGCGATGTCTACGTGGACCGGTCCGCGCGCGGGACGGGCCTCGGCACCGCGCTGGTCACGGCCGTCCGTGACCACCTGGAGCCCTTCGGGCTGCGGCGCATCCTGCTCGCCACGTTCGACGCCCACGGCGTCTACGAGAAGATCGGCTTCTCGCTCCTGGACGACCCGGAGCACTGGATGACCCTGCGCTTCCCCGGCGCCGAGGCGCCGGGGAGGTGACGCGGCCGGGCCGCGGGCAGGTCAGTGGCCGTGCTGGTCCACGGACTCCCGCGGCTCCGCCGCCTCCTGCGGCCGCTCGGCGGCCTCGGCCGCCTCGGCGAGGGCGGCCGGTTCGGCGGGCTTGCGGCGGCCGGTCAGCCGCATGGCGAGCGGCTGGGTGTAGCGGGCGGTGAGCGGGCCGAGGATCACCAGGATCAGCACATAGGCCGTGGCCAGCGGCCCCAGCTCCGGCTCGATGCCCGCCGTGACGGCGAGTCCGGCGATGACGATGGAGAACTCGCCGCGCGCGACCAGGGTGCCGCCCGCTCGCCAGCGGCCCTTGACGGAGATCCCGGCGCGCTTCGCCGCCCAGTAGCCGGTGGCGATCTTCGTACCCGCGGTGACGACGGCCAGCGCGAGGGCCGGCAGCAGCACCGGCGGAATGCTCGCCGGGTCGGTGTGCAGACCGAAGAAGACGAAGAACACGGCCGCGAACAGGTCCCGCAGCGGGCTGAGCAGGTTGTGCGTGCCCTCGGCCACCTCGCCGGACAGCGCGATGCCCACCAGGAACGCCCCGACGGCCGCCGACACCTGGAGCTGCTGGGCGATCCCGGCGACCAGCAGGGTCAGGCCCAGCACCACCAGCAGCAGCTTCTCCGGGTCGTCGCTGGAGACGAAGCGCGAGATGACCCGGCCGTAGCGCACGGCGACGAACAGCACCAGACCGGCCACGCCGAGCGCGATGGCCAGGGTGACGCTGCCCGCCGCCAGGCTCACGCCCGCCAGCAGGGCGGTGATGATCGGCAGATAGACGGCCATCGCCAGGTCTTCGAGGACCAGGATGGACAGGATGACCGGGGTCTCGCGGTTGCCCAGGCGCCCCAGGTCGCCCAGGACCTTGGCGATGACGCCGGACGAGGAGATCCAGGTGACCCCGGCCAGCACCACCGCGGCCACCGGGCCCCAGCCCATCAGCAGCGCCATGGCGGCGCCGGGCAGGGCGTTGAGCGTGGCGTCGACCAGTCCGGCCGGGTACTGGGTCTTGAGGTTGCTGACCAGGTCACTGGCGGTGTACTCGAGCCCGAGCATGAGCAGCAGCAGGATCACGCCGATCTCGGCGCCGATCGCCACGAACTCCTCACTCGCGCCCAGCGGCAGCAGACCGCCTTCGCCGAAGGCGAGCCCGGCCAGCAGATAGAGGGGGATGGGGGAGAACTGAAGGCGTCCGGCCAGCCGGCCCAGCAGGCCCAGGCCCAGGATGACCGCCCCGAACTCGATCAGGAAAAGAGCGGAGGAATGCATCGATCACTCCCGCCCAAGTATCGTCGCGGCCGTCTCCACGCCTTCGCGGGTGCCGATCACGATCAGGGTGTCGCCGCCGGCCAGCCGGAAGTCCGGCGCCGGGGAGGGGATCGCCTCCGCGCGGCGCAGCACCGCGACGATCGAGGCGCCGGTCTCGGTCCGCATCCGCGTCTCGCCCAGCACCCGCCCGTTCCAGTGCGAGACCGACGACAGCTCGACCCGCTCGGCCACCAGGCCCAGCTCGGTCGTGGACAGCAGCGCGGGGCTGTGGTGCGACGGCATCAGCGCGCCGATGAGGGACTCCGTCTCCTTGGCCGTGAGCCGCACGGACAGCGCGCACTCGTCAGGGTCGTCCTCGCGATACGCGCTCACTGTCCGCCCGCCGTCGCGATGCGCGACCACCGACATGCGTTGGTGTTCTCGCGTGGTCAGGTCGTAACGGACACCGATTCCGGGCAACGGCGTACTGCTGATCCGCGGAGCTCCCACGGCCATCCTTCCGTCGTGTGTGCCACTTGGCGGTGGACGCACGGCGGCTGGTTTTGGCCGGTGACGTCCCCCGTACACCCTATCGAACGGCAAAGACTTGGTAATGAGCGGGGCGGGAGGGGGGTGGTTGTGCACGGAGCCGGCCGGGTACCGGCGGTCGCCGGGCGAGAAGACGATCACCCCTCGGAAGGACGCGCCCGGATGGCTACGGGCGTCGATCGCGAAGGCTGACGGGCCGGCCCCGCACGCCTTCATGCTCCTGCATATCTGTAGTTGTTGCAACTAAGTCGCAATAAGGCTCTAGGGTGGGTCCCGGCACGATCACTCACCGTCGAAAGCCGAAAGGGGCTGTGCCTGATGGGCACGTACTCGCTTCCCGACCTGCCGTACGACTACGCCGCGCTGGAGCCGGCCATCACCGGTCAGATCCTCGAGCTGCACCACGCCAAGCACCACGCGGCCTACGTCAAGGGCGCCAACGACACCCTGGAGCAGCTCGCCGAGGCGCGGGACAAGGAGCAGTTCGGCGGCCTGGTCGGGCTGGAGAAGACCTTCGCGTTCAACCTCTCCGGACACGTCCTGCACTCGATCTTCTGGCAGAACCTGTCCCGGGACGGCGGCGACCGCCCCGACGGAGCGCTCGGCGACGCCATCGACGAACACCTCGGCGGCTTCGAGGCGTTCAAGAAGCAGCTCACCACCGCCACCACCACGGTCCAGGGCTCCGGCTGGGGCGTGCTCGCCTGGGAGCCGCTGGGCAAGCGCCTGATCGTCGAGCAGGTCTACGACCATCACGGCAACGTCGGCCAGGGCGCGGTGCCGCTGCTGGTGTTCGACGCCTGGGAACACGCCTACTACCTCCAGTACAAGAACGTCCGCCCGGACTACGTCACCAAGCTCTGGGACCTCGTCAACTGGGAGGACGTGGCGGCCCGTTACGCCGCCGCCAGGGGCGTCTGAACGGGACTCCGGACGGGCGCCGCGACTCCCGGGCGTACGCGGCGCGGCCGCTCGCCGCGCCCTGACACCTGCTTCAGTCGCCGAGTCGCACCACGCGGGCCGTGGCCGTGACCCGGCCGCTGTCGCGGAACCGCAACACGAACGGCAGCTCCTCGCCCAGCCGCAGCGGCGTGGAAACCTTGACCATCGCCTTGAGGCCGCCCGCCGACATGGTCAGCCCGGAGCGGGCGGGGACGGCCGCCGTGTCGACCATGGCCATGGACTCCGTGGCGCCCCTGCGCACCGTCCGGGAGAGCATGGCGCGGCCGGTGACCGGGGAGGTCACGGACACCAGCCGGTCCTCGGCGCCCCCGGCGTTGCGCACCCGGAAGAAGGCCACCGTGAACTCGTTGCCGGCGTACGGCAGCCAGACGCGGCCGTCGGTGATCCGGAGCCGGGCCGGCGAACCGGCCGCGCCGGTGGCGGTCCAGGCCGTCAGCCCGCCGAGGGCGACGGCGCTCGCCACCAGCGGCGCCAGCGCGCCGCGGACGGCGCCGGCCAGGCGGCGACGGGTGGGCGAAAGCACGGGGCGCATGACGTTCCTCATGATGGGGTGAGCCTTCGGGCGGCCGGGGCCGGGCGCGGGCCGGTGGCGTACGCGCCGAGGCCGTCGGCGACGGCGAGCAGAACACCGGCCGCCATCGCCACGACGGCGCCCGACGGGTTGAGCCAACCGGCGGCGGCGGGCGCCAGGGCGACCACCTGGCAGCCCGGCACCCAGACCAGCTGGGCGCGGAGGACGTACCCGGTGCGCCGCGCGAGACGGATCGCGTCGACGACGGCCTCGACGTCCCCGCGCGTCAGCGTCATGTCGGCCGCCCCGACGGCCACCGGGTCGCCATCCCCCAGGGCGATGCCCAGGTCGGCCTCGGCCAGCGCCGCCGCGTCCTCGGCGCCCTCGCCCACCACCGCCACCCGGTGTCCCCGCTCCCGCAACTCCCGCACCAGGACGGCCTTGTCGCGCGGCCCGACACCGGATTGCGCCTCGGCGATGCCCAACCGGTCGGCGGCGGCCCGGGCCGCCTCCTCCTGCTCCCCGGTGACCAGCACCGGCCGCAGCCCGAGCCGCTTCAGATGGCGCACCGCCCGGTAATCGCCGGGCCGCCGCACGGTGTTCAGCACGACGGTGTCGACGGCGCGCAGCGCCTCCAAGGCCCGCGGCCGACGGACCCGAACGCCGATCCGGGCGCCGCGCAGGGCGGCGGACAGCAGCGTCGCCGGGACCGCCGCCAACAGCGAGCAGGGGGCGGCCACCACCAGCACCGCCACGGCGGCGGCCACCGCGGCCCGTGGCTCGGCGCCCGCCCCGAGCCAGAAGCCCGGCACCGTCACGGCCACGGCCGCCACCATCGGCACACAGGCCCGGGCCATCGCGTCGGCCGGGAGCGGAGCCGAGGCGGCGGTACGGCGCCCGGCCCTGGCCTCCAGACAGCGCCCGGCGAGGGCACACAGCACGACCCCGGCCACCGCGTCCGGACACGGGCGTGCCGCGCCGACTCCGGCGGTGGCCGTCGGGTCGAAGGGCAGCCGTGCCCCGGGCTCCCCGGCCCCGCCCAGGAACAGGGCGTACGCCGACCAGACGAACGACGCGACGACGGCGAGCGACACCAAAGTGTCCGAGGCGACCGTCGGCTCTCGCAGCGCCCGCTGATGGAACGGCCAGGCGCCCCACACCGCCAGCGGCGCGGCGAGTACGAAGCACAGCCACTGCCAGTTGCGGAACTGCGCGCCCGGCACCACGGAGAGCACCAGCACGGGCAGCGCCAGCACCGCGGCGACCAGCAGCCGCCGGCGCTCCGGCGCCGCCATGTCGGCCGCCACGTCCTCAGGGCCCGGGCGCTGCGGCGGCATCGCGAGCCCGGCCGACGGCGCCACCTGCGGGGCCGCGGCGGTCACCGCCCGCCACCCGGCCGCGCGGCCATGCCGTGCATCCCGCCGCCGCCATCCCCGCCCTCGTCTCCGCCCCCGCCCCCGTCCCCCGGGGCGGTCCCGGACGGGCTCGACGGGCGCATCCACGGGGCGACCGGCCCGGCCGCCGCCCCCACCGCGTAGGAGGCCGCGAACAGCAGCCCGAGCAGCACCAGGAAGCCCAGCAGCGCGGGAGGCGGCGCGAGGCGCCGCACGGCGACACGCCTTTCGGGGGACGGGGGATGGTGGTCCGTCATCATCACTCCTGCGAGAGCACATGGCCTGGTCGGCCGCCGTCATGCTGGCACGCCGGAACACCGTGCGGACGCCGTGGCACGGGGGCGGGGCGCGTGAGGTTTCTCCCGGTGCGGCGCGGGAACCAGGCACCCGCGCCGGCCGACTACGTCAGGAGGTGTTCAGACAGAAGACCCCAGCGGCTCGTCGGCGAGGTAGGGCGGCGCCGGCTCGTACTGGATGTACCGGCGGACCGCGCGCGCGTGGTCCCGGCCGTGCAGGCGGCCGACCAGCCACAGCGCCATGTCGATCCCGGCCGAGACACCCTGGCTGGTGACCAGGTCGCCGTCGACCACATAGCGGGCGTCGCGCACCACCGTGACCTCGCCGCGGGCCTCCAGAGCGTCCTCGAAAGCGTGGTGGGTGGCCACCCGGCGACCGCGCGCCGGGCCCGCCTCGTGCAGCAGCAGCGCCCCGGTGCAGACGCCGGTGGTCCACTCGGTGTGCGCGGAGGTCTTGCGGATCCAGTCGATGACCGCCGGGTTGGACACCTCGCGGCGGGTGCCCATGCCCCCGGGCACCAGCAGGACGTCCAGCGGCGGATGGTCGTCCAGCGTGTGGTCCGGCAGCACCCGCATGCCCTTGTTGCAGCGGACGGCGCCGGGCCGTTCGGCGATGAGCAGCGCGGTGTCGGCGTGGTCGCGCAGCATCGACGAGGCGGTGAACACCTCCCAGGGGCCGACGAAGTCGAGCTCCTCGGCCCCCTCGAACACCAGCAGTCCGTAGGTGGTCATGTGTACTCCCTCGTGGATCGGAAACGGTCCCGGTAGTCGGACGGGGCGACGCCGACATGGCGGTGAAAGGCGCGGCGCAGGGTCTCTGCGGTGCCGAAGCCGCACCGCCGGGCGATGGCCTCGACGGGGTCGCCGCCCTCGACGAGCGCGCGCTGCGCCGCCTCGACCCGCACCCGCTCCACATAGACCGCGGGCGGCACGCCGAGCTCGGCGGCGAACCTGCGCTGGAGATGGCGTGTGCTCAGCCCGGCACACCCCGCCAGATCCGCGACGGTGTGCCGGGCGCCCGGGTCGGCGTGGATCGCCGACACCGCGGCGCCGATCGAGTCGGTGGCCGGCTGCGCCGACCACAGCCCCACGCCGAACTGGGACTGGCTGCCGGGGCGGCGCAGGAACAACACCAGCTCCCGGGCCACGGTGTGGGCCGTCTTCCGCCCCAGATCCGCCTCCACCAGCGCGAGCGCCAGATCCATCCCGGCGGTCACGCCCGCCGAGGTCCACACCTTCCCGTCCCGGACGAAGATGGGATCGCAGTCGACCCGCACCCCGGGGTGTTCCCGGGCCAGTTGCTCCGCGCGGCCCCAGTGGGTGGTGACCCGCCGCCCGTCCACGAGCCCGGCGGCGGCCAGCAGGAACACCCCGCTGCACACCGAGGCGACCCGCCGGGCGCCGGCCGCGGCCGACGCGATCCAGCCGGTCAGCGCCGGATCGTGGCGGGCCCGGTCCACCCCGCGGCCGCCCGCCACCACCAGCGTGTCGATCCCGCCGGGGTCGAGATCGGCCACCCCGTGCGCCGCGTGCACCGGCAGGCCGCCGGACGACCGCACGGGGCCCGGGAGGGGCGCCACGATCCGGCAGGAGTAGCCGCCCGCGAGGCGGTCGGCGTGCTGGAACACCTCCAGCGGACCGGCCAGGTCGAGCGACTGGAACCCCTCGTAGATCACGAAGACGACGTGTCGCTGGTTCACCCTTCCACCCTGCGGTCTGTCCCGGATGGCGGCAAGGACACACACCCCACACATCGCGCCACCCATTCCCACACGGCGGAACGGGCTTCGGCAGCCGCCACCATGATCCATGCCGCCTACCATGCCCGGATGAACTTCCGGCTCACGCTGATCGCCTCCGCCCGCAGTTCCTCCCGGCTCGCCGAGCGTTTCGACGACGACCGGCCGCTCGACCCGGCGGGCTGGCGCGAGGTCGAGCGCGTGGCGCCCTCGCTGCTTCCGCTGGCCGCCGCTGAGCTGCGCTACTGCTCTCCGTCGGCCCGCAGCCGGGAGACCGGCGACATCCTCGGTTTCATGCCGCTCTCCCAAACCTCCCTGCGCGACTGCGACATGGGCAACTGGCGCGGCCGGACCCTGGAGGAGGTGAAGGAGCGCGAGCCCGAGGCGGTCGACGCCTGGCTCGCCGACCCGGGCAGCGCGCCGCACGGGGGCGAGTCGCTGTCGGCGTTCATCAACCGCGTGGGCAGATGGCTGGACAACCGGCCCGCCGGATTCGACGACCGGATGCTCGCCGTCGCCGACGCGGGTGTGATCCGCGCCGCGGTGACCCACGCGATGAAGGCGCCGCCGCACTGCTACTGGAACGTCGATGTGCTCCCGCTGTCCACCGTCACGCTGATCGGCGGGGCCGGGCGGTGGCGGCTGTGCGTGGACCGCGAAGCGCAGTTGTAAGGCCCGCCCAGCGGTCTGCACAGCGGTCCACACAGCGGTCTACACAGTGGAAACGCAGCGGTTACGGAATGTCGGCATCGGTCGCGTACGTTCGAGGGGACGTGTCCTCGACGACGAGGGAAGCCCCCCCGCCCGACCGCCCGGAGGACACCGTTGCGCACCCCGCACACCTCGCCCGCACTGCCCCGCTGGCTCACCCACCCGCTGCCCGGCGCTCGCGGGCTGCGCGGGCCCGTGCCCTGGGCGGCGGTGGCGCGCGGCGCGCTCGGCGTGGGGCCCGTGCTGGCGGCCGGAGTGGCCGCGGGGCAGACCTCCGCCGGGGTGACCGCGGGCCTCGGCGCGATGTTCGCGCACATCAACGACCGGCCCGCCACCCGCGCCACCCGCCTGGTGCGCATCGGCCTGCCCGCCCTGGCCGGGGCCGTGGGCATGCTCACCGGGGCATGGCTGGGCACGCTGGGGCTCGGCACCTGGATCGCGCTCGCACTCGCGGCGGTCGGCCTGGTGTCCGGCGCGATCAGCGCGATCGGGCCGGTGTGCTCCTCGGCCGGGGTCCAGCTGATGGTGGTGTGCGTGGTCGGCACGGGCATGCCCGCCCCCGAATCCCCGCCCGCCCGGGCCGGGCTGCTGCTCGCCGGCGCCGCGTGGGTGCTGGCCATGGCGTGGCTGCTGCCGCTGCTCGCCCCCCTTCGGGGTTCGGTTCGCCCGGCGGCGGGCCTGCCCGACGAGCGGGTCGCGGTGGCCGCCGTCTACGACGCGCTCGCCGACCTGATGGCGGCGGTCGGCACCGAGCGCGGCCATGCGGCCCGGCGCCGGCTGACCGCCGCGTACGACGCCGCCTACGAATCGCTCTACGCACACCGTGTCCCGCTCCACCGCCCCGACGCCGGCCGGCGCCGGCTGCGCGATCTGCTGGCGGTGGCCGGGGCGTTGAGCGAGACGGCGGTGACCCTGCTGTGGGAGGGCGAGCCGCTGCCCGCCCGGGTGGCGCGGACCCCCGCGCTGCTGGCCCGCTCGGTGCGCACCGGCCGGCCGCCGGGCCCGCTCCCCGCGCCCGCGCCGCACACCGCCGGCGGCCTCGCCGCGCACCGCGCGGTGCTGCTGGCCGCCCGTGTCTTCGACGGCGAACCGGCCCCGGCCGTCGGCGCGGTCGGCCCCGGCCCCCGGCAGCGGCTGCGCCGGGCGCTCGGCCCGGCGGGCCGGGAGTACGCGGCCCGGGTGGGGCTGTGCGTGGGCGTCGCCACCGCGCTGGCCCGGTCGCTGCCGGGCGAACACTGGTACTGGCTCCCCGCCACCGCCGCCTTCCTGGTCAAGCCGGACATGGGCCCGCTGGTGTCGCGGGCCGTGAGCCGCGCGTTCGGCACCGCCGTCGGCGTGGCCGTCTTCGGCGGGCTCGCCGCGCTGCTCGGCCCGCTCGCGGGGGCGGACGGGGTGTGGCCGGTGGCCGTCGCCGCGGTGTGCTCGGCGCTGATCCCGGTGTCCGTACGCCACTTCGCGCTCCAGACGGCGGTGCTCACGCCACTGCTGCTGTCCCTGGTGTACCTCGGCGGCGACCGCGGCGCGGGGTACGCGCGGCTCACGGACACGCTGCTGGCCTGCGCGGTGGTGCTGGCGGCGGGCGCGCTGCCCGGCCTCGGCGGCCCGCGCGCCCAGGTGTCCGTACGGCTGTCGCTCGCGGTCCGCGCCACCCGCGACCACCTGGACCGGGTGCTGGATGCCGACGCGCCGTACGCGGTACGGCTGCGGCTGCGTCGCGAGGCGTACCGCGCGCTGGCGGACGCCCGGCGCGCGGTGGAGGTGGCGGGCGCCGAACACCCGCCGTTCGGGCGCGACCTGGCGGCGTGGGCCCCGGTGGTGGCCGCGCTCGAGGAGATCGTGGACGCGACGACGGCGTGCGGGGTCCGGCTGGACCACGGCGCGCCGCGCCCGGAGCCGGCCCTCGCGGACGGGCTGCGGGCCGCCCTGTCGGACCTGGCCGACGCGGTCGCCGCCCGTCGCCCGTCGGCCGATCTCCCGCTGCCCGCCGGACCGTTGGTCACCGTCCCCCGGCTACCGCTGGGCGGCGTCCCCTGCGCGACCCTCGCCGACGTCACCGCGGGCCTGCACCGCGCCCGGCAACTCGCCGGTTCCGCTAGGCCCTGATCTCTGCGGGCCCGCGACGCCTGGCACGCGCCCTCGCGCTGCGTTGTCGGGCCCGCGAGGGCGGCCCTCCGCCTTGCGATCGCACGCGCCCCCGGCTACCGCCGGCGGGGGTACCTCCCAGCGGTAGCCGGGGGCGCCCGGCCGTGTCCGCGAAGTGCCGGGTCCGGGACGGCCGGACACGGCCTAACCGGCCGGCGGCCGCCATTCCCCGGTGGTGGCGAACCGCTCGACGACGCCCGCGTACGGCGCCGGGTCGAGCCCCCGGGCGCGTACCCACTCGGGGTCCAGGTGGGTGTTCCGGTACGGTTCGGCGTGGTCGCCGACGAGGCCGACCACGCTGCCCCGCGCTCCCGACTCGCGCATCCGCGCCACCAGGTGGCATACGCCCCACAGCCCGGTCCCGGCCGCCGGGCCGGCCGGGACGGCGGCCGTGTCGTGCAGCCATCGCAGGGCGGCCAGGGACGCGGCGTCCGGAACCGGGATCACCAGGTCGATCACGGTGGGCAGGAACCCGGGCTCGGTGCGGGGGCGGCCGATGCCGGGGATCCGGGAAGGCATGCCGGTGGCGTAGTCGCGGCAGCCGCTCGCCCACGCCGGGAAGTAGGCGGAGTTCTCCGGGTCCACCACGGCCAGCCGGGTCGGATGGCCGTGGTGGCGCAGATGGCGTCCGATCGAGGCCGAGGTGGCGCCGGTGCCGGCGCCGGTGACGATCCACGCGGGCACCGGATGCGGCTCCTCGCGCAGCTGCGTGAAGATCTCGTCCGCGATCGTCGGTTCGCGGCTTGCGGCCAGGGCCGGCTCGGCGTCGGTGAAGTGGTCGAGGAAGTGTCCGCCGAGCCGCTCGGCCACCGCGCGGGCCTCCTCCTGCACCGCGGCCGGCGGCTGTTCGGCCACCTGCCACCGCCCGCCCTCCCGCTCGACGCGGGCCAGGGTGTCCGCCGGGGTCTTCGCCGGTACGACGGCGAGGAACGGCAGATCCAGCAGCCGCGCGAAGTGGGCTCCCGCGACGGCGACCGCGCCCCCGGTGGCGGCGACCACCGTGGTGTCCGCGGTGATCCGGCCGGTCGCGATCGCCTCGTGGAACATGGCCCGCACCAGGCGGTGTTTCACGCTGCCGGTGGGGTGTGCGGACTCGTCCTTGAGATAGACCCGGACGTCCGGCAGCGCGGGCAGCGGAAGCGGCCGGAGCGGGGTCGGGCCGCTTCCGCGGCCCTCCGCGCGGAGGCGCCGGATCGCGTCCGCCGCCCAGGCGTTGGGGTGGTCCGAGGTCATGGGCCCCGAGCCTATCCAGGGCCGCTGCCCGGCGCCCCGGCCCGGAGGAGGCCGGCGGCTCCCGGTCGGCCCGGATGCCCACCGGACACCCTCCGCGGCCGGACTACGGCGCGGGAGTGAACACGAGCGAGGTGTTGTGGCCGCCGAATCCGAAGGAGTTGCTGAGCGCGGCGGTCGGCGCCGCGCCGCGCCGGGGCGCTCCCGTGACGACGTCGAGCTTCACCTGCGGGTCGAGGGCGTCGACGTTCTGGGTCGCGGGGATCACCCCGTCGCGCACCGCGAGGATCGCGGCGACCGCGCCGACCGCCCCCGCCGCCCCGAAGAGGTGGCCGGTCATGGACTTGGTCGCGGTCACGGACGGGTGGATGCCGATGGCCTCGGCGATCGACTCGGCCTCGACGAGGTCGCCCATCGGCGTGGAGGTGGCGTGGGCGTGGATGAGCTCGATCGCGAGCGGGGTCAGCTTCGCGGAGGCCAACGCCATGCGCATGGCGCGGACTTGACCCTCCGGGTGCGCGGCGGTGATGTGGTGGGCGTCCGAGGTGACCCCGGCCCCGGCGAGCGTCGCGTGGGTGCGGGCCGCCCGGGCGGCGGCGAACTCGGCGCGCTCCAGGACGACCACGGCAGCGCCCTCGCCGATGACGAAGCCGTCGCGGTCGACGTCGAAGGGCCGGGACGCCCGCTCGGGCTCGTCGTTGCGCGTGGAGTGGGCTCGGGCCTGGGCGAATCCGGCCAGCACCAGCGGGTTGACGCAGGCCTCGGTGCCGCCCGCGACGACCACGTCGGCGCGGCCGAGGCGGATCAGGTCTAAGCCCATGGCGATCGCCTCGGCCCCCGAGGCGCAGGCGCTGACCGGGGCGTGGGCGCCGCCGCGCGCGCCGAGTTCGATGCTGACCAGGGCGGCGGGACCGTTCGCCATCAGCATCGGGACGGAGTGCGGGGACATCCGCCGCATCCCCGAGGACTCCATGATGTCGCTCTGGCGGAGCATGGTCAGCGTGCCCCCGGTGCCCGTGCCGATGGCCACGGCCAGCCGCTCCGGCTCGACCTCGGGGGCGCCCGCGTCGGCCCAGGCCTCGCGGGCGGCGATCAGCGCGATCTGCTGGCAGCGGTCCATGCGCCGGGCCTGCACCCGGTCCAGGACCTCGGTCGGCTCGACCGCCAGCTGGCCCGCGATCCGCACGGGGGCGTCGGTCGCCCACGCCTCTTCGATGCGGCTGATCCCGGATCTCCCGCTCAGCATCCCGGACCAGGTCGAGGCCACATCGCCGCCGAGCGGTGTGGTGGCCCCGAGACCGGTGACCACCACCTGTTCGGTGTCAGCGCTCATCGAAAACTACCCCCGTGTAGTGGACACACGACTCCCGCGTGGAAGTTCGCGGGAGGAGATCACTTGTCGGCCACTCTGTCAGGGGGCTCACGGCCGGGCAGATGGCGCAATCCCAGCAGGCCGGGGTCCGGGTTTTGTAGGGCTCCGCTATTGGTTGTCGGCACGGTGACCGGGGGACCACGGAGCGCACATGGCGGGGGCTGCGGGGGAGCGCGCCCGGCGGGGCCGCGGAGAAGCGCGCGGGGACGGGCGCACACAAGCCGCCGCCCCGGCCGGAACGGTGTCCGGCCGGGGCGGCGGCGAGAGGCAGAAGAGGCGGAGGGAAGACCGCCGCGTCAGCCGAGGGTGGCGAGGGCCTGGTTGAAGGTCGCCGACGGACGCATCACGGCGGCGGCCTTGGCCGGGTCGGGCTGGTAGTAGCCGCCGATCTCGGCCGGCTCGCCCTGGACGGCGATCAGCTCGTCGACGATCGTCTGCTCCTGGGCGGCGAGCGTCTCGGCGAGCGGGCCGAAGGCCTTGGCCAGGCCCGCGTCGTCGGTCTGCCCGGCCAGCTCCTGCGCCCAGTACAGCGACAGGTAGAAGTGGCTGCCGCGGTTGTCGATGCCACCGACCCGGCGGCTGGGCGACTTGTCCTCGTTGAGGAACGTGGCCGTGGCCCGGTCGAGGGTGTCGGCGAGCACCTGGGCGCGCGCGTTGCCGGTGGTCTTCGCGTACTGCTCGAGGGACGGCACCAGCGCGAAGAACTCGCCCAGCGAGTCCCAGCGCAGGTAGTTCTCCTTGACCAGCTGCTGGACGTGCTTCGGCGCGGAGCCGCCGGCGCCCGTCTCGAAGAGGCCGCCGCCCGCCATCAGCGGGACGACCGACAGCATCTTGGCGCTGGTGCCCAGCTCCAGGATCGGGAACAGGTCGGTCAGGTAGTCGCGCAGCACATTGCCGGTGACCGAGATGGCGTTCTCGCCGCGGCGGATCCGCTCCAGGGAGAACGTGATCGCGTCGACCGGGGCCTTGATCTCGATCTGAAGGCCCTCGGTGTCGTGCTCCGGCAGGTACGCCTTGACCTTCTCGATCAGCTGGGCGTCGTGGGCGCGGTTCTCGTCGAGCCAGAAGACGGCCGGGTCGCCGGTGGCGCGGGCGCGGGTGACGGCGAGCTTGACCCAGTCGCGGATCGGCAGGTCCTTGGTCTGGCACATACGGAAGATGTCACCGGCGCCGACGACCTGCTCCAGGACCACGTTGCCGGCCTCGTCGACGACGCGGACGGTGCCCGTGACGGGGATCTCGAAGGTCTTGTCGTGGCTGCCGTACTCCTCGGCCTTCTGCGCCATCAGGCCGACGTTCGGGACCGAGCCCATGGTGGCGGGGTCCAGGGCGCCGTTGGCCCGGCAGTCGTCGAGGACGGCCTGGTAGATGCCGGCGTAGCTGCTGTCGGGCAGGACGGCGAGGGTGTCGTGCTCCTGGCCGTCGGGGCCCCACATGTGGCCCGAGGTGCGGATCATTGCCGGCATGGAGGCGTCGACGATCACGTCGGAGGGGACGTGCAGGTTGGTGATGCCGCGGTCGGAGTCGACCATCGCCATCCGGGGGCCCTCGGCCAGCTCGGCCTCGAAGGACTCCTTGATCCTGGCCCCCTCGGGCAGCGACTCCACGCCCTTGAGGATGCCGCCGAGCCCGTCGTTGGGGGTCAGACCGGCCGCCGCGAACACCTCGCCGTACTCGGCGAAGGTCTTCGGGAAGAAGGCCCGCACCGCGTGGCCGAAGACGATCGGGTCGGAGACCTTCATCATCGTGGCCTTGAGGTGCAGCGAGAACAGCACGTCCTCGGCCTTGGCCCGGGCCACCTGAGCGGTCAGGAACTCGCGCAGCGCGGCCACGCGCATCACGGACGCGTCCACGACCTCGCCGGCCAGCACGGGTACGGACTCGCGCAGCACGGTGGTCGAGCCGTCGTCGCCCGCCAGCTCGATGCGCAGCGAGCCGGCCTCGGCGACCACCGCGGACTTCTCGGTGGCGCGGAAGTCGTCGACGCCCATGGTGGCGACGTTGGTCTTCGACTCCGCGGTCCAGGCGCCCATGCGGTGCGGATGCGTCTTGGCGTAGTTCTTGACCGACGCGGGGGCGCGGCGGTCGGAGTTGCCCTCGCGCAGCACCGGGTTGACCGCGGAGCCCTTGACCTTGTCGTAGCGGGCGCGGATCTCGCGCTCCTCGTCGGTCTTCGGGTCGTCCGGGTAGTCCGGCAGCGTGTAGCCCTGCTGCTGGAGCTCGGCGACCGCGGCCTTCAGCTGCGGGATCGAGGCCGAGATGTTCGGCAGCTTGATGATGTTGGCCTCGGGCGTCTTGGCCAGCTCACCGAGCTCGGCGAGGGCGTCGGGGATCCGCAGGCCCTCCTCCAGGTACTCGGGGAAGACGGCGATGATGCGCCCGGCCAGCGAGATGTCACGGGTCTCCACAGCGACCCCGGCCGTCGACGCGTACGCCTGGACCACCGGCAAGAACGAATACGTCGCCAGGGCCGGGGCCTCGTCGGTGTGCGTATAGATGATGGTCGAGTCAGTCACCGGGTGCTCCGCTCCACGTCTGCAACATTGCTCGACATCAAGATATCTCGTTGCCGGCCCCCTCTCGAAAGGGCCCGACCCCCTCTGGGCGCGTAACACGCGTCACCCCCGCCGTGTCACCGCCCCCGGCTGTCCGAAACACTCATTGCATAAAGCTTCGGTCAACCGTATAGTCATGCCATCGACAGGGAGGTTGTTTCGATGGCGATACGTGCGGCGGTGGCCGGAGCGAGCGGATACGCGGGCGGCGAGGTGCTGCGCCTGCTGCTCGCCCACCCCCAGGTGGAGATCGGCGCCCTGACCGGCAACTCCAACGCCGGCCAGCGCCTCGGAGCCCTCCAGCCGCACCTTCCGCCGCTCGCCGACCGGATCCTGGAGCCGACCGGCCCCGAGGCGCTCGCCGGGCACGACGTGGTGTTCCTCGCACTGCCCCACGGCCAGTCCGCCGCCGTCGCGGAGCAGTTGGGCGACGAGGTCCTGATCATCGACTGCGGGGCCGACTTCCGGCTCGAGGACGCGGGGGACTGGGAGCGGTTCTACGGCTCGCCGCACGCGGGCACCTGGCCCTACGGCCTCCCCGAGCTGCCCGGGGCCCGCGACGCGCTGGAGGGGTCCAAGCGCGTCGCGGTCCCAGGCTGCTACCCGACCTCCGTCTCCCTCGCGCTGTTCCCGGCGTACGCGGCGGGGCTCGTCGAGCCCGAGGCCGTGATCGTCGCCGCCTCCGGCACCTCGGGCGCGGGCAAGGCGCCCAAGCCGCACCTGCTGGGCAGCGAGGTCATGGGCGCCATGAGCCCGTACGGCGTCGGCGGCGGCCACCGGCACACCCCCGAGATGATCCAGAACCTGTCGGCCGCGGCGGGGGAGCCGGTCTCGGTCTCCTTCACCCCCACCCTCGCCCCCATGCCCCGCGGCATCCTCGCCACGTGCAGCGCCAAGGCCAGGCCCGGGGTGACGGCCGAGGCGGTGCGGGCCGCGTACGAGAAGGCGTTCCAGGACGAGCCGTTCGTCCACCTCCTGCCCGAGGGGCAGTGGCCGTCCACCGCCTCCGTGTACGGATCGAACACCGCGCTGATCCAGGTCGCCCTCGACGCGGCGGCCGGCCGGGTCATCGCCATCAGCGCCATCGACAACCTCACCAAGGGCACCGCCGGCGGCGCGGTTCAGAGCATGAACGTCGCGCTCGGCCTCCCGGAGGAGCTGGGGCTCCCCACCACCGGAATCGCGCCATAAGCCCGACCGGAACGAGTCGCGCGGCCGACGCCGCACCCCACGAAACCGGCCCCCCTGGGGCGAACAAGGAGTCACAGTGAGCGTTACGGCAGCCAAGGGCTTCACCGCCTCCGGTGTCGCAGCGGGCATCAAGGAGAACGGCAACCCCGACCTGGCCCTCGTCGTCAACAACGGGCCGCGCCTGGCCGCCGCCGGCGTGTTCACCTCCAACCGCGTCAAGGCCGCCCCCGTCCTGTGGTCCGAGCAGGTGCTGAAGGGCGGCGCGGTGAGCGCGGTCGTCCTCAACTCCGGCGGCGCCAACGCCTGCACCGGCCCGCTCGGCTTCCAGGACACCCACGCCACCGCCGAGAAGGTGGCGGAGGTCCTCGGACACAGCGCCGGTGAGGTCGCCGTCGCCTCCACCGGGCTCATCGGCATCCGGCTGCCCATGGACAAGCTGCTCCCCGGCGTGGAGAAGGCGGCCGCCGAGCTGACCGCCCACGGCGGCGAGAAGGCCGCCATCGCCATCAAGACCACCGACACCGTGCACAAGACCGCCGTGGCGGAGGGCGCCGGCGGCTGGGTCGTCGGCGGCATGGCCAAGGGCGCGGGCATGCTGGCCCCCGGCCTTGCCACCATGCTCGTCGTGCTCACCACCGACGCCGACGTCGAGGCCCAGGACCTGGACGCGGCGCTGCGCGCGGCCACCCGCACCACCTTCGACCGGGTCGACTCCGACGGTTGCATGTCCACCAACGACACCGTGCTGCTGCTCGCCTCCGGCGCGTCCGGAGTCACCCCCGCCGCCGACGAGTTCGCCGAGGCGGTCCGCACGGTCTGCGCCGACCTGGCGCGGCAGCTGATCGGCGACGCCGAGGGCGCCTCCAAGGACATCCGCATCGAGGTGGTGGGCGCCGCCACCGAGGACGACGCCGTGGAGGTGGGCCGCTCGATCGCCCGCAACAACCTCCTCAAGTGCGCCATCCACGGCGAGGACCCCAACTGGGGCCGGGTGCTCTCCGCGATCGGCACCACCTCCGCCGCCTTCGACCCGGACCAGCTCAACGTCGCCATCAACGACGTGTGGGTGTGCAGATACGGCTCCGTCGGCGAGGACCGCGAGCTGGTCGACATGCGCTACCGCGAGGTCCGGATCACCGCCGACCTGTCCGCGGGCACCGAATCCGCCGTCATCTGGGCCAACGACCTGACCGCCGACTACGTCCACGAGAACAGCGCCTACTCCTCATGAGCCAGCCGACCGCCCGTAAACACACCGCCCTGCCCAAGGCGCGCATCCTCATCGAGGCGCTGCCCTGGCTGACCCGCCACCACGGCAAGACCGTCGTCATCAAGTTCGGCGGAAACGCCATGGTCGACGAGGAGTTGAAGGCCGCCTTCGCCCAGGACGTGGTCTTTCTGCGCCACGCCGGCCTGCGCCCCGTCGTGGTGCACGGCGGCGGCCCGCAGATCAGCGCTCAGCTCGACCGGCACGGCCTGGTCAGCGAGTTCAAGGCGGGACTCCGGGTCACCACCGACGAGGCCATGGACGTCGTACGGATGGTGCTGGCCGGCCAGGTCCAGCGCGAGCTGGTCGGGCTGCTCAACCGCCACGGGCCGCTCGCCGTCGGCATGACCGGCGAGGACGCCCATCTGATGTCCGCCACCAAACACTTCGCCGAGATCGACGGCGAGCGGGTGGACATCGGCCGGGTCGGCCAGATCACCGAGATCGACACCGGCGCGGTCCAGGCCCTGCTGGACGACGGCCGCATCCCGGTCGTCTCCTCCATCGCCCGCAGCGCCGATGACGGCCACGTCTACAACGTCAACGCCGACACCGCGGCGGCCGCGCTCGCCGCCGCGCTGGGCGCCGAGACGCTGATGGTCCTCACCGACGTCGAGGGCCTGTACGCGGACTGGCCCAACAGCGACGAGGTGATCAGCAGGCTCACCGCGAGCGAGCTGGAGAAGCTGCTGCCCGACCTGGCCAGCGGCATGGTGCCCAAGATGGAGGGCTGTCTGTACGCCGTGCGCAACGGCGTCACCACCGCGCGCGTCATCGACGGGCGGGTCCAGCACTCCATCCTGCTCGAGATCTTCACCGACGAGGGCATCGGCACGATGGTCCTGCCCGACCCGGACAACGACAGCAACAAAAATGAGGGGGCGGACCGGTGAGCAACGAGAAGCTGACACAGCGCTGGCAGGGCGCGCTGATGGACAACTACGGCACGCCCCGCGTCCCGCTCACCCACGGCGAGGGCGCCAAGGTCTGGGACGCCGACGGCAACCAGTACGTCGACTTCGTCGGCGGCATCGCCGTCAACGCCCTCGGCCACGCCCACCCCGCGGTCGTACGGGCCGTGTCCGACCAGATCGCAACCCTTGGCCATGTCTCCAACCTGTTCATCGCCGAGCCCCCGGTGGCGCTGGCCGAGCGGCTGCTCCAGCTCTTCGACCGCCCCGGGCGGGTCTACTTCTCCAACTCCGGCGCGGAGGCCGTCGAGGCGGCCTTCAAGATCGGGCGGCGCACCGGCCGTACGCACATGGTGGCCACCACCGGCGGCTTCCACGGCCGCACCATGGGCGCCCTCGCGCTGACCGGCCAGCCCGCCAAGCAGGACCCGTTCCTGCCGCTGCCCGGCGAGGTCACCCATGTCCCGTACGGGGACGTGGACGCGCTGCGCGCGGCCGTCACCACCGACACCGCGCTGTTCATCGTGGAGCCGATCCAGGGTGAGAACGGCGTCGTGGCGCCTCCGGCGGGGTATCTCGCGGCGGCCCGCGAGATCACCCGGGCCACCGGCACCCTGCTGGTCGTCGACGAGATCCAGACGGGAATCGGCCGCACCGGCCACTGGTTCGAATGCCAGGCGCAGGGCGTCGAGCCCGATGTGGTGACCCTCGCCAAGGGTCTTGGCGGCGGCCTGCCCATCGGTGCGACCGTGGCCTTCGGGCCCGCCGCCGAGCTGCTGACCCCAGGTCAGCACGGATCGACCTTCGGCGGAAACCCGGTGGCGTGCGCCGCCGCGGTGGCGGTGCTCGACACCCTCGCGGCCGATGGTGTCCTCGACGGGGTCAAGCGGACCGGCGAGCGGCTGCGTGACGGGATCGAGTCCCTCGGCCACGCGTTGATCGACCATGTCCGCGGCTCCGGCCTGCTGCTGGGTATCGTGCTGACAGAGTCCCTCGCGCCGCAGGTGCAGCAGGCGGCTCAGGACGCGGGACTCCTGGTCAACGCGGTCGCGCCGGACGTGGTCCGGCTCGCCCCGCCGCTCGTCATCGGCGACGAGGAGGTGGATGCGTTCCTCCGGGCCTTCCCCACCGCCCTGGACGCCGCCCAGGGGAGACACGGGCACTGACGGATCCGGAGACTGACGAGACGATGACCGAGGCGCAGCACACCGAGGCGCAGGGCACCGGCAACCACAACAATGGTGGCCCGGCCGTGCCGCAGACCCGCACTGCCCGGCACCGCCGGATCGTGGACATCCTGAACCGGCAGCCGGTCCGCTCCCAGAGCCAGCTCGCGAAGCTCCTCGCCGACGACGGGCTCTCCGTCACCCAGGCGACGCTCTCCCGCGACCTGGACGAACTGGGCGCGGTGAAGATCCGCAACACCGGCGGCGAGCTGATCTACGCCGTCCCGGCCGAGGGCGGCGACCGCACGCCCCGGGCCCCGCTCGGCGAGTCGGCGAGCGAGGCCCGGATGGCGCGGCTGGCGGCCGAGTTGCTGATCTCGGCGGAGGCGTCCGCGAACCTGGTGGTGCTGCGCACCCCGCCCGGCGCCGCCCAGTTCCTGGCCTCGGCCATCGACTCGGCGGAGCTGCACGCCATCCTGGGCACCATCGCGGGCGATGACACGGTGCTGCTGATCAGCCGCGAGTCGGCAGGTGGCCAGGCGCTGGCCGACCACCTGCTCCGGCTGGCCCAGAAGGAGCGCTAGAGCTTCCGCCGCGGGTTGTCACAGGATCTGGATGGAGACGACCCTCGGCGGGCGGTTCGGGAAGGTGATGTCGTGCCAGCGCTCGATCTTCACCGAGTCACCGTTGGCGTCGTAGTAGATCAGGTCGTTGTTGCCCGTGTAGATGCGGTCGACCCACCACCCGCCGAAGTCGGTCCGGCCGGCGTTCGCGTAGCAGTCGACGCTCTCGCGGCCGTCGAGGTGCGACCAGATCTTCAGGAAGTTCTCGCCGCCGACGCATTGGACATGGTCGATGGCGAAGGCGGTGCCGCTCGACACGGTGACAGTGGACGCGGCCGCCGCGGCGAGCACCACGGCCATGGAACACACGGCGCGCTTGGTTTTCGAGATCACAGATTCCCCTTCAGGCGAAGGCCGGCACTCGTCCGGCCGCGACACTCCGAATGCGAACCGCAGGATCGAAGCAGCGCTCGATCGAGCATCACTCGATCGTGGCGCTCACAGCCCGCCGCCCCAGAAACCCCCGCCGGCACGGCTAGCGCTTCTTCGGCGGCGGGGCCGTGGAGCCGCGGACGACCAGGCGGGTGGGGACGCGGACGCGCGGCGGGCGCTCGCCCGTGTGCGGAGCCTCCCGCACCAGCCGGCACGCCGCCGCTCCCGCCTCCTGGAGCGGGACGTGCAGCGCGGTGGTGCCCGGCTGGGTCATCCCGATGACGGTGAGGTCGTCGGACGCCGCGAGGCTGATGTCCTCGGGCACCCGCAGCCCCGCCCCGCGCAACCCCATGAGCAGGCCGAGCAGGACGTAGCTGCTGTACGCCATGACCGCGGTGACCCGCTCCGCCCGCCGCACCAGGTGCTCGGCCGCCGCGAGGCCGGCGTCGACCTGGGGCGGCACGGGGTCCAGCACGGTCAGCTCGCCGCCGCCGTCCTCGACCGCCTTGCGGGCGGCCCTGGTGCGCTGCCGGTCCATCCATGAGCCGGGCGGGCCGCCCAGGTAGGCGATGTGCCGGTGGCCGAGGCCGAGCAGATGCGCCATCAGCTCCCGCACCCCGCCCGGGGTGTCCACCACCACCCCGGGCAGCCCCGGGGTGGTGCGGTCGACCGTCACCACCGGCAGTCGCTCGGCGAGTTCGTGCAGCGTCGCGTCGCCGCTGACCGGGGCGACGAGGACGAGCCCGTCGACCCGCGAGCCCAACTGCGCCGCCAGCTCGCGCTCGCGCTCCTCGGAGCGGTCGGACACCCCGAGGAGGACGTTTCCGCCCGTCTCGGCCAGTGACTCCTGGACACCGGTGACGATGGGCGGGAAGAACGGGTTGGCGAGGGTGGGGACGATGACGCCGACCAGCCCGGTGTGGCCGGTGGTCAGGGCCCGCGCGGTGGCGTTGAGCGTGAATCCCATCTCGGCGGCCGCCTTGGCGACCCGCTCCCGGGTCTCCGCCGCCACCATGTCGGGCCTGCTCAGAGCGCGGGACGCGGTGGACGTGGACACCCCCGCGGCGCGTGCGACATCTGCCAGCCGAACCATCCGCCCCTGCCTTCTGTTGTCCGTTGCCGGTTACATGTTTTTAACCGGCAGTTGTTGACGGGCTCACCGGCTCCAGCGTAGCTTGCCTGCAACCGGTTGCCGCAACCGGTTGCAGACGACGTATCAGTAACATCTAGGAGGGTCCGGCTCGTGTCACGCAGAGCGGCTTCTGGCCTCTTGCTCCTGCCGGGCGTGGCACTTCTCGCCTTCGGCTTCCTCTACCCCTTCGGCATCACCCTGTTCGCACCGCCCGCCGCAGAGAACCCCGATGTCCTCGGCAAGCTCGGCGGCATGCTCGGCGACGGATACGTGCTGGAGGTCGCGGCCCGCACCGTCCGGGTCGCCGCCCTGACCACGGCCATCTGTCTGCTGCTCGGCTTCCCGGTGGCGTATCTGATCGCCCGGGCGCCCCGGCGCCGCCAGGGGCTGCTGCTGGCCCTCGCGGTGTTCCCGCTGCTGCTCAGTACCGTCGTACGGACCTTCTCCTGGCTGGTCATCCTGGGCCGCAACGGACTGATCAGCGACCTGCTGACCGCCCTCGGCCTCGCCGACGGCGGCACCCAGCTGCTCTACACCGAGTTCGCCCTGATCGCCGGGCTCACCCAGCTCTTCACCCCGATCATGATCCTGACCTCGTACAGCTCGCTCTCGCACATCGACGTCAAGCTGGAGGAGGCCGCCCGCGGCCTCGGGGCGAGCCCCGGCCGGGCCTTCCGCCGCGTGGTGCTGCCGATCGCGCTGCCCGGTGTGCTGGTCGGCGCGATGCTGGTGTTCGCCGGCGCGGTCACCGCGTTCACCACCCCGCTGCTGCTGGGCGGCACCCGCAACCGCACGCTGGCCACGCTCCTGTACGACTACGCCAATGTGAAGCTCGACTGGGGCGCGGCCAGCGCGGTGGCCCTGATCATGACCGCGCTGGTGCTCGTCGCGGGCTGGATCTCCGGCCGGCTGTCGAAGGTGGGTGCCGTCTGATGCGCGGACGTCCGCTGCTGACCGCCGTGGCCGCGCTGGCCCTGGTCTTTCTCCTCGGGCCCATCCTCCTGGTGGTGGCCATCGCCTTCTCCTCCGGCGACACCGTGGAGTTCCCCCCGCCCGGCCTGTCGGGCAAGTGGTTCACCAAGGCGCTGGCGTACCAGCCCTTCCAGGACGCGCTGGCCACCAGCGCGATGGTGGCGGCCGGGGCCACGCTGCTCGCGCTGCTCGTCGGCATCCCCGCCGCGCTGGCGATCCAGCGGCGGCGGTTCCGCGGCCGCAAGGCGGCCGAGGCGCTGTTCCTGTCCCCGGCGATCGTCCCCGAGCTGGTCCTGGGCTTCGCGCTGTTCCAGCAGCTGATGGTCACCCTGCGGATCACCGCCCTCGGGGCGCTGCTGATCGGCCACACCGTGCTGCTGCTGCCGTACGCGGTGCGGGTGACCGGCGCCTCGCTCGCCATGGCCGACCCCGCGCTGGAGGAGGCGGGGCGGGGGCTCGGCGCGGGCCCGCTGCGGACCTTCTTCCACGTCACCCTGCCGGTGATGATGCCCGGGATCGTCTCCGCGGCCGTGCTGTCCTTCCTCACCTCCTTCAACAACGTGCCGCTGTCGCTGCTGCTCAACGGCCCCGGCGTGACCACCCTCCCGGTCCAGATGCTCAATTACGTCGAGTTCTCCTTCGACCCGGTCGTCGCGGCGGTGTCCACCCTGCTGCTCGCGGCCACGGTGGTTGTCGCCCTGGTGACCGAGCGGCTCGTCGGCTTCAACAAGGTCTTCGGCAAGTAGGGATGCACCCATGACGACGATGCCAACGACGACGACGACGACGGTGACCAAGACGACGACGCCGGTGGTCCAGCTCCAGTCCATCAGCCGGGAGTTCTCGGGCTCGGTGGCGGTCGACTCGATCGATCTGACGGTGCGCCGCGGGGAGTTCACCGCGCTGCTCGGCCCCAGCGGCTGCGGCAAGACCACCACCCTGCGGATGATCGCCGGTTTTCTGCCGCCCACCAGCGGCACGATCCTGCTCGACGGCAAGGACGCCACCACCCTGCCGCCCGAGCGCCGCAACATCGGCATGGTGTTCCAGTCCTACGCGCTCTTCCCGCATCTGACCGTCGAGAAGAACGTCGCCTTCGGACTGCGGATGCGGGGTGTGCCCAGCGCCGAGATCCGCACCCGCGTGGCCGAGGTCCTCGACCTGGTCGGCCTGGCCCACCTGGCCGGGCGCAAGCCCAAGCAGCTGTCCGGCGGCCAGCAGCAGCGGGTCGCGCTGGCCCGCGCGGTGGCCATCCGCCCCTCGGTGCTGCTGCTCGACGAACCGCTGTCCAACCTGGACGCGCGGCTGCGGGTGCAGATGCGCCAGGAGCTGCTGCGGGTCCAGCGGGAGACCGGGCTGACCGCCATCCTGGTCACCCACGACCAGGAAGAAGCGCTCGAACTCGCCGACAACATGGTGATCCTCGACCGCGGCCGGATCGTCCAGCAGGGCCCGCCGCGCGAGGTGTTCCGGGCGCCCGCCACCCGCTTCGTCGCCGAGTTCCTCGGCTACGAGAACTTCCTCGACCTCCCCGGGCGCGGCCCGGTCACCATCCGGCCCGAGCACATCGGCGTCCTCGGCCCGGACGCCGAGCCGCCCGCGGGCGGCGAGGTGGTCGAGGCGACCGTCACCGCGGTCCGCTTCCGCGGCACCGACTTCGCGGTCACCGCCGCCGTCGGCGACCGCGTCCTGCACGCCGTCACCACCGACGAGACGCTGCGCGCGGGCGCGTCGGTGCGGCTCCATCTGCCCCTGGGGCAGGCCATCCCTCTGCCCGGCGACGACGGCGCCGCTCGGCTCGGCAAGAACCCTCGTCAGGAGTGTCCCGCATGATCCGCACCGCCAGACTCACCACCGGCGCCCTGGCCGCGTCCCTGATCGCCTTCACCCTCTCCGGCTGCGCGGAGAGCGCCGGGGCCGACCCGAAGAAGCTGACGGTGAGCACCTTCGGCTTCGGGGCCGACCGCTTCGAGGAGACGGTGATCAAGCCGTTCGAGAAGAAGACCGGGATCGATGTCACCCTGGAGACGGGGGCCAACGCCGACCGGCTGACCAAGCTGAAGGTCAACAAGAACGACCCCACCGTGGACGTCGTGATGATCTCCGACCTCTTCGCCGCCATGGGCCAGAAGCAGGGCCTCTTCGACAAGGTCGACGCCAAGAAGGTCCCCAACATGGCGAAGATCTACGACTTCGCCAAGAGCCAGGACGGCTACGGCCCCGCCTACACCTACCAGCTGCTCGGGATGCTCTACCGCACCGACAAGGTCAAGCAGCCGCCCACGCTGGAGAGCCTGTGGGACGCGAAGTACAAGGGCAAGGTCGCCGTCCCCGACCTGTCCACCAGCGCCGGTGTCCCGTTCCTCCAGGCCGTCTCCGCGACGTACGGCTCGGGCCCCAAGGACACCGACACCGGCTTCAAGAGGCTCTCCGACCTCAAGCCGAACGTGCTGAAGTTCTTCAACCGCTCCACCGAGCTGGTCAGCCTCCTCGACCGCGGCGAGGTCGAGATGGCCCCCGGCCTCGACCTGTTCGCCGTGGACCCGGCCAAGGCCGGCAAGCCCATCGGCTGGGTGCCGTTCGACAAGGGCCGCTACGTCGCCGCCAACACCGCCCAGATCGTCAAGGGCGCCAAGAACAAGGCGGGCGCCGAGAAGTTCCTCGACTACCTGCTGTCCGCCGACGTCCAGGAGAAGGCGGCCGCCTCCTTCAGCGACAAGCCGGTCAACAAGGACGCCAAGGTCCCCGCCGCCATCACCAAGGTGTCCGGCGAGGCCGCGAGCGACCCGGCCGCCGCCGGGTTCACCTCGCCCGACCTGGCCTACTCCGTGGAGCACAACGACGCGTGGGTGGACCGCTTCCAGCGCGAGGTCTCCGGATGAGCCGGACCCCCAGACGGGTCATGATCGACTGCGACCCGGGCATCGACGACGCCATCGCCCTCTTCCTGGCGTACGCGTCGCCGGAGCTCGAGGTCGCGGGCGTGACCACGGTCGCGGGCAACGTCGGCCTCGACCAGGTGGTCGACAACGCCCTGCGGCTGTGCGACCTGATCGGCGGGCCTGCCGCGGCCACCCCCGTGCTCCGCGGCCACGCCGGGCCGCTGGCCCGGGTGCCGCGCCACCCCGACGAGCCGGTCCACGGCGCGTACGGCCTCGGCGGAGTCGAACTCCCCGCGGCCGCCCGCGCCGCCCACCCCGGCCACGCCGTGGACTGGATGGCCGAGCAGCTGCGCGGCGCGGGCCCGGGGGAGATCACCCTCATCGCCACCGCGCCGCTCACCAACGTCGCCGCCCTGCTGCACACCCACCCCGACACCCGCGGACTGCTGCGGGAGATCGTGGTCATGGGCGGCGCGGCGTTCGCCCCGGGCAACACCACCCCCGCCGCCGAGTTCAACTTCCACGCCGACCCGGAGGCCGCCCGCTACGTCACCGAGTCCGGCGTCCCGCTGCGCATCGTCGGCCTCGACGTCACCCGCCAGGCCCTCACCCCGCTCGCCGACGCCGACGCGCTCGTCGCCGACGGCGCGCCCGTCACCACGGCGGCCGGGCAGATGCTGCGCCACCTCATCGACCGCTACGCCCGCCGCCACCAGGTGCGCGCCTGCGCCGTGCACGACGCGCTCGCCGTGGCCGCCGCCGTCCGCCCGGAGCTGCTGGAGTGGACGGAGGCGTGGGTGACCGTCGAGTGCGCGGGCGAGTTCACCCGCGGCGCCCTGGTGGCCGATGTGCACGGGCGCACCGGCCTTCCGCCCAACGCGCGCGTGGCGACCGGCGTGGACGCGGAGGCGTTCCGGGCCTTCCTGATGTCCCGGCTGCGCGGCCACTACGGCGCGGACACCACCCCCGTGCCGTAACGGCCGCACCCCTCACCAACCCCCCAGAGCAGGAAGCGAGCAGGAGACCCCATGCCGATGCCAAGCCGCTGCGACCTCCTCATCCGTGGCGCCGGCGTCTTCTCGGTGCACACCGGCGAGATCCTGCCGGCCGACGTGGTGGTGACCGGCGACCTCATCCGCGCCGTGGCCGCCCCGGGTGTACGGATCGAGGCCGAGCGCGTCCTGGACGCCGACGGGCTGATCGTCGCGCCCGGCTACATCGACGCCCATATGCACATCGAGAGCTCGCTGCTCACCCCCGCCGAGTTCGCCCGGATCACCCTGCCCCGGGGCACCACCACGGTCCTCGCCGACCCGCACGAGATCGTCAACGTCGCGGGGCGCGAGGCTATGGCCTGGATGATCGAGCAGGGCCGCGGGGCCGAGCAGACCATGCTCTGGGCCGTGCCCTCCTGCGTGCCCGCGCTGGAGGGCTTCGAGACCGCGGGCTCCTCGCTGACCGCCGAGGACATCGCCGAGATGCTCGACTGGGACGGGGTGACCACCCTCGGCGAGGTGATGGACTACCGCGCCGTGGTCGCGGGCTCCCCGCGCATGCGCTCGATCGTCGACGCGGCCCGGCGCAAGGGCGTCCGCCTGGACGGCCACTGCCCCAACCTCACCGGCGACGACCTCGGCGAATACCTGTGGGCGGGGATCGACTCCGACCACACCAAGAACACCCCCGAGGTCGCGGTCGAGAAGGCGCGGCTCGGCATGCTGCTGATGCTCCAGGAGAAGTGCCTGAGCGCCGAACTGGTGCGCCGCCTCCACGAACTCCCCGTGCTGCCCGACTTCTGCCTGGTCACCGACGACCTGGCGGCCGACGCCATCCTCGACCGCGGACACCTCGACCACATCGCCCGTGTCGCGCTCGACGCCGGGATGAGCCCCGCCACCGTACTGCGTGCCCTGACCCTGCACCCGGCCCGCCGCCTGGGCCTGGACGACCGGGGCGTGGTGGCCCCCGGCAAGCGGGCGGACCTGGTCCTGCTGCGCGCCCTCGACGACCCGACACCGGTGACCGTGGTCTGCGGGGGCCGCGTCGTGGCCGGGGACGACACCGCCGGGCCGGCGCCCGACAACCCCTTCGCCGACTCCGTCCGCCTCGCCCCGCTGGAGGAGGCCGACTGCGTGTGGCGCGCCGACCTCCCCGACGGGGAGCACACCTTCCGGGCGCTGCGGGTCAACCCCGTCGACACCTTCACCGAGCCGGCCGAGGTCGTGCTGCCCGTACGCGACGGTGTCGTGCACTGGGAGGGCAGGACGGCCGTGCTCGCGGTGTACGAACGCCACCACGGCACCGGCCGCCGGACGATGGCCCCCGTCGTGGGGTTCGACCTCGCGGAGGGCGCCACCGCCACCACGTACGCGCACGACAGCCACAACCTCACCGTCGTGGCCACCGACGCGGGCGCGCTGCGCCGGGCGGCCAACCGCGTCATCGCCTCGGGCGGCGGGATCTGCGTGGCGGTGGCCGGGCGGCCGGACGTCCATCTGCCGCTGCCCGTGGGCGGCGTGATGTCCGCCGCGCCCGCGCCCGAGGTCGCGGCCGGCGCGGGCGCCGTACGGGAGGCGCTGCACGGGTGGGGCTGGCGCCACCGCAACGCCTTCATGAGCGTGTCCACCATGACCCTCCCGGTGTCGCCGCAGATCAAGCTGACGGACCTGGGTCTGGTGCGGGTGGTCGACCGGGCCTGGGAGGACCCGGTCGTCGTGTGACCCCCGCCGTCAGCCCTCCGCGCGGCGCGAGCGGTGGGACATCCAGGCGGCGACCAGCGCGCCCGAGATGTTGTGCCAGACGGAGAAGATGGCGGCCGGGAGCGCGGCCAGCGGGCTGAAGTGCGCGGACGCCAGGGACGCCGCGAGCCCGGAGTTCTGCATGCCGACCTCGAAGGCCATGGCCCGCCCGGCGGGCTCGCCGAGGCGGGCGGCCCGGCCCGCGGCGTAGCCGAGCGCGAGCCCGAGGCCGTTGTGCAGCACCACGGCCAACAGCACCAGCCCGGCCGCCGACTTGATGGCGTCCGCGCTGGCCGCCACCACGACCGCCACGATCACCGCGATGGTGGCGGCCGACAGCCAGGGGAGCAGGCCCAGCACCCGGCCGAGGTAACGCCCCGCCACCAGCCGTACGACGAGGCCGCCGAGGACCGGCAGCAGCACCGTCTTGAGGATGTCGGTGACCATCGACCCGGCGTCCACCGGCAGATACTCCCCGGCCAGCAGCAGCGTCAGCGGCGGGGTGACCAGCGGGGCGAGCACCGTGGAGACGGTCGCCACCGAGACCGACAGCGCCACGTCGCCGCGCGCCAGGTACGTCACCACATTCGAGGCCGTACCGCTCGGGGCGCAGCCGACGAGGATCACACCGGCCGCCAACTGCGGTGACAGGCCCAGGGCATGGGCGATGAGCCACCCCAGGCCCGGCATGATCACATAGTGCGCCACCAGGCCGAGCGCCACGGCCCACGGCCGCTTGACGACGCCGGAGAAATCCTGCGTGGTCATGGTCAGACCCATGCAGAACATGATCGTTCCCAGTAGGTAGGGAACGTTCGGCGCCCAGCCGCTGAAGGTGCCGGGCGTCGCCAGGCCCGCCGCGCCCGCGGCGAGGACCAGGATGGGGAAGACGGTGACGGCCCGTCTGGCCGCCCGGTCGGTGGTGGCGGACTGCGTCGGTGTCGGCGGCGCTGTGGCGTCCGCCCTGCGGCTCGTGTCTTCTGATCGCACCGCGTGATGGAACGCCCTCGACGGGGCGACGCGCAAGGCCGTCTCGTTATGTGGTCCCTACATCGATCGCCGGGGGTGCCGCGCGGCGCGGCCGGAACACCGCTACACGAACATCGCCGCGTCGTACCGCGCGAACCCGCTCGTCTGCCAGGTCGCGCCGTCCGCCGTGACCGCGAACGCCGCCGCGTCCGGAAGCCGCTGGAGCCAGGGCCGGGCCCGCTCGGCGCCCATCGCGCAGGCCGCGGTGGCCCAGGCGTCCGCGTCCGTCAGGCTCCGGCACACCACGGTGACCGAGGCGAGCGGCTCCGCGGGAGGCGCGCCGGTGTACGGGTCCAGGATGTGGCAGCCGCGCTCGGCCGGGCCGGAGGTCGCCACCGCCAGCTCGTCGCGCGCCTCCACCACGGCGATCAGCTCCCCGGGGCGCAGCGGATCGGCGATGCCCACCCGCCACGGTCCCCCGTGCGTCTGGATGTCCCCGCCGCCGTTGACGCACACCGACCCGGCCCCCGCCGAGGCCAGCATCTGGGCGGCCCGCTCCACCGCCCAGCCCTTGACCAGGCCGGTCGGATCCACCCGGCCGGCGTGGCGGGTGGAGAACCAGCCGTCGCTGAGCCGCTCGGCCTCCTCGCACAGCCGCAGCACGTCCCGTACGTCCGCGTCGCACTGCGACACGTCGAGCTCGCCGCGGTGCAGCCGGCTGATCTGGCTGTCGGGGCGCCAGGTGGAGAACAGCTCGTCGACCCGGTGCAGCCAGGCCGCGGCCCCGTCCAGCGCGGCCCGCACCCGGGGCCGGTCGGCGTCGGCCACCTCGCGGACGTCGAGGGAGAAGACCGTGCCCATGGTCTCCTCGACATGCAGCATGCGCCGCGGCTCGCCGTCCATCACAGACCGGCCTTGTCCAGCGCGCTCTGGAGGGACTTCCGGTAGCCCTCGCTGGTGTAGGTGGCGCCGGAGACGGTGTCGATCTTCGCGCTCTGGGCGGTCACCGCCGCCTGGTTCAGCTTGGGCACCGAATCGGCCGCGATCTGCTCGCTCTGCGGGCCGGAGTCGGGGGTCTTGACGGCCGTGGCGGCGGTGATCTTTCCGCCGGTGACGGTGACGCTCACCTGGACCGGGCCGTACTGGGTGTTGGCCTCGTCGCCGGTGACCGTCTGCGCGGCGCCGCCTCCGCCACCGCCACCGCCACCTCCGCCCCTGCTGTCTCCGCCGGGCGCCGGCGGCGCGGTGGCGGGCACCTGCCCGGCGTTCTGCGAGCCGGCCGCGGCGACCGGCTCGGAGGCCGGCTGCTTCAGGGCGAGCAGCAGCACGACCCCGGAGACGGTGGCCGCGGTGCCCAGGATGATCCGGCGCAGCGGATGCTTCCTCTTCATGACTCCGCCTCCCTACATTTCGAAGGACTCGTGGTGGATACGGCGATCGGGCACCCCGGCCTCGCGCAGCGCCGCGTAGGCGTGCTCGGCCAGGCCGGGGGGCCCGCACAGAAAGACGTCGTGCCGGTCGATGTCGGGCAGCACCGAGCGCAGCCGTTCGGAGGTGATCTCGGGGCGGGCGCCGTCCGGCCCGTTCACGGCGTACAGCAGCCGGGCCCCGCGGGCCTCGGCGATCCGCTGGAGCTCGTCCCACAGCGCCAGGTCCTCCATGCTGCGGGCCCGGTAGAGGAGCGTGATGTCGCTGCCGCGGCCGGGCAGCGTCTCGAACAGCGCCCGCAGCGGGGTGATCCCGGCCCCGCCCGCGATCATCAGCACCTTGCTGCGGCTGCGCCGCCCGGTGGTCATCGCCCCGTACGGCCCCTCGGCCCACACCCGCGTGCCCGGCTCCAGCGTGGCGAGCGCCGTGCTGTGCCCGCCCACCGCCTTGACCGTGATCCGCATGCGCTCCTGCTGCGGGGGCGCGGACAGCGAGTAGGGGTGCGAGCCCCAGCGCAGCCGCGGCGCCAGGAACCGCCAGCGGAAGAACTGCCCCGGCTCCGCGCCCAGCCGGTCCAGATCCCGGCCGCCGATCACCACCGAGACCATGCCGGGCGCCTCGGGCACCACGGCTAACACACGCATCCGGTGGCGCAGGTTCAGCCCCACCGGGACCAGCACCCGGAACCACACCATGGCGAGGGTGACGCTGCCGTACAGCACGTACCAGGCGATGCGCGCCACCTCGTCGGCGACGAACTCCGCGCCGGCGGCCAGTTGGTGCCAGAAGGCCAGGAACACGCCCGCGTAGGTCATCAGGTGCAGGTAGTACCAGGCCTCGTACGGCATCCGGCGGCGCACCACCCCCGCCGAGATCAGGCCGACCAGCAGCAGAAGCCCGGTGCCGACCGTCGCCTTGATCATGTCCGGGTACTCGGTCACCACCGTGACGGTCTGGTCGACGACGCTCGTCCGCGCCTGGACCGCGTACCCCCAGATGATCAGCGCGATATGGGCGATGATCAGGCACAGCGTGTACCGGCCGGCCACGGCGTGCCACCGCGCGACCCGGTCCGACCCCACGCGCCGCTCCAGCGCCGGAACCCGCGCCATCAACAGCACGACCAGCGCGATGGAGTACCCGCTGAGGAGCCCGGTGAGCCGGCCCCCGCCGACCAGCCACTCGGCGTTGCCGACCACGTTCGGGGTGTTCTGCCACCACAGCGTGACCACCGCCGCGGCCCCCGCCCAGCTGAGCAGGATCAGCGGCACCGCGGGGGAGCGGCGGGGACGGATGCGCCGCATCACCTCCCGCCGGTCGGTCCGGCTGTTCGTCACCGTCGTCAACGCCCTGTCCCCTTTCCGCACGCGTCCGCGCGTCACCGGACGGCTCCGGTGACGAGGGATACGGCTCGGGGGCGCCAATGTCTCAACGGCGGCGAGGATTCCCCGGAATTTCGGGCGGACGGTCCGTCCGTGAGGTTGGCTCCCGGAGCGCGAGGTGGCTAAGACATCCCGGCGTCGGTGAGGTCCGTTTGGTGCCGCCCGCCGCCTCCGGAGTCTCCTGTCGCAGCCCGAGTGCCGGAATACCGGCCTCAGGGAACATCGGTACAGCGGTTATCGGTGAGAACGATCATGGTCCGGGCGGCGTGAGTGTGCTGACCCGGTTCTCGTACTCGCGGCGGGCCTTGCGCTGGGCCGGGACCGCCGGGACGCCCTGGGCGCCGTTGAGCGGCTGGCAGCGGGCGAGGAGACGGCGGTGCATGGCGGGGGCGGCGCTGATGCGCAGGGCCGGAGGCCAATGTCGGGCGTACGCGACAGAGCCCTGGAGACACCAAGGTGTCTCCAGGGCTCTGTCGCTCACGACGGATTCGTGGCAGCCGCTGCCAGTAGTGCCCGTGGATGCGAACTACTGGCGGGGCTCGCCTGATTCGGTGAGCAGCCAGTCGTTGAATCCATCGAGGGTCTGAGTGAGGACCTGGATGTCGGCCGTGCGTCCTTGCAACGCGACTGGCCGGGGCAGCTCGGCAGCCGAGTAGATCGCGATGGGGGTGTCGTCCCCATCGACAATGACGAGGTTGGCGGGAAGGGCAGTGCCCTCGGTTGCGCGGACGATGAGGGTGCCGTCGTGTTCTTCGATCTTCAGCGTGGCTTTGACTGTCTCACTGACCTGCTCCGCCGGCAGGATCACCAGGCCGGAGTTCTCCGCCGCGGGTTCAGTATTAGACATTTCGGTCCTCCGTGGATGAAGCCCAGTTGATGGGGTTCGCAAGGTGTGCTGGGGCCGCGCTACACCCTGGGCGGGCCCCACAGCGTGAATTCGACAGGGGAGCCCCAGCCCGTGTCCTCGAAGTCGTCATCCAACAGGACGAGAGGTGCCGGACGGCGGGAAGAAGACCAGCGCGGAAGGCCGCCCGCCGCCCTGTCAGGTGGCGGGGGGCAGGTACATCACGTAGAGCTTGCCGTTGTAGTAGGCGGCGCCGGGTGTCTCCTTCGCGGTGGCTCCGGGGATTTTGCTGGAGCTGTGCCAGGAGGTGCCGTTGTACTCGCCTGAGAACAGCGCGGCGTCGTCACCGCGCCTGAGGAGCGTCATGTTGTTGGCGTCGGCGGCCAGGGCGGGGGCGTGGGTGGAGCCCCACCCGGGGATGTTGCCCTTGCTGTTCCAATAGCCGCCCGTGCTGTTACTGGTACGGATCTCGCGGGCCTTGCCGGTGGCGATCCGCCACATGTAGCCGCGGTAGGAGGCCAGGGTCACGTAGGTGTTCAGCTCCCAGCCGAGGTTGTCCGAGACCGGCTTCCTCCAGCCGGTGTCGGCGCCGGTGTTGTTGCCGGAGGTCCACAGGTTCTCGTCGCGGCCGTAGGCGACCAGCCAGACATCGCTGTTGTGCGTGGTCAGAGCCGGCGCGTACAGCCACCCTCCCTCGAGGGGCTTCGCCGCGCTCCACCCGGCGGCGGGGGTGAAGGTCCGGGCATAGATTTTGTAGTCCTTGCCGGTGTGGGTGTAGTACAGCTTGCCGTGGGCCGAGGTCATGGCCGGTGCGTACCAGCTCTGGTCGCCGCCGATCTGCTGGGGCGTGCTCCAGTTGCCGCCGCTGTCCATGGCGGCCCACATCACCGCCTGGTCGCTGGGGCGCAGGTAGGCGATGTAGAGCTTGCCGTCGTGGACGGCGAGCGCGGGGGTGGTGATGGTCTTGAAGGGAACGTGTCCGGGCTCGCTCCAGGTGCTGCCCGTGCGGATGGAGGACTTCAGGTAGGCCTGGTGGAAGGGGATGAGGCTGCCGCCCCACGCCAGGCGCAGGTCGTGGTGGCCGTCGCCGTCGAATTTCCAGATGGAGCCGCCGCCGCGGGAGAGCATGGCGAGTTCGTAGCGGCCCATGCCGATGACGCGCTGGCAGGAGATGTCGCTCATGTTGATGAGCTCCATCATGACGTCGATGAACATGTTCGCGACCTGGACGGCGATGCCCAGCCACACCGGCAGCTGGCCGGTGACGAAGTCGTCGAAGGCCAGGTTTTTGTTGAGGGCTTCCATCGCGTCGAGCAGCGCCTTGTTCAGCGCCCTCCACCACTCGTTGGGAGTTTCGTCCTTCTCCCAGCAGGTGACGTTGATCCCCAGGTAGTCGCCGGAGGAGTACCCGTCGAAGAGGGTCTTGTTGTTCACGGAGAACGCCCGCGTTTGGCCCTTTTCGACGGCTCCGAACTCCTCCGAGGTGAAGGAGTGCTTGGTGCCGCCGCCGACGCTGCCGGCCGCCGTCCAGAAGATCTCGTCCCTTCCGCCCCACTGGTCGCCGACCGCTTTGTGGACGTAGAAGCTCTCCGTGAAGATCCGCACGCGGAACGGCGGGCCCGAGCGGCCCTCCGGGTCTTCTCCGCCCTCCTGGGGCGCCTGCTCCGTGCCCGCCAGGTCGTCCGTGTCGGGCAGGAGGCGCTCGCTGGGGGTGGCGAAGGCGGTGATGCCGAGTTTCGCCGCCCGCATCGCGGCGAGGAAGGCGGGATCGTTGGCCTCCCGGGCCGGCGTCCGCGGGTCGATGATCTGGGTGTTCCCCGCCGCCATCGCCTCCGCGACGATCTCAGGGAGGTCCCGCTGCAGATCCTCCAGCGCATAGCCCGACTCCACCGGCCGGTCGGCGAACGCCTGCGGCAGCAGCGCCATCCGGCTCCCGGAGGCCACCTCCCGGTACACCGCGCCCCACGCCTTCGTCTCCTCCTCGGAGAGCACCGAGCCCACCGCGTCCAGCAGCAGCCTCTCCAGATCGGTCGGCTCCTGACCCTGCCGCAGGCGGTCCGCGCCGTGCAGCATCGCCCCCATCAGCAGATGCCCGTACGACTCCGGGCCCGAAGCGCGCCCCGCGCACTCCTCCTCCCGCGCCCCCGACAGCAGGCCGCGCAGCCGCTCCAGCCGCTCAGTCCGGGTGAAGGTCCCGTTGTCGACAGGTGAAGACATCGCCACTCCCACAGGTAGAAGCCGACCCTCACCGGACGCGGGCCGCGCCGCACCATGCTCCCAGATTGACTACAGTAAGCGACAGATCATTTACACATTGTGTCGGGTTGGCCGATAGTGGGCTCCACGACGCGGGCGTCGGGGAAGCTCCTGGCTGGGCGAACACCGAAACTCCACGGGCTGTCATGCCATGGCCGGCTCAAAAACAGCGCTAAATGCCCGCAGAGGCCGCCCACCGGGCGGCATCCGCTCGTCGGCCACGGGCGCCCCCGGCGCCACGCTGGACTCGCCCCACGGATCCGATTCGACGTCCAGGTGCTCGCACAGCTTCCTCAGTTCTGTGCGGCCCCGTCGTCGTCCTCGTCCAGCTCCGGCGCGTCCGGGTCGCGCAACGGGCGCAGGGCGCCGGCGGCCGGGGTGGAGGCTGTGAAGCTGTAGCGGCCGAGCAGGTTCAGGTTGCGGTGCTTGAGCGGGGAGGACCGGGCGATGTCCTCGTCCCGCGTCGGCGGCCGGCGCAGCCGCTCCAGCTCCGAGAACCGAGAGCCTTCCGGCGTCATCAACGTCGCCACCAGGTCGCCGGGTAACGCGGGGTCCGCCCGCCGGGCGGACCCCGCGACCGTGGCGTGCAGCCGCTTCTCCGCGACCTTCCGCGCCTCCGATACCTGCCGGGCCAGCACCGACACCCCGGGCAGCAGCACCCGGTGACGGCGCAGCCAGCCCACCGCGTGGTCGAACAATGCCTTCGGGCCCTCGGCGTGCATCCACGCCCGCCCGTGCAGGAACGTACGGAAGCGCCGGCCCCACTCAGCGTCCCCATAGGGGTGGTATCCGTAGGCCTCCCGGATCTCCCACGCGTGGTCGTACAGCGTCTGACGCCGTTCGCTGTACTGCTTGACCGCGGACGGGTCCTCGATGCCAAGGTGCACGGCCAGGTGCTCGACCACCGGCCACGGCACCGCGAGCGGGTCCTCCAGGAGCAGACCGACGTACCGCACCGTGCACATCTGGAGCGCGAACCCGAGCTGATGGTGCTTCGTCCGCCGCAGGGCGATCGGATCCCGGTCCACGTCGTCCAGGAAGAAGAACCGCTCCAGCTCGGGCCCCGTCGGCTCCTCGGCGAACGCCCCGTACGCCTCGGCCTGTTCATCACTCAGAAATTCCACCGGCACGAGCCGGACCGTAACCAGCCCCAGAGCAGCCCTGGAGGCATTTCACCGAACCCCAGCGGCAAAGTGGATCACTGTGCTGGTCCACCATGATCGTTCTCACCGATAACCGGTGTACCGATGTTCCCCGAGGCCGAATACCCGCTTCCCGCAGGTGGCTTACGGCCGAGTAATTGTCAAGACCTGTGGACGGGAGCCGCACCGACCCAGCGGTGATAGGCGTCTACGTCGACGTTGCTGCCGCACACGATGGTGACTACGTGTCGGCCGGCGAAGCGGTCGCGGTCTTCGAGGATCGCCGCGACCCCGAGCGCGGCCGACGGTTCGACGACGAGGCCGGCGTGGTCGAGGAGCATTCGCATACCGGCGATGATCGACGCCTCCTGGACCAGGACGGCGTCGTCGGCGACCAGCAGGAGGTCGTCCAGGACGGCCGGGATGGGACACCGGCCGGCGACGCCGTCGGCGATGGTGTTGGTCGAGTCGGTGGTGGCGACGCGCCGCCGGCGCCACGAGTGTGTCATCGCCGGTGCGCCCAGCGGCTGGACGCAGATCACCTCGACGCCGGGCGCCAAGGCCTTCACCACATGCCCCACACCGGTGGCCAGCGCCCCGCCGCCGAGAGCAATCAGGACGGTGTCGAACGATGGCGCCGTATCGACCAGCTCCAGGCCGATGGTCGCTGCACCCTCGCAGGTCTCGATGTCCAGGCTGTCTTCGAGCAGCCGGATGCCGTCGTGGCGCGCGATGGCCGCGGCCCGCTCGCGTGCCATCTCGTGGTCGCCGTCCACCAGTTCCAGCCCGGCGTCCAGTGCGCGGATGCGGTCAAGCTTGGCCGCAGTCGCGAAGCGGGATGCCACAACGGTGACGTCGAGCCCCCGGCCGCGAGCGGACCAGGCGAGGGCTTGGCCGAGGTTGCCCGCGCTGGCGCACACCACGGCTCGCGAGTCATTGTCGGCGAGCAGGCTCGCGACTACCTCGGTGCCGCGGCCCTTGAAGCTGCGGACCGGGTTCGCCGTTTCGAGCTTGATGCTCACCGCGCACCCGAGGGCGGGCTCCAGCGGCTCGCAGGGGTACAGCGGAGTGTCGAGAAAAATCGGGTCGATCACCCGGCGAGCCGCCCGGATCCGAGCAGTGTCGAGGCGTGTCTCCTGCATGGCACGGCAGCGTAGCGCCGTCGGCCATGTTCCATTGGGGGACTGCAGCCGAGCATGGGTGTGAGGTGCGGGGTTGTGGTCGTACGGTCAGCTGCGCGCGGCGTATGTGACGAAGGCGGACCAGGCGGCGGGGGAGACGGCGAGCTGGGGGCCTTGCTGGTCCTTGGAGTCCCGGATGTGGACGGTGTCAGGGCAGGTAGCAACTTCGACGCAGTCGTCACCATCACCTCCGCTGTAGCTGCTCTTGAACCAGGCCGGCTCACTGGTGTTCATAGCGCTCCTCGGATCTGCTTCAGCAGGCTCACGGAGTCCTCGGGGGTGGGAGCCTGTGAGCGCAGTTTCGCATACCGCATCTGGAGCACACTGACGTCTTTCCGGTCACAGATCAGGTGGCCGCTGCGCTGACCTTCGGTGTAGCCGAACCACTGGTGGTCCGGGGTTTCCAGCAGTCGCATGGGTCCTTCCAGCCCGGCGTGGTTTTCCTGCCTCAGCGGCATGATCTGGATTTCGACATTTCGGAGCTCCGCACACTCCAGGAGGTGTTCGACGAGCTGCCGGGTGACTTCCGCACCACCGGTACGCCGCAGGAAAAGCGCCTCTTCGACGATGAAGCTGAACGCAGTGTTGGGCCTGTCCCGGAGCAGACGTTGGCGCTCTTGGCGGGCGGTGAGCTGGGCTTCGATCTGTTGGTCGGCCAGGAGTGGCACCCTGCTCTGAAAGACGGCCCGCGCATACGCCTCTGTCTGCAACAGTCCAGGGACCACCCGGCATTCGTACGTGTTCAGGCTGACCGCCTGCTCCTCCAGCCCCGCCCACTGCCGAAACCACGCTGCCAGCCCCGGCCGCCGGGCCAAGTGCCGCGCCGCTGCCCGCAGCACCCCGAAGGCGTCCAGCACCTCTTCCGCCCTCTCGACGAACTCCGTTTGCGGAAACCGGCGTCCCTGGTCGATCGATGCGAGTGTCTGGACCGAGTACTGAAGCAGCGGCGCCAGTTCCTCCTGGGTGAGTCCCGCCCGTTCTCGGAAGACCTTGACGATGGCCCCGAATGCCTTGAGGCTGTCCGAAGACTCCGGTTCGTTATTGCCTGTGGTTCCCGCGCTGCCCGCCATCTCCGGCCACCTCCGGTGCACCCGCTCTGAGCCTGACTATCTGGCCAATGCCTCCATGGTCACGGCCTGTTACCCGTACTGTCCACTCTGGGTGCCCGTACGCTGACTCAGCGTACGGGTGGTCGAGCTGGTCACATCCCTCGCGGAACGGCCACCTTGAGCCGCATGTCAGCTCAGGCGCAGACTCAGACCCCCGGCGCCGTGTTCACCCAACGGTTCAGCTCCACCCGCAAGGGCGCCCGCCTTGCCCGGCTTCTCGCCCTCCGCCAGCTCGACGAGTGGGGCTTCCTCTACCGGAGCGCGGAATCCGACACGGTCGCCGCGATCGTCGCGGAGCTGGCCGCCAATGCCGCCACGCACGGCCGCGTACCCGGCAGGGACTTCGAGGTCCGCCTCATCCGCACCGCGCACACGATCCGCATCGAGGTCGCCGACACCCTCAACGAGGCCGGACCGTCTACCGATCCCGCGCCGGTCGCACCCCCGCCCGACTCGGAAACCGGCCGTGGCCTCCTGCTGGTCGCGGCCATCGCCGCCCGCTGGGGAGTCACCGACCGAGGGGGCCCGGTAAGACGGTCTGGGCGGAAATCGACACCTGAGCGTCAAGGAGCGAGCCCCAATGCCGCTGATTTGTGGTGAGTATGAGACGGCGACACGCCGAAATGACGGCGTGTCGCCGTCTCATACTCACCACAAATCCATCTCCGCCGTCCGGGATTCCAGGTCGCGAAGAAGCGCCGGGGATCCTCGTTGAGCCAGCCCCCGATGGCCTGCTCCTCGACCTGGCTCGGGCGATGGACCTGCCGTGTGCCGTCGTCGATGTGGCCGTGGTCCACGAGGAGCGGGATCGTACGGGGGGCGTCGCTGCGGCCTGGCGGCCAGCCGCTGCTGATACGCGACCAGGTCAAACCGGCGGTGCCCTTGTCGCTCCACCTGGCTTGGATCAGGCGTCAGCTCTTGCGCTTGAACTTGTCCGTGGGGATGTCGACCTTGTTGCCGTCCGCCAGATGGAGGGTGACGGTCTCGCCGTAGGTGTCGCCCTTGGGGCGGGTCAGCAGGGTGCACTGGCCTCGGAACGGGTCGATGATCAAGTAGATCGGGATGCCGCATCGGGCGTATTGCTTCAGCTTGATCACGTAGTCGTTGTCGTCATCCTCTGTGGAGACGATTTCCACCGCGGCCAGTACATCGTCGTAAGAGTACGGCTCCTCGGCTCCGTCCTCGAGGATCGTCACATCCGGGACGCGGGGAGGCTCGTCTGGCAATTGAATCAGCACATCGGACAGGAGCCGCTCCTCGGCGATGCCGGCGGCCTCGGCTGCGTTCTGCACCCGGAGGATGGTCCAGCTCTGGATGTTGCTTCGCAGTGTCATGACGATCTGGCCCCCCACTGCTTCGATCTTGAAGCCCTCGAACTGCGCCGCAGCACGCTCGGCTGTCTGCCAGAGGATGTCGTCTTGCACGCTCATGTCGGCTACCCCCCTGTTGAGCACCTGATAGCCGCACCGTAGCGCCGCATGCCGACAGCCTGCCGCGTTGACGGACCATACAGAGGAGTGCATACTTATGCTAGCTAGTGCATGGATCCAAAGGAGACCCCCGTGACCGAGCGCGTCGTACTCGCCTATTCGGGCGGCCTTGACACCTCCGTCGCCATCGGCTGGATCGCCGAGGAGACGGGCGCCGAGGTCATCGCCGTCGCCGTGGACGTCGGCCAGGGCGGCGAGGACCTGGACGTCATCCGCAAGCGGGCGCTCGCCTGCGGGGCGGTCGAGGCGGAGGTCGCGGACGCCAGGGACGAGTTCGCCGAGGGCTACTGCCTCCCGGCGATCAAGGCCAACGCGCTGTACATGGACCGCTACCCGCTGGTCTCGGCGCTCTCCCGGCCCGTGATCGTGAAGCACCTGGTCGCCGCCGCCAAGAAGCACGGCGCCACGACCGTGGCCCACGGCTGCACCGGCAAGGGCAACGACCAGGTCCGCTTCGAGGCCGGGATCTCCTCGCTCGCCCCCGGGCTGAAGTGCATCGCCCCGGTCCGGGACTACGCGATGACCCGGGACAAGGCCATCGCCTTCTGCGAGGCGAAGAAGCTGCCGATCGCGACCACCAAGAAGTCCCCGTACTCCATCGACCAGAACGTCTTCGGCCGCGCCGTGGAGACCGGCTTCCTGGAGGACATCTGGAACGCGCCGATCGAGGACGTCTACGAGTACACCTCGAACCCGGCCACCCCGCGCGAGGCCGACGAGATCGTCATCACCTTCGACAAGGGCGTCCCCGTCGCCATCGACGGGCGGCCGGTCACCGTCCTCCAGGCCGTCCAGCAGCTCAACGAGCGGGCCGGGGCCCAGGGCGTCGGGCGGATCGACATGGTCGAGGACCGGCTCGTCGGCATCAAGTCCCGGGAGATCTACGAGGCCCCCGGCGCCATCGCGCTGATCACCGCCCACCAGGAGCTGGAGAACGTCACCGTCGAGCGCGAGCTGGCCCGCTACAAGCGCCAGGTCGAGCAGCGGTGGAGCGAGCTCGTCTACGACGGGCTGTGGTTCTCCCCGCTCAAGCGGGCCCTGGACGGCTTCATCGCCGAGGCCAACGAGCAGGTCTCCGGAGACATCCGGATGACCCTGCACGGCGGCCGCGCGGTGGTCACCGGCCGCAGGTCCGACCAGTCGCTCTACGACTTCAACCTGGCGACCTACGACACCGGCGACACCTTCGACCAGTCGCTGTCGAAGGGCTTCATCGAGATCTTCGGCCTGTCCAGCAAGATCGCGGCCGGGCGGGATCTCGGGCAGAGCTGACGCCGGCGCACCAGTAGCCTGCATGTCATAGCCGCCTCCTCGCCCCGGCGCGGAGGCGGTCGCACACCCACACCCTTCAAGGAGCAACAGCGTGAGCAACGGCAACAACGGTGACGTACGCCTGTGGGGCGGGCGCTTCGCCGACGGGCCGTCCGAGGCACTGGAGAAGCTCAGCGCCTCCGTGCACTTCGACTGGCGCCTGGCACCGTACGACATCGCCGGCTCCCGCGCCCACGCCCGGGTGCTGCGCCGGGCCGGGCTGCTCACCGAGGACGAGCTTGAGCGGATGCTGGCCGGGCTCGACCAGCTCGAGGCCGATGTCGCGTCCGGCGAGTTCACCGGCACGATTGCCGACGAGGACGTGCACACCGCCCTCGAGCGCGGCCTGCTGGAGCGGCTCGGCCCCGACCTCGGAGGCAAGCTGCGGGCCGGGCGCTCCCGCAACGACCAGGTGGCCACGCTCTTCCGGATGTATCTGCGCGACCACGCCCGGATCATCGGCGGCCTGATCGCCGACCTCCAGGGCGCGCTGGTCGGGCTGGCCGAGGCCCACCCGGACGTCGCCATGCCCGGCCGCACCCACCTCCAGCACGCCCAGCCCGTCCTCTTCGCCCACCACGTCCTGGCCCATGTCCAGGCGCTGTCCCGGGACGCGGAGCGGCTGCGCCAGTGGGACCGGCGCACGGCCGTCTCGCCGTATGGATCGGGAGCCCTGGCCGGCTCCTCGCTGGGCCTCGACCCGCAGGCGGTCGCCGCCGACCTGGGCTTCGAGGGCGGCTCCTCGGCAAACTCCATCGACGGTACGGCCTCCCGCGACTTCGTCGCCGAGTTCGCCTTCATCACCGCGATGATCGGCATCGACCTCTCGCGGATCGCGGAGGAGGTCATCATCTGGAACACGAAGGAGTTCTCCTTCGTCACCCTCCACGACGCCTTCTCCACCGGCTCGTCGATCATGCCGCAGAAGAAGAACCCGGACATCGCCGAGCTCGCCCGCGGCAAGTCCGGCCGGCTGATCGGCAACCTCACCGGCCTGCTCGCCACCCTCAAGGCCCTGCCCCTCGCGTACAACCGCGATCTCCAGGAGGACAAGGAGCCGGTCTTCGACTCCTGCGACCAGCTGGAGGTCCTGCTCCCCGCCTTCACCGGCATGATGGCGACGCTCACCGTCAACCGCGAGCGCATGGAGGAGCTGGCCCCGGCCGGGTTCTCGCTGGCCACCGACATCGCCGAATGGCTGGTCAAGCAGGGCGTGCCGTTCCGGGTGGCGCACGAGACGGCGGGGGAGTGCGTCAAGGAGTGCGAGCTGGCGGGCATCGAGCTGGACCAGCTCACCGACGAGCAGTTCGCGAAGATCTCGCCGCATCTGACGCCCGAGGTCCGCACCGTCCTCAATGTGCCCGGCGCGCTCGCCTCCCGCAGCGGCCGCGGCGGCACGGCCCCCTCCGCGGTGGCCGCGCAGCTCGCCGAGGTGAAGGCGGACCTGGCGGTGCAGCGCGACTGGGCCGACGCCAAGCGCTGACGCCCGGCCCTGACGGCGCGCGCCGCCGCACGGCACACTGACCGGACGGCTCGGCCACCCGACACAAGGAGCGGACAGACCATGGCGTTCGCGCGCCTCGCGCAAGTCACCACCCCCACGGCCCGGATCGGCCTCGGCCTCGCCGCCGTGGGCCGTCCCGGCTACATCAACCTCGGCCGGCGGCGGGACCTGCCGGCCGAGCGCAGCGTCGAGGCGATGCGCGACCGCACCCACCAGGTGCTGGACGCCGCGTACGCGCGGGGCGTGCGCTATCTGGACGCCGCGCGCTCGTACGGGCGGGCCGAGGAGTTCCTCGCCTCCTGGCTGGATCTCCGCCCCGACGTACGGGACGTGGTCATCGGCAGCAAGTGGGGCTACACCTACGTCGCCGACTGGCGCACGGACGCCGAGACGCACGAGGTCAAGGACCACAGCGTCGCGACGTACGAGCGCCAGAGCGCGGAGAGCCGGGCCCTGCTCGGCGACCGGCTCGACCTCTACCAGGTGCACTCCGTCACCCCCGGCAGCCCCGCCCTCACCGACCCCGAGCTGCACGGCCGGCTGGCCCGGCTCGCGGCCGAGGGCGTCACGATCGGGCTGTCGACCAGCGGACCCGCCCAGGCCGAGGCGATCCGCGCGGCGCTCGAGGTCACCGTGGACGGGAAGCCGCTGTTCCGTACGGTCCAGTCCACGTACAACCTGCTCGAGCCCTCGGCCGGGGCGGCCCTGGCCGAGGCGCACGAGGCGGGATGCGCGGTGATCGTCAAGGAGGCCGTCGCCAACGGCCGCCTCGCGGCGCCCGAACAGCTCCCGGAGGCGCTGCGCCGCGTCGCGCGGGAGACGGGCGCGGGCCCCGACGCGGTCGCCCTCGCGGCGGTGCTGCACCAGCCGTGGGTGGACGTCGTCCTGTCGGGCGCGGCGACGACCGCCCAGCTCGACTCCAACCTGACGGCCGCGACCCTGCGGCTGGACGAGGGACAGCGGGAGGCTCTGGCGGCTCTGGCCGAGTCGCCGGAAACGTACTGGCACCACCGCGCGGAGCTGCCCTGGGCCTGAGGCGGCTTCGCCTACCGCCCCGCCAGAAACTCCCGCACCGCCCCCGCGTACGCCTCCGGCGCGTCGTCGTGGATCCAGTGCCCGCAGCCCGCGAACTCCCGCAGCGCCGTCCCCGCCCGACGGGCCGTCATCTCGCGGGCGTGGGCGGCCGGGAGCATGGAGCTGTGCTCACCGCGCAGCAGCAGCGCGGGGCAGGAGGAGCCCAGCCACTGATCCCAGAAGTCGCCGCACATGGCCCGCTGCGACTCCATCAGCTCGCGCGGCGAGAACAGCAGCCGCCAGCCGCCGCCCTCGGCGTCCGGCTCCGCGCTGTCCAGGAAGTACGTGGCTTCGGGGATCCCGCGCGACTCGATCTCCCGGCGCAGCGCCTCCCGGTCCGCGGCGCGCGTGGGCCAGCCGGAGACGTCGAGCACGGGATGGCCGACCACCGGGCGGTCGGTCACGGCGCCGATGTCCTCGATGACGAGCGCGCTCACCAGTTCCGGGTGGCGGGCGGCCAGGGTGTACGCGATCACTCCGCCCGTGGAGTGGGCGACGACCGGGACCGGACCCAGCCCCAGCGCGCCCAGCAGGGCGGCGGCGTCGGCCACGTACTCGTCCAGCGAGAACGGCCCGCCGCCCCCGGTCAGCCCGTGCCCCCGCAGATCGGGGGCGATCACCCGATGGCCGGGCGCGAGGGCCGCGGCCAGCGGCCCGTACAGCCGGCCGCGCCCGAAGTGGCCGTGGAGGGCCAGCACCGGGGCGCCAGGACCGCCGAAGTCCAGACAGGCGACGCGGCGGCCGCGCACGGCGAGGAATTCGGGAACGGGGGCGGTGGAGCCATCCGCGGGAGCAGCCATCCGCCGAAGGCTAGTGCCGCGCCGACCGGGGCGACCACCCGATTTCGCGGCAGGGGCCCGGACGCCACACGCGGCTGGCGAGGGCACACCGCGGCGGAGAGGATGGGGCAAACCGTGACAGCGAGGTCCCGATGCCCGTACGCACCACCACACCCGGCACCAAGAACCGCGCGAGCGCCCTGCACAAGGTCCGGTACGCCGTACGCCATCCCGAGCGGGTGCCGCGCTATGTCCGGCGGATGGCCCGGGATCTGCGGCTGCGCGTCTCCACCCGCGACCACATCGCCTACTACCGGGCGGTGATGCGGGACGACACCGCCCGCAGCCCCGAGGCGGCCGTCGGCAGCGCGTCGCACGAGCGCTGGCTCGCCCTGGGGCAGATGCAGCACGACTACCTCCTGCGGCACGGGCTGCGGCCCGAGGACCGGATGCTGGACATCGGATGCGGCAATCTGCGCGGCGGATGGCGCTTTGTCGACTATCTCGACGCGGGCCACTACCACGGCATCGACATCTCGCCCGACATCCTCCTCGCGGCCCAGGAGGTCGTGGCGGGCCGTGGCCTCCAGGCCAAGCTGCCCCATCTGGGCCTGGTGCGCGATCTGCGGCTGGCGGCCCTGCCCGAGGCGTACTTCACGGTGGTGCACGCGCACAGCGTCTTCTCCCACTCGCCCCGGGAGGTCATCGAGGAGTGCCTGGCCCATGTGGGGCGGGTGCTCGCCCCGGGCGGATACTTCGACTTCACCTTCAACCGCACCGAGGGTCCCGAGCACCATGTGCTGCGCGAGGACTTCTACTACCGCACGGCCACCCTGGTGCGGCTCGCCGCGGACCACGGTCTCGCCGCGCGGTTCATGGACGACTGGGAGGAACTGCCCCACCGGCAGTCGAAGATCCGCGTCACCCACCGCGGCGAACGCGAAGAGGCCGCCTGAGCCATCGCCAGGCGGCCTCTCGCCGAGAAGGTCTGTCAGGCAGCCTTCGCCTTGGTGGCGTACATGTCCACGTACTCCTGGCCGGACAGCCGCATGACCTCGCTCATGACCTCGTCGGTCACCGCCCGCAGCACAAAGCGGTCCCGGTCCATGCCCTCGTAGCGGGTGAACTCCAGCGGCTCGCCGAAGCGGACCGTCACCCGGCCCGGCCGGGGCAGCCCCTTGCCGCCCGGCTGGAGCCGGTCCGTACCGATCATCGCGAACGGCACCACGGGGGCGCCCGTCATCAGGGTGAGCCGGGCGATGCCGGTGCGGCCGCGGTAGAGGCGGCCGTCGGGGGAGCGGGTGCCCTCGGGGTAGATGCCGAACATCCGGCCCTCCTCCAGCACCCGGCGGCCGGTCATCAGCGCGGCCACGCCACCGTGCCCGCCGTCCCGGTCCACCGGGATCATGCCGACGCCGGTGAAGAACCAGGCCATCAGCCGGCCCTTGAGCCCCTTGCCCGTGACGTACTCGTCCTTGCCGATGAAGACGACCTGGCGGTCACAGACGAGCGGCAGGATCATCGAGTCGATGAAGGTGAGATGGTTTCCGGCCAGGATGACCGGGCCGGATCCGGGGATCCGCTCCGCCCCCTCGACCTGCGGGCGGAACATCAGGCGCATCAGCGGACCGAGTACTGCCTTCAGGAACGTGAATCGGGACAACGGGCCCTCCGGTCGGGGTCATGGTCTGAAGCGCTCGGGTGCGGGAGACCGGGCTGGGGTGAGTCAACCCGATACCGCACACTCAGACCGTCCGGCAGTAGGGCCCGCGGCGTCGCGGGCCGATGGGCGGCGCCTGGCCGCACCCCGCTCGTCGCACGCAGCGCCGCTGCGCTCTCCTCGCGGGGCACGCCCATGCTTGCCCCTCGACCCGCTCCTTCTCCCGCGCTCCCTACTACCGGACGGTCTTACGCCGGTGAGACGATACTCGCCGGTCACACCCCCGCGCACACCGGGTTCACCCACCTGATACGCACTGTTGACCCACGTTTCCCACGCGTTCCGTCCAACGTCTCCCGTAGGAAAGCCGCATCACCCTACGATCGGCCCGTCATTTGATCAGGTTTTGGCGGGTACCGGACGCCTCAGCGAGGAGTGGTCATGGAGCGGGAGCAACAGCCTGGACGGCGCGCCATTCTGGGGGCCGCGGCCCTCGGGGCGGGAGCGATGGCGCTGAGCGGTGCGGGCACCGCCACCGCCGCCGAGGCGTCCGGGAAGGGCCACGGGCTGCCGGTGCCCACCGTCATCGGGCACCGCGGGGCCAGCGGATACCGGCCCGAGCACACCCTGGGCTCGTACCAGCTCGCCCTCGACATGGGCGCCGACATCATCGAGCAGGACCTGGTCCCCACCAAGGACGGCCACCTGGTCTGCCGCCACGAGAACGACATCACGGCCACCACGGACGTCTCCGCGCATCCGGAGTTCGCCGACCGCAAGACCACCAAGACGGTCGACGGCACCGCGCTCACCGGCTGGTTCACCGAGGACTTCACGCTCGCCGAGCTGAAGACCCTGCGCGCCAAGGAGCGCATCCCCGGCACCCGCCAGCGCAACACGCTCTACGACGGCCGCTGGGAGGTGCCCACCTTCGACGAGGTGCTCCAGTGGGCCGAGCGCGAGGGCCGCAAGCGGGGCCGCCGCATCTGGCTGTACGTGGAGACCAAGCACCCCACCTACTTCCGCAAGCTCGGGCTCGGCCTGGAAGAGCCGCTGGCCAAGCTGCTGCGCAAGTACGGCCGCCACAAGAAGGACGCGGCGCTGTTCCTCCAGTCCTTCGAGCCGAGCAGCATCCAGCGGCTGCGCAAGCTGGTCGACACCCCGGCGGTCGTGCTGCTGTCCACCATCAACAGCCGCCCCTGGGACTTCATCGAGGCGAACGACCCGCGCACGGTCGCGGACCTGGTCAAGCCCGAGGGCCTGAAGTGGATCGCGAGCTACGCCCAGGGCATCGGCCCCGACCTGTCCGTGATCATCCCGCGCACCGCCGACGGCAAGCTGGGAACCCCGACCAGCGTGGTCAAGGACGCGCACGCGGCCGGTCTCGTGCTGCACCCCTACACCATGCGCAACGAGAACTCCTTCCTGCCCGCCGACTTCCGGCGCGGCACCGACCCGAACGCGTACGGGGACGCCTTCGGCGCCTTCAAGAAGTACTTCGAGACGGGCATCGACGGAATCTTCTCCGACAACCCGGACACCGCGCTGCTCGCCGCGGAGGACTTCCGCAAGAGCCGGTGAACGCACGCCCCGGCGCGCGGCGGTGCCCACGCGGGCCCGCCGCGCGCCGTGGCATGTCCGGCGACCCCTCTCGGTACCGCCGTGACGCCGTCAACCTTCCGTGCTGCGGCCGCCCGGTCGGGTGAGAGAGCGGCGCACCGGAAACCGGCCCCGACCCGCCCACGTCCCGCCGGTTATGGACCTTGTGGAGAAACTCCGCCCGCTGCTCGCCGCCGAGGCGGCGGCCGAGGCCTACGGCGCGGGCATCGAACCCGCCGAGCTCGAACAGGCGGTGTGGCTGCGGCTGCTGGAGCGCACCCGCGAGGCCGGCCCGCCGCCCGAGCCCGCCGCCTGGCTGCGCGGCGCGGTCCGGGCCGAGGTGCGCGGGGCCAGGCGCCGGGCCCGGCGGGAGGTGCCGTACGACCCGGTGGGCGACGGCCCGCCCGGCGCCCCCGACGCCCGGTCGGCCGAGCACGCGGTGCTCAGGGCGGAGGCGGGCCGGGCGCTGCGCGCCGCGGTGCGTCGGCTGCCCGGCCGCTGTCCCCTCTTACTGGGCGCGCTGCTGTCCCGCTCCGACCTGACGTATCGCGAGATCGCGGGGGAGTTGGGAATGTCACAGGGCAGCCTTGGCCCGGTACGTTCCCGATGTCTCGGTTGCCTGCGCAGAATGCTCACGGCGGAGATTGCGGCTCCTGAACTCTGGGGAAAGGAGCGGTAGACCGTCCGGTAGTAGGGAGCGCGGGTGAAGGAGCGGGTCGAGGGCCGAGTCTGGGCGTGCCGCGTGAGGAGAGCGCAGCGGCGCTGCGTGCGACGAGCGCGGTGCGTCCAGGCGAGAGCCATCGGGCCGCGACGCCGCGGGCCCTACTATCGGACGGTCTAGGACAATCGGCGCCTCGGAGGCGGACGTGCATCCTCACGACGGCTCCAGTCAGGCCAACACCCCCGGTCGCATCCCTACCCTCAGCGCGGCCGGCGGACCGATACAAGGGGAGGCATGCGCACATGGGCATGAGCGTGACCATCTCTGCGGCGACCGCGGATGACGCCGAGCAGATCCTCAAGTTGCAGTACCTGTGCTACCAGCGGGAAGCCGAGCTCTACGGGGACTACTCCATCGAACCGCTGACCCAGTCCCTCGACGACCTCCGCGCCGAACTGGGCGAGGGCTGTGTGCTCGTGGCCCGGCTCGGCGCGGAGGTCGTCGGGTCGGTCCGCGGGATGGTCGACGACAAGGGCACCGCCGCCATCGGCAAGCTCATCGTGCACCCGCGGATGCAGCGGCACGGCCTGGGCGGAAGGCTGCTCGCGGCGATCGAGGAGCGGCTGGCCGAGGAGCGGGCCGCCAAGCGGTACCGGCTGTTCACCGGCCACCGCAGCGAGGGCAATCTGCGGCTGTACCGGCGGTACGGCTATGCGCAGGTGGGCACCGAGGAGGTCAACCGCCGGCTGAGCCTGGTCACCCTGGAGAAGGAGGCCACGCCCTCCGCGTACGCGGCCAGCGCCTGACGCCGGTTGTCCGAGGGAGTGGCCAGGGCCCGCCGGGATCAGTCCTGGCGGGCCCTGCGCAGCCAGAACAGCCCGGTGACCGGCAGAAAGATCGGGATGAAGAGATAGCCCATGCCGTAGTCCGACCACACCGTCTGGTCGGGGAAGGCGGAGGGGTCCACGAGCGTCCAGGTGCCGATGGTCAGCACCCCCAGCAACTCGGCGGCGCAGCAGACGATCGCCGCCTTCCGCGCCCCTTCCCCGCCGCGCACCAGCGAGACGGTGATGAACGCGTACACCACGGCCGAGACCGCGGAGAGGACGTACGCGAGCGGGGCCTCGTGGTACTGGGCGATCAGCTGGTAGATCGAGCGGGACGCGGCCGCGACGGTGAACACCCCGTACAGCAGGACCAGCAGCCGCCCCGGCCCCTGGCCCAGCTCGGTCCGCCGGTTCCCGGCGGGCTCGGTGGATGTGGAATCGGGCGTCGACTCAGCCACCGGTACCTCCCCAGATGTCGTACAGCCGCACCTCGAGCACGGCCAGCACCACCGCGGCCGCCGTCACCGTCGCCGATCCCCACCGGGTCCGCTCCGCCAGCGACATGAACGCCGCGATCGGCACGGCGAGCCCCGAGCCGATCAGATACGCCACGAAGATCGCCACGGACTCGTCGGGACGCTGCCCGCGCGCCAGCAGCACGATCCCTATGACCAGCTGGGCGAGGCCCAGCAGGGTCACCACGGCCATACCGATGAAGTGCCAGTCCTTGGTGGGCTGGTCGCGGTAGGTGGCGAACCCGCACCACGCGGCGAGTGCGAGGGCGGTCACACCGAGCGCGACCGTCAGCGCGTCGATCAACGGGACCTCCGCGCGGTGCGGCGGCGCACACAGGGGGTGGCAAGCATGGGACGAGGGTAATCGGCCGCGGGGTGCGCCCTGTGCCCGCCCCTGTGCGGGCCCGTACGCTGACCCGATATGAAGATCTCCGCTGACGCTCTGCTGTTCGACAACGACGGAACCCTCATCTCGTCCCTGGAGTCGGTCCACCGTTGCTGGAGCCGCTGGGCGCGGGAGTACGGAATCCCGGCGGAGGAGTTCTCGCGGGTCGAGCTGCACGGCCGCACCGCCTCCGACATCATCGGCGATCTGCTTCCCGCGCACCGCGTCCCCGAGGCCCGCGCCCGCATCGACGAGCTGGAGCTGGAGGACGTGCCCGGCGGCGGGGTGGTGGCGCTGCCCGGCACCCTCGAGCTGCTGGGCCGGATTCCCCAGGACCGCTGGGCCGTGGTGACCTCCGCGATACGCCCGCTGGCGGAGGCCCGGCTGGCCGCGGTCGGTATCACCCCGACCCTGCTGATCAGCGCCGACGACATCACGCGCGGCAAGCCGGACCCCGAGCCCTTTCTGCTCGCCGCCGACAAGCTCGGCTTCGACCCGGCCCGCTGTGTGGTCTTCGAGGACGCCCCGGCGGGGCTCGCGGCGGGCCGGGCCGCCGGCATGCGGACCGTGGCGTTGACCACAACCACCGACCCGGACCAACTGCTCGCCGATGTCGTCGTCAAGGACCTGTCGGCCGTGTCCGTCCAGGCCACCGAGGGCGGGCTGGAGATCACGGCCGGAGAGTGACCCGCACCGCCGCCGTCCACGGGCTGGTCAACCGGGTCCGCTATTCGGACACGTTTGATTGGCCCGTACGTATGTCTGCTTTACTTGCGCCCATGACCACGACGAGCAGCCGCGCCCACGCGACCGAGGCGATCCAGACGCCCGGTGCTCGTTGTATGTGTCGAATGTGTGACCGCTGAGGGCCCCTGCCTGAGCCTCGCGCCCCGAAGCGAGACCCGCTGAGCCGAGCCGCGTCCGTGCCGCCCCCTACCTGGCCGTGCACCGGACCGCGCCGCCCCGCGTCACCGGACCCCGAAGCCGCGCCCGCGCTCGCGCGCGCCTCCGGCGCTCCACGCCGCGTTCCGCAATGAACGAACCGTGCCCGGCGGCACCATCCGCCGTGCACTCAACAGTGACGGAAACCCCTGTGATCACCACGACAGGCCTGACCAAGGTCTACCGCTCACGCGGCCGCGAGGTCACCGCCCTCGACGGCGTCGACCTCCATGTCCGGGAGGGCGAGGTGTACGGCGTCGTCGGACAGAGCGGCGCCGGCAAGTCCACCCTCATCCGCTGCGTGAACCTCCTGGAGCGCCCCACCTCCGGCACGGTCAGCGTGGCCGGCCAGGACCTCACCGCGCTCGCCGGGCGCGGGCCGGGGGCCGGATCGGCGCTGCGCAAGGCCCGCACCGGGATCGGGATGGTCTTCCAGCACTTCAACCTGCTCTCCTCGCGCACCGTCCGGGACAACGTCGAGCTGCCGCTGGAGATCCTCGGCGTCTCCGGCAAGGAGCGCACCCGCAAGGCCCTCGAACTGCTGGACCTGGTCGGCCTCAGCGACAAGGCGAAGGCGTACCCGGCGCAGCTGTCCGGCGGCCAGAAGCAGCGCGTCGGCATCGCCCGGGCGCTGGCCGGCGACCCCAAGGTGCTGCTCTCGGACGAGGCCACGTCCGCCCTCGACCCGGAGACCACCCGCTCCATCCTCCAACTGCTGCGCGACCTGAACCGGCAGCTCGGCCTGACCGTGCTGCTCATCACCCACGAGATGGACGTCGTCAAGACGATCTGCGACTCGGCCGCGCTGATGCGCGGCGGGCGGATCGTCGAATCCGGCACGGTCGCCGACCTGCTCGCCACGCCCGGCTCCGAACTGGCGCGGCAGCTCTTCCCGGTCGGCGGGGAACTGCCCGGCATCGACCGGACCGTGGTGGACGTCACCTTCCACGGTGAGGCCGCGACCCAGCCCGTCATCTCCCAGCTGGCGCGCACCTACAACATCGACATCTCGATCCTCGGCGCCGCCATGGACACCGTCGGCGGCCGCCAGGTCGGCCGGATGCGGATCGAGCTGCCCGGACCGTTCGAGGAGAACGTCGTGCCGATCGGGTTCCTGCGCGAGCAGGGGCTCCAGGTCGAGGTGGCCGACGGAGCGGAAGAGGCGGCGCACCGGGGGACGGGCGACGCCGTGCTGACCAAGGAAGGTGCCAAGTGACCTGGTCCGAAATGCAGCCCCTGCTGGAGCAGGCCTGTTGGGACACGCTCTACATGGTCGGCTGGTCGGCCCTGATCGCGGTCGTCGGCGGACTGCCGCTCGGGGTGCTGCTGGTGCTCACCGACCGCGGCGGGGTGCTTCAGAACCTCGTGGTGAACAAGGTCGTCGGCCAGATCGTGAACATCGCCCGATCCATGCCGTTCATCATCCTCATGGTCGCGCTGATCTCCTTCACCCGCTGGGTCGTGGGCACCACCATCGGCCCCGAGGCCGCGATCGTGCCGCTGGCCGTCGGCGCCATCCCCTTCTTCGCCCGGCTCGTGGAGACCGCGGTGCGTGAGGTGGACGGCGGGCTGGTCGAGGCGGTGCAGTCCATGGGCGGCTCCACCTGGACCGTCGTACGCAAGGTCCTGCTGCCCGAGGCGCTGCCCTCGCTGATCTCCAGCGCCACCACCACGGTCGTCGCGCTCATCGGCTACTCGGCGATGGCCGGCACGGTCGGCGCCGGTGGCCTGGGCGACCTCGCCATCCGCTACGGCTACCAGCGCTTCGAGACCGAGCTGATGTGGATCACCGTGGCGATCCTCGCGGTGGTGATCTCCATCATCCAGTTCGCCGGTGACTTCGCGGCCCGCGCACTGTCGCATCGCGGCCGCTCCTCGGCCACCTCGTGGCTGCGGCCGGCGCGCGCCCCGAAGAGGGCGGAGGAGCCCGGCCCGGTGGCCAAGGTCGCCGAAGCCCCCGAGGCGCCCTGAGCCCCGACTCCCGTCCCTCCTTACCCATCCCCCTCGTCGAACTCCTTCTCCGCAGAGCGTCCCGCACCCACAGCGGCTTCGTACGCCCAAAAAGAAAGGCACTTTTCGTGCGTAACACGACCAAGACCCTCGCTATCGCCCTCACCGCCGGCGCCCTCACTCTCGGCCTCACCGCCTGCGGCGCGGACTCGGGCTCGGACAAGAACGGCGCGCTCGTCGTCGCCGCGAGCCCCGTCCCGCACGCCGAGATCCTGAACTACATCAAGGACAACCTGGCCGAGAAGGCCGGCCTCAAGCTCGAGGTCAAGGAGTTCACCGACTACAACACGCCGAACACGGCGACCGAAGACGGCTCGGTGGACGCCAACTACTTCCAGAACCAGCCGTTCCTGGACGACTTCAACAAGAAGAAGGGCACCCACATCGTGCCCGTCGTCACGGTCCACCTGGAGCCGCTCGGCCTGTACTCGCACAGCGTGAAGAAGGCCGACGACCTCAAGAGCGGCGGGACCGTGGCGATCCCCAACGACACCGTCAACGAGGCCCGCGCGCTCAAGCTCCTGGACGCGAACGGCATCATCAAGCTCAAGAGCGGCGTCGGCAACGAGGCCACCCCCAAGGACATCGCCGACAACCCCAAGGGCCTGAAGTTCAAGGAACTGGAGGCCGCCCAGCTGCCGCGCTCCCTGGACGACGTGGACGCCGCGGTCATCAACGGCAACTACGCCATCGAGGCCGACCTCAAGCCCGCCAAGGACGCCCTCGTCCTGGAGTCGCCCAAGGACAACCCGTACGGCAACTTCCTCGCCGTGAAGAAGGGCAACGAGGACGACCCGCGCGTCAAGAAGCTCGCCAAGCTCCTCACCTCCCCTGAGGTGAAGAAGTTCATCAAGGACAAGTACGACGGCTCCGTCATCGCCTCGTTCTGACCACGGACCCGGACTGCGTGACCCCGGAGGAAGCCACATCATGCGCAAGCTCGCGGTCCCTCTCGCCGCCGCCGCACTCGCCCTCGGGCTGACCGCGTGCGGCGCGGGCTCCGGCGGCGGCTCGGACGACGACACGCTCGTCGTCGGGGCCACCGCCGTCCCGGCGGGCGAGGTGCTCGACTACATCAAGAAGAACCTGGCGGACAAGGAAGGCCTCAAGCTCGAGGTCAAGGAGTTCACCGACTACGTCCTGCCGAACACCGCCCTCCAGGAAGGCTCGCTGGACGCCAACCTGTACCAGAACGTCCCATTCCTGGAGAACTTCAACAAAACCAAGGGCACCGACCTGGTGTCCGTGGCGGATATCTATCTGCCACCCATGGGCGCCTACTCCAAGCACGTCAAGGACGTCTCCGGCCTCAAGACCGGGGCGACCGTCGCCGTGCCCAACGAGACCACCAACGAGGGACGCGCCCTCAAACTGCTCGCCGCCAAGGGGCTCATCGAGCTGAAGAAGGACGCGGGGGTCACCGCGAGCCCCGCCGATATCACCGCCAACCCGAAGAAGCTCACCTTCAAGGAGCTGGAACCGGCCCAGTTGCCGCGCTCTCTCGACGATGTCGACCTGGCGGTCATCAACAGCAATTACGCGCTCGACGCCGGACTCGACCCGGCGAAGGACTCGGTGCTGCTGGAGTCGGTGAAGGGAAACGAATACGCCAACGTCCTCGCCGCCAAGAAGGGCAATGAGGACGACCCGCGGGTGAAGAAGCTGGCCAAGCTCCTCACCTCGCCCGAAGTGCGGAAATTCATCCAGGAGAAGTACAAGGGGTCGGTGCTGCCGGTCACCGGCGGATAGCCGACGCCCGCGTGAAGGCTCCGTATCCGAACGCCACCATCGGATACGGAGCCTTCCGTTCGGCCACCCCGTGCTGCATTTCTCTCGGGCGATGCTGCATGCTGGGCTCTTCCTGAATCCTTGGACCCCCGGTTACGGAGCGGCGCATGACATCCACCTTCCCGGACATCTCCATCAGTACGGAACGGCTGGTGCTGCGCCCCTTCGAGGAAGCGGACGTGCCCGCGCTCACGGAGATGATGAACGACGAACTCGTCACCGCCTGGACCTCGGTGCCCCACCCCTACACCACCCGCGACGCCCGCGAATGGGCGCTGCGCATCGCGCCCGCCGAGCGCACCTCGGGCCGCGGCATCGTCTTCGCCGTCGCCGAGTTCCTCACCCAGCGCCTCGTGGGCATCGTGCACCTGAGCAACACCGACTGGCGCGTGCTGGCCACCGAGATCTCCTACGTCACCGCCCACTGGGCGCGCGGCGAGGGCTACGCCTCCGAATCCGCGCTGGCCGTCGCCCGCTGGCTCTTCCAGGACCAGAAGTTCGAGCGGCTCGAACTGCGCACCGCCGCCGACAACACCGCCTCCCAGCAGGTCGCCCAGAAGATCGGCTGCATCAGCGAGGGCGTCCTGCGCAACGCCTGGATAGCGCGCACCCAGACGGAGGACGGCGGTTGGACCGACCTGCGCACCGACGTCATCGTCTGGAGCCTGCTGCCCGAAGACCTCCAGGGCGTACACGGCGGGCCGACCGACGTGGAGAGCTTCAGCGACTACTCCACGTACACCGACTGGAACTGACCACGCCCGGCGCGCCCGGCCCTCGGCGCGCCCCGCACCCACGCCCCGCGCCTCCCGCCCTGCGTCAGGAGGTACGGACCAGGCGGGATAATCTCTCCAGGCCCGTGTGGAGCGCGCCCCCGCGCCGCGCCGAGCGCACCGGCACACCCGATCTCCGCGGCGACCCGCCGCCCACCCGCGACAACCTGGGAGAGACACGACGATGGCCGACCGCGTCACGGTGATCGGTTGGGACGGATCCCCGCTCACGGACGCGGCCCGCTCCGCCCTCGGCGCGGCCACCCTCGTGGCCGGCGCCGCCCACCACCTGGCGCTGCCCGAAGTCCCGCCGGGCGCCGAGCGGATCAGGCTCGGCAGCGTGGACCTCGCCGCCCGCCGCATCGCCCAGCACCGCGGTTCCGCCGTGGTCCTGGCCGACGGCGACCCCGGATACTTCGGCGTCGTCCGCGCCCTGCGCGCCCCCGAGCACGGCCTGGAGGTCGAGGTCGTCCCCGCGGTCTCCTCCGTCGCCGCCGCCTTCGCCCGCGCCGGGATGCCCTGGGACGACGCCCAGGTCGTCGTCGCCCACAGCCGCGATCTGCGCCGCGCCGTCAACGTCTGCCGCGCCCACCCCAAGGTCGCCGTGCTCACCTCGCCCGGCGCCGGGCCCGCCGAACTCGCACTGCTCCTCGGCCCGGTGCACCGCACCTTCGTCATCTGCGAGGCCCTCGGCACCCAGCGCGAGCGGGTCACCGTGCTCACCTCCGACAAGGCCGCCGACCACACCTGGCGCGACCCCAATGTCGTCATCGTCATCGGCGGCTCCGGCGCGGCCCCTGTACGCGGGGCCCCGGCCCCGGGCGGCGCGCGCGGCGCACTCCAGGGCGGAGGGTGGCTCGCCGGCCGCGACCCGGGCTACCCGGGCGCCGTACGCGGCTGGGCGCTGCCCGCCGCCGCCTACGCGACCGTCCTCGGCGACAGCGAGTCGCCCCAGCTGCGCGCCGCCCAACTCGCCCGCCTCGGCCCCCGCGTCGGCGACCTGGTCTGGGACATCGGCGCGGGCAGCGGCGCCGCCGCCGTCGAGACGGCCGGATTCGGCGCCGCCGTCATCGCCGTGGACCGCGACCCGGACGCCTGCGCGCGTACCACCGCCCTCGCCCGCCGCTACGGCGTCCAGCTCCAGGTCGTCCACGGCACCGCCCCCCAGGTGCTCGAAGACCTCCCCGAGCCCGACGTGGTGCGGGTCGGCGGCGGAGGCCCCGACGTGATCGCCGCGTGCGCCGCCCGCCGCCCCGAGCGGATCGTCACACATGCCGCGACACGGGACGAGGCGGAAGCCGTCTGCCGGGCTCTGGAGGACGGCGGCTACGCGGTCGAGTGCGCCCTTCTCCAGTCGGTGGAGCTGGACACCAGGGTCTGGGCCGAACGTGAGCGCGCCGTCGCGTTCCTGGTCTGCGGTCACCGCCTGCACCTGTGATTTTCGCTCTGTGACGTTCCCCCGACCCTCGCCCCTATGACCGCCTCCGGGCGGCGTCCGAGGTAGGCTGGCAGATCGTTGTACTGCCTGTGCCGCTGCCCGGCGTTCGGCGCTTTATCGGCCAATGGCCGGAATGCGTCCCCCTCTTGATGGGCCGCGGTAGGCAATGCCTCGGGCGTGCTACGTGCCGCGCACCGCGTGCGCTCGTTCTTGCCTCTGAGGCTTGCTCTCGGTGGTAGGCGGTAGGAAGGAGCACTAGCGATGGGCGAGGGGTACGCATGACCGACACCGGCCAGGTCCCGGGCGAGGGGCTGCCGGAGAACGCGGGCGGACGACTCGGGCAGCCGCATCCCGCGGATGTCCCCATCCCCCCCGCCGACGCCGGATTCATCGAACAGCCGCAGTCCGCGTACACCTTCCTCAACCCGCACGACGCCGTCGGCGAGGAGGACGACCTCCTCCTCATGCCCGGCGCGCAGGGCGCGTGGAGCGAGCACCAGCCGCAGTACCAGGACCCGTACCAGCAGCCCATGACCCATCTGCCCGGCGCGCCCGGCCCGTACGAGACCGCGGGCTACGCGCCGGCCCCGGCCGAGGGCTATGACGCGGGCCTGGTCTACGACCAGGTTCCGGCCGCGGCCTACGACCAGGTCCCGGGCGGCGGCTACGACGCGGGACCGGCCCAGGGCTATGACCAGGCCCCGGCCGAGTACGAGGACGTACCGCCCGAACCCCAGCCGGCGCCCATCCACCAGGCCCACGCCCAGGCCGCCCCGTCGCCCAGGCCGCTCGCCCACGCCGCCCCCACCACGCCGCGACGCCCGCTGCACATGGGCCCGCCCGTGCCCGACCCGTCCAACGGCATCGTGCGCTCCCTCGCCGACCGCGGCCCGGCCGGTACCCCCACCCAGTCCGTGCCCGTCCACCAGGCCGAACCGCCCGCCGCCGGACCCCAGTACATCGAGCAGCCCCACGACGACGCCGCACCGCTCCCCGGTGCCCCCTGGGACGCCCAGCCCCCGCAGGCCGCGGCCCCGACGACGGAAGCGGCCGCCCCCGCCGAGGAACTCGAGGAGCTGGACCCGTTCGACCCGCGGCAGTACGCCAAGCCCGCCGCCCCCGAGGCGGCCGAGTTCCAGGGCATGGACCCGGCCGTCGACATCCCCGCGCAGGTCCACCCCGACGCGGTCCCGGACCAGCAGGACCTGGCGCACGCCCCCGGCGCGGACACCGCCCCGGACGACGCCGCCGAGGCCTTCGCGGGCCCCATGGCGGGGACCCCGGCCCAGAACCACCCTCAGGCCGAGCAGTCCGGGCCGGCCATCGCCATCCCGGCCCAGGCGGACGGCACCGCGCTCCCGGCCGAACCCGCCCCGCAGCCCGTACCCGTGGACCCGGGCCACGCCATAGTCGCTGAGGCCCCCTCGCCCGAGGACCCCGCGCAGGGCCAACCGGAGCAGCCCCAGGAAGCGAGCGCGGCGCCCGCGCCGGACGAGGCCGCCGCGGCACAGCCCCAGGAAGCGAGCGCGGCGCCCGCGCCGGACGAGGCCGCCGCGGCACAGCCCCCCCAGGGGCGCGCCGCCCGCCGCCGCGCCGCCCGGGGCCGGGCCGCCACCCAGGACGAGGCCCCGGCCGAGCCCACCGCGGCCCCCACCGACGCCCCGCGGGCCGCCGCGGCACAGGCCCCCCAGGGCCGCCGCCGTCGAGCGGCCCGGGGCCAGGGCCAGCAGGGCCAGCAGACACAGGCTCAGGAGACGCCCCCCGAAGCGCCCGCGCCGCCACTCGCCGACGCGCCGGTGGCTGCGGCGCCCGAGGTGCCCGGCGCCGCGCCGGTGGCCGTCGAGGCGGTGGCCGCGCCGACCGAGGGCGCGCCCGCCGCGCCAGTTGGCGCCCCGTCGAACGGGAGCGCGGCCACGGACGCACCGACGGCCCCGGCCGCTGACCCAGCCGGGGCCGAGCCCGCCGCCCCGCCGTCGACTGGTGACGTTGCCGAGGCGCAGGCAGCCGCTACGGCGGCTGCGGTCGCCGATGCCCCGGTCGCGGAAGGCGAGACCGCGGTACCTGAGGCCGACACCTCCGGCGCTGCGCCTGGCGCCTCGGCCGACGACACAACCGCCGGCGACTCGGCTGCGGCCGAGGGCACGGTCGCAGCCACGCCGACCTCGGCTGAGGGCGAGGCGCCCACTGACGCGCCGACGGCTGACGCGCCGACGGCTGACGCGCCAACGGCTGACGCGCCAACGGCTGATGTGGCCGCGGCGGCCGACGTGCCCGCGTCCGCCGATGCCGCGCCGACGGCTCAGCAACCCGAGGCTGTTGCCGTGCCGGGTGCGGAAGCGCAGGACAACGACGGGGTTCCTGCCGCGCCATCGGCTGCCGAGCCCGCCGCCGAGCCAGTTGGGGAGGACGCGACTGCCGCGCCGTCGGCTGATGAGCCCGCGGCCGCTGCTGCCGCGCCGGCTGGTGACGCGGCCGAGGGCGCGGTCGTCGACGCGCCGGTCGGGGATGGCGCGGCAGCCGCACCTGATGCGGGGCCCGCCGCCGAGCGGTCGGCTGTTGCGTCTGCGGTCGCTGCTGCCGCGCCGGCTGGTGACGCGGCCGAGGATGCGGTCGTCGACGCGCCGGTCGGGGACGTCACGAACGCCGCGCTGCCGGCCGATGAGCCTGCGGCCGACGCGCCCGGCGGGGACGCCGAAGGTGAAGGCGCGGTTGCCGACGCGCCCGTTGAGAACGGCGCGACTGCCGCGCCTGGCGGCGATGCCGAGGACGCGGCTGTCGCCGCACCCGTTGGGGAGGACGCGACTGCCGCGCCGTCGGCTGATGAGCCCGCGGCCGCTGCTGCCGCGCCGGCTGGTGGCGCGGCCGAGGGCGCGATTGTCGATGCGCCGGTCGGGGACGGCGCTGCTGCCGCGCCTGGCGGCGACGCTGAAGACGCGGCTGTCGCCGCACCCGTTGGGGAGGACGCGACTGCCGCGCCGTCGGCTGATGAGCCCGCGGCCGCAGCCGCTGCGCCGGCTGGTGACGCGGCCGAGGGCGCGATTGTCGATGCGCCGGTCGGGGACGGCGCTGCTGCCGCGCCTGGCGGCGATGCCGAAGACGCGGCCGTCGCCGCGCCCGTTGGTGACGACGCGAACGGCGCGCCGACGGCTGCCGTACCCGTGGCCGCCGTCGCCGCGCCTGGCGGGGACGATGCCGCCTCGCCTGCCGCTGACGAGGCCGCTGCCGCGTCGGAGGGCGCCGAGCCGGACGCAGGTCATGCCGCCGAGGCGACGACTGACGACGCCTCCTCCGCCGCGGCCGAACCGCAGGAGCCGGAGGCCGGGTCCCAGGAGGCAGCCCCGGCTGCCCAAGCAGTCGCCGACGCGTCCGTCGAGACCTCGGCCGTCGATGAAACACCCGAAGCCGAAGCGGCCGCGGGCGCCGTGCCGCAGGAGGATGCCTCCGCCGCGGCACCGGCTCCCGCCGAGGCCGCGCAGGCCGCGGCCGTCGAAGGCGGCACCGACAACGCGCCCGCCGCCCCGGCCGCCGCCGAGACTTCCGCCGACGAGGCGCCTGCCGAGGCGCCCGCGCCCGAACCAGCCGCCGCAGCCGGGCCCGAAACCACCGCCGCCGAGGCCACTGCCCCCGAAACTACCGACGCCGAAACAACCGACCCCGAACCCGCACACCCCCAAGCCGTCGCTCCCGAGGCGGTCGCTCCCGACCCTGAGACCACCTCCCCAGAAACAGCCTCACCCGACGCCCCCACCGTCCCCCCGGCCGAGGGCTACGCCGAGGCCGAGCGGGCCGCCGTCCACCGGGTCATCCGCGACCGCCGCGACATCCGCAACGGCTTCCGCTCCGACCCCATCCCGCACGAGGTGCTGCTGCGCGTGCTCGAGGCCGCGCACACCGCGCCCAGCGTCGGGCACTCGCAGCCGTGGGACTTTGTCGTCATCCGGTCCGAGGAGACCCGCCGCACCATGCACGAGCTGGCCATGCGCCAGCGCGACGCATACGCCAAGTCGCTCCCCAAGGGCCGGGCCAAGCAGTTCAAGCAGCTCAAGGTCGAGGCGATCCTCGAGACCCCGGTGAACATCGTGGTGACCGCCGACCCGACCCGCGGCGGCCGCCACACCCTCGGCCGGCACACCCAGCCGCAGATGGCGCCGTATTCCTCCGCGCTCGCCGTCGAGAACCTGTGGTTGGCCGCGCGCGCCGAGGGGCTCGGCGTCGGCTGGGTCAGCTTCTTCGACGAGCGCGAGATGGTGCGCGCGCTGGGGCTGCCCGAGCACTTGGAGATCGTGGCGTATCTGTGCGTCGGGTACGTGGACGAGTTCCCGGACGAGCCGGAGCTGATGAAGACCGGGTGGTCCAAGCGCCGCCCGCTGTCCTGGGTCGTCCACGAGGAGACGTACGGGCGGCGCGCGCTGCCCGGCGAGGACCCCGCCAATCTGCTCCAGGAGACCCTCAGGGGCATCCGTCCGCTGGACGCCAAGGCGCTCGGCGAGGCGTGGGAGCGGCAGAAGCGCATGACCAAGCCGTCCGGCGCGCTCGGCATGCTCGAGATCATCTCGGCGCAGCTCAGCGGGCTGTCCCGGAAGTGCCCGCCCCCGATCCCCGAGCCCGCCACCGTTGCGATCTTCGCGGGGGACCACGGGGTGCACGCCCAGGGCGTCACCGCCTGGCCGCAGGAGGTCACCGGCCAGATGGTCGCCAACTTCCTGGGCGGCGGGGCGGTCTGCAACGCCTTCGCGAGCCAGGTCGGCGCCGAGGTCTGCGTCGTGGACGTGGGCGTGGCCGGCGAGCTGCCCAGCACCCCGGGGCTGCTGCCGCGCAAGGTGCGGGCGGGGACGGGCGACTTCACCGTCGGCCCCGCGCTGACCCGCGAGGAGGCGCTGCGCGCCATCGAGGTGGGCATCGAGACGGCGCGCGACCTCGTGGCCGCCGGCAACAAGGTGCTGCTCACCGGCGAGATGGGCATCGCCAACACCACCGTGTCGGCCGCCCTGATCTCCGTCTACACCGGCGTGGACGCGGCCGAGGTCACCGGGCGCGGCACCGGCATCAACGACGAGATGCACGCCCGCAAGGTCGACGTCGTACGGCGCGGTCTGGAGCTGCACCAGCCCGACCCGGCCGACCCCATCGGCGTCCTGACGGCCTTCGGTGGCCTGGAACATGCCGCGATGGCCGGACTGCTCCTGGGCGGCGCGTCCCTGCGCACCCCCGTCATCCTGGACGGGGTGAGCGCCGGCGCCGCCGCCCTGATCGCCCGCGCCATCGCCCCCGAGGTGCTGGCCGCGTGCATCGCCGGGCACCGCAGCGCCGAGCCCGGTCATGTGGCCGCGCTGAACAAACTGGGACTGCGGCCGCTGGTCGACCTCGATCTGCGCCTCGGCGAGGGGACGGGCGCGCTGCTCGCCCTCCCCGTGGTGCAGAGCGCCGCCCGGGCCATGCACGAGGTGGCGACCTTCGATTCCGCCGGAGTCACGGAGAAGGGCTGACGTCCGCCCCCGCCACGTAGGGTGTGCGCGGGGGCCTGTCCCACCGTCGATCAGCCGCTCCAGCGCCGCAGCGGCCGCGCATTCGCACGAGGAGAGCCGCATCGCCATGTCCGAGAACTTTGCATACCCCGTGGGACTGCGCCTGTCCGGGCGCCGGGTGGTCGTCCTCGGGGCCGGTCAGGTCGCCCAGCGCCGGCTGCCGGCGCTGATCGCGGCGGGCGCGGACATCGTGCTGATCTCCCCGTCCGCCACGGCCTCCGTCGAGGCGATGGCCGAGGCCGGCGAGGTGCGCTGGGAGCGCCGCGGGTACCGGGACGGCGACTTCGAAGGCGCCTGGTACGCCCTGATCACCACCGACGACCCCGAGGCCAACGCCGCCGCCTCCGCGGAGGCCGAGGCCCGCCGGATCTGGTGCGTACGCAGCGACGACGCCGAGGCGTCCACCGCCTGGACCCCGGCCACCGGGCGCAGCGAGGGTGTCACCGTCGCCGTGCTCACCGGCCGCGATCCGCGCCGCTCCGCCGCCGTGCGCGACGCCGTCGTCGAGGGGCTGCGCGACGGCACCCTCGCCGCGCCCCGGCACCGCGCCCGCGGGCCCCATGTCGCGCTGGTGGGCGGCGGCCCCGGCGACCCGGACCTGATCACCGTGCGCGGCCGTCGGCTGCTCGCCGAGGCGGACGTGGTCGTGGCCGACCGCCTCGGCCCCCGCGATCTCCTCGACGAGCTTCCGCCCCACGTCGAGGTGATCGACGCGGCGAAGATCCCGTACGGCCGCTATATGGCCCAGGAGGCGATCAACAACGCGCTGATCGAGCACGCCAAGGCGGGCAAGTCGGTCGTCCGGCTCAAGGGCGGCGACCCCTTCGTCTTCGGGCGCGGCATGGAGGAGGCGCACGCGCTCGCCGAGGCGGGCATCCCCTGCACCGTCGTACCGGGCGTCACCAGCGCGATCAGTGTGCCGGCCGCGGCCGGGATCCCGGTGACCCACCGGGGCGTCGCTCATGAGTTCACGGTGGTCAGCGGGCATGTCGCACCTGACGACCCCAGCTCGCTCGTGGACTGGGCCGCGCTGGCGAAGCTCCGCGGCACCCTCGTCCTCCTCATGGCCGTCGAAAAGATAGGCCCCATCTCCGCCGCGCTCATCCGGCACGGCCGCGACGCGGACACCCCGGTCGCCGTCGTCCAGGAGGGCACCACCGCCACCCAGCGGCGCGTCGACGCGACCCTGGCCACCGTGGCGGAACGGGTCACGGCCGAGGGAGTACGACCCCCCGCGGTCGTCGTGATCGGCGATGTCGTGTCCCTCGCCTCGGGTAACCATGGGTAACGCATCACGTCCGCGTCATTGGCACGACCTCCAGGACAAGGCAGTATCACCCTGTGGCTGATCTCATCACCGTCGATGACCCCGACGACCCGCGGCTGCGCGACTACACGGGTCTGACCGATGTGGAGCTACGGCGCAGGCGCGAGCCCGCCGAGGGCCTGTTCATCGCCGAAGGCGAGAAGGTCATCCGGCGGGCCAGACAGGCCGGTTACGAGATGCGTTCCATGCTGTTGTCGGCCAAGTGGGTCGACGTCATGCGGGACGTCATAGAAGACGTCCCGGCGCCGGTCTACGCCGTCAGCCCCGACCTCGCCGAACGCGTGACCGGCTACCACGTCCACCGCGGCGCCCTCGCCTCCATGCAGCGCAAGCCGCTGCCCGAGGCCGAGCAACTTCTCCAGGGCGCCCGGCGCGTGGTGATCATGGAGTCCGTCAACGACCACACCAACATCGGCGCGATCTTCCGCAGCGCCGCGGCGCTCGGCATGGACGCCGTGCTGCTCTCCCCGGACTGCGCCGACCCGCTGTACCGCCGCTCGGTCAAGGTCTCCATGGGCGCCGTCTTCTCCGTGCCGTACGCCCGTCTCGAGACCTGGCCCCGCGGCCTGGAGGCGGTCCGGCACACGGGCTTCAAGATCCTTGCCCTCACGCCCGACGAGAAGGCCACCTCCATCGATGACGCCGCACCCCACCGCATCGAGCGCGTCGCCCTGATGCTGGGCGCCGAGGGGGACGGGCTCTCCGCGCAGGCCCTCATGGCCGCGGACGAATGGGTGCGCATCCCCATGGCGCACGGCGTCGACTCCCTCAACGTGGGCGCCGCGGCGGCGGTGGCCTTCTACGCGGTCACGGCGGGCCGCCCGCAGGGCTGAGGCGGGCAGCCGCGAACGAGACGGGAGGGGGTGGGGGTGCAGGGGTGGTGCCCTGGACGCTTACGCATATGTGTGGCGCCAATTTCCGCCCCGCCCCACGCTTCCGGGCACCGGCGCCGTAAATATGCGGTCCAGGGTGACAGCCCCTTAAGGCCCCGCCCCCGCACCACCCACGCACACCAGGCGCACGCACCACCCACGGTCAGCCGAACGACGTCGTGGACGTCGGCGTGAACGACGACGCGGGCGTCGGCGCCCCCAGCCCGTAGGGCGGCCCCTGGCACCCCTGCGCGGCGGCGATGCCCAGCGCGACCAGCAGCGTCACCACCACGAAGACGATCAGCCGCTGCCGCAGCAGCCGCCGGTCCGGCCCCGCGGGCCGCCGCCCGTTCGGCGGCGTACGGACCGTACGGACGGGCGGCCGCGCACCGTTGCGCCCCGAGGGGCGCGCCGGCGTCGGGCGGGCGCCGGAGTTACGACCGGTGGACCCGGTGGAACGGCCCCCCGTGCCGGGCCCCGGGCGCGGCGCGGAGGCGCGCGGAGCCTGGGCGCGGGGCGTGGGGGCGGGCGTGCCACCCGGGCGCCGCTCCGTGCGCTGCCGCGCGTACTCCTCGGGGCGCCGGCCGCTCGGCCGCTCCGACGGCTGCCGGGCCCCGTGGTGACCGCCCGGGTGGTGCCCGTCGGAGGCGCCGGCCCCCAGGCCGCCGTGCCCGTGCCCCCCGTGCCCCTGCCCGCCGTGCCCGTGCCCCCCGTGCCCAGGGCCCCCGTGCCCGTGGGCCTCCCGCGCTGCGATCTCCTTCAGGCGCAGGGAGAGCTGAAGCGTGCTCGGCCGGTCCTCGGGATCCTTCGCGAGACACGCGTGGAGCAGCGGCGCCAGCGCGTCCGGCACCCCGGCCAGCTGCGGCTCCTCGTGCACCACGCGGTACAGCATCACCTCGGAACTCCCCTGCCCGAAGGGGGAGTCCGCCATCGAGGAGTACGCGAGCGTCGCGCCCAGCGCGAAGACGTCGGTCGCGGGGGTCACCGTCGCCCCGCGCACCTGCTCGGGCGCGAGGAAGCCGGGGGAGCCGACCGCCGTGCCGACGTGGGTCAGCGTGCTGGCCCCCGTCGCCCAGGCGATGCCGAAGTCGATGATGCGCGGGCCCTTGGGCGAGAGCAGGATGTTCGAGGGCTTGAGGTCCCGGTGCACCACACCCGCCTCGTGTACCGCCAACAGGCCCTCGGCCAGGGCCGACCCGATGGCGGCGACCTGGGCGGCGGGCAGCGGGCCGTCCTCGTTCACCTTGTCGTGCAGGGACGGCCCGGGCACGTACTGGGTGGCGAACCACGGCCGGTCGGCCTCCAGGTCGGCGGCCACCAGCCGCGCCGTGCAGCCGCCGCGGATCCGCCGCGCGGCCGAGACCTCGCGGGCGAACCGGGACCGGAACTCGCGGTCCTCGGCCAGGTCCGGCCGGATCACCTTCAGCGCCACGCGCTGCCCGCGCCGGTCGGAGCCGAGGTAGACGACCCCCATGCCGCCCGCGCCGAGCCGCCGGTGAAGGCGGAAGGAGCCGACGACACGCGGGTCCTCGCGCCGGAGCCGCATCATCGCCATGTCCGTCCCCTACCTCCGGTGGGTAGGCCCCTTCCCAGTACCCCTGGAGGGGAGGCCCCATCCGCTGCCGCCGTCTGACGTGCACAGCTTACGGATTGACGGCCCGACGCGCTGCGAGGCCGCGCATGCGTCGGCAGATGGATTGTCAGTGGCAGGTGGAATCCTTGGAGAAGTGGGGCGGAAACGCGGCAATCCGCGCTCCGGACCACGGTGCGAGTTCTCAAGGAACCGTCGCAGAAGGGGGATTGAGCCCGTGAAGGGTGATCGTGTGGAGATAGTCGTGGACGCGGGTGACACGACCCGGACGTATGAAGTGGTGGCGACTCGGGCGGGCCGCAGGGTGGAGACCGCGGTGCGGCGAGGCGTGGTGGAAGTGAGCGAAGTCACCCGGAGCGGCACGGCGGTGCGCACCGCCCGCTTCATGGCCAACCGAGTGCTGGCGCTGGTCGAGCAGCCGGTGCCCCGCATCGACGACGGAGAGCGCCAGGAGAGCCCTCTCAGGGAAGACCCCAAGTCCTGACTCCGGGTCTCCACCCAGGGGAGTAGTCGCCCGCGCAGGACGTCATCCTCCGGGAGGCCCGGCATCGGTACGAAGGCATGACGCCGTCTCCCCTCCCCGCGCCTAATGTGGTGGTCAAGCGGCGGGCGCAGCACTCGTCCCCCGAGGTCAGACGCTCGCCGCCCCAGATGTGACAGGAGAGGGACGATGGTGGATCCCGCTGGACGGAGGACCACCCGGGCGCGCGGGCACCGCGCGGCGGATGTGTTCGGCGAACAGCGGACCGGCACGCGTCACCCCCTGGTCGCGGCGGCCATGGTGCTGCCGCTGGCCACTCTCCTGGCCATCGCGTTCGGCGGCTGGGAAGCCGTCGTCACACAGGCGTCGTCCGTGGCGGGAATGCTGGGGCGCTGAGCGCCCCAGGCCCGGGAGAGCGGCCCGGGCGGGGACATCCCGTCATCAACCCCGTGGGGACGGGGGTGCGGCGGACGGCACGAGTGCCCGGACAGCTGGGGAGCTGTCCGGGCATCGCGCCGTTTGGGCTGATTTTTGCGTGCGGGTGCGTGGGTGGTGCGCCTGGTGTGCGTGGTGGGTGCCGGGGGCGGGGCCTCCGGGGCTGTCACCCTGGACCGCATATTTACGGCGCCGGTGCCCGGAAACGCTGACTGGGCCGGAACTTCGCGCCACAAATATGCGTAAGCGTCCAGGGCACCACCCCTGCACCCCCACCCCCTCCCGTCTCGTTCGCGGCTCCCCCGCCGTCCTAAGATCCGGGAGAGTCACCACGCCGTACCGGATGGAGAGCCGTGAGCGGAATCGTCTCGCAGCTGGTTGACCTCGTCGGCCGGGGGGAGGCGCGGCATGAGGCCGTCGTGTTGGCGGACCGGGACGACGGCACCGTCGTGCGGCGCGGTCCGGTCGTGGCCAAGGCGCACGCCCCCGGCGTGGATCCGGGGGAGCTGGCCGTCAGGGTGGGGGTCGCTGCCCAGTGTGAGGGCGTCCTGCTTCCGCCGCTGCGGGGGCCCGAGGTCCTGCCCGGCGGGCGGATGGTGACGGTGTGGCCGTACGGGGAGCCGGTGTCACCGGAGGAGCCGGAGGCCGCCCCGTGGGCGGAGGCCGGCGCGCTGCTGGCGCGGCTGCACGCCGTGGCTCCTGGGCCGCTGCCGCCGATGCGCGGGCCTGCCAAGGCCGCCCGTGCCGTGGCCCGGCTGTGCGCGATGGACGGAGGCGGGGCGGCGGCCGAGGCCGTGCTGCGGGCCTGGGCCGCGCTGCCGGGCTGGGCGCGGGGCGAGGGTGCGGCCCCGGAGGGCGCGCTGTGCCATGGCGATTTCCACCTGGGCCAGTTGGTGAGGCGCGCCACGGGGTGGCTGCTGATCGACGTGGACGACCTCGGCCTCGGCGATCCCGCGTGGGACCTCGCGCGCCCCGCCGCCTGGTACGCCGCCGGGCTGCTCGCCCCGGAGGACTGGGCGCGCTTCCTGGAGGCGTACCGCGCGGCGGGTGGTTCGGCCGTGCGGGGCGGCCAAGAGGACCCGTGGGCGCGGCTCGATGTGCCCGCACGCGCCCTGACCGTGCAGATGTCGGCGCTGGCGCTCGCCAAGGGGCGTCCGTTGGACGAGGCCCAGGAGGCCATGGTGGAGTCCTGTGTCCGCATCGCCCGGCTTGCCGCGGCGTAGGGTGAAGTCAACGCCGCCGGGCGGCTGTTCCGGCAGCGCTTTTTGTCTGAATGCTGAGGAGTTGAGCGGACCATGCAGTGTCCCAAGTGCCATGCGCCGATGCACACGTACAACCGCAATGGCGTCCAGATCGAGCAGTGCAGCGGCTGCCGGGGGATCTTTCTGGACTACGGGGAGCTGGAGGCGCTGACCCGGCTCGAGTCGCAGTGGGGCGGGCAGGTTCCGCCGGCCCCGCCGGCCCCGCCCGCCCCTCAGGCGTACCCGGCCGCGCCCGCCTGGGGCGCCCCGCAGCATGGCCACCACGGCCACCACGGTCATCACAAGCGTGGCTTCGGCCACATGCTCTTCTCTTCCTGAGCGCGCATACGACTGAGGGCCGGGGCTCGATGCCCCGGCCCTCGGCCGATCATGTGGACGATACTGGGATTGAACCAGTGACCTCTTCCGTGTCAGGGAAGCGCTCTCCCGCTGAGCTAATCGTCCCGGGCACCGCGATGAAGATCGCGGTGCCGTGGTGTGCGCGATACTGGGATTGAACCAGTGACCTCTTCCGTGTCAGGGAAGCGCTCTCCCGCTGAGCTAATCGCGCGGGTGGGCCCGTGAGGACCCGAGTGGACGATACTGGGATTGAACCAGTGACCTCTTCCGTGTCAGGGAAGCGCTCTCCCGCTGAGCTAATCGTCCGAGGTGGAGACGGGATTTGAACCCGTGTAGACGGCTTTGCAGGCCGTTGCCTCGCCTCTCGGCCACTCCACCAGACGCAGGGGCCGAAACCCCCACTCCGAGCGGACGACGAGATTCGAACTCGCGACCCTCACCTTGGCAAGGTGATGCTCTACCAACTGAGCCACGTCCGCAGGTGTCGTTTCTCCGGGGCGCTCCCGCGTCCCGGCGACGTGTTGAACTCTAGCGGATTCCCGGGCCAGCTCAAATTCCGTTTGCGTACCGTGCTCCCTCCGTTTCCGCAGCGTGCCGCCGTGAACGACCTCCCGCCGCACCGCCGAGGCGGCCGCCATACACTCGCAACCGTGTACGACCTGCCCCCTCTCGCCCGCTTCGGCGGCCTCCTCGCCACCGATCTGCGCGAGGTGACGAGCGATCCCGCGGCCCTGGACTCCAGGGGCTTCTGGGCGGTGGTCGCGGACTTCGAGGGCGGTCTGGTGTGCGCGCGCTTCGGGGACGTCAGGCCTGATCCGGTGCCGGACCCGGTGCCCGGCCGCTGGCGCGGTCCCGCTCCGGCGGACTGGACCTCGTCGCTGGACCGCGCGGCGTACACCGAGGGCGTACGGCGGATCCGGCGGCGCATCGCGACGGGCGAGGTGTACCAGGTGAATCTGTGCCGGGTGCTGTCCGCGCCGCTGCCCGAGCCCGACCGCGCCGACGTGGACGCACTGAGTGCGCTGCTGGCGCTGGGCAACCCCGCCCCGTACGCCGGCACCGTCCGTCTGCCCGCTCGGGGCGTGGAGGTCGCCACGGCCTCGCCCGAGCTCTTTCTACGGCGGGACGGGCGGGTTGTCGAGTCCGGCCCGATCAAGGGCACCGGGCGCGAGGCGACGGACCTGCTGGAGAAGGACCACGCCGAGAACGTGATGATCGTGGACCTGGTCCGCAACGACCTGGGGCGGGTCTGCGCCCCCGGGTCGGTGACGGTTCCCGCGCTCTGCTCGGTCGAGCCGCACCCCGGGCTGGTGCACCTCGTCTCCACGGTGCGCGGGGAGCTGGCGGAGGGCGTGGGCTGGCCGGAGCTGCTCGCGGCGGCGTTTCCGCCCGGGTCGGTCACCGGGGCGCCCAAGTCCAGTGCGCTGCGCATCATCGAGGAGCTGGAGACCGCGCCCCGCGGCCCGTACTGCGGCGGTGTCGGATGGGTCGACGCCGACCGCGGCACCGGCGAGCTGGCGGTGGGGATACGCACCTTCTGGATCGACCGCGGGGCGGTCGGCGGCCCCGCGCTGCGCTTCGGCACCGGGGCGGGCATCACCTGGGGCTCCGACCCGGAGCGCGAATGGGACGAAACCGAACTCAAGGCCGCCCGGCTGCTCGAGGTAGCGTCGGGGGCACATCAGCCGACGGGAGGCACCGCACGATGACAGTCGCCATCTGGCTCGACGGTTCGCTGCGTGAGGCGGACAGCGCGCGGGTGTCCGTTTTCGACCATGGGCTGACGGTCGGCGACGGCGTCTTCGAGACGGTCAAGGCGGTGGACGGGCGGGCCTTCGCGCTCACCCGCCATCTGCACCGGCTGGCCGGCTCGGCCCGCGGCCTGGGGCTGCCGGCCCCGGACCTGGACGAGGTGCGGCGGGGCTGCGAGGCGGTGCTGGACGCCAACGCGGTGCCGCTGGGGCGGCTGCGGATCACCTATACGGGAGGGGTCTCACCGCTCGGCTCCGACCGGGGCACGGCGGGACCCACGCTGGTCGTTGCGGTCGTCGAGACCGAGCGGCGGCCCGATACGACGGCGGTGGTCACCGTCCCGTGGACCCGCAACGAACGCGGGGCGCTGGCGGGCCTGAAGACCACCTCGTACGGCGAGAACGTGGTGGCGCTCGCCCGGGCGCGGGAGCACGGCGCGAGCGAGGCGCTGTTCGGCAACACCGTGGGGCGGCTGTGCGAGGGCACCGGCACCAATGTCTTCGTGGTTCTCGACGGGGAGCTGCACACCCCGCCGCTGGCCTCCGGCTGCCTCGCGGGCATCACCCGGCAGCTGGTGATCGACTGGGTGGGGGCGAAGGAGACCGATCTGCCCTTCGACGTCCTGGAGCGGGCGGAGGAGATCTTCCTCACCTCCACCACCCGGGACGTCCAGGCCGTGCACCGGCTGGACGAGCGGCCGCTGCCGGGCGCGCCGGGCCCGGTGACCGCGGAGGCGATGCGGATCTTCACCGAGCGGGCGGCCGACGACCTCGATCCCTGAGGGCGGTTCGCCGCGAAAATCTGGTGACGATCGTGCGTCGGGTAGGTAGAACACCATCGTGACCACCACCCTGCGGCCCACCGGGCCGGAACAGCACACCGACGCGGGCGGCCGGGCCCGCGCGTACGAGGTCTGTGTCAACGGCCGCGCCGTAGGCACGCTCCGCCTCGCCACCGGCGACCGGCTGGGCCCGGAGGTCGGGCGGATCGAGCGGCTGCACATCGACGAGCCGGACCGGCATCGCGGCCGGGGCACCGTCGCCGCGCTGGCCGCCGAGGAGGTGCTGCGCGGCTGGGGCTGTACGCAGGCCGAGGTGAGCATTCCGGCGCAGGCCACGACCGGGCTCGGGCTCGCGGGCGCGCTCGGCTTCGGCGAGCGCAGCCGCAACATGGTCAAGGAGCTGTCCGAGGCGCCCGAACTGCCGCCGGGCAGCGAGGTGCGGGCCATGGGGGAGGCGGAGTACCCGGCCTGGTTCGAGCACGAGCGGACCGAGCACATCCGCAGCTGGACGGAGCGGGGGGTGGCCGAGGAAGCGGCGCGGGCCAAGGCGGACACCGCCTACGCGACCCTGCTGCCGGACGGCCCCGCGACGCCCGGCACTCTGCTGCGCGTCCTCGCCCACGACGGCACCGACGTGGGCACCGTGTGGGTGGCGATACGCCCCGAGGAGGGGGTGGAGGCAGAGGGCGCCCTCGAGGGCTATGTCTTCGGCGTCGAGGTCGACGAGGAGCACCGCGGGCGCGGCCACGGCCGCACCCTCATGCTGGCCGCCGAGCGCGACGGCTTGGCGGCGGGGGCCCGCACGATCGGGCTGCATGTCTTCGGCGGCAACACCGCGGCGCTGCGGCTGTACGAGTCGCTCGGCTATCGGCCGACCGAGTACCACCTTTTCAAGCAACTGCTCTGAGCCCCGGGCGCCCGCTCACCGGGCGAGCAGCCGGTCGGCGATCGCCTCGATGCGCTCGCGTAGGCCCTCCTGGCTCTTTCCGCCGTCCAGCCGCTCGCCGCCGATCACATAGGTGGGGGTGCCGGCCACCCCGATCGCCTTGCCCTCGGCCTGGTCCGCGTCCACGATCAGGATGTGCCGCCCGTCGATCAGCGCGGTGTCCATCTCCTCGGCGTCGAGACCCAGCTCCCGCGCGACGTCGACCAGCACCACCTCGCCGCGCGCGCCCAGCTCCTCGGCGCGGGCCAGCACGGCCTCGGCGTACGGCCAGCCCCGGCCCTGCACGATGGCCTCCTCGAGGGCCTGGGCCGCGGCGTGGGCGTGCTTGTGCTTCTCCAGCGGGAAATGCCGTATGCGGATCTCCAGGGCCTCGCCGTAGCGGGCGCGCAGCGTGTTCAGGTCCGCCAGCGAACCGCGGCAGTCGGGACACTGGAGCTCGCACCACACGTCGAGCACGACGGGCTCGGGGCTGTGGTGCTCGGCGGCTTCGCCGGAGGCGGGGCGGGCAGGCTGGGGGTCGCTCATGGGGTCAGTCTTCCAGCCCGGAGCCGACTCCTCCGAATCTGCGCCGGAGAGACTGGTCGGGGAGGGGCGTCGGCCCGGGGGAGGAGTCGTTTCCCGGAGATGTCCCTGATCCTCATCCCCGATATGGCCGGAATGGCGCCGCGAGGGTGCAGGATGGAATACCGGTATCCGACGGGCAGGAGGCCCCCGATGCTGACTGACACGGTCTGCGCCGCGGCGTCCGCGGCGGGCCTCGCTGTCGCCTTTGTGACGGCGTACCGCAAGCGGTTCCTGGCCGCGACCCGGATCGCCGCCTATGCGCTGCTCCCCGTGGGCCTGGCGCTGACGGGCATCCTGGGCTGGATCGCCGACCTGGTCTTCAAGCCGAGCGTCTGGCTGGGCTTCGGGGTGCTCGGCCTGTCCTGGCTGCTGTTCCTGGTGGTCCGGGCGGTGGAGCACCGGGGCGACGGCACCCGCAAGGAGCGGCGCGCGGCGGCGGAGCGGGGCGGGGCGCAGGCGCCCGCGCCGGTCGCGGGCGGCCGGCCGAGGGGAATCAAGGGCGCGGCCAAGTCCGGAGGCAGCTCGGGCACGGAGGACTTCTCGGATATCGAGGCCATCCTCAAAAAGCACGGAATCTGACGCTCAAACGATCAATACAGCTCTCGGGTCGCAGGTGGGGTCCCCCTGCGCCATGATCATGCGCGAGATGCTGCAAACACCCGGGGAGCCATCCCCCCTCGAAAGACCCCCTGCACCGCCGAGCGAAGAGCCACGTGGCTGTCTCTTCGCCCTCTCCCAGCCGCCGCTGATGCTCTTCCTCGCGTTCATAGGCACCCTGCTGTTCGTCACCGCCGTCCACGACCTCTACCGGTGGTGAGGGCCGCCCTGGGCCCTGGTCGGGCGTCCTCAGCCCGCGGCCTCCCGGCGCCGGGCCCGGTAGGCCGCCACATGCAGGCGATTGCCGCAGGTGCGGCTGTCGCAGTAGCGCCGTGAGCGGTTGCGCGAGAGGTCGACGAAGGCGTGTCCGCAGTCCGGCGCCTCGCAGCGCCGCAGCCGTTCCCGCTCGCCCGCCACCACGAGAAACGCCAGCGCCATGCCGCCGTCGGCGGCCAGGTGCTCGGCCAGCGACGCCCCTGGGGCGAAGTAGTGCACATGCCAGTCGTAGCCGTCGTGGTCGGTGAGCCGGGGGGTGGTGCCGGCCGCGGCGATCATCGTGTTGAGCAGCTCGGAGGCGCGCCGGGAGTCGGGCGCCGCGAAGACCTCGGCGAATCGGTCGCGCACCGCGCGTGCGGCCTCCAGATCCCGCTCCCCGAGCGTGCCGACGTCGCTGATGGCGTGGTCCGCCACAAAGCGGCGCAGCGTGGCGACATCCGCGAGGGCGTCCGGGCCGTCGTCCTCGGGCGAGGTGTTCACCAGAGCGACGACCGCGTCGAGCGCGCACCGGGTGTCGTGGTTGATCAGCACGGTTGGCTCCCTGGCCGGCCGGATCGGAGGCTGCTGTCGCCTGCCCTTCGATCTGACCGACTCTAGCGGGCCATCCGCCCGGCGGGCGGACGATATGGCGGTGGCGGCGCCGCGGCCCGCGGCGCGGGGCCACCGGTCGGGGGCGACGCGCCCCTGGGGCCCCAGTGCCGGGCCCGCGCGCCGCCCCGCCTCCCCGCCC